>PDZX01000120.1 GCA_002753185.1 Magnetococcales bacterium WMHbin3
AAGGAGAGAAACCATGAAACTGACCACCAGAGGCCGCTATGCCGTGACCGCCATGCTGGACCTCTGCTGCCAGGAAGGGGCCGCGCCCGTTTCGCTCACGGATATCGCCAAACGGCAGGAGATCTCCCTCTCCTATCTGGAACAACTCTTCGCGAAACTCAGACGACGCGGACTGGTGCGCAGCGTGCGCGGCCCCGGCGGCGGCTACCGCCTGGCCTCCCCGCCCACCCGCATCTCGGTCGCAGACGTCATCCGCGCCGTGGACGAACCGATCCGCGCCACCTCGTGCGACGAGAACGGCCCGACGGGGTGCATCAAGTCAACCCGCTGCATCACCCATCACCTCTGGGAACGGCTGGGCGCGCACATCAACCTCTATCTGGAATCGATCGATCTGGGCAGCCTGATCGAGGAGGTACGCCCCGCCATGCCCCCACCCCATCCGCCCCGCGACCAGGAGACGAGACGATGATCTACCTGGACCACAACGCCACCTCGCCCCCTCGGCCAGGAGTCGCCGACGCGGTTCGGGCGGCGCTCGCCGGGACCATGGGCAATCCCGCGTCAGTGCATGGCCCCGGTCGCGCCGCGCGCCAAAAGCTGGATGAGGCCAGACGCCAGGTGGCAGGCTTGATGGATGTCCACGAGAGCCGCATCGTCTTCACCAGCGGCGGCACCGAATCCAACCACCTGGCCCTGTTCGGCATGGCCATGGCCAACGACCTGCGCGGCACGATCGTCGTATCGGGCGTGGAACACCCCTCGGTCCTGCTGACCTGCACCCGACTGGCGGAACTGGGCATGACCATCCATACCCTGCCCGTGGACGGCACGGGACGAGTCGATCCGCAAACGGTTCGCGACGCCATCGACACACGGACCCTGCTGGTCTCGGTCATGGCGGCCAACAACGAAACCGGCGTGCTGCAACCCATCCGGGAGATCGGCGCCATCTGCCGGGAAAAGGAGATCCCCCTGCATGTGGACGCCACCCAGTGGGCAGGCAAACTCCCCATGGACGAAGAGCAACTCCCCGCCGATCTGCTGACCCTCTCCGGCCACAAATTCGGTGGCCCCAAGGGCGCCGGCGCCCTGATCGTCGCCTCCGGCATCTCCCTGATCGCCCAACTGACGGGCGGCGGACAGGAACGGGGCCGCCGTTCCGGAACGGAAAATCTGCCCGGCATCGCCGGCTTCGGCGTGGCCGCCAGCGAGGTGAGCAAACAACTGCCCACGGAAACGACCGCCATCACCCGCCTGCGGGAACACCTGGAACACCGGCTGTTGGAGGTCATCCCCGACGCGCGCATCTTCGGCCAGGAGGCCCCGCGCCTGCCCAACACCACGGCGGTGGGCATACGCGGCGTGGATGGCGAAACCCTGGTGATGGCGCTGGATCTGGCCGGCTGCGCGATCAGCAGCGGCTCGGCCTGCGCGTCGGGAAAGACCACCCCTTCCCATGTCCTGCTGGCCATGGGCGAGGAATCCGCGTATATTCAGGGCGCGGTGCGGGTCAGCCTGGGCTGGAATACCGATATTCACGCCGTGGATTCATTCATCACCGCCATAAAACGATCCGTGGATCGCTTGCGACAAGGGAGCATGCTGTCATGAAAATGCCAATTTATATGGATTACCAGGCCACGACTCCAGTGGATCCCCGCGTCATGGAGGCCATGCTTCCCTGGTTCGTGGAGAAGTTCGGCAATCCGGCCTCCCGCTCCCACGCCTACGGCTGGGAAGCGGATGCCGCCGTCACCACGGCCAGAAAAGAGGTTGCCAACATCATCGGCGCCGATCCCAGGGAGATCGTCTTCACCTCCGGGGCCACGGAATCCGACAACCTGGCAATCTGGGGCGTGGCCCAGTTCTATCGGGACAAGGGCAATCACATCATCACCCCCACCACGGAACACAAGGCGGTGCTGGATACCTGCCGCCACCTGGAAGCCGAAGGATTCGAGGTGACCTTCCTCCCGGTGCAGGCCAACGGATTGCTGGACCTGGCCACCCTGGAAGCGGCCATCACCCCCAAGACCATCCTGGTGTCGGTGATGGCGGTCAACAACGAAATCGGCGTCATCCAGCCCCTGGCGGAAATCGGCCGCATCTGCCGCAAGCACAAGGTGTTCTTCCATTGCGACGCGGCCCAGGGCGTGGGCAAGATGGACCTGGACGTCAATGCCCAGAACATCGACCTGATGTCGATCTCCGCGCACAAAATCTACGGACCCAAGGGGATCGGCGCGCTCTACGTGCGGCGGCAACCCAGGGTGCGGCTCAAACCGATCATCCACGGCGGCGGTCACGAACGGGGCTTTCGCTCCGGAACCCTTTCCACCCCGCTGCTGGTGGGCCTGGGCGAGGCGTGCCGCATCGCCGGCCTGGAAATGGCGGCGGAACACAGCCGCGTCCTGGCGCTGCGGGAACGGCTGCGCACCGGCATCCTGAACCGCCTCACCCACGTAGTGGTCAACGGCGACGTATGTTCCAGGGTGGCGGGCAATCTGAACATCTCGTTCCAATACGTGGAAGGGGAATCCCTGATGATGGCCGTCAAGGAGGTCGCGGTCTCCTCCGGCTCGGCCTGCACCTCGGCCTCGCTGGAGCCTTCCTACGTCTTGCGCGCCCTGGGGGTGAGCGAAGAGATGGCCCACACCTCGATCCGGTTCGGCCTGGGCCGCTTCACCACCGAGGCGGAGGTGGATCATGTGATCGAAATCGTGACAAGAGGGGTGAACAAACTGCGGGAGATGTCCCCGTTGTGGGAGATGGTCCAGGATGGCATCGATCCGCACGACCTGCAATGGGCAGCTCATTGAACATCGCATCCGATTGAGGAGAGACCGGCATGGCATACAACGAGAAGGTACTGGATCACTACGAAAATCCCCGCAACGTGGGCACCCTCGACAAGCAGGACGCCAACGTCGGCACCGGCATGGTCGGCGCCCCGGCCTGCGGCGATGTGATGAAACTGCAAATCCGGGTCAACGACCAAGGCATCATCGACGACGCCAAGTTCAAGACCTTCGGCTGCGGATCGGCCATCGCGGCCTCGTCGCTGGTGACGGAGTGGGTCAAGGGCAAGAGCATCGACGAGGCACTGGCCATCAAAAACAAGGAAATCGCCGAGGAGTTGGCCCTGCCACCGGTCAAAATCCACTGTTCGGTGCTGGCGGAAGACGCCATCAAGTCCGCAGTGGCCGATTACCGCAGCAAACAAAAAGGAGGTTGAGGACGCGAGATGGATGCCGAATCGCAAGGGATCGTCATGACCGAACGGGCCGCGCTCCAGGCCCGAAAAATGCTGGAGAAACGCGGCACCCCGGAGGCCTGGATCCGCATCGCCACCACCACCCGCGGCTGTTCCGGCTTCGCCTACAAGCTGGAATACGCGGACCAACTGGATGAAGAGGACCGGGTGTTCGAATCCTTCGGAGTGAAGGTAGTGCTGGACACCAAATCGGCGGTGATCCTGGACGGAACCCTGGTGGATTTCGAATCCACGCCGTTCAAGTCCGGGTTCAAGTTCACCAACCCCAAGGAAAAGGAACGCTGCGGCTGCGGCGAATCCTTCAAGGTGTGAGATGGCCAACGTGGTCTGCTGGTCATGCCGGGGCGTCACCGGGCCGGGTCTGTTCTGCCGGACCTGTGACGCCATCCTGCCCGTGGATCACGGGGTGGATTTTTTTCGGCTGTTTGGTCTGGAAGTCGGCTTCGTGGTGGACCGGACGCTGCTGGAGGAGCGTTACCGGGAGTTGCAGAAACGCCTGCATCCGGATTTCTTCGCCAGCCGCGGGGCCATGGAACGCCGCCTCTCCCTGGAACACGTCACCCGTGTCAACGAGGCATTGCGGACCCTGACCCATCCCCTGGAACGGGCGGGATACCTGCTGCGCCTGGCCGGATGGCAGGAAGAAAAGATCCCGCCGGACACGGCGTTTCTGGCCGAGGTGATGGAACAGCGCGAAGCCCTCGATGAGGTGGACCCCGGCGCCGGGGATGCCCATGAACGCCTGGCCACGTTGCGCGCCGAGGCCGAACAACGGGCGCGCGCCGAGGAGGCCCGCCTTGCGGAGATGTTCGTGGCCGCGTTCGGGGCGGATGGCCAGGAGTGGTTGCCGCGCATCGCACGCCACACCGACCGGTTGCGTTACCACCAGCGGTTCCTGGAAGAGTTGGACCGCCTGGAAGATCAAGCCTTCGAATAGGAACGGGCGAAAAACATCATGGAAGTATTGCTCGATATCATGGAACCGGGGAAATCCCCGGACCCGCATCAGGCGGTTCCCGGCGCCCGCAAACGGGTGGTGGGGATCGATCTCGGCACCACCTATTCCCTGGTGGCGGCCATCGGCGTCGAGGGACAACCGCTGTGCATCCCGGACGAGGATGGCCGGGTGGCCTTGCCGTCGGTGGTGCATTACGGGGCGGACGGGCGCATCATCACCGGGGAGACGGCCCGTGACCTGGCGCCGAGCCACCCCGTGGAGACGATCCTCTCGGTCAAGCGGTACATGGGCCGGGGCGTGGAGGACATACGACGCAGGCACCCGATGATCCCGCATGTGCTGGAGGAGGGTCCCGGCGGGATGGTGCGCATCGTGGCGGGGGAACGCACGGTGTCGCCGGTGGAGGTCTCCTCCGAGATTCTCAAGGAACTGAAGAGCCGGGCGGAGGATACGCTGGGAGGGCCGTTGCATGGCGTGGTGATCACGGTGCCGGCCTATTTCGACGACGCGCAACGCCAGGCGACCAAGGACGCGGCGCGGGTGGCGGGGCTGGAAGTGCTGCGTCTGCTCAACGAGCCGACCGCAGCGGCCTTGGCGTATGGCCTGGAGAAGGGCCGCGAGGGGATGTACGCGATCTATGATCTGGGAGGCGGCACCTTCGATGTCTCGCTGTTGAAACTGGAAAAGGGGATTTTCCAGGTGCGCGCCACCGGGGGGGATTCCGCGTTGGGCGGGGATGATTTCGATCACTGGCTGATGGCTCGTTTTTTGGGGGAACTGGGCGAGGAGCATCCGCAACCGGGTCTGATTCAGGCGTGCCGCAAGCTGGCGCGGGAGGTCAAGGAGCGGCTGAGCGACGAGGAAGAGGTCGCATACGCGCTGCCGGGCGGGACCACGGGCCGGGTGACGCGGGACGCGTTCGAGGCGGGGATACGGGAGTTGGCGCGCAAGACGCTGCCGATCTGTCGGCGCGTCTTGAAGGATGGCGGAGTCGGCGCGGAAGAGTTGCAGGGGGTGGTGTTGGTGGGCGGCTCCACGCGGGTGCCGCTGGTGCGGCGTCTGGTGGCGGAGTTTTTTGGCCGCGAACCATTGACCGATCTGGATCCGGATCAGGTGGTGGCCCTGGGCGCGGCGCACCAGGCGGATCTGCTGGGCGGGAACGACACCCAGGAAATGCTGTTGCTGGACGTGACGCCGTTGTCGTTGGGAATCGAGACCATGGGGGACCTCGTGGAGAAGATCGTGCCGCGCAATTCGCCGATTCCGACGGCGCGCGCGCAGGATTTCACCACGTTCAAGGACGGACAGACGGCGATGGCGGTGCATGTGGTGCAGGGGGAGCGGGAGTTGGCGAGCCAGTGCCGATCGTTGGCGCGTTTCGAGTTGCGTGGCATACCTCCCATGGCGGCGGGGGCGGCGCGGATTCGGGTGACCTATCGGGTGGATGCGGACGGACTGTTGACGGTGGCAGCGCGAGAGGAGACCACGGGGGTGGAGCAATCGATCGTGGTGCAGCCATCTTACGGCTTGACGGACGAGGAAATTGCCGGCATGCTGCAAGAGGCGATGCGGCATGGCGCGGCGGACATGGAGGCGCGTCTGCTCAACGAGGCGCGGGTGGAGGCGGAACGGGTCCTGGCCGCAGCCGGGTCGGCGTTGCGGGACGACGGTGACCTGTTGAACGAAAACGAGCTGAAGCGGGTGAAGGCGCTGATGCTGGCGCTGTGGGAGACATCGCGGGGTCAGTCCGCCGCGACCATCGATCAGGCAGTGCGGGAGATGGATGCGGGGACGCGTTTTTTTGCGCAGCGGCGGATGGATCGCAGCCTGCAGGGCGCAATGACCGGTCGCAAGGTGGATGATTTCGCGTAAGGCGAGGGATGCAGATGATACGGATCACCTTTTTGCCCATGCAACGAACCGTGGAGGCCGCTGCGGGGGATTCGCTGCTGGAGGTTGCGCATGCCAACGACCTGCCGTTGGAGGGGGCGTGCGAGGGCGCCGTGGCCTGTTCCACCTGTCATGTGATCGTGAATCCGGAGTGGTATGGTCGTCTCGATCCTCCCGACGAGAAGGAGGAGGATATGTTGGACAAGGCGTTTGGTCTGACGTCCACCAGCCGTTTGGGCTGTCAGGTGATTCTGGACGAAACGCTGGATGGCCTGGTTGTGACGATACCGGCCTATTCGGTCAACATCAGCGTGGACAAAAAAAAGGGAGTACGGTGATGAAATGGACGGACATCAATGAGATTGCCATCGCCTTGGCGGACTCCATGCCGGATGTGGACCCGTTGTCCGTGCGGTTTACGGAGTTGATGGAGTGGGTGATGGCGTTGCCGGGGTTTGCCGACGATCCCCATCGCTGCAATGAGAAGGTTCTGGAGGCCATACAGATGGCATGGCTGGACGAGTTGGCGTAAAAAAATCGCATCATGCTTACGAAGCGGGTTTGCATTTCGTTGCGGCCATGCTATAGTGGCCTTTTCTGCCATGGGACGTTAGCTCAGTTGGTAGAGCAGCAGACTTTTAATCTGCGGGTCACAGGTTCGACTCCTGTACGTCTCACCATTAAAGTTTTACAAGGTTTTCTCGTCCCCAGGGCCGCCTTTTCCGGGCGGCTTTTTTTGTCGAAAAAATTCCAATATTTTCAATAGATAGCCAAACTGTTCGAGAACGGAACCAACAGGAGTCGAAAAACGGGACGCAGGAATAATCTGCAATACATGCGAATTGAGAATATCAACGTGACAGACTTGGCCCAGCCCCACGATCGACTGTTCAAGGCTCTGTTTTCCCACCCGGAAACCGCCGGCGCCCTGCTGCGTG
>PDZX01000121.1 GCA_002753185.1 Magnetococcales bacterium WMHbin3
GTCCGGTTCCAAAAAAAATCCTGCCATTTCCACCTCCCGCATCCAACGTGATCAATGGCGGATAGTCTACCACATCATGCGGCGGTTGTCCTCATTCTGCGACAGGCTCCAAAACTGCAGAAATAATAAGGCGGCCAGCCTGCGGTGACCGTATCCCAGGCGCATTGGCGGGTGCGCTCGAAACAGCCGGACGGCCCGGAATTGGTGCTGCTCCCCCACAGCCCGGAATAGAGGCTGGCCAACAGCAGAAACCGGGCCGTGGAGAACAGATAAATGGTGCCTGCCACCGTGGTGGAAACCCGCTGCTGGTAGCCAACCACATCGGAGTTGAAAGCCAGGTTGGTGCCTGTGTGGGTGGAGGCGTTCCAGGTTTCGTAAACCTTGATGATGACGTATCCGGCGGTGTTGGTGTCGAGCACGACGTATTTGAAAGTCGCCGGATCGTCGGCCAGGGGCGCCTTGAGGGCCTTGGCATTGGTCCCGGCGGATGCGTCATGCAGGGTCCATCCGGAAGGGGTGATGGACTCGATGGTAGTGAAGGTTTTGTTGCAACTCGCCGATAAGTTGTTGACGCTGGTCTCGCCGGTGAGGATGGCGATCAGATCGGACAGGATGTTGGCGGCGGTCGCACCGGCCAGATAGCTGTACTTGGAGTTCATGTTGGTCATCCCTTGCGCATGGCAAAAGTCTTGGATGAAGATGCCGCCTGGAGACAGATAAAATCGATCCCGCCCTTTTGCAGCACGTCGAGATTGGTGGCAACACCCTGGGGCAAAACCCAAATCTCGCAATGAGAGGAGATCTCGCCGTATGGTTCGGGCATGACCGAGTAGTTGAGGAAGGTGATCGGATAGAAGGGTGTGACGTACCCGCCGGTCTCATCCGGCACCCGCTGATCGATCCCGTTCAACTGGGAAAACATTTTGAAGACCGACAACTGGGAGTTGGAACCGTCCGAGCCGAACGGGCCGGTGAAGCCGTACAAGGGAGCGGAGGATCCGGCAAGCGGATTGCGCGCCCGGTCCATGTAGCGGGGGGCATAGGCTGAAAGACCGTTGCTGGTGGCCGCCAGATCGCCCAGGTTGCAAAAGAGAAACGGCGGCCAACCGGCGGCTGGAGTGTCCCATCCACACTGTCGGGTGCGCTCGAAACAGCCGGACGGCCCGGAGTTGGTGGGACTGCCCCACAGGCCGGAATAGAGGCTGGCCAGCAGCAAAAACCGGGCACTGGAGAAGATGTGGAGGGTCCCGACCGTGTTGGTTGACACCCGCTGGTTGCTGCTGACCAGATCCGAAGCGTAGCACAGGTTGGATCCGGTGTGGGTGGTGGCGTTGTGGTCCTCGAAGACCTTCGTCAGAACCGCCCCTGCCGTGTTGGTGTTGATCTCGACGTACTTGAACCTGGTGGCGTCATCGGCCAGGGGTGCCTTGATCACCTTGGCGTTGGTTCCGGCGGCCTCGTCGTGCAATGTCCAGCCGGAGGGAACCACGGATTCGATACTGGTTGAACTTTTGTTGCAACTGGCGGATAGATTGGCGACCAGGGTCTCGCCGGTCAGGATCGCCACGAGGTCATCGAGGAGATCGGATGCGAAAGCCCCGGCCAGATATTGGTAGATGGCGCGCATTGGTCACTCCATGCGGGCGACGAACAGCTTGGTGGAGTTCATCACCGGGATGCACCAAAAGTCGGCGCCATTCTTCTGGATGGTGGACTGGGGGGTCGCCACGCCCTGCGGGATCAACCAGATGTCGCACAGGGAAGAGATCTCGCCAAAGGGCGCGGGCATGCAGGTGCTGTTCACCAGGGTCAGTGGAAAAAACGGCACCGTGAAGCCGGATCCGGCATCGGGCGTCTTCTGGTCAGCGCCGTTGAGCCACTGAAAGACCCATGACGGGGTGCCGAGCGTTCCGGCCAGGACGTTGAGGGTGGCACTGGAACCGGTAATGGTGTTGCGGTTCTTGTCGATCAGGGTGGTGGCATAAGCGCTTGCCCCGTAGGTGCTGGCGGTGATGTCGCCCAGGTTGAGGAACACGAACGGCGGGATTCCGGCGGCAGGGGTGTCCCAGGGGCAGAAGCGGGTGCGTTCGAAACAGCCGCATGGCCCGTTGTTGGTCGGGCTGCCCCAGTTGCCGTTGACGCTGCTGCACAGCATCACAAACCGGGCGCTGGCAAAGATATAGACCGTGCCGGAGAGTTGCAGTTTGCCTGCCGAGGTTTGCGACATGCGCTGGCTGGAGTTGTTGGCGTCCGAGCCATACGCCTTGTTGCTCCCGATATGGTTGACCGCGTCCCAGTTCTCCCAGACGTTGGTCTGCAACGCCCCGGAGCCGCCGTTGTCGGCAATGATGGCCACGTACTTGAAGCGGGTGGCGTCATCGGCCAGGGGCGCCTTGATCACCTTGGTCACGGTTCCGGCGGCGGCATCGTGCAGGGTCCATCCGGCTGGGATGGTGGCCGTGATGGAGGTCGCGCCTTTGTTGCAGGTGGCAGAGAGGTTGTTGACGTTGCTCTCGCCGGTCAGGATGGCAATCAGGTCGTCCAGAACCCCCTGCTGGGTGCCGTTTGCGCTGTAATTGTAGGTTGCGAACATGGTTTTGTCCCTATACCGGATAGATGCCCAGCACTTCGAGCGTGCTTTTTTTAAGCACCTGGGCGTTGTAGAGATTGGTGTAGCCCCACCCCTTGCGCGTTTTTCTCGCCTTCACGAGGGGCAGGCTCCCGGTGGCGGGGAAAGAGGCCACCGGCACCGGGATGCGCCAGCCAAGGAGGGTCGCCATGCCGTTCTTGACCGTGCAGGAGTGCAGAATCCGCACGACCAGCCCGCCGCAATCCGGGTTGCGATCAAAATTTCCAAGCGAGAAGGTGACCTCCCGGCCTGTCGACACCCCCAGATTCCGAAAGCGCTTTTTCAGGGAGGGGCAATCTTCCAGGGTAAAGAGGGTGTTGGTGTCGATGGCCTCCAAGATGCCATAGTTGTTCTGCCCGTCCGTCATCCCCGGCCCTTCGGTGATGGTGGGAAGGATGTGCTGCCGGTTCAAGGGCCGGATGCCGAGGTTCTTGATGGCTGGCTCGGCTGCATTGCCATAAACCGACCACCGGTAGACCCAGGGGTACGCCCCGGAGCGTTCCGTCAGGTTCCAGCTATCCGACCACCAGCCACGCTCACCCGACCATCCGTCCCAGTTCCATCAAGGGGAGGGTCATGGGTTGAGCATCCTGAGTTTCATGATGCGTTTGGTCTCCTCGTCTTGTGCCTCGAAATAGGTGATTTTTTCCACCTCCACGAAGATGGAGGGGTCGGTCTCGTCCAGATAGATTTTTTCGGTAGCGGTCTCTCTGGTGCCATCGATTTCGGTCAGGCTGTCGCTTTCTTCGTCCAGGCCGGGCAGCCCGGTGATGGTGACGCCGGGACACCCCTTGGGCCAGAACTCCCGCCTGAATGAGGTCAGGACCGCCGCGCTGTCGGAGATGACCAGCACCTGCACCGGGGGAATCTGGGCAGTGGTGACATCACCCCGCGCCCAGGCGGTCTGCATGGCCTCGAACACCCCGGGTTCGGCCATATCCCATCCATTGCCATAGCTGACAGTGACGATTGTGTATCCCGGATGGTACTCGATGACCAGGAAGCCGAAGGCCTCTTCCCGGGTGAAAAACGCCCCGGCATCCTGGTCGTAGACCGGGGCGGGAATGCGGTCGCCAGCCCGATTGAAAAACGTGCTGCGATGCGTGATGGTCGCACTGGGGCGGTCATAGTTGTAGCGCAGTGTTTTGCGGGTCTCCCCGGACCACAACAGGGTCTCCCGGATGGCGCTCCCCCGTCTGCCGGTCGTGCTGGCCGTGCCCGTGCCGGCCTCCGACGTTCTCGTCTCCAGCGTTCCTTTCCAGTTGGCCGGCCTGGCGAGGCCGAATTGGGTGTCGCAGGCATTGGCGGTCGGGTTGACGGTTGCCTTCTGCCACGCGGGTTTGCTGACCGTCATGCTGGCTGAACCGTTGTCGACAAAGACCTTGAGCGAGGCTGCGGTCGCCTGCGGGCAGTAGATCTTGATGCGTCTGCTTCCAGGCTCCACCACCTCCAGGATCGGCGGAATGCCGGTTTTGGCCCCTTGCCACACCGCGATCTCCCAGGAGATGATCTTGATGGTGAGGTCGGGCGAGAAGGCCACCTTGACGGGAGAGTCGCCCACCAGGCCGGTATCCTCCACCACGACATCCAGGACGCCCGACTGGTCGCGTGCGCCGAAGTGGATCTGGAGATCTGCGGAAACCTGTCCCATCCTATTCACTCTCCCCTGATATCCCGATGATCACCTTGTTGCCCGACAGCGAAGGGGTGTTGGGCGGAATGATGCGCTTTTCCCAGACGGGGAAGGCCGCCGGGTGGGTCTTGAAGCGCAGCACATCCCCGTTGGCCCAGGTCCCGGAGAACAACGCCGAGGCAAGCGTGAAATAGGGCGCGGACCAGGCCGGATTGTTGGGCGCGAAGTCGGCATGGATGGTCCCGCCTCCGACCGATCCGGCGGTATCCCCGACGCAGGTGAAGGTGGTGGCGTTGCTGAAGGTGAGCGTCCAGGTCTGCTCGCACCCGCCGATGGAACTCACCATCCGCAGATCGGTCAGCGTGGTTGGAACCGCCCCGGAGCCGTTCCAGCTGCCATATTTTCCGGCGGATGACAGGATTTGCCAGTCGCTCGTGGTACCGAAAATATCCCCGGCCTCGATCACCGACGACACCCGGGTGTTGGAGGCGGCGTAGACGTTTTCGATCACTGCGTCCTGTCGCAGCACGATGGTTGCGGTGGAGCCGCTCCAGACCACGGGGGTGCTGGAGATGCGCAAGAACTCCTCGGTGCCGGTCAGGTCGTCCGGAGAGGTCTTGTTGGTGATGCGAATCAGGCCGTTTGAGCGAAAGATCGCGTCCGCGCCGTTTTCGGTGTTCAACACCAGGGTCGCCCCGCCCGCGCCCCGCTGGTCCGGAATGTCGGCATCCAGGGTTGCGCTCCCGTAGGCATCATGGGCGACACCGGCGACATCCGCCTGCGTATCCGTCTGCGTCCCGGCAAAGATCACCACCCGGTCAGCGCCTGGAGTCGGGGTGTCCACGAAGAGCCGCGCATCGACCATTTTCAGGTTGTCGGCATTGGCGATCTTGATGAAGACTTTTCGATATTTTGTAGAGCCGTTCTTGCGCTCGCTGGCCGGGACATCGGGCCAGACGTTGTTCTTGACGCCGCTGGCCGCCTCCACATCGGACATGCGGCCCCCGTTGCCGTCGGAGTCACTGACGATCTGAGGATTCATGTACTGGATATCGCTGTTGGAAATGGTCATCTCAGACCTCCATGAGTTTGATCGAGCCGTTGAAAAACGAACAGTGAGGCCGGATGGGAGTGAACGATATGGCCGGTTGCTCCTGATGGCGGAACATCACCTGAAGCACCTCGTCCTCCCAAACCAGATCGAAGACGCCGCCGGGCTGGCTGGCCAGGGCGTGAATCGCCACCACCTGGGCCAGGGTGAGCCAGGTGACATCGTCTTCCGCCGCAAGGTCAATGGGACGGCCACCGGTCAATGGGGCGTGGCTGACAATATGGATGCCACCCAGGGTGCGGGCTGTTTCCTGGGCCACGGGGGACCAGTCGTAGCGGTTTTTCCACTGGAGGGAGTCGGGTAAAAAAAGGTCGCCGAGGCGTTTCATGGGGTATTGGCACCTTGAACCTTATCTGGTACACTTCATTGCATGCACACACTGCTCATCCTTGACGTGGTCTTCTTTCTCACCTCTTCCGACAACAATCCTGTGCGGGACTGGCTGCGCAGCCTGCCCATCGAGGATCGGAAAATGGTTGGAGAGGATCTCAAGACGGTCCAGTTCAGGTGGCCCTTGGGCATGCCACTGGTACGAAAGCTGGAACCTGGACTCTGGGAGGTTCGCACTCACTTAAGCAGCGGTCGTATCGCTCGGGTATTGTTTACCGTGCAGGGACGCGACATGGTTTTGCTGCACGAATTTGTGAAAAAATCCCGGAAGACGCCGAAAGAGGATCTGGATCTGGCGCGCAACCGGATGCGACAGTACAAGGAGGCCAATGATGAACAGGCATAGGGGCGGAACTCTGGATGCATTCCTGGCGGAAGAAGGCATCCTGGAGGAGGTGTCCGCAAGGGCTCAAAAAAGGGTGTTGGCACTGCAACTGGCAGACATCATGGAACAGAAGCAGTTGACCAAATCCCATCTGGCCCGGGAACTCAAGACGAGTCGTTCCCAAGTGGAACGTCTGCTGGATCCGGAGAATACCGCCATCACTCTGGAAACGCTGGAACGGTTGGCCCATGCCGTTGGCAGGCAGTTGCGGATCGAGTTTGCCTGATATCGATCATCGCATCCCCCTCTGCATTTCCTGAAGCGCATTGACAAAGCGGCGGACGTTCTCTCGGTCACCGCGCAGGGATGCCTCCGGGCGGTTGTTGGACATCAGTTCCAACCGCACCACACTCTCCACCTGAGGCGTGACCGATCCGCCACCGGCAAGGGCCATGGGCGGAATCGTCGGGATCACCAGATTGCGCACCACGCCGCCCATCTCGAAACGGGGGATGGAGGGCATCTTGAAGACCAGACCGCCATGCCTGAACTGCGGCAGGCGCATCTGGTTCATGGCGTGGAGCCGCTCCAGTCCGTATTTGCGCACGGCAAACCGGTTGAGCACGAACTCGCCTGCCTCCAGCAAGGCCGGGATCTGGTCACCGCCTCCCCAACCGGGCAACAACCCGCCACGGGCAAAGCCGGGACTCTGATCGGGCGCGGCGCTTCTTCGCTCGACGTAGTTGACGGTCACGGTTTTTTGCTCCGGGATGCCGGCGATGCGGGCGATCAGGGTGTCGATCGAGAGCAGCGCGGCATCGACCTCGGCGGAAAACGTTACCCTGGGCACCTCCGGGACGGTCGCCTTGAACTCCCGGAACTTGGCCATCAGTCCGTCGATGGCCCCGGTGGCCGAAATCGTGTCGAAGGTGGCCTTGACCTCCGGTTGCCAGCCCG
>PDZX01000122.1 GCA_002753185.1 Magnetococcales bacterium WMHbin3
GCCCCGGTGGTGGTCTTCAAGATCAAAATGGGCGAGGCGCAAGAAACCCCACCTCCGGCGCCCCAGGAAAACCAGACCGGATTGGAATTTCCAGAACGGCCATGGCAGCGGGTGGCGGGCGGCAAGCTCGCCTTCGGCAGGCAACTGGCCTTGGCCGGCCGCGAGGGGATGCTGCTGCGGGCCGCGCAATTGCAACGGGCAGCCAGGCAGATGACCTCCCGATTGCCGGTCTGACACAACAATCGCAATAACAACTGACCAAGAAACGATACGTGCATGGAAGATCAGCCTGACAAACCAATCCTAAAAATAACCGGGCGCACCCTGCTGATGTGCGCGGTGCTGTTGTCCGGCTGTGCGATCAAGCCCAAGGAGCTGACCATCCAGGAACTGGACCAGCAACGCCAGGCAGACCTGAGCCGCATGTTCCAAGACGTGGCGCCGGTGGCTCACCCCCTCACCCTGGCCGAGGTGGTGGCGCGCGCCTTGCGCCACAACCTGGACCACCAGGTCAAGATGGTGGAAGAGGCGCAGGCCCTGGACCTCACCCGGCTGGACCGCTTCGATCTGCTGCCCAAACTGGCGCTCAATACCGCCTATTCCAGCCGCTCCAATGTCGCGGCCTCGAGCAGCCAGTCGATTACCACCGGGTCCCAGTCCCTGGAACTCTCCACCTCCCAGGACCGGGACCGCGTCACCCGCGATTTGAGTTTCACGTGGAACATTCTCGATTTCGCGGTGAGCTACTTCAATGCCCGGCAAAACGCCAACCGCCACCTGATCGCCAGGGAACGGGAACGCAAGGTGGTCCAGAACCTGATCCAGGAGGCCCGCTCCGCCTACTGGCGCGCGGCGGCGGCCCAACAACTCGGACCCAGGATCAAGGAGACCATCCGCATCGCGGAAGGGGCACTGGCGGACGCCCGCAAGGCCGAGGCCAGCGAACTGCGCTCCCCCCTGGAATCCCTGCAGTACCGCAAGATCCTGCTGGAAAACCTGCGCCAACTCGAAACCATGCAGCAGGAAATGGGCACCGCCCAGGTGGAACTGGCCGCAATGATGACCCTGCCCCCCGGCTCCCGGTTCACCCTGGCGGTCCCGGACGGGCCGTTGCAAATGCCGGTCTGGAACACCCCGCTGGACAAAATGGAGGAGATGGCCCTGCTCAACCAGGCCGACATGCGCGAAATGACCCTGCATGGCCGCATCGTGCTGGACGAAAGCCGCAAGGCGCTGCTCAAACTCTTCCCCGGCATCACCCTGAGCGCCTCCCGGCAGCGGGACAGCAACTCCTTCACCCTCAACAACGATTGGTACGAAAGCGGCTTGCGGGTCACCTGGAATCTGCTGGGACTGCTCTCGGCGCCGACGCAGATGACCGTCAACAAGACCAACGAGGAGGTGATCGGGATCAAGCGGCTGGCCTTGAGCATGGCCCTGCTCTCCCAGGTGCATGTGGCCAACCGCCAGTTCGAACAGGCGTTGCTGCAACTGCGCCGCTCCGACGAACTGTTCCAGGTGGAAAAGGCGATCGCCAAACACGTGGCCAACCGGGCGGAACAGGAGGCGCAAAGCGTGCTGGACCGCATCTCCAGCGACTCCACCGCCATCCTGGCCGAACTGCGCCGCTACAATGCCCTGGCCCTGGCGCAAAACGCCCTGGGCAAGATGATGGCCTCCACCGGACAAGACCCCGACGTGGAGCCGATTCACGCCGGCAGCCTGGAGGAGCTGACTATCAGGGTGACGAAATGGCTGGTCAACCAGGGGACCACGCCACCCCCCCGTCAAGCTGCGACGCCCACCCCGGTCGCCGCCGCGCCGAAGGATGTCCCAATGGCCACGGTCCGCTCCGCCACCATGGTGCGCAAGGGACCAGGCGCCCATTACAAACGGGTCGGCGTGGTGATGCCGGGCTATCCCGTCAACTCACTGGAGGTCAGCCCGGATGGCAAATGGGTCCGGATCGACGACGGGGAATGGATTTTCGCCGACCAGATCACCAAGACGCAACCGCGCGTCGAGGAAACGAAAAATCCCGCAGCCGCATCCCCCGCCGAACCGGCCACCGGCGAGATGTTGGTCGTGCGATCGGCCACCTACGTGCGCAGCGGCCCCTCCAAACGCCACAAGACGGTGGGCGGCGTGCGGGCGGGAGAACGGGTCACGGTGCTGGAGACCACCCCGGACGGTCACTGGTCGCGGATCGGCGAGGAGAGATGGATTTCCACCGATCGCATGAACGGAAAACGGTAGATGAAATTCCCTTGGCTGGCGTGGGGGGTGCTGCTGCACACGGCGCTGGCGCATGCCGGCGAGGCCCCACCCGCCGGCATGCCGACGGCCCTGCAAGCCGAAAGCCTGCGCGCCCAGATCCTGCCCCGCCATTACACCACCCTGGCCAACGAGCTGCCCGCCCGGGTGGAGCGGATCCACGTCCAGGAGGGGGGACGCTTCAAGGCGGGAGAGCCGCTGGTGAGCCTGGATTGCGCCATCCAGAGGGCGCAACTGGAAAAGGCCAGGGCCGCGCTCACGGCGGCGGAAAAGGTCTCGTCGGTCAATGCCAAACTCGCGGAAATGAAGACCATGGGCGGCCTGGAGGTGGTCACCAGCGCGGCGGAAGCGGCCAAGGCGCGCGCCGAGGTGAACCTGATGCAGGTGACCATCGCCAAATGCACCCTGAGCGCGCCGTTTTCCGGACGGGTGGCGGAACAAAAGGTGCGGGAGCATCAATACCTCCAGGCCGGTCAACCGCTGCTGGACATCCTCGACGACAACACCCTGGAGATCGAATTCATCGTCCCGTCGCGCTGGGTGAAATGGCTCAAGCCGGGCATGGAGTTCACCCTGCACGTGGACGAGACCGGTGACGCCCACGCGGCCAAGGTGACGCGCATCGGCGCGCGCGTGGATCCGGTGAGCCAATCTCTCAAGGTGACGGGCGGCCTGGTCAAGCCGATGCCGGGGCTTCTGGCCGGCATGAGCGGCAGGGTGGCGTTCGCCCAGCCCGCCGGGACCCCATGACCGCCGTCGATCCGCTGGTCATCCTGCTGGAACTCTCCCAAAGGGCGCGCCAGGCCGCCACGCCGGACGAACTGCGCTTCGTCATGGTCAACGAGACCCATGGCCTGGTTCCCTACCGTCAGGCGGTGCTGTGGGATGGGCGGGGCAAGGTGACGGCCCTGTCCGGCATCCCCCTCCCTGATGCCCAGGCGCCGTTCGTGGCCTGGCTGCACCGTTTGTTTCACCACCATTCCCACATGGCGCCCACCGATCGTCCCAGCGTTGTGACCGGCCCGCTCGCCCCGCCAGGGGTGCGGGAAGAGTGGCCGGAATGGCTGCCGGAACAGGCGTTGCTGCTCCCCATGCGCCTGGACGAAAGGGTGCTGGGGTGGCTGTTGCTGGCGCGGGAGTCGCCCTTCGCGGCGGCGGAAGGCGAACTGCTCCATCACCTGGCGGGGGTTTATGCCCATGCCTGGTCCTGCCGCGCCCGCCGCCAGGAGCGGGCCTGGCGGCAAGGTGTTTTCAGCGGCTGGAAAAAAGGGGCGCTGGTGGCCATGACCGTGGCGCTGCTCTTCTGGCGCGTGCCGCTGACCACCCTGGCCCCGGCGGAGATCGTGCCGATCCGGCCAGAGGTGGTGCGCGCCCCCATGGACGGGGTGGTGATGCGCTTTCATGTCCAACCCAACGAGGTCATTCAGACCGGCCAACCCCTGTTCGATCTGGACGACACCACCCTGAAAAGCCGCCTGGAGGTGGCGGAAAAGGGGCTGGCCATCGCGGAGTCGGAATATCTGGTCACCTCCCAGCTCGCGTTGCAGGATCCCCGCTCCAAGGCGCAACTGGCCATCCTGTCGGGCCGCGTGGAGGAAAAGCGCCTGGAGGCCGAGGGGCTGCGGGAACTTTTGACCCGCAGCCGGGTGAAGGCCAGCCGATCCGGCATCGCCTTGTTCAGCGACCTGCAGAACTGGATCGGACGTCCGGTCATCACCGGGGAGCGGATTCTCACCGTGGCCGACGCGGGCGCGGTGGAGATCGAGGCGTGGCTCTCCCCCGGCGACCTGATTCCGCTGGCCGAAAATGCCGAAACCACCCTCTACCTGAACGTCGATCCCCTGCACCCGCGCACGGCCCGTCTGCGGCTGTTGGCCTACGAGGCCACGGCCAGGCCGGACGGCGGGGTGGCCCATCAACTGCGCGCCACCCTCACGGATGCGTCCGCGCCACCGCGTCTGGGCCTGAAAGGGATCGCCCGTTTGCAGGGGGAGCGGGTGCCCTCTGGGTGGTGGATGACGCGGCGTCCCATGGCCCTGGTGCGGCAATGGTTGGGGTGATGGAGGGCGCTGCCCTGCCCCCCTTGCGCGAGGAGTTGACCCTCCATCCGGCCCCGCCCGCGCCGGACGGCGCGCCCACCTGGACCCTGGCCGATCCGGCGCGCAATCTTTATTTCCGGATCGACTGGGCCGCCTTCGAGATGCTCGCCCGCTGGGATACCGGGCAGGTGCAACCCCTGGTCGAACGCATCGCGGCGGAGACCACTCTGCATCTCGAACCCGATGCGGTGGAGGAGGTGGTCCGTTTCCTGGAGCAAAACCACCTGCTCCGGGCCGTGGACGCCCGCGCCAGCCAGACCATGGCCCGCATGCTTCAGATGCAAAAGGGCCATTGGCTGCGTTGGCTGTTGCACCATTATCTCTTCTTCCGCGTGCCCCTGGTGCGTCCGGACGTCTGGTTGCAGCGTCTGCTGCCATGGACGGGCTGGTTTTTTTCACCAATTTTCTTTTTTGGGCTTGCGGTTATGGCATTGCTGACGATCTTGCTGCTCTTCCGGCAGTGGGACGCCTTTCACACCGCGCTGGTGAACGCGATTTCCCCAATGGGGCTGTTGCAGTACGGCGTGGCGTTGCTGGGGGTCAAGAGTCTCCATGAGCTGGGCCATGCCGTGACCGCCAAACGTCACGGCTGTCGGGTGCCTGTCATGGGGGTGGCCTTTCTGGTGATGTTTCCCATGCTCTACACCGACACCACCGAGGCGTGGAAGCTGGCGGACAAGCGCAAACGGCTGGCCATCGCCATGGGCGGGCTGGCCGTCGAGGGGGTTCTGGCCGTAGTGGCCTTGTTTTCCTGGCTGGTGTTGCCTGCCGGGGTGGTGCGTGACACCGCCTTTTGGATCGCCACCGCCTCCCTGAGCGCCACCCTGATGGTCAACCTCTCCCCTTTCATGCGTTTCGACGGCTATTTCATCCTTGCCGACGCCCTGGATTTGCCCAACCTGCACGAACGCTCCTCGGCCATGGCGCGCTGGTGGATCCGGGAGGTTCTGTTCGACCTGGGGGAGTTGGCGCCCGAATCATGCACGCCGGCCATGCGCCGTTTTCACATTCTGTTTGCGCTTGCCACCTGGTTGTACCGGCTGTTGCTGTTTTTGGGCATTGCCTTGTTGGTGTATCACTTCGTGGTCAAGGTGGTGGGGATTCTTTTGTTCGCGGTGGAGATCGGCTGGTTCATCGTGTTGCCGATCCAGCGTGAACTGCGTGTCTGGGGCGGTCTGGGTGCGAGGATGCGCGTTCGTTGGCGGTTGCCTTTACTGGTGGGTCTGATGTTGCTGGCGGTGCTTTTCCCGTGGTCGCATCATGTCAGCGCCCCGGCCCTGGCGCAGGGGGAGACCTTCGTGCGGCTCTACGTCCCGGAGAACGCCCTGTTGGAGCGTCCGCCTCCCGCCGGGGCCGTCCAGGTTGGGGAGGGATTGTTCGTCTTCTCCTCTCCGGACCTGTTGCGGGAGGCGCGTTTGGCGCGGCTGCGGCGGGGCATGGCGGAGTGGGAGAGCGCCTTGGCGGGACTCGGCACGGGTTTGGCGCGGCGGGCGCGATTGGCGCGGGAGGAGCGGGAGCGGGCCGCGTCCACGCTCGCCGGATTGGAGGCCAGTCTGGCGCGGCTGGTCATGAGCGCCCCCGCTGCGGGAGCGTTGTCGATTCCTCCGCCGGAGCCGATGTCCGGGAGTTGGCTCAAGGCGGGGATGTCGCTTGGTCTGGTGGTGGATGATGCCCGGTTGATGGTGGAGGGTTATGCCGGCGAGGAGGCATTGGGCCGCATTCCGCCTGGGGCCATGGGATGGTTCGTGCCCGAGGTGCCGGAGTATCCGCGTTTGCCGGTGCGATTGGAGCGCATCGACCCCATGGCCATTGCGCAACTGGAGGAGCCTGTGTTGGCGTCGTTGTATGGTGGCGCGATTCCGGTGCGTTATCATGACGGGGCGTTGCAGCCCGAGGTGGCCGTTTACCGGATGCGCATGCGGGCGGGCAGACCTGCCGATTGGCCCTCATTGCGGTTGCGGGGCACGGTGCATCTGGAGGCCCTGCCCCAGTCGCTTTTGGAGCGTTGGATTTTGCCCGCTGTCATGGTGTTGGCGCGGGAGTGGAATTTATGAATTCGATTATACTATTAGGGGTCCAGGGGGATTATCCCCCTGGTGGGATCCAAGGGCGAAGCCCTTGGTGGGATCCAAGGGCGAAGCCCTTGGGACGTTGCCTTTAGCGCGCTCTTTTCAAAAAGCTTTTTTTCGCGCGCCTTTTGCGCGAAAAAAAGCGCAGCGCGCCGCCTTCGCTGGTTCTCTTTTCGTTTCCGCTTTTTGGAAACGAAAAGAGAACGTAACTAGTGCCTGGCAAAAAATGGTAAAAAATCTTACAGAACAATAATTTATTCTTGATTTTTATGGTCGAAGTTTGTATCATGCAGGGAGTATACGCCATATCGCAGACTCAAAATCGATTGATTTCTCTGTCCTGATCGGTTTTTGTCAGGAAAAAGTCTGCAATCTTCCATCTGCTTTCCACTGAAAAATT
>PDZX01000123.1 GCA_002753185.1 Magnetococcales bacterium WMHbin3
GTGGTGGGGGTTCGTCGAACTCCCCGCCGATGGCGGGGGGTGGTGGGGGGTCGGCGAATTCGCCGGCAACCGGCGCGGGCGGAGGTGGGGGAGCGAATTCCCCGTCGGCCTGGGGTGGCGGCGCGGTGAATTCATGGGCCGGGGGTTGGGAAAACGTTTCTTCCGGAGGCAAAGCTGTGGGCATGCCTGGCGTTTCGCCAGTGGGCAGGTCTGCGGCCACCGTGGCCAGATCGCCACCGATCATCGCCGGGGCGATGCGATCTTCCAGTAGTTCTATTTTTTTTGCGGATACCTTTTTCTTATTTTTATTGTCTTTGTGAGACATTTCGATTCTCCGCAATGAGAATTTATACCTAAAAAAGGCTTGCTCAAGGAGTCAATTCCTTGGTCAGGAAAGATCGCGAGGGATGCGAGGCGGGCTGCGGGAGATCCGTCAGGGGAAATGACTGGTAAAGAAGACTAACATGGCCACCCTCCAGATTCAAAAAACGCTTCATGAGGCAGTGACGCGTCCGACCGTGACAATCACAATAATCAAACCCGAACCGGCTTGGCAAGCGAAAAAGAGACCCTCGCATCGATTCCCCTCCGGTCGGGAGGAAGGGGAGAGGATCTCGATATGCATGACGGTCACCGGGCATCCAGGTAGTCGCTGTACCACAAACCACCGAGTGGCAGCCCTTCTTGTACCATGTTTCGGACAATGGGGTCGTCGCTTGCCCGCCGAATGCTGGAAAAACCATCCCGCCCTTTTTCCAGCACCCACACTTCGTCAGGATCGAGGGCATCGACGAAATAGGGCTGGTGGGTGGTGATGAAAACCTGCGAGCCGTCCTTGCGGCCCGTGGCATGTGCCCGAAACTCCCTGGTCAGGGTTTCCAGCAACTTGTGATAGAGACCGTTTTCCGGTTCTTCGATGCAGAGGAATGGCGGTGGCGTGGGATCCTCCAGCAACAGGAGGTAGGCGAAGACCTTCATCGTCCCGTCCGACATCTGTTGCGCATAGAATGGGTCTTTGAATCCCTTGTCGTTGAATCTCAAGAGAAGCCTGCCATCGTCCGTTTTCTTTGTGTCGATCCTGTCGATTCCAGGAATCCGTTCGGCAATCTTGGATAGAATCCGTTTCAGTTTGTCCTTGTGCTCCCGTTCCATGAACTGAACAACATTGCTGAGATTATCGCCATGCAGGTTCAGATGTTTTTGCGGTCCGGCCAGCGGCAGTCCACGCGCGGCGTCAGGGGTGAAGTAGCTCAGATACCACCCTTCGATGAATTGGCGAAATGTCGAGATGCGAGAATGTTGCTTCAAGGCGCCAAGTGTCGCTCCCAAGCTTTCTGATATCCGCGAGTTCAACGGATTCGGTTTCGGCACTCTCCTCGCCATGATTGCCGAATAGAGTCGCAAGCAGGGTCGGGAGATCGAGATCCCCTTGCTCCTCCTCGATTTGTCGCCCCTCCAGATCCCCTTTCCAAACCACGCCCTTCCCTCTATTCAGAATCAGGAACGAAAATGGCCATCCACGTTTTTGCCCCCGTCTGCGTTGGCGTAAACGTTCTTTCTATTCTATATATTGATCAGTGACGGAATGCGGGAGTCGCTTATGATGAAGTGACGCGTCAATCCTCCTCGTCGAGGAATCTCACCCCCACCCCGGTGGCGGTGAGGCGGGCGATCCGGCAGGGGATGGCGATCCTTTCGCCCTGGAGATCCTCCAGGAAGGTCCCGGTCATCCCCTCCAGGCGGGCGTTGAGGGCGGCGGAATCGATGAAGAGAAAAAATCCCCTGGCATTCATGTCCCGCGCCTGCCCGGCCAGGACCGTGCCATCCTCCAGACGCAGCACGATCTCCTTGTCGTAGCGGGAGCGGATCAGACGGCGCCACTCCGGGTGGTCAGTGGCGTCAGGGGCGTTTTGCGGGATCGTCGGCATGCTTGCCCTCCAGTAGTTCCGCGCCCACGGCCAGGTCCAGGGTGGCCAGGGCGGTCAGATAGGTCGCCAGCGCGGAGGTGTGATTGTTGCGCGAGGTGGTCAGCAGGTCCATGGCGTCCAGGACGTCCGTGGCCGAGCCGAGCTGCTCCTGATAACGGATCTGGTTGACCCGGTAGTTCTCCTCGGACTGTTGCAGGGATTTCTTGATCACCTCCACCTTCTTGGCCGCCTCCCTGGCAGAGAGGAACGCCTTGCGGGTCTCCAGCAGCACGGTCTGCATCTGGTCGTCGTAGGCGAGCTGGCTCTTGAAGGTGTTGGCCTTGGCCGCCTTCACCTCCTGCGAGGTCTGCCCCCAGTTCCAGGCCGTCCAGCTCGCGGTGAGCACGGCGGTCATCACGGCGTCGTTCTCGTGATAGCTGGAAGAGGGCGAGTCCAGGGAGTAGGTGCCAGACAAGGTCACCTGCGGGCGGGTGGCGGAACCGGTGATCGATTCGGTCAATTGGCCGACCTTGACATCCAGCCCCGCCTTTTCCAGATCCTTGCGGTTGGCGCGCGCGTGCTCGTAGGCTTTTTCCAGAGTCCAGGTCAGGGGCGCCCAGAGCAACTCCCCCTTCGGCTCCAGGGGGTGATCCAGGGGACGGCGCATCAGCCGGTTCAGTTCCGCCTTGGCCAGCTCCACCTGGTTTTGCGCGGTGATGAGGTTCTGTTCCCCTTGCGCCACCTTCACGTTGGCCTGCAGGATCTCGTTGCGCCAGATGCGGCCCTCGCGAAAGAAGGCCTGGGCGTTCTTCTCGTGCTGGTGCAACCGGGTCATGGCCGCCTCGGCCTCCTTGAGCAGCTCCTGCTTTTCGAGCAGGGCGAACCAGGCCGCCTTGACGTCACGGGTCAGGGAGCGGGTCGTATGCCAAAGATCCAATGCCGCCTGCCGCTCCTGGATCTCCGCCGACTTCCAGCCGTCCCACAACGCCCCGCCCCGGTAGAGCGGCTGGGTCACCGTGGCCGTGCTGCCGAAGGTCTCCGCGCGCGAACCATAAGCCGTGGTGTTGAACAGGATGTCGGTACGGTTGGTGGAGAGCGCCAGGGTGGGCAGCATCTTGCGGGACGCAGCCGACGAGGCGGCCTGTTTGCCCTGCAACGCCACCCCTTTGGACGCCAGGCCGAGATTGTCCCGCAACGCCAGTTGCAGCACCTCGTCCAGGGTCAGACCCGCCTCGCCGGAACGCGGCTCCGATGCCGCGCTGTCACTGGCGCGCAATGTCATTTCCATGACATCCTGGGTTATTTTCTCCAAGGGATCCGCCATGGCCACGCCGGGCAGCAGCAGAACCAGGCACACGCCCGCATGCCATTTCATGGCTTGCCTCCCCACCTGCCCAGGGTGACGTAACGACCGGTCATCACCTCGTCGGGCGCGGGGGTGATGCTCCAGATCACCCGGCGCAGCCCGCTGGCTGCGTCCACCACCGGCAATACCACCCTGGCGCGGGCCGTGCCCGCCTGCCGTCCGTCGATGAATACCGCCGTCTCCGTGCCTGGCCGCACTCCGGTCACCTGTTCGGGCGGCAGATCCATGCTCAGTTCCAGATTCGCCGGGTCCACCAGTTCCAGGGCCGGCGCCCCGGCCCCGATCCACTCCCCGATGTGGGAGGTCACCCGCGTGACCACCCCGTCGAATGGCGCCAGCAGCCGGGTCCCCTCCATGGCCAGAGTGGCGGAAGCCACCTCCGAGTTGGCTTGTTCCACCCCGATCCTGCCCTGGGTGACGGCGAACTCCCCTTCCTTCAGCGCCATGTCGGACAGGATGTTTTCCGCGTGCAGGCGCTTGTTCTTCTCCTGGGCATGCACGGCCTGCGTCAGCTTCAATTGCGCCGCCGCCAGCGATGCCTTGGCCTTGGCCATCTGTTGCCGGGGCACGGAGTCGTTCACCCTGGCCAGCAACTGGTTCTTCCTGACCACGTTGCCTTCTGCGGGCAACTCCGTGACCAGCCCCCCCTGGGTGAAGCCCAGCTTGGATTGATTCACCGGCAACACCACCCCACGCAAATGGATCTGGGCATCCCCGCCACCCTCCTGGGCCCATGCCGACCCCACCCAGGCCAGCCACAGCCCCAATACGAGCCTCTTGATCATCTCATGCCCTCCAATCGGTTACACCCAAAAATCGATGCGAAACGTCGCGCGCAAGGGACGCAACAGATGTGCCCACAAGGGCGCCTGTTCCCCCGCGATCCTCACCTCGCCGGAGATCCCCGGCGGCGGCGGCGCCACCCCGTCCGGAATGTCCAGATCGATGCGCACCTGAAACAGGCGGTTGGGACCCTCCACCCTGGTCACCGGCGAGATCATCCGCACCCGCCCGTCAAAGGTGGTCACCCCGGCGCCGGCGATCCGGATGCGGGCCACGTCCCCTTCGCGGACCATCGACAGGTCCGACTGCTCCAGAATGACGTTGATCCGCCGTTTTTTGGCCGGAATCAGGGTGACCACGGTTTCGCCCTTCTTGAAATAACGCCCGATCGAGGTCATGGGTGGCGGACCATCCACCAGCCACTCCCCCGCCGGCATGGGCGCCGCGAGTTGCTCCAGCCGCTGGCGCACCCCGGCGAGTTGCTCTTTGGTCCTGGCCGCGTCGATGGCCACGCGTTGGACCAGGGCGCGATTGCCCTGGCTCATGGCGGCGTTGCGGTCCACGGCCATCCCGTCCAGCTTGGCTTGCAGCCGGCTCGCCTCCAACTCCAGTTCCGGTGAGTCCAGGGTGAAGAGCGGTTCGCCGGGCTTGCCGGTCGGCACGCGATCCGCGCCGTAGCCGAGCCGGGTGGCGTAACCGTTTTCCGGGGCGTGGGTCTGCAGGGTCTCCGCGTCCACCTTGCCCTTGGTCAGGATGATCACCCGCGGCTGCCAGGCGAACAGCAACGCCAGAAACGACAAGGCCGCCACCCCCGTGGCAACCCGGCGCGCCGGTGAGGAAAACAGGCTCTTCATGGTCCACTCCCCCAAGGTATCCACCCACGACCCGGTCATCATCTTGACCAGCTTCATCACCAGCCCCAAAAAAAACACCACCCCCCAGAATCCGTAGGCGTCGGCAATGGCGCCATAGCCCAGAAATGCCAAACCCGACATCATCATCATCAGATAGACTACGATCAGCATGCCATAGATGAAAAAAATCCGTTTCTCCCGGCGATCCGGCGCAAAAGGCGCCTCCACCTCCAGACGGAACACTCGCCGCTTCAGGCTGTACGAAAACCAGTCGATGGCGTTCTGGCGCAGATTGGGGATCTCCAGCAGGTCGCTCAGGATGTAGTAGCCATCGAACTTCATCAGCGGGTTGAGGTTGAGAAACAACGACGACGCCGTGGCCACGGTCACCAGGATGAAGGAGACCCGCCCCATCACCGAATCCACGTCGCTCAACGTCCAGATGAACACCGCGAAGGCGCACAGCACCAGCTCGAACCATACCCCGGCCAGGGCCACGTACAGCTTGTGCCGGCTGTTCTCGAACAGCCAGGCGTCGTTGACGTTCGCGTACAGGCAGGGCTGGAAGGCCAACAACAAAAATCCCATGTCGTTGACCTCGCCGCCAAAATGCTTGCAGGTCAAGCCATGCCCCAGTTCGTGGACCGCAATGGCCCCCAACGCCACCAGCCAGATGTTGAGGGCGTTCCACGACCCCTGCTTGGAAAAATAAAAGACCCGCTCGAAATCGGCCCCGAACCGGTCGGCCTGGAGGATCACCATGAATACGGCAACCAGGATCAGCCCGATGCTCACCTTGGCCCCGAACGGACTCCACATCCATTCGATGCGCGGCAGGATGCGATCCATGAAGGCGCTCGGATCGTGCAGGTGAAACCGCATGTTCAACAACGACCCCTGGGCCTGCAAGAAACGCCCCTTGCGCACCTCCTTCAATTTTTCCATCAGCGCCGCCTGCTCCTCCTGTTTGGAGCGCTGCAGCAGACGAAACTCCCTGGCCGAGGAGATCAACTCCATGAGGGCCTCCTTGTCGTAGGCGTACTCCTCGCTCGCCTCGTCGAAGGCATCCACCAGTTCGTCCGGCTCCTTCTTGCCGTCGAACAGGGTCAACATCAGGTATTGGGCGTCGTTGAAGCGATAATACGCCTGCTTGTCCGGTTCTTTAATTACGTATGTAATTTCACCCCGTTGCACCAGCTGGCGTATTTTGAGTTCTGCGCGCAACGGGGCAGGGGCGGCCAAGGGTCAGCTCCCGCCGAACCAGAAGGACCAGACGTTGACCACCCGGCGCCAGCCGCGGGTGACGATGGAGACCTCCGGGGTGTCGATGGAGGCCCGTCCGGTCATGCCGGGCCGCAAGATCACGTCCTTTTCCAGGATCCTGATTTCGGCGATGAACCCCTCCGGAGCGGCAGCGTCGGTCACCCCCTTCTCCAGGGCCTCGGCGGGCACGGCATAGGCGCGTCCCACATGGATCACCTCGCCACGGAACCCCTTGCCGGGCCGCGACTTCAAGACCCCATGCACCTTCTGACCGGCGGCGACGTCGGTGACATCCTCCTCCGGGACCTTCACCACCACCGTGAACCGTTCCGGATCGGCGACGCGCAGGATCTCGCTCCCCAGCGGGAACTCGCGGCCCACCAGGGCGTCGGGCTGGGCGGTGAGGACCACGCCGTCCACCGGGGAGCGCACCTCGACCTTCTCCATGTCCTGCCTGGCCTGCTCCCAGGCGGCCTTGGCCGCGATGCGCTCGATCATGGCCCGGCTCATGGCTGCGGCATCCGAGGCGGCCTTGGCCTCGACGATCTGCCGCTCCAGTAGGGCCAGCCTGGATTCGGCCTCCACGAGACGCAGGCGGATGGGGAGATCGTCGAGTTTGGCCAGCAGATCGCCGGCCTTGACCGGAGTCCCCTCC
>PDZX01000124.1 GCA_002753185.1 Magnetococcales bacterium WMHbin3
AGACCCGTTCGGAAGCGGAACGCGATCCTTTGCCCAAGCCGGTGCTGGTGGCCCCGCCGCCTCCCCGTCCGAGTCCGCCTTCGATCGCCTTGGAGAAGGCCATGGCGACCCCGGAAAAGGTCACCCATGGACCCCGGCGGGGTTTCGCCCTGCAGATCGAGTACGGCGAAAAACAGGAAGGGGCCGCGCTGCGCGCCCAGGAGTTGATCGACAAGGGGTATGCGGCTTACGTGGTGCGGACGGTCAAGAGCAGTCAGGTGCGCTTCGCGGTGCGCATCGGCCATTTCGCCACCGAGACCGAGGCCATGGCCGCCGCCGAGCGGTTCCGGGAACGGGAGGGACGCTCCGCGTATGCGATCAAGTGGCGTCCGGCCATGACCTCCAGCCCGTAGCCCGCCATGGAGCCGCTCCCGGATCGGTTGGATCCCGTGCTGGCCAGGAGCTTGAGCTATGCCCTGGCCAGACGGGCGTTGTTTCTGCCCGCCTGGCGCGGCGAGGAGGGCCTGGTGGAGGTGTGGGTCACCCCGCAGACCGATCCTTATATCCTGGATCAATACCGGATGGAGCTGCGCGTCAGGATCCGTCCGCGCATGGTCAGCCGGGAGCAGCTTCTGGAGGCGTTGCAACGGGTCCATCGGGAGCAGGGGCTTACGGCAGTGGAGAACCTGCTGGAGGATCTCCCCCCCTCCCTGCTCGCCACCCGCCTGGCCGAGAAACCCGACCTGCTGGAGTCCGATGACGACGCCCCGATCATTCAACTGGTCAACTCCCTGATCATTCAGGCCCTGCGCAACCGGGCCTCGGACATCCACATCGAACCCTTCGAGAACAACATCATCGTCCGCTTCCGGGTGGACGGCCTGCTGCACGAGGCCCTGCGTCCCCCCAAGCCGGTGCAGGCGCCGTTGATGTCGCGCATCAAGGTGATGGCCGGCCTGAACATCGCGGAGAAGCGCCTGCCCCAGGACGGGGCCATGCGGGTGCGGGTGGCCAGTCGCGAGGTGGACGTGCGGGTCTCGGTGTTGCCCGGCAGCCATGGCGAACGGCTGGTCATGCGCCTGCTGGAAAAACAGGAGGAGCGCACCAACCTCAACGAACTGGGCCTCACCACGCCGCAGCTCGGCTGGATCAAAAACCGCATGACCGCCAGCCACGGCATCATGCTGGTGACCGGCCCCACCGGCAGCGGCAAGAGCACGACGCTCTATTCGATCCTTTCTTCCATCAATACCTCGGAAAAGAATATCATCACCATCGAGGATCCGATAGAATACTCCCTGGCCGGGGTGGGTCAGATTCAGGTGGCCCCCCGGATCGGCCTGACCTTCGCCTCCGGCCTGCGTTCCATTCTGCGTCAGGACCCGGACGTGATCATGGTGGGGGAGATCCGGGACCTGGAAACCGCCGAAATCGCGATTCAGGCCAGCCTGACCGGCCATCTGGTCTTTTCCACCCTGCACACCAACGACAGCGTCGGCGCGGTGGTGCGGCTGGTCAACATGGGGATCGAACCCTTTCTGGTCAGTTCGTCGCTGGACGGGGTGGTGGCGCAACGGCTGGTGCGCAAGCTGTGCGCCCAGTGCAAGGAACCCTTCTCGCCCCCGCCGGAACTGGTGGGGGCCATTGCGGAAGGGGCGACCTATTTCCGGCCCAAGGGGTGTCCGGCCTGCCTGGGAAGCGGCTATCTGGGCCGCACCGCCCTGTTCGAGCTTCTGACCATGAGCGCTGAGTTGCGCACCCGCATCGACCGGCGCGTCTCGGACCAGGAGTTGCGCGAAGTGGCCATTGCCGAGGGGATGACCCCCTTGCGCGAGGCGGGTCTGGCCAGGGCCGCCTTGGGCATCACCAGCCTGGAAGAGGTGTTGCGGGTCACCCAGGGGCGCAACGGGGTGGCGTGATGGCGGTATTTCGTTACGAGGGGATGCGCGCCGGGGGGGGCAAACGGGTGTCGGGGGTGGTGGACGCCGATTCGGAACGGGATGCCCGCCGCCTGCTCAAGCAACAGGATCTGTTTCCCACCTTGCTGGAAAAGCTGGATGCGCCAAAGCCCGAACCGGCGGCAAAAAGCCTGCGCTGGTCCTTCCGCAAGCGGCTGCCGCCGATGCGGGAGCGGATCGTCTTCACCCGGCAGATGGCCACGCTGCTGGCCGCCGGGTTTCCGGTGATGGAGGTGCTCGCCGGCGTGGAGGAGCAGATTCGCACCGGTCCTTTCCGGGAGGTGGTGGCCACCATCCGCAACGCGGTGAGCGAGGGGCAATCCCTTTCGGATGCCCTGGCCATGCACGGCAGGATCTTTCCGCCCATGTACGTCAGCCTGGTGCGGGCCGGGGAGCGGGGCGGGGCAGGGGCGTTGGAGGGGGTGTTCGAGCGCCTGGCGAAGGTGATGGAGGAGGAGCGCCGCGTGCGTGGCCGGCTGGCCAGCGCCATGATCTATCCCACCGTGATGGCGGTGGTGGGGGGGCTGGTGCTGGTGTTTCTGCTGGCCGTGGTGGTGCCCAAGGTGACGGCGATCTTCAGCGAGACGCGCCAGGTGTTGCCGATGGTGACGCGAGTCTTGCTGGTTGTCAGCGATTTCGTGCGCGAGTGGGGTGTCGTGACCGCCGTGGGCCTGTTGGCCGGGGGGATGACGTTTGCCTGGTGGGCCGGTACCGCCGCCGGTCGGGCGCGGGTGGAGCGGTTCTTGTGGCGCGTGCCGTTGTTGGGGTCCTTTCTCTCCCAGGTGGCCACCATGCGGGTGTGCCAGTTGCTGGGCCTGCTGCTCAAGAGCGGGGTGCCGGTGATCGCCAGCCTGCAGGTGACGGCGGAGGCCACCGGTTTTGCCACGATTCGCGCCGGGATTCTGGAGGTGGCTCGCGACGTGGAGCGGGGCGACTCCCTGGCCCTCGCCCTGGAGCGCACCGGTCATTTCCAGAGCCTGGCGGTGCGCATGATCCAGGCCGGGGAGCGGGCCGGCAATCTGGAGGCGATGCTGGAGCGGGCCGCCATCATGTATCGGGAAGAGATCGAACACACTTTGGAACGCCTGATGCAACTGGTGGAACCAGTGATCATTCTGATCATGGGTGGGGTGGTTGGTTACGTGGTGGTGGCGGTGCTGTTGCCGATTCTGGAAATGAACCAGCTGATAAAATAATGGCCAAGATTTTGTTTTTACTCTTTTTTGCTTGCATGTCGGCGGTGGGATCCCTCCGTGCCGAGCCGCGTGCGTCGGAGGCAATTTTTGCCTATGCCGTGGATCTGGAGAACAAGAACGACCATGTGCGCGCCGCCACGGAGTTCGGACGGTATGTATTTCTTGCCCGCCAGGGTCCGGGAGAGGAGTTTCCCCGTTTGGAGGAGGCCATGTACCGCCATGCGGTCAATCTGGCCCACACCAGGGAGACCGACGCCGCCTTGCGGGCCTTTGCGGAGTTGGGCGCGGCCTTTCCCAAGAGTCCGTTGATTCCCCAGGCATTGTTTCGCATGGGCCGGGTGTACGAACAGAGCGGGGCGGTGGGCGAGGCCAAACAGCGTTATCAGCGTCTGGCCGGGATGGGCATGGATACCGAGTTTTCCGCCTTGTCGCGGCTGCGTCTGGCCTGGCTGGCTCTGCGGCAACCCGGCGAGGAGGAGAAGGCCAGGGAGCATCTGAACGCCGTCACCCATCCCAAATACGCCGACCAGGCCAAGGGGATGCTCAAGGGGGTGGAGGCGTTGCCGAACCTGCCCTACAAGACCCCCTGGCTGGCCGGGACCATGAGCGCGCTCCTGCCTGGCGCGGGCCATCTGTACGCAGAGCGTCCCCGCGACGCCGGTTTTGCGTTTCTTTCCAATGGTCTGTTGCTGGCCGGGACCTTGCAAGCCTTCTCCAAGGGGATCTCCGGCCTGGGCGCCGCCCTGGGCGCCGTGGAGTTGGGGTGGTATTCGGGCACGATCTTCAGCGCCGTCAATCTGACCCACAAGTACAATCAGCGTCTGCGCGAGGATCATCTCGGCAATGTGGTCGGCAGTCTGCCGCAGGCGGGCAATGCGGTCGGGGTGGAGATGGAGTGGCGGTATTGAGCAAAGCCATCAGGTTGTTGCAGTGGCTCAAGGGGTGCCGGAACGTGCGCGCAGTGTTTCCGACAAGGACATCAATTTGCCATTTTCCATGTCAAGAAGTTGCATCGCAAAATGGGGCTGCTGATTGGCCTGCGCCAGGATGGCCGTTCCCGCTTTTTGTACGATGGAGGCAGATGCCAGTTTCGCCGATTCTTCGGCAACATCACTCTCGGTGATGCGCGCATGCGCGGATGAGAGGGCAAACCGCGCCTCCATGACAACCTTGCCGAGCGATTCCATGGCATTCATTTTATTCCCATACATCGCCTGGTATGCAAGGACGGTTTCCATGGACAGGGTCAGGCTCTTCATCGTTTTTTCGGCCTGCTCCCGTGTTTCCAGACTCGCATCGGCCATTTTCAAGGTTGCGGTATCCGCGCCCGTTTTGGGAATTCTGACATAATTATCTTCATTTAATGGATGTGTGCTCGTTGTGATCATCACATCTTCTTCCTTGATCGTTTCCGTGACGGATTCCTCCACAGTTTCTGGCACGGTCACCATGATGGTTTCTGGTACCGTGATTGTTTTTGTTTCAATCGTGGGAGGAAGTTCATCCGGCATGCTGCTGTAGCTGAGTTTGAAATCATGCTGTCCTGATCCCACCACAGCGACGAGAATATTTTCTGTTGCTTTGTCAATTGTGATGGACTCTTGATAATAGCCTGACGGATGTCGATCTCCGGTATTATGAAATGTCATATCCTTGTCGGTTGTCATGCCACCCGCGTTCAGATTGGCGGCAGAGTAGATGGCATCGCTAACATAACCATTGGCGGCAGTAAAAAGGGCGTCTTTGATATTCTGGGCTGTGTTTATGCCGTGTGACGCCCATACCGGATCGTTGAGAGGGGTACCGGCAAGATGCTCTCCATTGGCGGTAAACAATTCGATATCATCATCTGCGCCGAAGGAGTCGATCCAGATCGTGACGTTTTCCGAGCCTGCCGGGATGGCGCCAAGAGGATTTATGCCTGATATTTGTCTTGTTTGCGCGTCATTTGTATATTTTGTTTTAATATTTGGGATGTTAGATTGAACTACGTTTGTCGATATTTTTTCAACATCTATAATTTTTTCTTGAAGGTTGTATTTGGTTGTCGTGCGAGTGGTTGTGATGCTTTGGATATTGTTTTTGAGCGGATATTTACCAAAGATTTCCGTGTCGTTGGCGATTTGGTCGATTTGATTTTTGATATGTTGGAATTCCAAGTGGATGGCCTGTCGATCGGTATCGGTCAAAGAGGCGTTGACCGCTTGGATTGCCAATTCTTGACCTCGTTGCAAGAGTTGGATGGTCAGTGAAAGCGCACTGTCAGCCACTTGAGCATAGGTGATGCCGTCATTGAGATTGCGGTTGATCTGGTTGCATGCGCGGATTTTGGCGGCCTGTCTGTTGGAGATGGCCAGCCCTGATGGATCATCCATCGGCTTGTGAATGCGCAATCCTGTATTAAGTGATTGCATGGAGTTTATCAACCTGTCGGTTGCTTTCGCCAGATGTTGTTGGATTTGTTGTGATGCCAGGTTTGAGTTGATTGTATAAGACATAAATCATTTTCCTATGCAAATATTAGATAAGAGAAATTGTAAAAAGAGTGCATAATAATACAAGAAATTATTATTACATATCGTTCCTTGCACCATCCAAATATTAAAGAAGGTATAAATACATTTAATCCTGTCATGTTTGTCCTGGCCAGGCAATGAGATGTGGCGAATAGTATGGATGTCAGCAGATTGGCCAGGGAGATTTTCAGGAGTGGTATTTTGGCGCGCAGTGGCTGATGGGCAAGCAACCCTTCCTGAAGCACTCCTCTGAATGTCAATTCCTCTATGACGGGAGAAATAATGATTTGAATCGCCATGTCGAGATGGTTTATGGACTGCATTGATGTGGCCTGTTCGGGAAAGATCAGGTTGGACAAATAGATTCCGCAAGGTGCGCATAATAAAGCCAATAAATATTTATAATCCTGCATGTAAGGTAGGATGGTGATATTGGCTGTTTGATGGCGCTCCATATTATGAGTGTGTTTTGTTCGCATGTTCATCTCGATAGATTTCCTTCAGACGGCCGGGTTGAGGCAAGAGCCTGCTATCGCCCGACCGTCGATATGTCAGGTTATTTATTTGATTTTTTTCTATTTTTGTATAGATACCACAAAGAGAGCGTCACAAGTGCAAGCAACGTTGGATCGAACTCCGCAGCAGGATTGATTGTGCAGCCAACTTTCTTGTCGCCGGAGCCGGAATCGGATGGTGGAGGGCTGGAGGCAGCAGTAACTGCCGGCGTGGCTGTGGTGGTGGATGTCTGCGCAAACCCTAAAGTAACGTTTATAAAACCATTTACTAGGTTGTCGTCATCGTTCACCCCTCCATCGACCAGTGTAATAATTGCATTGTATCTGTTGTTTTCGAAAGCGATATTTTTGACATCCTCAACCCATCCACTGGCCGTGCTGAATTTCCATAAGGAGCCGTTAAAAAATTACATGGACTTCTTCCTTTCGTGTTGATAAATTTAGCGGATGGAGACCGATAGCTTGATTGCAGCCCGATATGCCGCTCTTGCGGGAATTCTTGATGAACGCCA
>PDZX01000125.1 GCA_002753185.1 Magnetococcales bacterium WMHbin3
CGGAAGTGGTGCGTCGCCAGTACGGTAGCTCCCGTTTCCGCCGCAATTCGGCCCAGAGCGGCAAAGAACATCGCGCCCGAGGCGGGATCGGCGTTCACATCCGCGCCCGCGAAACTTTGCAGGGGGTCGATGACCAGCAACCGCAAATCCCGGATCGCCGACAAGGCGGCACACAACTCGTCAAACTCCCTGGTCAGAACCGGGCCATCGCGCCCCGAATTCACCAGGGGCATAGGTCCCCCTGCGTTGGGAAGGGGAAGCACGATCAACCGGGAATGGTTCGTCACGCGCGGAGTGAGGCCGTGCAATCGCCGATGGAGTTCTTGCTGATCATCCTCGGCAGTCAGCATGACGGCAGTGCCGATTTCCGGTTCGAGCGGGCCTCCCAGGGCAAAGGGCAACTCCATCATACCCGGCACCACAGAGGCAGTTTTGACGACCAAATCCAGTAGCAGCATACTTTTCCCCGCACCGCCAATCGCGGCCACCATGCCCGGCACGGCAAGTGGCAGAACGCCACGAATCAGCCAGCGTCGTTCGGGAGGGGGGCCGAGATATCGGTCATAGGTCCACGAAAGCAGGTCAAGCCTGGAAGATGTGTTGCGATGGACATTCTGCCGTTCGGCTGTGGCCAGAAAAGCCTGAATATCCATCCCCTCGGCAATGGCGTCGGCGGCATCCCATTTTTCTGGCTTGTCGTCCGGAGGGATGAGGATGGCCACGGATCGGCATCCAGCTGCCAAGGAGGCATGCGCTGTGTCTTCGGCATATTTCCATCCGACGACGTCCTTATCCGGCCAGATCAGCACATCCTTGCCGACAAGCGGTGACCAGTCGGTTTTGTCCACTGGTGCTGTGGCTCCATGCATGGCTGTGGAGGAGACAATTCCGATATTTTTCAGTGCCAGAGCGCATTTCTCGCCTTCGACCATCACCACGTAATTGCTCGCGATCACCTGCGGCAGGTTGAAGAGCGGGCGATGCTCCGGTGCTTGCTTGCGGCGGGCGATCACATCCCAGGGACGAAATTCCTTCTTGCCATCCAACGGTTCATACCGATAAACGCAGGCCACCAGGTTGCCGTTTTGGTCATGGTAATCCCACTTCCCGGTGGCAGGGCCAAGCGCATCTATGGGAGGGCCTTTCCGGTCGGATTTGGGCCGAGGGATGATTGGCGTCTCGCCAAGCCATAAGGCAATATCGTTAATAACGCTTGGAAAATCACTCCGAGTATCCCAGCCTCGCACCATGCCCCAGAGATGAAGAATGTCACCGCCCTGACCGGTGGCGTGGTCGAACCACATACCTGCCTTGGGGCCGGTCAGTTCCACCACCATGCTGTCACCGGGATTGCCATTCACGTCTCCAATGTGGAATTTGCCATAACGGGCCTTCCCTGCGGGCAGCAGGTAGGCAAGGACGCCTTCGATGTTCTCCAGAAGGCGGGCCTTGAGCTGGTTGGTGTCGTGTGTACAGTCCGGCGTTGGCTGGAACTGAGGCTGCGGCAGGGCATTATTGAAATCCATCCATTGATGAGAATCGCTCTTATCAAGCTGCAACCCCTGGCCTTGATAAGAATCGTTCTTATCAAGCTGCGTCTCCCGCATTTGATGAGAATCGCTCTTATCAAGTTGCTCATTTTCTTCTTGATGAGAATCGCTCTTATCAAGCCATTTGCGGTGAGATTGATAAGAATCGCTCTCATCAACCGGGTTTGCATCGTATTGATGAGAATCGCTCTTATCAAATGTGCATTTTTCAGCTTGATAAGAATCGTTCTTATCAAGTTCAGAATCCTGAGTTTGATAAGAATCGTTCCTATCTTTCTCAATCTTGCCCAACTCTCGAGCCGCATTCTGCCGTACATGCCCTGGTGACATGCCTGCACAATGGTATGCAGCACGATAGGATGCCTCTGCGTTTCCAGTTTTCTGGAACAATTTGTAGAAGGCCTCCTGCTTGGCGGTTAGCATGGCAATCTCCAGCAGCGACTCTGCCAGTCGCAGAAGCGGCATTCATAGTGGCTTGGGTCGCGGGTGATGCGCGGCAGCAGGTCGTGCGTGTCGGTCGCCTGGAGGACACGCACCGCCCGGTCGGTCATGCGCTGGGCCAGGGCCACATCGAAGGGGACCAGCTCGAAATGCAACTCGGCGGTGTCCTTGTTGATGGCGGTGAACAGGGCCGGGTTGGTGGCGATGCCTGGAATGGTGGTTTCCATGTAGGCCTGATAGGTGGCGATCTGAGCCGCATAGACCGGCTTGGAGATCGCCACCCCGCGTCTGGCCGTGTCGTTCCAGGACTTGTTGTTGAGAGACTTGCATTCCCACAGGGCCGGGTAGCTCATGGGCACATCCAGAGGCCCGCCAGCGAGAATGCCGTCCACATGCCCCCGGATGCGCCCCTTGGCCACCGAAAAGCCGAATTGCCCGCCGTCCCGCTTCCGGGTCACCAGATCGAAACCTGCTGATCGCAACCAACGAATCGCCAGTTCCTCGAAAAGATGCCCGGCGGCGAAGATCCGTAGGGTCTTGCCATCGAACCCCCGGCCTTCATCCCTGGGTGCATGGGCGTATTCGAACTGCAACGCCCGCTCGCAGGCGACACCCAGCCGGGAGCCACCCAGGTACTCTCTGGGTGGACTGGCGGCTTCTTCGGCGACCAGGGCGGTATCGATCCGCCCGGTGATCAGTTCGCCAAATGTGGTTTGGTGGTTGAAGTCGATCATCGGGAGTCTCCAGATCAAGCTTTATCAATCTTTTTTTTGATTCTTTTTAGCCATTTGTTCAGAATATCAACAATATAGCTATCAGACGGATTCAATCGTTCTTCCTGCTCTATACGTCTTTGTATGGCCATCATCAGTTCATTCATGTCCAGTCTGGGAGGAGGAATAAAAAAATAGTTATCTATCAGTTTCATCTGAATGCTCCACGACCGTTCATCTATGAACCATGACTCCAATTTAAGGTAACCTAACTTGGTCAGAAGAGTCAGGCCGTGTGGCGTGACATCAATTCCAAAAGAACGGATTTCGTCGCTTTCAGAGAAATCAATGAGATGGAAATCATCTCCTTCGATGAAGCATGCCCGGTTGGAACAGAACTTCCTGGATGCTGTGCCTTCCGGGCGCAGGTGGACCTGATCCAACATGGCAAAGGTCACCACTCTCTTGCCCCGATACTCGATGACCGGAACGGTGGCTGTGCCGATGGTGATCAATTGGTTTTTAATAGATTTGCTCATTTCGATTACTCCTGATCAGAATGGAATCTCATCGTTGTTTTCTCTGAAATAGGTCTGGTAGGTTGTGACCACGACCTCGATCAGGGTCAACACCTCCTCGCGGGTGTAATCGGCCAGGGGGCGCTGCATGCCGATGCTGGCCACGTATTCGCCCAGGGGGCGCAGGGCGGCGGCCATGGCCGCCTTTTCGAGATCTGTTGCGTCCGTCATGCTTGTGACTCCCAGTACCTTGGTTCTTGATAAGGCGCACACGCGCCCGGCCAGCCGGACCAGAACGCAATCCGGCATGCGTTTCAAAAGCTTGCTGAAACTGCTTCTTTCCGATGCCGCCAGCTCATCCAGACTCACTTGATGGCCTTTCACGGCGATCGGCAGGACAATCCAACCCCATTTCGGGTCGTGCCAGGTTGTGGGTTGGCGGGTCCAGATCGTCGCGGCCATCACGCCACCTCGGCCAGGGGCTGCTGGCCCACCCGGAAAATCAGTTCCTGGATCACCCGTTTGTTGAACCGGAAGGTCAACAGGGCCGAGGCTTGATAGCGGGTCAGGTTGTGGTCGAAGCGGTATTCCGCCGGGAGGTATTGCAACTGCCGCTCGGTCGGGGCTTCATGAATCCAGCGTTTAGTTTTATGTGCCGAATTAGCGCTCTCGTGGTCATTGAGCCAGTCGTCGGCGGCCGCCAGGCAGACAATACGCTCGCCAATGGAAAGAAGGCGGGCCGGAATGCCGTTTGCCCCTCCCACCGCGTGCCAGCGGTCATCCAGAAAAAAGATGCCACCCCAGGCCGCAAACCCGTTGGCCACCAGGGCCGCGTCGTCACCGAAGAGATCGACCCAGAGGAAGCTGGATCGGGCCAACAGATCCATCTCGGTCATGACGAAATTCTCGATGGCCTCCGGCCCGTCCTCGCGCTCCCGTCGTTCCCAGACGTATCCGCACAGAGGGCATTCTCGGACGGCCAAAGGCACGGTGGCTTCGCATTCCGGGCATTGCTTGGTGGGTGCCTCGCCGGTCGTTTCCTTGCCATCCAGTTCCACGTCCTGCTCCAGGGAGCCGTGCAACAGGGTGGAGGTACCAAAATCCAGCACGACGCAGTCGATCTTGATGACACCAGGGTGTTCATTGGGATCGACCGTGCGCAGACCTCGTCCTATCATCTGGATGAGGGTGGACTTGAAGGAACTGGGCCGCAGCAGCACCACGCAGGAGGTGGGAGGGTGGTCCCACCCTTCGGTCAGCACGGCCACGTTGACCACCAGCCGGGCATCACCCTTTTCGAACCGGTGTAGAACGGCACGACGTTCGCCATCGGGCAGATCGCCGTGGACCAGCACCGCGTTGTCCCCGGCGGCATTGAAGGCGTCGGTGACGTTGCGGGCATGGTCCACTGTGGAGCAGAAGACCACGGTCTGGCGATCCCTGGCCTTTTCCCGCCAATGCCGGATGACCGCATCAGTGACCGGGGCCTTGTTCATGATGCGGTCCACCTCGGCCATGTCGAAATCGTCAGCCGTTTTGCGCACCTGCTGCAATGCCTCGCCGGTGCCGACATCGACGACGAAAGTGCGCGGCGGCACCAGATGGCCGGAGCGCACCAACTCGCCCAGGCGCACCTGATCCGCCACGTTGGAGAAAATGGGGCGCAACCCCTTCTTGTCGCCCCGATTCGGGGTGGCCGTCACCCCGAAGATCCGGCATGCCGGATTGCGCTCCTTGGCCGTGTCGATGATCCGGCGATAGCCCGCTGCTGCCGCGTGGTGGGCTTCGTCGATCACCAGCAGATCCAGGGGCGGCATGCTCTCCAGATTGCTCTGGCGCGACAGGGTGGGCACCATGGCGAAGGTGGCCCGGCCCCGCCACGACTTGGATTCCGCATCCACGACCGACGTGGAGAGACCGGGGTTGACCCGGCTGAACTTGGTCACGTTCTGCCGGGTCAACTCGTCCCGATGGGCCAGGATGCAGGCCTTGCCATCTCTGTCGGCGAGCATCCTGCCCACCACGGCAGATAAGGCGACGGTTTTTCCAAATCCGGTGCTGGCCACCGCCAGGGTATTCCCATGTTCGTGGAGGGCCGCCACCGACCGATCCACGAACAATTTCTGCCTGGGCCTGAGAATCATCCTCGGTCTCCCGTCTCACTGCGCCCAGGTCGGGCGAGTCAGAGTGGCACCGCCGTTCTGCCCCTGAGCGGGTGCGACATGTTGGGCCGAAGGACGCCAACCGTTGGCCGCAGTGGCGGTCTGTTGCGCGGGCGCGGACGGTTGGAACGTGGTGGCGGGCTGGAAGCCCGTGGCGGCCTGTTGGGCGGACACGGGCGGTTGGAAGTGCGTGGCTGGAGGCGTCGTCGGTGCGGTCTGAGGCTGGAAGCCCTGGTACTCCTTCATGTCCGGGGTGATAGCGAATTTGATTACGTTCTTGGGATCGCCATTGGCATCCTTTTCCACGTCGATCTTGGCCAGAAACTCGATGCCGTCCAGATCGACGAATCCCCGGATGCGACGGGCCTCCATGGCGCGGGGGGAGGTGTCCTTGTCCGAAAGCCCCCGTGAAGAATTGAGGATGCCGCGAATGAAGGCCCGGCCCATGTTGGCCCACTCCGGCCCCTTGGGGCTGTAGAGTCCGATCAGGCTCCAGACCTTGCGGCGGGCGAACTCCCCGGCGGTGATGACGAACTCGCAACTCAGATAGATCGCGTCGGTCTCCTTGGCACGGGTGGCATAGCCACCGGTCCAGCCACGGCTGTAATCGTCGATGCCGCCGGGCTTGATGGTCATGCGCACCGGGGCGATGGTGCCTTTGGGGAGCAGGTCGAAATTGTTCTGGGTGTCGGCGTCGTTGTAATCATTCCAGGCAGCGTTCATGTTCATGGTTGAAAATCTCCTTATTGTGATGTCAGTTTGACGTGGCAGTGGTTTCGGCAGGTGCCGGTTGACCGTATTCGAGGCGTTCGGCAATGGGGCGCACCGGGCCGGAAATCTTGGTCATCAGGCGACCCAGGTGGGGTTCCTCGACCATGGTGAGGCGTCCGGAGCGGTCCTTGGCAGGGAAGCCCCATGGGTTCAGGGTGTGGCAGATGAATGCACGGAAAAGCTGTCCGGTTTCGGTGGGCAGTTCCGCCATGGTGATCACCTGATCGACGATGCCGGGCAGTTCCAGACCGGTCTTGGAACCCTCCAGTTGCAAGGCAAAATAGGGACGATTGAAGTCGTCCATCAGCTTGTTCAGGATGCCCACGAACCAGATGTTCTTGTTCCGGGTGTGCTGGATGTGGGTCAACCAGCCGATCATTTCCTGGCCCAACAGTCCGTAAGGAGCCGTTAAAAAATTACATGGACTTCTTCCTTTCGTGTTGATAAATTTAGCGGATGGAGACCGATAGCTTGATTGCAGCCCGATATGCCGCTCTTGCGGGAATTCT
>PDZX01000126.1 GCA_002753185.1 Magnetococcales bacterium WMHbin3
CTTCCAGGCCATCGATGGCCGCCCCGGAACTCTGAAGGGGGGCCGGATCGACGCATGGGTCATGAATGCCGCAGCGGCCGAGAAGGTCGTGGCGGCATTCAACGCCACCGCGCGCCACCTGGTCATCGATTACGAGCACCAGACCGTCCATGCCGAGCGCAACGGCCAGCCCGCCCCGGCGGCAGGGTGGATCGAAGCGCTGATGTGGCGCGAGGGGAAAGGGTTGATGGCCCGGGTGACCTGGACCGACCGGGCCACCGCCATGATCCGGTCGGGGGAGTACAAGTACATTTCCCCGACCTTTTCCTTCGATCCCAAAAGTGGCCGGGTCACCCAACTGCATCATGCGGGACTGACCAACAATCCGGCACTGCCGGGATTGGGAGAGGTCGCGGCCCGCATGGGTCGTATCCATCCAGACTCCAAGGAGAAACCTTTGTCCACCCAAAAGATTGCCCAGGCGTTGGGCCTTGAACCCGATGCCGACGAAACCGCCATTTTGAGTGCCATCAAGGCGAGAACGGAAGTCAAAACAACGGCTCCTGTCCCCGATCCCGCCACCCATGTACCCCTGGAGGCGGTCAAGGAGATGCAGGCAGAGATTGCCGCCTTGAAATCCAGGGTGGTACAGGCGGAAGTGAATGCCGTGGTCACGCAAAGCCTGGCGAATGGCCGATTGCCCAAAGGGTTGGAATCATGGGCCAGATCCCTGGGTGCCAGCAACATGGTGGCATTAAACGCTTTTCTCGACCAGGCCCAACCCGTTGCCGCCCTGACGGCAATGCAAACCGGGGGCAAGGGACCCGAGGCCACCAGCCAGCCCACGCTGGATGCCACCGAACTGGCGGTGTGTACCGCCCTTGGGGTCGATTCCAAGGATTTTGTCGCCACCAAAGCGAGCCTGAAAGGAGAAGGGTGATGGCTTTGAGCGCTGATCGCAATACGCAATCCCGCCCGGGAGATTGTTTCAGCTATCCCGTCCTGACCGGGGTCACCCTGTACGCGGGTGCCCTAGTGGTACTGGACGCCAACGGCTACGCCAAACCCGGTGTGACGGCCACGGGCCTCATCGCCGTGGGTCGCGCCGAAGAGCGGGTGAGCAACACCGGCGCGTCCGGTTCCGTCTCCGTCCTGGTGCGCCGTGGGGTCTATCAATACAAAAACTCTGCCGGTGCCGACGAGATCACCCAGGCCAACGTTGGGGATGATGGGTACATCGTCGATGACGAGACAGTGGCCAAGACCGATGGCACCGCCACCCGCTCCGTGGTGGGCAAGGTGATGGCCGTGGACCCCGGGGGCGTCTGGGTCCGACTGGGCATCTGAACAAAGTTTCCATGAACATCCTACACCGAGGAAAGACCGATGATCGTCAACGCCGCCAACCTGCGGACCCTGACCACGGGATTCAGCGCCATTTTCAACAAAGGAATGCGGGAGGCCAAACCCCAGTGGCAGAACGTGGCCACACTGGTCCCGTCGAACACCAAATCCCAGGAATACGGCTTCCTGGGAAGTTTCGTCACCATCAAAGAGTGGATCGACGAACGCCATGCCACGGCGATGGAGCAGCATGGCTACACCATCAAGAACAAACGATTTGCCGGTACCGTGAATGTGAAGCGGGACGATATCGAGGACGATCAGTTCGGGGTGTATCGCCCCGTAATGGAAGAGTTGGGCCTGGCGGTGGCGATCCATCCGGATCAGTTGGTGTTCGATCTGATGAAAGGGGGTCAGACCGGGTTGTGTTATGACGGTCTGCCGTTCTTCTCGGCATCGCACCCGGTGGGCAAAGGCGTGGTGAGCAATTTGACCGCCGGGGCGCAACCCATGTGGATCGTGATGGATACCACCCGGGCGCTGAAACCGTTCATCTACCAGGAACGCAAAAAATTTCAACTGGTCATCAAGAATGCGGAAACGGATGACACCGTGTTCAACCAAGGCATCTTCCAATATGGCGTGGATGGGCGCTACAACACTGGGTATGGCTTTTGGCAGATGGCGCATGCCTGCACCGATGTTTTGGACGCGGATGCATTCAAAGCGGTGCGTGCCCGCATGGCCGCACTCAAGAGCGACACCGGGAATCCGCTGTACATCAAACCCAATCTGATCGTGGTGGGACCGTCCAACCAGTCCGCCGCGGAAGAAATCTTTCTGGCGAACCAAAACGCGTCAGGGGCCACCAACACCCTCTACAAGGCGGTCGAAGTCCTGGTATCGCCCTTTTTGGATTGACGGCCATGAATTACGCGACAGTCTCCAACATGTGCCTTTGGTTCGGGTGTCGAGAGATGGCCGAACTGGCATCTCCGGATGATGGCGGTCTTTGTCCATCCGAGTTGTTGCGTACCCTGGTGGCGGGTCAGCCGACGGGGGCATGGACAGCGGAGCAGGTGGAGACGGCCTCGCGGGCGGTGGCCCGGATCGAGGATGTTTTGGATTCCGCCTCCCGGATTGCCGAGGGTTATCTGTCGACGACGCATGCCCTGCCTCTTGATCCCGCCATCATCGCCGCATCACCCTTGTCCCGAATGGTGGGTGACATCGCCCGCCACCTGCTCCATGACGACCAGGATCTGCCAGTGGTGACCCAGAGGCGCGACCGTGCCGTTCGTTGGCTGGAACAGGTGTCTCGCGGCCAGGTCAACCTGTCAGTGACCACGACAGCGACCACTGGCGTCGGGATGCCGGTGATGACTTCCGCGCCATCCATTTTTGGCAGGTCGGCGTCATGACCACCGTGCGCTCCATTATTGAGGAGCGGATCCGGACGCAGATTCCCGGCCTGCGACAGGTGGCGGGTGCCGCTGGTCTTGGAACCATCGGTACAGGCCGGGTCATACCGCCAGCGGCTTTTGTCGTGGAGGCGGCCAATACCGCCGGAGAGGCCATCGAAGGGAGTCAGCAGGTTACGGAAAGCATTGCAGTGGTGGTCGTGGTGGACAACCGCCGCGATCCCCGGGGGGCGGATGCCTCCGATACGTGCCGACAATGGCGTGACCAGGTGTCGGCGGCACTGCTCGGTTGGAGACCTTCCCCGGCGCACGATCCCATTACCTACATCCGTGGCAGTCTGGTGGCTCTGACCGAGACCACGCTGTCCTGGCAGGAACTCTATCAAACCATCGGCGTCAGGCACGCCGGTCAGGAGTGATCATCATGGCAACGCAAAACTATGCATACAAAGGGCGGGGATCGGTATTGATGGGCCTGATTCCCAGTGGACCTGTCATGGAGGTTGGCAATACGGAGGAACTGAAAATCTCCATCGAAAGCGAGACGGAAGAGCTGGAGGATTACGAATCCCCTGCCGGAGGGACCGCCGCCACATCGACATGGATCAAGCGGGTAACGGTTTCCCTGAAACTCCGCAACATCTCTCCGGAAAATCTGGCCAAAGCCTATCTGGGGGCGGTGTCGGCGATTTCAGGGGCGACGATTTCCGCCGCGAATCATACGGCTTACAAAGGGGCGCACATCGTCCTTGATCATATCAAGCCGGGATCGGTCGTAGTGACCAATCAGGCAGAGAGTACGACGTATGTGGTTGGCACCGATTATACGGTGACCAACACCGGCATCTATATCGCCCCCAACAGCAACATTGGCGACGCATCCGTCATCAGGGTGGCGTACACACACGGCAACGAACAGGTGGTGGAAGCACTGACGAGCGCATCCCAGGAGTACAAGATTGTTTTCTCCGGGCACAACACCGCTCAGAGTGGCCGGGCGCGTGTGGTCATTCTGCACCGGGTACGCCTCAGTCCGGCATCGGAATCGGCGTTGATCACGGGATCGTTTGCGGAACTCGACCTGACGGGGACCCTGATCAAGGATGCCAGTCAGCCTTCCGGAAAAAGTCAATATTTCAAAGAAATCCTCGAACCCGCAGCCTAAGGAGTCTGGAAGTGCACGCGCATACCTCGACCGTGGAAATTGAAGGCAAAACATTCACCATCACTGAACTGACCCTCGGTGAAATACGCAGTCTGTTCAAACGCATGACTGAGTTGGAAGCGGGCGGATCGTTCGACGTTGTTGATTTCGGACTGTTTCCCGAGATCGATCTGGTGACGGTTGGTCGCATGGCCAACATTGAGGACATGGATGTTTTGACCCCGTCTCAATTGAAGGTGGTCATCGAAAAGTGCCGCCAGGTCAATCCCGATTTTTTTCGCATGCGCGACCGGCTGATGACAGCGGGTCGCCAGATCCAGGAAGCGCGTGCCACGACCTGGAGCGATCCGTCGCACTGTTGATCCAGGCGGGGCATAGCCATGCCTGGGAGTACCCTTGGGGTTTTTTCAACGTTGCCGTGGAAACACTGAGCGAACATGGAAAAGCGGATTGAAATCGTGCTGGGATTGGGAGCCGGGGCCTTCAAGGAAGGGCTCACCCAGTCCCGGCGCCTGTTCGGCGAATCAATGGCGGACATGGCCCAGACGGCAACCACGCGGGCTCGGAGGATTGCGCAGGCTCTATCCCAGATTGACGATTTCAAAGGGGTGCAATCGTCGATTGTTGAGACACAACGTCTGTGGCAGGCGGCCGCCACCGAGGCGGAACGGTTGGGAGCCTCCTATCAAAAGGCATTGTCGCTAGGGAACGACCCTCAGACCTTGGAGTTTCAGCGACAACTCAAGCGAGATTACGACGCAGCACTTCGTAGCGCCAACGGATTGCGGCAGGAGTTGGATCAGCAAAAAGAGGCCCTGACCAACCTTTCGGGCCATCTGGCACAAGCAGGGATCAATACATCTCGCCTGGAAGAAGGCCAGCTGCGATTGCGCTGGAGCCTTGAGAAGGCCAATCGTGAGGCGCAGGGACAATCGCGGGTCATGCAGGCGTTTGCTGTCATTGGGGTCCGCGCCTCCCGCGATGTTGAAATCGAAATCAAACGTTTGCAACACGCCTACAAGCAGCTGGCTGAATCTGGCCGGGTGACCGCCACGGACCTTGACCGGGCGCACCGGCAAATGCAGCAGCAGGTGGCAGGGTTGCGGTCGGAGATGCGCGGGGTGGCGAGCGAAGGTCACACCCTGAGCGCGGGTTTATCCGCGATGCAGGGTGCTTTGGCGGCGGCCGGTGTGGGGGCATTGGGCCAGTCGATCTTCAATGCCGCCACCTCCATGGATGCCATCCGCAACGCCCTGAAATCGGTCACCGGCTCTTCGGAAGAGGCTGCCAGGGAATTCCAATTTGTCCGAGACGAGGCGGACCGGCTGGGGTTGGGATTGGAGGCGACCGCCAAGGGGTATGTTCAACTGGCGGCCAGCGCCAAGGGCACGACCCTGGAGGGGAGCCGGGCCAGGAGCATTTTTTCCGCCGTCGCCGAAGCTTCTGCCGCGCTGTCCCTGTCCGCCGACGATACCAGTGGCGTGTTGTTGGCCCTGGGACAGATGATTTCCAAGGGGACCGTATCGGCTGAGGAGTTGCGCGGCCAGTTGGGCGAGCGGCTGCCGGGGGCATTTCAGATTGCCGCGCGTGCCATGGGGGTTTCCACGGCGCAACTCTCTGAAATGCTCGAACAGGGAAAGATCGCAACCGAAGAGTTCCTGCCGAAATTTGCCGCCGAGGTCAGAAAAACCTACGCCCAAGGGTTGCCGGAGGCGACCAATACCGCCCGGGCCGCCCTGAACCGGCTGAATGCCCAATGGATCGTCGCCAGGGATGCGTTTGCCGCCTCCGGATTCATGGATGGAGTGGTGACCGGGATCAAGGCGCTGACTGCGGCTTTGAGCGATCCTGCCAACAAGGCGGCGATGAGCGCCATCAGTTCCGGCATTGGCTCGATCATCGGGTTGGTCTTCGACTATGCCGATGCCATTAAAAGCCTGGTTGCGGGGTATGCGGCCTACCGTGCCACCCTCCTGCTGACGGCTGGTGTCCAATCGATCATGGCGGGATCATTTGCCGGATCCATTGCCAGGTTCATTGCCCTCCTGACCCCCATGGGGCATGCCGCCATCGCCCTCGGCGGTATTGCCAGCGCATATGTCTATCTGTCGTCCAGTACCGATGATGTCAGCGACTCGACCGCCAACCTCGCCCAAAAGTTGCCTGAAATATCGAATCAGATCGGGATCAACATTCCCAACGTGGCCACCTACAACCGCCTCCTGCAAGAGGGAGCGATCACTGCCGATGAGGCGGCCGGACGGTGGGTACTGTCCTCGCGTGCAGCCGCGGAGGCCATCCTGGCCCAGGGCGGTGCCGCAAAAACCACGACACAACAGATCCAGGAATTGACCGCTCAACGGGAGGCGTCCGTCGCGAAATTGGCCGATCTGGAACGCAAATTGGCCGACGAGGAAAAGATTCTCCAAAAAGAGGTGCTCCAGGAAAAGTTGCAAACGGCGCAACAGGCCGTCACCGCAACCCAGCAGAAAGTCCAGGAAAGCCTGGAAGCGGAACGACGGTTGGCGGAAGAAGTCAGGTCTTTGGAGGAAGGCAAGCGCAATGCGCAACAGACCACTGCCGACCGGATCCGCGCCCTGCTGGAGCGGGACATGTCGGACCGCGAGCAGGACCTTTCTCGCGCCAGCGCGGCCTACGCCCAGCTGCAGGAGGCCCGCCGTCTGCTGGCCCAGGAGAAGCTGTCCGACGATGATGCCAAATGGGCGATTCA
>PDZX01000127.1 GCA_002753185.1 Magnetococcales bacterium WMHbin3
CACGGAAGAGAGGCCGGTCGCCAGGGCAGCGGCCAGATAGCCCATGCCGGGATCGAAGGCCGGCGTGGCGGCGGCTCCGCCCCCCGCCAGGGCCGGGGTGGCGAACAGCAGAATCGTGCCCCCCGCCGCCAGGAGGGTGGTCAACAGGGTCAGGGCAATGGCGAAAGTGGCGCGTGGCGTCATGGCCGTTCCTTTTCTGAACGATTGAAGGGTTATTCCGGCGGGGGCGGCAACGGACGGAAGGGCCGGCCATCCCCACGCAGGAAACGAACGAAAAACTCGAACAGGATCAGACGGGTGGTCTGCACCGAGACCACCAGTCCCTCCAATGATAAAATCAAAAGGTTGCCCACCACCAGGATAATCGTGCCGGCCAGGCCGCCGCCGGTCAAGTCGGCGAGGGTGATCACCGCCTGGGAGAGGCCGGCATGGGCCAGGGCGAAGGCGCCGACGCGGGCAAAGGAGAGGGTGTTGACCCCCAGTTGCATGAGGGATTCCAGCAGGTGGGCCAGGCGCGCGGGCAGAGAGCGTGGTGCCTCCAGGCCGTTGCCGACGACGAACCAACCCAGGCCGATGGCGGCCAGATACCAGCCCACTGGCGAAAAAAAGGCGAGCAACAGCCCCAGATAGAGGATCGGCACCCCGCCCTCGTGGCGCAGCCAGTGGTGGCCTTCGTGATTCCAGAAGGCCCCCCGCGCCCGGAATCCCATGCCGGTGAGCACCAGCGAAACCCCAAGGATCAGCGGGGTTCCCAGCACGGTCAGGGGGTGGGAGGTGGGATGGAGCCACAAGGCCGGCAGGATCGCCTCCGAGCAGAAGAAGCTGCCGAAGAGCAGGCCGAAGCAGGCCGCCGCGATCCCGCCGGTCACCAGCAGCCAGGAGGCGGCCAGTTTGTGGCGCAGGGCGTAACCGGCGGCGGCGATGACCAGACCCTGCCCCAGGTCGCCGAACATGAAGCCGAACAGCAGCGGCGCGACGAAGGCCAGCAGGCGGCTGGGATCCACCTCGTTCGCGCCGGGGGCGCCCAGCAGGGTCGGAAAGAGTTCGAAGGGTTTGGCCCACCAGGGATTCACCAGGAGCATGGGAGGCGTGGTGGGGGTCTCGTCCGTGACCGTGGCCAGGGCGCGCACGCCGGAGCGTTCCAGCAGGCGGTTGAGGGATCCGGCCTCGACATCGGCGCCCACCCAGCCGCCCAGATGGGAAAAGGCATCGCCCGCCGCGACGTTGCGGATGGCAGAGAAGAACCATTGGATGCGCGCCACCTCGCGCAGGCGCAACGCCACGTTGTGGTGTTGTCCCATGCGGGTCAGTTCCCGTTCGATCTCCCGGAGCTCGTCGCGTCCGGCGTGCATCCGCTTGCGCAGGAGCGGCAGGAACGCGGCGCCGCTGCCGGTCCAGTCCGTCGGAATGGCCAGGGCGCGTCCGTTGCTGGCGGTCACCGCGTCGTGGACCGGGGCCATGGAGGCGATGGGGCCTACCACCAGCAGGAAACGATTTTTCGTGCCGGTTGCCTCCCTGGCCAGGATGTCGTTGCCCAGGCGTGGTGGCGGGGCATCCAGGGGCAGGGCGAAGACCCGGCCCGTCAGGGCGAGGGAGGTCGCCGGATCCGTGGCGAGGCGTGCCGGGTCCGGACGGCTCGCCCCCAGGGCGGCGGCGAGGTCGGCCAGAACCAGGTGATCGGCCTCCAGGGCGCGCAGGGTCTGGTGGCGGTCGATGAGGGGCTGGGCGTCGTGACGCCAGGCTTCCAGGCTCTCCAGGGCGCGCTCCAATACTTCCAGGGGCGGGAGCGCGAGGGCCGGGGCAGGGGTCCCGTTGGCGAGGGTCTCGTCGCCGGGCCACCATGTGCGAAAGGTTTGGGTCAGGTGGGCGAATCGGGACAAGCGTTGGGCGATCTCCGGGGTGAGGACGGGGTGATCCTCGCCGGGGAGGGTTTCCGGTTCCACCGGGCATTGCCGGGCCAGGGCCACCAGGGCGGCGGGCAGGTCGTCGTTGACCGCCAGCAGGTTCATCCAGCGCGCGGGGAGGGGGCGGGGGATCATGGGGCATCCTCCCGCGCGAAGAGCCAGCGCCGGGAGAGTTCTCCCCGCAGGCGGTTGAAATCCATGGCCGTCAGGAGCAGATGCGGAAAGAGCACCGTGGGGTGCATGGCGTGACGGCGCAAGCGCAGGGTCACCCCCTCGTCGAGTTCCCGCCAGGTGACGTTGTCCTGCGTCAGGGAGGCGCGCAGGTAGCGGATCAGTTCCAGGAGTCGGGCATGTTCCCCTGGTTCCTTGGGCCAGAGTTCCCGCCATTGTTCCAGCCACCAGGAGAGGGGATCGGCGCCCGTGGGCGGGAGCGGGTGGGGGGAGTCGTCGAGCCAGCGCAGCCAGGGGTGGGTCATGCCGCTGGCGCGGCGGTGGAGGGTGGCTTCCAGGTCGGGGAGGGTGGCCAACCATTTTGTGGCCGGACGCCATGCCGGGGGCGCCCAGGCGGTCACCTCGGCCACGTGCCGGCGGAAGGCGTCGCGCAGGGACCATTCCATGTGGTGGATATCCCTGGACGGATCGATGCCTTCCAGCCAGGGACCGAGTGGGGTGTCCCGCGCCTGGGAGAGAAAGCGGTCGAAGGAGTGGGACGACGCGAGCATGCGCCACTGGTTTTCATCCAGGCGTTGGCCGTGGCGCGCCTGGATGCGCGCGAGCAGGTATCCGGCCTGGGCGGTCATGGCTTGGGGGGATCCGATGGGCCGCCGGTGAGGCGGGCGGCGAGGATGCGGACCGCCTCGGCGAGCGGGATGGGTTTTTCGGCGCCTGGGGCCAGGAAGGTGGCCTGGCGTTGTTGTTGGAGCTTGCTGGAGTCCAGGCGTTTTTTCATGATTTTGGCGTGTTGCTTGCGGATGGCGGCGATGCGCGATTCGGTGCGGGCGGCGATGTCCGCAGCCTTATGGCGTGCCGCCAGCACGATCGTTTCGGCCTGACGGTGGGTTTGCGTCACGGCTTCGATGGCGTGTTGTTCCGCCTGGATGGCCTGTTGCATGGCGGCCTCGATGGACGCCTCGCGGGCCTGTTCGGAGTTCCTGTCGGACATGGGGTCTCCTCGATTCGGGAATGATCTCGCGATCCGGCAACCAGGAGAGATGATAACGCAGACAGGGGACGGATCTCAAGTTCTGGTGCGAAAGGCGGGAGTCGAACCCGCACGCCTTGCGGCACTGGAACCTAAATCCAGGGCGTCTACCAAGTTTCGCCACTTTCGCGCCTTGGGAATTGAGACAGGGCAGGGTAAAAAGAAATGGGGCGAACGATGGGACTCGAACCCACGACCACCGGAACCACAATCCAGGGCTCTACCAACTGAGCTACATCCGCCGCATTCAGGACATGGAATGGTATTCTTATTCGAAAAGCCGGAGAAGTCAAGTGTCAATTTTCGAGTGGGGTTTCGATGCGTGTTTCTTCGGAATCGGCATTCCGCCCTTCTCGGTTTGGTTGCCAGCAGTTCAGGGAGCGCACGCCGGGAACTGTGCGGGGGGGCGCCGGGCAACCGGAGTTTCTGCCGCGACCTGATATTCAAAGGCTTTATGTCCTGCCAAACTTCTCTGATCGCACAGGTTTCACCGACCATGCCAGCATCGTTCGGCCACCAGTCCCACCAACACCAAGCCGACTCCATGCGCCAATTGGTAATAGGCCCCCGTTCGCCAAGTTTCCAGAGCCGCTGGGGACAAAATGGACATCAAGGCGTGTTTGCCAAATGCGCCCAGGGCCACGGCAAGACATGCGCTGATGCTGCCCAAAAAAATGAATCTTGCACTGACCGGCATCATGGTGCCTTTCTTTAACCTCCAGAGCGTTTGACAACCCATCCCCTGGGCTTCAAATGTGCGATGACCTGTTCGATATGATCCCCTTGGAGTTCGATCACGCCATCTTTCACGGTACCTCCCGTACTGCAGAGCGTTCTGAGCGATTTCCCCAGCCGATCCAGGGATTCCGCATCCATCGGCACGCCACGCACAAGGGTTACCCCCTTACCTTTGCGGCCTTTGGTTTCTCTGGAAACGCGGACAACACCATCCATACCGGCAACGGTGGGATTCCGTTTGCAGGCACACGCGGCAGCGGGTTGATGGCACTCGGGACACATCCTGCCCTGTTCTGTTGAGTAAACGACTCTTTCAGTCATTTTGTCTATCCATACCCATAATAGCGATAGTCACAATGCGCCCCTTTTAATAAGGTCTGTTTATGAATCGATGGGATGGACTTTTCCCTTCTGAAAAGGCATCGAGTGTGCCAGAACGGACGTGCATGACAACCATTAGATAAATCAGAAAGGAATCATAAATGAACATGGCTATTGATAGGCCGCAAAAAGGCTAGCGTTGCGCACTTTGCGAATTCACGATTGCCAATATCGATCAAATTATTGAATGTCAACACGCTCTAACTATTGAAAAATTTGGGATTTTTGGAGACAAAAAAACCGCCTGGTCTGGCGATCTGGGAAAGGAGAAAAAAGCTTTTATTTTGGATGGCGTACCAAGTTGCGTTTTCCAAACTGAATTCTCCGCTTTTTTGTTGCGGTGCAACAAGAGATAGTCCGATTCCCGTCCGGCAGGCAAAAGCCGGTGTTGGCAGGCCGATGGAGAGTGCGTTCGTCGGCCATGCGTCTTGGTCACCAAGTGCAGTCACAACCAATCTGCCGTCACATCCTGTCCGCGAAGACCTCTTCCAGTGACTGGGCATCGACAAAACGGAGACTCCACTCTTCCAAGGATTGGGATGTCGCCTTGGCGATTTTTTCAGTGGCCCAGTCAGGGACGGCACCAAAACGGCGTTGCAACTGGCGCGTCAGGATTTTTACTTCTCCCTTTTGCTCGCCTCTCTGCTCACTGTCCAGGCGCTCTCGTCCTAAGAGATGCTCCAACTTTGGCAAGACAGACAGCTCTTCTTCAGGCGTAGTGTCCACCAGAAAATCGAGCCACTCCCGACCCAGTAGCGCCACCTGCTCCGGTGTCACTCCTTCCATCTCCGGGCTGTTCAGGGATCCTTGCATGAGCAACCTCCATAATCCGACAATAATTTGACCAAAGGCTACCGAGATCTGGAATAGTCCGCTCCGCTTGATCGTCCGAAAGCCCTTGGCCCGCTCCTCCTGCCGACTGGCAAAACATTTCATCGGGGCATTCCGGACTTCATCCGCCAGTTCGTTCAGCAGGATCAAACGGATCATACCTCCCCAACGCGGTCTACTTTCATAAACACCGGCGGGACCAACCGCAACAAAGGCGAATCTTGCAAAAAACTCCGACCGTGGACTGATGGCGCCGATGATGACGCTCTGCAACCGCTTTCGCTGCAAACCCGCGCTCTCCAGAAACAGCGTGTCGTACATCGACAACCAGGAGAGGGCATCCTCGTTCAGGCTTTCGGAGATCTTCAATTCGGCCAGAATATGGTCGGCCTCCAAATCCCGCAATCCGTCACACAGCAACAACCGTTGCTCTTCCGTCCAGGTTCCTTGTTGGCGCTGGATCAGGATCAAATCCGCCCGGGGTGGCGCAGAGGTGACCGGCACCTCCATGCGGACTTCGATTCCAACTGGCTCCAGACATTCCTTCAGCAGGGCGCCAACCAGATTGTGCCAATAGGTGTTGCCCACCTTGTTTTGCCCTTTCTGCCTCCAGGAAGCCGTTGCAGGTTATCTTCCGTCAACTGGTCGGTTTCGGTGACTTCTCTTTGTATATTCCGCCAACTGGTCCAGTTCGGCAAGAAAAATCTGCACATGGCCTTGCAGTCCACTCGTATTTGGTGTGGTTGTGCGATGATCTGGACAGGCCGCATCTCTTCCCAGGACGAGCCCGAAGTGGTCACCTCGCTGGTACTCGCCTGGAAGTGGCCGCACATCTCCTCCTGGGACGAACGGATGAAAGATCTGCTCAGCCACAAAGTTTATCCACAATATAAAACTCTAATCAACAACAGTTAGGTACAGTGATGTCATGGCTGCTTGATGGGCGAAAAATCAAGCAGTAAAAATCTTTAATATAGATATCAATGTATGAATGTAGACGGAAAGGCAGTATTCGACATTCAGAGGAATCAGTTTTCGATATCATTTACTCCTGTGTCGCTGGCGTTGTTGCGCTGTCAGTCGGAGCCGTTGAATGCGTGCAAGTCAGCGCGAGTCGCATGGCGGTCTCCAACCGGTCGCGACTAGAGGTGCGCAAACGCTGCAGCCCAGCGATGCGCGACATCGCAACCAGGGGATCCTCGTCAACGGCAAGGCGCTGGCTGCGCACTACCAGTGCCAGTGCTCGCAACTCCTCCAAGGCGATCTCAGCAATCGGACGGGTCTCGCCTTCCGATCGGCGGAAAATCATCCAAGATTCTGGGGTGGCGTCTGTGGGCCAGAAGAAGAAGGCCCCGCCTTCTTTTGTGAAGTAAAAGCGTCTCGCCGCAACGGAAGGTGTCAATGAAAATGAGACACTGATGGCAAAAAAATTAGCGTAGCATCCTTCACCATGCCATCAGGATACCAGCCTCCCAGGATATTCCCACCCTTGGGGGACG
>PDZX01000128.1 GCA_002753185.1 Magnetococcales bacterium WMHbin3
CGGTGCATGACGCCTCTCCGCTCGATGTCGTCCGCACCATCGCCACCGCCGCCGGCGGGCTGGTGGAGTCCCTCCCGGACGGGACGCTCCGAGTGCGGCATCGATTCCCGGTGGCGATGCCGGCCTGGGCGACGGCGGATGTTGACCACGTCCTGACCGACGAGTCGGACAATCTCTCCTGCCGGGAGTCCCACCTCCTGCGCACCCGGGTCAACAAAGTCCTGGTGCGCGACTTCCTGCCCTCCGGCGCTGGCTTTCTGTCGGTGGAAGTGGACGGCAGGCCGGACGGATTGAATCGCGGTCGCACCAGCTTTTACGCCGGCGACACGGCGCACCTCTTGATGCATGCCGGGCCGGACGTGGTGGTGGCGGATCCGTTGGTTTCCGCCGGGTTGATCCTGCCCGGCGCCTGGCAGACGATCCCCGTGACCCAGGATCTCCTCTTCAATGCCGTCTCCACCGCCACCCTGGACAAACCAGCCCTCTCCATCGACTCGGTGATCTGGCTCGGCAACGATCTGGGTGCGTTGACATTGGAGGGCGACCAGCGCACGGTTTCCGTCCCGAATGCAGGCGTTGCCATCGCCCGCGTCAGCTATCGATCCCTGGCACGCACATGGGCAATATCGTCTCCCGTGCAGGTGGCAGAATTGGATGAGTATCCGGTGCAGGTCCACTTTGCTGGGACCACCGGGGATGCGGTAGGGAGTGGTGAAATCTTCTGCCAGCGCGGCGACGGTGCGTTCCGTGGCCCGGACATCTCCGATCCTCTATTGACCAGCGACGAGGCCAAAAGAGCGAGAGGGCGGGCCGAAATCGACGCCGGGGAGTCGCTTCAAGAGGTGTTTCTCACCTGTCTGCATCGTCCCGGCTTCATGCCTGGGCAATTGGTGGAAGTCCATGACTCCCTGATGGGCCAATCCTGGCGCGGCAAGATCACCTCCGTGAGCCATACGGCCCAGGGAAGCAAGCTCACCACCTCCCTGGAGTTGCTGCGCCATGTCGAACCCGTTGTTTGACTTGCAACGCCTGCTGGCCTGGCGTGATGCGGTGGCTGGCCGGGTGGTCTCCTTGACCAACGGCATGGCCCGCGTGGCCACGGCCCAGGGAGTGGTGGAGGTAACTGCCGATGCCGGGCTGCAGGTCGGTGACCGGGTGACGGTGCGGGATGGCAAAGCGGTGCGGGTGCAGGATGCGGTGGAGGTGCCGGTGTTTTGGGTGTGATGCACCGGACACAAAGGTTGGCGACGCGGTGAGGGTGGTAGACCCGGTGGCCAGGAAGGACAAACGGGCGCTGGGGAGGGTGTTCTGGGTATGAGCAAGACACAAAAGAGGTGGCCATTCCAAGGAAGGCATGGTCTGCGTGGCCATTGCCCATGGGCTGGTATAGATAGCCACCGGATCTGTCATCCACCAGACGACCTAAGGATGATTCAAAACGGACGAGCCATCAAAAGCCAGGCATGCACAGACGCGCCAGTGCTCTTCGTGTGATGTGCGCCCTACTCGCCTTGATCAAACCAACAACCTGTCCCCCCCGTTCATCTTCTCACGAAGCGCCATGATTTCCCTGCTATCTTTCCTACCTTTCTTGGCAAAGTAGCCTTGCCCCTGCCATTCCTGCATCAGCCTCAGGGTATCCATCATCACCCCCATTGAGCGAACTAAAGATCTCCTCTTCTTATCAGTTTAATTGAAAACCGTCTCGACTGTCTATTGCTGAAATCTCTGACTTGGTCTAATCTGACACTTGGTCGTTGTCTATCGGGCTGTGCGTGAAAGCAGGTTGGAGCCAAACAGTCATGGGAAATGCCCTGAACGATCATATTGGACGCACCCTCTTTTTTCCCGGTCATTTCGAGACCTCCGTCGTGCTGGAGGAGGCCCGCCCGTTGGGCAGGGACGGCGTCGCCGGGTTCGAGTGCCGGGTGCGGCTGCCGGACGGCGGATTGGAGGAGATCGTCATCTCGCCGGAGGAGGCCGAGGCCATTCTGGGTGCGGCCCTGCCGGTCTGCGAGCATCCCCCGCCGGTCTCGGCGGAAAAGCTGCGCCTGCTCATCGAATCCGCCCGCATCCGGCTGGCCTACGCCCACGACCAGCAGTTCGCCGTCAGTCTCTCCGGCATCCGCACGCTGCCCCACCAGATCGAGGCCGTCTATCAGGCGATGCTGCCGCAACCGCGCCTGCGCTTTCTGCTGGCCGACGATCCCGGCGCGGGCAAGACCATCATGGCGGGGCTGCTGATTAAGGAGATGAAGCTGCGGGAGGCGGTGGACCGGGTGCTCATTCTTTGCCCGGCACCTCTGACCATCCAGTGGCAGGACGAGTTGCAGCGCTGGTTCGGGGAGTCCTTCGACATCATCTTTTCCGCCGTGGACCAGCAGCAGCTCACCAATCCGTGGCAGCGCTCCCGGCAGGTGATCGCCTCGCTGGACTACGCCAAGCAGGACGACGTGCGGGAGCGGGTGTGGCAGCAGTCCTGGGATCTGGTGATCATCGACGAGGCGCACAAGTGCTCGGCCCGCACCTCGTCGGGGGGCAAGGACCGGGAGACCAAGGTCAAGGCCACCGCCCGCTATGAACTGGCCTGGAAGCTCAGTCATCAGACCGATCATCTGCTTCTGCTCACCGCCACCCCGCACCACGGCGATGAGGACAAGTTCGCCCATTTCCTGCGGCTGATCGACCCGGATCTCTTCCCTGAACCCCATCGCATGAACGAGGAGGCGATCCAGGCGCGCAAGCGGGTGCTGGGATTGGGCAGCGCCTCGCCCTGGGCGTTGCGGCGGCTCAAGGAGGATCTCAAGGACATGGAGGGGCGCAGGCTTTTCCCCGACCGCCACGCCACCACCGTGCCGTTTTACCTCAACAGCGAGGAGTACGCCCTCTATCAGGCGGTCAACGATTACATCAATGAATTCATTCCCCAGAGGAAAGGCAGGCATCGCTCTTCCGCCGCTCTGACCCGGACCGTTTTTCAGCGGCGGCTGGCCAGTTCGGCGCGGGCCATCCACGAATCCCTGCAACGCCGCCTGCTGCGTCAGAAGGAGCTGCTGGAACAGCTCGAACTGCTGAATCCGGCGCAACAGGCGCGGATGCTGGAGAATAAACCCCGCTACGTCGTCGATGCGGAGCTGGAGGACGATGATCTGGACGACGACGCCCGCGACCGCCTGCTGGACGATTTTACCGCCGCCGAGCAGGTGGATCGCCTGCGGGAGGAGGTGGCGGTCCTGGAGGAGCTGACGGAGCAGTCCCGCCGGGTGCGGGAGCAGGCGGGGGATTCCAAGCTCAATGCCCTGCGCCAGTGTCTGAGCGGCGCGGAGTTCCTGGAATTGCGGGACGGACGCGGCAAACTGCTGATCTTCACCGAGCACCGGGACACCCTGAACCATGTGCGGGAGCATCTGGAAAAGTGGGGATACAGCGTCTGCGAGATCCACGGCGGCCTGAATCCCCGGGAACGCAAGAAGGCGCAGGAGGCCTTCCGCACCCAGGCGCAGGTCTGCGTGGCCACCGAGGCGGCGGGGGAAGGGATCAATCTCCAGTTCTGCCATCTGATGATCAACTACGACATGCCCTGGAACCCCACCCGGCTGGAGCAGCGCATGGGGCGCATCCACCGCATCGGGCAGGAGCGGGACGTGTACGTCTTCAACTTCGTGGCCACCCGCTCGGAGGACGGTCAGCCGGTGATCGAGGGGCGCATCCTGCAACGCCTCCTGGAGAAAATGGATGAGATGCGGGAGGCGTTGTCAGGCCGGGTCTTCGATGTCATCGGCGAGGTGCTGTCGCTCAACGACGTCAATCTGACCGAGATGCTGCGGGAGGCGGCCCACGATCCCCGGCGTCTGGAGGAGTACATGGATCAGATCGCCCAGGTGGACCCGGAGCGGCTGCGCCAGTACGAGGAGACCACCGGCATCGCCCTGGCCCGCAGCTGGGTGGATTTTTCAGGTTTTCAGCAGCGCAATCTGGAGGTGGAAGAAAAACGGCTGATGCCTCGTTATGTGGAGGCGCACTTCCTGGCCGCGTCGGGTGAGGTGGGGTTGCGGGTGGAAAAGCGGGCCGACGGCCTGTGGCGTCTGGAGCATGTCCCGGCGTCGCTGCGCAGTGAACGCCTGCACGCCGTGCAGAAGATGGGCAAGGCGGAAACCGCCTATCGTAAAGTAACCTTCCACAAGGGCCATCTGGAAGAAGATCGCCATCTGGACGCCGAGTTGGTGGGGCCGGGGCATCCTTTGTACGGGGCGGTGGACGAGCGCCTCAACGACCTGCTCGCCGGGGTGAGCGGCGGGGCGGGCTATTTTCTCGATCCCCAGGCCGACGCCCCCTATCGCCTGCATCTTTTCGAGTTGCTGATCGTGGGGCGGGACTCCCGGCAGCGGGACGTGGTGCTGCACGGCGAGGTGATCGGAGTGCGGGAGCGGGACGGGGATTACGAACTGGCGCCCGGCGACTTCCTGCTGAATCTCCCCTCCCACCCCGCCCCGCCGGAAAGCGCCTGGCCAGTGGAGACCCAGGGGGCGCTGGATTTCCTCAAGACCACCCGGCAGAGGGCGTGTCGTCAGAATTGCCTGGACGAGAGGAAGCGTTTCGCCGCCATCTGCCGGGATTACCTGACCCAATCCTTCGAGGCCCGCATCCGCCGCGCCCAGGAGCGGGCCATGCTGCTGGCGGCGGAAGCGGCGGGCAAATCGGAATACCAGTTCACCGCCGACGAGGCGCGGCGTCAGGTGGGCGAACTGGAGCGCACCCGGGATGAACGCCTGGCGGGACTCTCCCGGCTGGAGACGGCCCGCACCGGCCCGATCCGCCATTTGGGAACCGCCCTGGTGCTGATCCCGGATATGGAGACCGCCTCCCAGATGGAGTCCCTGGCCGGAGAGCCGGACGCCGAAACCCGCCGCAAGAGCGAATTGGCCGCCGAGGACCGGGTCATCGCCGAGCTGGTGGCGGAAGGCTACGCCCCGAAGCGCATCGAACGGCTGGGACACCTCAAGCTGGGGTTTGACCTGCGCGCCCATCGGGTCATCGACCCGGCCAGCGGCGTGGTGGAGGTGAAGCGCATTGAGGTCAAGGGCCGCATGCGCGGGATGCCCATCCGCCTGACGGTCAATGAGTGGTACAAGGCCCAGCAGTTGGGGGAGAGCTACTGGCTTTATGTGGTGTGGGATCCCCTTGGCAAGCAATCCGAGGTTGTCAAGATCCAGAATCCTGCGATAAAGTTGGATCATGCCAAGAAGGAGATCATATCAGCGCGATTTTACGAGATTCAGGCTAGTATAGTAAACGATATGAAAGAAAACGGGTAATCACGCCATGGACGCTTCCACTAAAAATAATGGCATTATCTATAAGGTTGGATGCGCATATCGAACAGAACTGAGCCGCATTCTCGAAACCTCAGGGCAATCGATTGACGACCAAACAATATTTATTACAGATAATTCTTTTCTTTACGGGAACTATTTTAACCTCCTAAGCAGAGAATGTTATGATTCATGGATAATACCTGGAACTCAAATCACGAGAGCGTCAGGTTTTAAATATTTAAGATTGCTACCTCTAATGAAGAGGGCCTATCGTAAAGATGAGATCGATAAAATAAAATTTTCTCTTCATGTCTTCCTCTCGTTAGGACATACGGTTGTCGTGCATGTAGTCTCTAACGAAAGAATATTAGAGGAAAATTTCGGTTGTGATTGTAACTTGCTTATAGGCAGGAGACTGTTGGTTAGTCTGACAGGACTTTGGGATGAACACAGTGACATTCCAGATCTGCATAAACGTGCCGACAGTTCTGTTGAATATGTATATGAATCGTCACGCAGATATAGAGCACAAGCAAATAAGGATGAATGGATGCGAGAAAATAGTATCTTTATTATGAGGTATAGTCGCGATAATTTCTCATCAAGAAACGATTGCGATGCAATAAAACAATTTAGAGAATTTTTGCAATTCATTCAAGATGGCAGGTGCGCTATTTCGCAAGAATATCTAAGAGATAACTTTCATATTGATCATATCTGGCCTCTCAATCCAGAAGATGGGGTTGTTAGACAATTATCCTGCGGAAACAATACCTTGATTAATCTTCAGGCATTAACGAGGGAAGCAAACCTGAGAAAATCAAATAAAATAGAAGATCAAGATAACGATGACAAGATCTTTTCAAGAAGAAAATTGGCTGAGCTTGGAATCTGCGAAAGATTTGCTAATTTGACTTATCGAACTATCAACAGAAATCCAATTAATGAAACAGTTATCCTTTATGACCCGTAGGTGAAAACTTGTTTGTGTCGAAATTTGATATTTAGTGCCTGGCAAAAAATGGTAAAAAATCTTACAGAACAATAATTTATTCTTGATTTTTATGGTCGAAGTTTGTATCATGCAGGGAGTATACGCCATATCGCAGACTCAAAATCGATTGATTTCTCTGTCCTGATCGGTTTTTGTCAGGAAAAAGTCTGCAATCTTCCATCTGCTTTCCACTGAAAAATT
>PDZX01000129.1 GCA_002753185.1 Magnetococcales bacterium WMHbin3
ACACGTTGGGCGGGATGCTCAACAGCACCGATTATTACTCCGGCACAACGATCAACGGTGTCGATCGCGGCAATGATTATTATGGCGGGAGCGGCAACGATCTGTTGCGCAGTACGTACTATGCCGATCGTTATTATTTCAATCGTGGCGACGGGATGGATATCATCGTGGAGGGTGGTACCTCCGTGGACCGCATCGTGTTCGGCGCCGGGATCACGGCTGCTGATCTGATGTTCACTCCATCGGCTTCCGGTCGTGATCTGATGATCGACATTGGCGTCAACTCCGGGGACCGGATCACCATCCAGGATCGTTTTACCAGCCTGGAGAAGATGGTGGAAGAACTCGCCTTCGCGGATGGCTCGGTGCTCAACCTGGATCAGATCGGGATCGCGGTGGTCGGGACGGCGGGCGCGGAGACGCTGGCTGGCACGAACGGCAACGATACCCTGCAGGGTCTGGCGGGAGACGATGTGCTGAATGGCCGTGGTGGCAACGACGCGCTCGACGGCGGCGATGGCAACGATACGCTCAATGGCAATGACGGCAACGACACGCTCATCGGCGGAAACGGCAACGACGCGCTCAGCGGCGGAAACGGCAACGACGCGTTCGACGGCGGGGACGGTATCGATACGCTGGAAGGTGGTGCTGGCTGCGACAGCCTTTATGGCGGCGCCGGAGATGATACATTGGGCGGGGTGCTCTACAGCACCGATTATTACTGCGGCACAACGATCAACGGTGTCGATCGCGGCAACGATTATTATGGCGGGAGTGGCAACGATCTGTTGCGCGGCTGCAACTCTTCGGATCGCTATTTCTTCCAGATCGGGAATGGTCAGGACAGTATCGTGGATCACTCCACCTATGGCGTGAACGCTGTCTACAACACGGATGAGGTGCAGTTTGGGGCAGGGATTGCCTTCGATACCATCGTGCTGGAGAAAAATCAGGGCGCGTTGAATCTGCGCTACGGCAACGGCGACCAGGTGAGGATCGCAAACTGGGACAGCGGGGCGGGCGATCAGGTGGAGCGGATCCAGACCGAGGATGGCAGCGTTCTGCTCAATACCCGGGTGGATCAACTGATCCAGGCCATGGCCACTTTTTCGGCCAGCCACAATGGCATTGCCTGGGATCAGGCTCTGACTCAGTACCACGATGAGACCCAGGCCATCCTGGCGGCCAACTGGCAGAAGGCGGCGTAAACAACGCGTTGCGTCGTATCGGGGGAGAGACCGTTCGCCAGCGGGCGGTCTCCATCCTTAAACCAAGGCAAACTCGGCATTGACCTGAACTGCGGATAATGATCGTGTCGAACGCTCCGCCCATCCCGCAACCACCCGCCACGACGCCTCATGGACCACCGGACACCGGCCTGGAGTGCCTGCTGACCGTCATGCGGCTCTTTGGCATCGCGGCGGAGCGGGAGGCGTTGCGTCATCAATTCGCGCCACCGGCCATGCCCATGGGCGAGGTCGAGTTGTTGCGTTGCGCCAAGGCGTTCCAGATCAAGGCAAAAATGGTTCGAACCTTGTGGGAGAGACTGGAAAAGACACCCTTGCCCGCCATGGCCAGGCGCACGGATAACCGATGGGTGCTGCTGGTGGCCGTCAAGGAGGACAAACTGCTGCTGCACGATCCCCTGGAACCCCGTCCGTTCGCCCTGACCAGGGAGCAATTCGCTCCGATCTGGAACGGCGAGCTGCTGCTGTTGACCCATCGGGCGCAATTGATCGGCGCCAGGCGTCGTTTCGATGTCACATGGTTCATCCCGGCACTGGTGAAATACCGCAAACTGCTCGGCGAGGTGCTGCTCTCCTCGTTCTTTCTGCAGCTCTTCGCCCTGATTTCGCCGCTCTTCTTTCAGGTGGTCATCGACAAGGTGCTGGTCCATCAGGGGTTCTCCACCCTCCACGTGCTGACCTTCGGCCTGGTGGTGATCTCGCTGTTCGAGTCCCTGCTGGGCGGACTGCGCAGTTACACTTTTAGTCATACCACCAACCGGATCGATGTCGAGTTGGGCGCATCCATGTTTCGGCATCTCTTGGAACTTCCCTTGAGTTATTTTGGCGTACGTCGCGTGGGCGACACCGTGGCGCGTGTGCGGGAACTGGAGAACATCCGCAACTTCCTGACCGGCACGGCGATGACCGTGGTGGTGGATCTTTTTTTCACCTTCGTCTTCATCGGCGTGATGCTGCTCTACAGCAGGCTGCTGACCGGCCTGGTGCTGATGGCGATTCCCTTTTACGTGCTGCTTTCGCTATTCGTCACGCCGGTGCTGCGGGCGCGTCTGGATGAAAAATTCAAACGCGGCGCGGAGAACCAGGCCTTTCTGGTGGAGGCGGTGGCCGGGATGGAAACCATCAAATCCCTGGCCGTGGAACCGCAAATGCGCCGCCATTGGGAACAACAACTCGCCGCTTATGTCCAGGCCGCCTTCAAGGCATCCAATCTGGCCAACATCGCCGGTCAGAGCGCACAGTTGATCAACAAGCTCAATACCGCCCTGATTCTCTGGTTCGGTGCATACATCGTCTTGGACAAGGGTATGACCGTCGGCGAACTGGTGGCCTTCAACATGCTCTCCGGCCGGGTGAGCGGGCCGATCCTGCGTCTGGCCTCCCTCTGGCAGGAGTTCCAGCAGACCCGGATCTCCCTGGAGAGGCTTGGCGATGTGCTCAACGCCCCCAGCGAACTCCCCGCCAACCAGACCGGCAAGGTGTCGCTGCCGGCGATTCGCGGTCGGGTCGCCTTCGAGCGGGTCACCTTTCGCTACCGCCCTGACGGGCCGGAAGTTCTCAGCCAGCTTTCCTGTGCGATTCCAGCCGGTCAGGTGGTGGGGATCGTCGGCTCCTCCGGATCGGGCAAAAGCACCCTGACCAAGCTGATCCAGCGCCTGTATGTGCCGGAGACCGGTCGGGTGCTGGTGGATGGCGTGGACCTGGCCATGGTCGATCCCGCCTGGCTGCGCCGCCGCATCGGCGTGGTGCTCCAGGAGAATTACCTTTTCAACCGCTCGGTGCGCGACAATATCGCTCTTGCCGATCCGGGAGCGGACATGGAGCGGATCGTCCATGCTTCCAGGCTCGCCGGGGCGCATGAATTCATTCTCGAACTGCAACATGGCTACGACACCATCCTGGAAGAGCGCGGCGGCGGGCTGTCGGGAGGACAGCGGCAGCGGATCGCGATCGCCAGGGCGCTGTTGAACGATCCGGCGATTCTGATCTTCGACGAGGCCACCAGCGCGTTGGATTATGAATCCGAGCGCGTGATCCAAAACAACATGCGCACCATCTGCGCCAATCGCACGGTGTTCATCATTGCCCATCGGCTCTCCACGGTGCGGCAGGCCGATCGGCTGCTGACCATCGAGCGGGGCCGGCTGGTGGAGGATGGCACGCATCAGCAACTGCTTGGCAGCGGTGGACGCTATGCCCAGCTTCACCGATTGCAGTCGCAGGCGGGATAGGGATGTTTGCGGGTTGGCGCCGTCATTGGGGGATCTTCTGGCTGGCCTGGAAACAGGATCGGCGTCGTCCCGCCGACGACCGCCTGCCCCACGAGACCGCCTTCCTGCCTGCGGTGCTGGAGATCACTGATGCCCCACCCTCCCCAACAGGCCGCCTGCTGGCTTGGCTGCTGATGACGATGTTCTCCATTGCGCTGCTGTGGTCTCATTTCGGTCGGGTGGAAACGGTGGCGACCGCAAACGGTCGCATCATCCACGGCGGACGCGTGAAATTGATTCAGCCCCTGGAGTCCGGCGTGGTGAGCGGGATCCTGGTCAAGGAGGGTCAGGTGGTGAAGGAAGGGGAGCTATTGATCGAACTGGATCCGGCGGATTCGGCTGCGGACGAGGCGCGTTTGCACCGGGACTGGATGGAGTTGCTGGCCGATGGTGCCCGGCTCAGACCGCTTGGCGATGGCGTGGCGGATCCTCTGACGACCTTTGTCCCCCCGGATGGGGTGGATTCCTTGATTGCCGCGCGTCACAAGGCCCTGTTGAAAAAACAGTGGGGGGAGCATCAGGCTCAACTGGCCGAATTGCGCGGGGAGATCAAACAGTTGGAAGCGCGTCTGCGCAATGTGGGCGCGGAGATCCGCAAGCTGGAGATGATCCTGCCGTTGATCCGGGAACGATCCAAGGCCAAGGGAACGCTGGCCAGGGACGGCACCGCGCCGCGCATGGATTTTCTGGAATTGGAGCAGAAACGGATTGAGATCGAGGAGTCGTTGACCGTCAAGCGGCACGAGCGCGAGGAGAATCTGGCCTCTCTGGAGACGCTTGCGTTGAAAATGCGCCAGGCGCAGGCGAGCTTTCAGCAGAGTAGCGCCAGTCTGGCTCTGGAGGCCGAGCGCAAGGCGGCTGCGGCGCTGCAGGAGTTGACCAAGGCGCGCACCCGCAAGCAGCGCGGCCAGTTGCGTGCCCCGGAGGCGGGCACCGTGCAGCAGTTGAAGGTTTTCACCTTGGGCGGGGTGGTGACACCGGCGCAGGAGTTGATGTGGATCGTGCCGAAGCAGTCGGAACTCGAGGTGGAGGCGATGGTGCTCAACAAGGATGCCGGGTTCATCCAGCGCGGTCAGGCGGTCGAGATCAAGCTGGAGACCTTTTTGTTCACCAAATACGGGACGCTGACCGGCAAGGTGATGCATCTGTCGCGGGATTCGGTGGAGGACAAGATTCAAGGGCTGGTCTATCCGGTAGGGATCAAGCTGGATCAGCGGGAAATGCGCATCGACGGGGTACTCAAGCCCCTCTCTCCGGGTCTGACCGTGACTGCCGAGATTCACACCGGCAACCGCACCATTCTCGAATACCTGCTCTCCCCGATTCTCAGGGCCAAACAGGAGAGCCTGCGGGAACGGTGATGTGATGGTGCCACTTATTTTGTTCCACCATGACGATATGGGCTTGACACCTTGCCTGAGAGCCTGTGAAAAAATACCCGCCACCCCTCTCGTTCCCCGGGGGCAAGTTGTGGTAATATCCGAGCCATGGTGAAACTTGAGACGGGATGGTGGTCGTAATGAGCGAGGCACAGCGGAATACGCTATTTCAAGATGATGAGGTCCCCACAAGGGAGGCAGCGCCGAAGCCGCGTGGGGCGCCCCGGGTAAAGACGGCGGACCGTTCCCAGTTGGAATTGCGTCCGATGGACCTGGAGAGCACGTTACCGGAGGGGCACACGGCGCGGCTGGTGTGGGATTTTGTTCTTGGGGTGGATTTGTCGGTTCTGTACGACGGGATTCAGGCGACAGAGGGGCATGTTGGTCGAGCGGCGATCGATCCGGTGATTTTGGTATCGTTGTGGATGTACGCGACCATAGACGGCGTTGGCAGCGCGCGGGCCTTGGCGCGGTTGTGCGAAGCACACGACGCCTATCGATGGATATGCGGCGGGGTGTCGGTCAACTATCACACGCTGTCGGATTTTCGCGTGGACCATGTGGAATTTCTGGATAGCCTGTTGACAGCGAGCGTGGCGTCCCTGATGGCCGAAGGCTTGGTGGAACTCAATAGGGTGGCCCAGGATGGCGTGCGAGTGCGTGCGAGTGCAGGAGCCGGCTCGTTTCGCCGGAAGCAGACGTTGGAGGCGTGCCTGCAGGAGGCCGAGGAACAGGTTGAGGCGCTGAAACGGGAGATGAATGAGGATCCCTCCGGGACTGAGAGACGTCGCCGGGCGGCTCGGGAAAGGGCGGCGCGGGAACGTCTGGAGGGGGTGAAGGAGGCGCTGAAGCACGTGCACGAGGTGGAAAAGAAGAAGAAAGAGGCCGAGAAGGAGAAGGCGCGTGCCTCGACCACTGATCCAGATGCGCGGGTCATGAAGATGGCCGATGGAGGATTCCGGCCGGCCTTCAATGGGCAATTTGCCGCGGACACGGAAACGATGGTGATCCTTGGCGTGGATGTGGACAACAACGGCAGCGACCAGGGGCAGATGGGCACCATGGTGGAGCAGTTGCGAGACCGTTACGGGCAAGTGCCATCGGACTATCTGGTGGATGGTGGATTTGCCAGTCATGACGACATCGAGAAGGTCAGCGGGCCAGGGATCGGCAGCACGGTCTATGCTCCGGTTCAGGCACCAAAAAACAAGGACCGGGATCGTTTTCAACCGTTGGCCAGCGATTCCGAAGCGGTGGCCAAGTGGCGTGAGCGGATGGGCACGGAAGCCGCCAAAACGATCTCAAGGAACGCGCGGCCACAGCGGAATGTGTGAATGCCCAGGCCAGGAATCGAGGATTGCAACAGTTCAGGGTAAGAGGCCGGGAAAAGGCGAAAGCCGTGCTGTTATGGTTTGCCTTGGCCCACAATCTGATGCGTGCAGCCGCATTGCGTCTTGCGTCAGGCATTAAGTCGGCGGAGGCGGCAATATAAGGAGCCGTTAAAAAATTACATGGACTTCTTCCTTTCGTGTTGATAAATTTAGCGGATGGAGACCGATAGCTTGATTGCAGCCCGATATGCCGCTCTTGCGGGAATTC
>PDZX01000019.1 GCA_002753185.1 Magnetococcales bacterium WMHbin3
CTCAATGCTTTCCTGGTTACATGATTGAATGATAAGAAATTATACCGTATCGACAATGCTTTTGCAAGCATATAAAATTATTTTATATGCACATAATCCGACAGGCTGCTAGCGTGTTGGAGAGGGTCAGGGTGGCGGTGACGACATCGGCGCTGTCGTGTTCCGTGACCACGATGTCGGTCAGGGCCACGGTCGCGGCGTCCTCGGTGAAGCTCTCCCCAGTGTCCCGGTTGGTTGCGGTGGGCAGGTCGCCCACCGGGGTGACGGTGATGCCCTTGCTGCCGGTCACGCTGCGCGTACCGTCGCTGATCGAGGTGGCGATGGTGAAGGATTGATCCCAGTTGGCCATCGGAACGAAGGTCACCCCGGCCAGCAGGGTGTTGACATCGGCCAGCGCCCCGCTGGCGCTCCATACCCCGGCGGTGAACACACTGGTCACGGATCCCGATGTGGCGGTGGTCAGGGAGCCGGACAGGGTGTTGGAGAGGGTCAGGGTGGCGGTGACGCTGGTGCTGTCGGCGTCGGTGATCACGATGTCGGTCAAAGCCACGCTGACGGCATCCTCGGTGAAGCTTTCCGCTGTGCTCGTATTGGTGGCGGTGGGCGCGGCGTTGGTGGTGACGGTGACGGAGGGAGTGGTTGCTGTCGTTGTTGTTGTCGAGACATCCGTCGTGGTCGTCGTTGTCGTGGTGGTCGTGGTGGTGGGGTTGGTCGTGGTGACGACCACTGGTTCCGGCTGGGTGGTGATGACCGCTGGTTGCGGCTGGGTGGTGGCGACCGTGTTGACCGGTGGAATCACCACCACCGGCGGGACGATGGCGGGTGGCGTGGGCTGCGAATGGGAGAGCAGGGGCGGGGTGGGCGCGGGTGGGGGGGGTTCCGGGGCGACCGTCCTGACGGGGAGGGGATCGACCGGTGAGGGTGGCGAGAGCACCAGGTCCTGGAGCGGATTGTTCGTTGCCTGGCCAGGGAGGTCGCCGGGAGGTTGCGTGTCCGGTGCCGGCTGGTCCGGGTTGGCGGCGGGGGATGGCGCGGCGTTGTTTTCGGCGGGCGGCTTGGCATCCTCGGTCGCGGGTGGAGCGTTCTGAGGCTCCTGAGGCTTGTTCTCCTCGGTCGTGGGCGGCTTGTCTGTGGGGGATTCCTGTTGTTTCTTGGCCGTTTGAATGTCCAACTGGGCATTGAAGCGTTCCACCAGGTGACGCGGGGCCTGGAAGACCGGTTCCGGCGCGCCGCCTCCGAAGGTGACGGCGGTGGCCGTGCCGGGATTGAGCAGGATCACCGCGCCCTTGCCTTGCAGATCGGAGATCACCAGCACCCCATGGGTATGCACCACCGTGGTGGAGCCGCTGCTGGTCACCTCGCCGGAGAGTTCCGAGCCGCGAATGCCGATCTCGGCGGACGGGGTGCGGATCACGGAGTGGGTGCCGGGGCGCAGATGGGCGATGTCGCCGCTGGCGTAACGGAACACCCCCTGCACCACCGTGGCCGCGAACGCCCCCTGTTTGGCCTGGGGATCGTATTGATAGGCGTCCAGGGTGATCCTGCCCGACTGTCCGACCTGCAATTCGGTGCCATCGAGAAAGGTCAGCAGGAGCAGACCGTCCTCGCCGGTGCGGATATGATCGAGGGCGTAAACCGGTTCCCCTTCGTTCAGGGTGCGATCCGTGCCGTCGCTCCCCTTGACCGAGACCTTGCCGACCAGGGATTTGACCGTGCCGATGGGCTTGGCCCCTGGAATCGGCGTGGGTCCGGCGAGCATCACCCGTGGGGCCGGGTCGGGCGCCAGCAGCATGGAGACGGTATCCGGCAACAGGATCGACCCGTTGGTCGTGGTGAGTCCCGGTGGCGGGTCGTCGCCGAAATAACCGCCGATCACGATCTGTTCGCCGTTCGGGTTGGTGACGATCAGATCCTCTCCCTGCCTTGCGAATTCGCCGCGCAAGAGAAAATTTTCGTCGGGAAGTTCCGCATCGTGGCTGACAGTGGGTTTCCGCCAGGGCCAAGAAGAATCTTGTGTATTCAATACGGAAACAGACATATGCATGGCCCCCTCTCGCAAGAGTGCTATTTTAATTTTAATAATTTATTTACTGTGTGGGATGATGGGTTCATAATACGAAATGGGTTGCAAGAATGCAATCGTTTTTGACGGAATCTTGATCCGGTCAAAGCGGGTTGATTTGAAACGTCTTCAGCCCGTTTTGCAAAGGTTTCGACAATTGGTCGGGCGTGGGAATGGCGGGGGGGGCGCTCAGGAGGCCATGGGCCACCAGCGGGGTCGGATCGACCGGTTCGGTCTCGAACAGTTCACGCGCCAACCGTTCCCGCAGGGGTTGCAGGGGGTCGTCGTGATTCTTGGCGGGGGGGTGTGGCGGGGTTTTCATTCCAGTGACAGATCCAGTTCCAGTTGCCGATGGGCGTTGGGGGGCGGGGCGGGGCGCCGGGGAGACTCCCGATCACTGCCCTTGCAGACGCGGTCGATCAGATAGCCCAGAACCAGCGGCCCCCGCTGCCCGAAGGGGGTGGGGAGCAGGGTATCGATCATCCTTTTGCGGAACGCCGGGGTCGCGGCTTCGTCCGGATAGGCATCCATGGCCTCTTGCACCCGTGCGCGCAGCTCCCGCAACAGTTTGTTTTCCAGGGGCCGGGGGATCTTGGCAGGAGAGAGCGGGATGGAGTGCCAGGGTCCGCTCGGACGTTGGGATGCGGGGATGGCCAACATGTCGTTGATCATGGCGGCGCCTTCCGGATCTTTTTCCAGCAGGTCCTCCCCGGCCTGCAACAGGAGATGGAAATCCCGGTCGGTCAGACGCCAGGCATCCCCCTCGCACTGACCGCGGGCGCGAAAATAGGTGAAGATCGCCTCCGCCGGCCAGCGGGTCTCGGCCAGCCTGCCGTAGAGGGCCAACAGGGGATGGCGTTGGGTCAGGGCCAGGGTCTGGCACACCTTGCGCATCTCCTCCTGGTCGTAGACCAGCACCGCCGCCTTGCGGAAATAGCCCGACAGCAAGGCCATGATCTCCATGCTGACGGCGGGCTGTCGGGGATGCATTCCGGCAATGAGGTCGGCAATGCCGATCACCTCCTCGCGTACCGGCGGCAGCGCGTCGCAGCGGACCAGCGCGTGGCGGAAACGGTCCAGCAGCAAGGGGGACAGATGCAACCCCACCGCCTCCAGGAAGGCGCGCACCGTATGCATGACCTGCAAAGGCCCGGCGAGGGCGCGGCTCTCCTCCAGGCTGGCCTCGGCCTGTTGCGGCTCCCCTTCGAGAAAATGGAGCATCGCCTCCAGCAGACAGAGCCGCCAGTTTTTTTCCGGACGGATCCGGGCGGCGCGCGTCAACTCCCGGCGCGCCAGGTCGAAGTGACCATCCAGGATCCGCTTGCGCGCATGATTCGCCAGGGCCGTCAAGCGGGTTTCCCGCATCTCTTCTGGCGCGGCGCTCGACTTTTGCATGCGTCTGGCCAGGCCGGAGGCCTTCTTGAAGGCCCCCTTTTCCATGGCCGCCGACATGGCGATGCTCAGGACCGCCACGCTGGCGGGGAAGCGTCGCGCCGCCTGGTCCGCGCAGCGGTAGAATTCTTGCCGGTCGCGCTTGAGACGGTTTTTCCAGTGCAACAGTTCCAGCCAGATGGCCTGATTGCCGGGATCGAAGCCCAGACTCTTTTCCAGCAGTTCGACGATCTGGGTGGTCGAGGGGTTGGCGTAACGCTGTTCGATGGTGGCCAGGCGATGGTACAGCAGGGAGAGCCGGACGCGGGTTTCGTCCTCGTCAGGGGCATTTTCCAATAATAAAATACATTTTCGCCAGTAGTGGCTGGCGCGCGAGTTGGATTGCTGGCGTTCGTGATGCAGGGCGAAGAGCCGTTCGCGGTCGAACTCCGGCATGGGGCCGCACTTCTTTTCGAAGCGGCCGCGTTCTTCCATGCAGTCGGGGAGCATGGGCCAGAGGGTGGCGCGCAGTGAATCGGGCGGCAGCAGATCGGCATGGTTGAGCATCAGGGCGAGTTGTTGGCACGGCTGACTGGTCTCGTTGAGTCGGATCAGCAGTTTGAAGCGTTTTTCCTCCACGCCGCACAGCAGGGTGGCGGGGGTCCGGTCGATGGGGGGCATGCGGAGCAGGGCATGGGCCAGTTCCATGGCGCCGAGGGTCCGCGTTTGGGCGATGGCGCGCAGCGGGGCGAACGGGGAGTGGTCGGGAATGTCGCGCAGCAGGGCATCGATCCGTTCGCTTTCGCTTGCCGGCAGCAGCAGGCTTTCCAGGATCGCCCGCAGGGGTCGGAACGGAGAGGTGGCGTCGATGGGGACCAGGCAGGTCCGCATTGCGCGTGGTTCGTTGCGGCAGTATGCCTGCAGGGCGCTCAGCGCGGTGGCGGCCTGGTTCCACGGCGGGAGGTTCCAGGGGGGCAGGGGGCGGTTGTCGGGATCGTTGGTCAGGGCGGCCACCGCGAACACCTCGCGCGCCGTGGACCAGACGCGTGGCCGCGCGTAGCGGATGGCCGCCTCGTTGCCCAGGAAGAAATGGAGCGCCTTGTTGTGTTGTCGCGCGTTGATCATCCACGTCAGCAGGATTTCCGGCGGCGGGGTGGCCTCGCTGCCCAGCCGTTGGGCATGATCCCACAGCAGGACGGCCTCCTTGAACATCCCCCTGGCCGCGATCTCCCAGGCGCGCCGCAAGGTGGCTGCGGCCTGATCCGTGCGCTGGGCGGTACGCGTCCCGGAGGTCTGGGTTTTCTTGCTTAAAGTCGTGGTGGCCACATTATCGAGTCCATTGTCGCGAAAGATGTGCAATTTCAGAGACTGGGAATGTCTCATGAAAAAAATATGCCAAAATGGAAGGGTTGCGATTTTTTTGAACCTGCCACGCTTTTCCCAGGCCCGGCGCAGTCCACCCTCCTGGAAGCATTCGGAAAAGGAAGGCGAATACATCGAACACCGTGGATTTGCCACTGCCGTTCGTCCCCAGCAACACGGCCATGGCGGGAAGATTCCGCAAGGTGACATTCCGCAAGACGCGAAAATTCTTGACCGTCAAACGTTCGATGCGGGGCGTCACGGGGCGTCTGGAGTGTTGCATGATCCGTTCTCCATAAATATGTAGTCAATGGATGATATTGGTAATAAAAGAGTCGTGTCAAGCACGCGGGCAACCGCCCCGCCTGAAAAATCGTTGCGGTTTTTGGGGGCGCGGGGCATGATGAAATCTCCTGACCTCGACACGATGAGTCGCAGCGCATGTCCGATACCTCATACCTCCCCGTCATCCGCCGCCTGCCTGAGGTGCTGGTCAACCAGATCGCCGCCGGCGAGGTGGTGGAGCGCCCCGCGTCGGTGGTCAAGGAACTTCTGGAAAACAGCCTCGACGCCCGCGCCACCCGCATCGAGGTGCGCATCGACGGCGGGGGACGTCAGTTGATCCATGTCGGGGACAACGGCTGCGGCATGGTGGCCGAACAGGCCAGGTTGAGCCTGGAGCGCCACGCCACCTCCAAGATCCAAAACCTGCGCGATCTGTTTGCTATCCGCACCCTGGGATTTCGCGGCGAGGCCCTGGCTGCCATCGCCTCGGTCTCCCATCTGGAAATGGAAAGCCGCGTGGCCGACGAGCCGGACGGGGTGCGCCTGCGGCTGGCCGGGGGCAAGGATCTCCAGGAAAACCGCGTCGCCACCACCCCCGGCACCCGGATCACGGTGCGCAATCTCTTTTTTAATACCCCGGCCCGCCTGAAGTTCCTTCGCTCGGAACGCACCGAGACCGGTCATGTCACCGCCCTGGTGCAACGGATGGCCCTGGCCCGCCCGGATGTCGGCTTCCGCCTGGTGATCAACGGCACCGAGATCCTCGACCTGCGCGCCGGGGAGGGGGAACGCCAGACCGAGGCCAGACTGACCGCCGTGTTCGGCAAGGATTTCGTCGCCAACTGCCTCCGGCTGGACGTGGAGCACGAACGGGCCGCCCTCTCCGGCTGGCTGGGCCTGCCGGGCCTGCACCGCTCCAACGCCGCAGCCATGCATCTGTTCGTCAACGGCCGCTGGGTGCGGGACAAACTGGTCAATCATGCCCTGCGCGAGGCCTATCGCGGCTTGACGCCCAAGGAGACCTGGCCGGCCCTGGCCATCTTCCTGGAGCTGCCCCCCGGCGACCTGGACGTCAATGTCCACCCCACCAAGGAGGAGGTCCGCTTCGGCCAGCAGGATTTCGTCTACTCCTGGATCCGGCGTTCCGTGGCCGATGCCCTGGCCTCCATGGGGGCCACCGCCATCCGGACCACCCTCTTCCCCGCCGCGATCCCGCGCGAAGGCCAGGAGCATCCGGTCGTCGAAGGCCCCGGCGACGCCGTGATCCCGGAGCGGGTCCAACTCCCGGAGGCGGTCTCCCGTCCGGTCTCCTGGACCGCCCCGCCGCCACCGGTCATTCAGTCGTGCAAGGTCGCCGAATTCCCCCGCCGGGAGGAACCGCCCCCCGCCCCGCGCATGCCCACGCTGCCGGAGACCACGCTGCGGCTTGGCGAGGCCGTGGGGCAGATCCATGGGACCTATATCCTGGCGCAGACGCCGGAGGGGCTGGTGGTGGTGGATCAGCATGCCGCCCATGAAAGAATCGTCTTTGAGACATTGAAAAAAGATTTCGCTGGCCGCCGGATCGCGCGACAAATCCTTTTGATGCCCGAGGTATTGAGTTATTCTGCCGTGGAAGCGCGGGTGGTGAGCGCGCATTCGGGGACCCTGGCGCAACTGGGAGTGGTGGTGGAACCCTTCGGTGGCAACGAGTTCGCCGTGCGCGAACTCCCGGCCATGCTGGCCAACGCCTCCCCGCGCGCCCTGGTGCTGGATCTGGCCATGGAGGTGGAGCGCTTCGGCGCGAGCAGCGCACTGAACGCCCGGCTGGAAGACCTCCTGACCACCATGGCCTGTCACGGCTCGGTGCGCGCCGGACGGCGCCTGACCCTGGACGAAATGAACGCCTTGCTGCGCCGCATCGAATCCACCACGTTCGCCGGACAGTGCGGGCATGGCCGGCCCACTTACGTGGTGATCGGCCTCGATGAACTGGAGAAACGTTTCGGGAGAAAGTAGGGTGAGCGATGGCTGACAAGAAGTCGTTGATTATCATTCCGGCATACAACGAAGAGAAGGCCATCGGCGGGGTGGTGGCCAAGGCGTGCGCCTTGGGATTCCACGTGGTGGTGGTGGACGACTGCTCCAGGGACCAGACCGGCAGGGTGGCCAGGGAGGCGGGCGCGGTGGTGTTGCGTCACCCGACCAATCTGGGTTATGGTAGCGGTTTGCAAACCGGATACCGTTATGCCCTGCTCAATGGTTACCCGGATGTGGTGCAACTCGACGGGGACGGACAGCACGACCCGCAGGGGGCGCTGGACCTGCTGCGCACCTTGCGAACCGGGGAGTGCGATCTCGTGCTCGGCAGTCGCTTTCTCCATTCCGAGAGTTACCGGGTTTCCGGTTTGCGGCGCCTGGGGCAGAATTATTTCATCATGTTGCTGCGCATGTTCACCGGCTGGCGGCTCACTGATCCCACGAGTGGTTTTCAGGCCATGACAGCCGATGTCATGCGATTTTACTGCACCCCCATCTATCCCAACGATTTTCCGGACGCCAATATTCTCATGTTGTTGCACAGGCAGGGTTTCCGGGTGCGGGAAGTCCCGGTGCGCATGCATGCCAGCCAGACCGGCTCCATGCATTCCGGTCTGTTGCGGCCCGCGTACTACATGATCCGGATGACCTTGTCGTTCTTCATCGCCATGCTGCTCAAACTGCCGACGGAACACCGCAAATGACCCTCAAGCAATCCTTGTTTCTCGTTGTGTTCAGCTTTTTGTTTTTGATCGGCATTGTGCAATTGGTGCGTTCGCGTCGTATTCGGGAGCAATACAGCCTGCTGTGGATCGGCATGTCGGTGATGTTGTGTTCCGTGCCTTTCCTGCTGGACGAGTACGTGGCGATCGGGTCCTTCATCGGTATCGCCAATCCGATTTCGATCCTGACCTTTTTCGCCATCCTGACCCTGTTTCTGCTGGCGCTGCAGTACACCCTCTCCCTGACCAGGTCGCATCGGCAGCGCCATGAGATCGCCCAACAGGTGGCCCTGCTGGAGGCGCGGGTCGAGGAGCTGGAACAGCGGTTGAAAAAAACCGATTCGCAATCCGTGGAGAACGACCATGAGTGATGACCGTGTCATCTGGGAACGGCGCTGGGTGGGTTCGGACGTCAAGGAGCGGTTGACCCTCCTGGGCCGGCTGATGTTTGGCGCCAAGGAGCGGGAGATGGTGGCGTTGTTGCGGCGCATCCCGTCCGGGAGCGTCATGGAGGTGGGCTGTGGCCTGGGGCATATCCTGGCGATCTATCAACGGGAGGGGTGGCCGTGTCAGGGGATCGACATCTCTCCCACCGCCGTGGCCGTCTGTCGCAACAAGGGGTTGACGGTCGCCCAGCGCGCCGTGGAGGAGGAGACCGGGGCGTATGATCTGGTCTCCAGCGACGGCATGCTGGAACATTTTCTCCATTTCGAACCCATGGCCGAGCACCTGATGCGGCTCAGTCGGCGGCATGTCCTGATCATCCAGCCCAACCACGGCTCGTTGGTGGGCAAGACCTTGCCGTACCTGGCGGAACTGTTGCGCGGCGACGAGATCGTGTTCGAGTACAACTATCGCATCCGGGATTTCGTCGCGGTGTTTCAGAAGCACGGCTTTGCGCTCCAGGAGAGCATTCCGGTATTTTTTGATGTGTTTCGGATTTTGTTGTTTCAGAGGACCTTGGGATCCAGCAATCCGGTCACTTCGCCGATGGCGTAGCCGAAGTGTTGCACGATGAAGACCACGGTCACGTGCAAGACGAGGGCGATCCGGTCGTGCTTCAGGCAGAGCAGGGTTGCGTGCAGCAGCATGGCCGGAAAATAGAGCGCGGCGCTCCAGAAGATCGGATGCAACGGTCCCAGGAGCAGGGTGGCCATGCCGAGCAGAAACACGGGCGGCAGCGCGAACTGCCAGGCGCGCATTTCCGGGTGGCGCTTGAGCAGGCGCGCCCGGCCCCGACCGTAACGGACCATGTTGTGGTACCAGATGCGCGGGGTGGGCCGGAACTTGTGAATGACCGGATTGTCGGGAATGAAGATCAGGCGCGCGCCCCGGCGGGTCAGGCGATGGTTGAGGTCCGCGTCCTCGGCCTCGCTGCCCAGGGTGACGTCGAAGCCGCCCGCCGCCAGGATCGCGGCCTTGGCGTACATCACGTTGAGGGTCGCCAGGCTGTGGACCTGGCGGTCCTCGGCGAAGCGGCGTCCCTGGGCGCTGTTGAAACTCCCGGCGAAGGAGTCCATGGCCACCCCCACGGCCTGCATGAAGGGGGGTCCATCCTTCGGCGGGACGTTGCCCCCGCCTGCGGCCACCACGTTCTGGTCCTGGTCGCGATGATGCCGGAAGGCAGTGGCGAGGCGTTCCAGCCACTCCGGCGGGGCCTCGCAGTCGGCGTCGATGAAGGCGATATTGGGGTGGCGCGCGGCGGACACCCCGGCATTGCGTCCGATGGCCGTGCCCTTGCGCAGTTCGGTCACCAGTCGCACATGCGGGTGCATGGCGGTATAGGCGCGCACGATTTCGGGCGTGCGGTCCCTTGATCCGCCGTCCACCACGACGATTTCGTATTCGCCCAGGGTGTAGCGTTGCGCGAGCAGGGACTCCAGGCAGGGGAAGATGTGGTGCTCCTCGTTGAGGCAGACCACCACCACCGAGACATGCATCATGCCAGGCGCTCCCGGATTCCTTTGAGGAGCATCTTGCCGAAGAATTGTTGCGCGGACACGAGGCTGCGATACCCTTCGCGCGGATTGCGCAACGCCTGCCACACCTTCATCAGCAGATAGCGGGGCCGCAGGTGGTAGCGCCGCATGTAGTCATTGCACAGTTGCACCAGTTCGCGCGAGGAGAGTTCCGGGGTGTTCAGCACGCAGTTGTGTTGACCATCGCCATCCAGCCACTGGGAGAAGTCGGTGGTGGAGAGATAACCGTTCTTTTCTGCCCAGTCGTAAGCCTCGGTGCCGGGGTAGAGGTAGAGGGGATAGAACTGCATGCTGTCGCAGTTGACCTCCACCGCGAACCGGTAGCTGGCCTCCAGGCTCGCCCGCGTCTCCCCCGGGTTGCCGGCCATGATGCAGCCGTGGACCAGGATGCCGGCCTCCTTGACATCGCGGACGAACTGGTGGTACTTTTCCAGTTTTATTCCTTTTTTCATGTTGTCGAGGAGCGCCTGATCCCCGCTTTCGAAGCCCACGGTGACCAGGCGGCAGCCGGCCCGTTTCATGAGGGCGAGCAGATCCTTCTTGACATCGCCCCGGACGTTGCAATACCACTGGATCTTGATACCGCGCGCGAGGATCTCCTCGCAGATGCCGCGCACATGGCTGGGGGAGGCGGTGAAGCAGTCGTCCTCGATGCCCACCTCGCGGACCATGGGGAGGTGGCGCCGAATGTATTCCAGTTCGTCCACCACGTTCCTGGCGCTGCGCACCCGGTAGCGATGGGAGTGGAACACCTGGGGATAGACGCAGAAGAAGCATTGGTGGGGGCAGCCGCGACCGGTGATGATCATCGCCATGGGATGGTTGGCGGCGGCGAAGAAGTAATCCGGTACATGCAGATGGCGGGCATAGACCTCCGACACGAAGGGGATGGCGTCGAGATCGTGACGTTTTTCCCTGGGCGCGGTTGTGCGGATGGTCTCCCCCTCGCGGATCGCCAGGCCGGGGACTTCGCCCGGCGGCTGGCGGTTCTCCAGGGCGGCGGCCAGTTCCGTCACCGTGGCGTCGTACTCGCCGATGGCCACGGCGTCGATGGCGGGATGACGGAGCAGGCTCTCCTCCGGCAGGGCCGAGGGGTGGGTGCCGACCAGCAGGACGAAACCCTCCGGAAAGCGTTCCTTGATCTGGACCGCCACGGTGCTGTCGTGGTGGATGCTGGGCGTGCTGGTTTCGACCACGGTCAGTGCGGGCCGCCAGCCGTCCAGGTAGCGGTCGAGATCCTCCATGGTGGCCTGGCGGGCCGGGGCGTCGAACAGCCGGGTATCGTGGCCGTTCTTGTGCGCCCATCCTTCCGCGTAGGCCAGCCAGAGCGGATAATAGAGCGTTCCACCCTTGGCGACCGCCGGGCTGCGGGAGGCGCGGGAAAAGCGCCCCATGTAGTGAGGATTCAAGAAGAGGATCTGCATGCCGCAATCGCCCGCGAAAAAGTGCCGTGACTCCTGGAGTCTCACATGATGTTCAGATATAATCCACAAACGGTTCGCGGCGCAACCATTACGGAAACGTTTTTGTCGGTATTCATCCATTCGAGATCAAGGGAGAACCTGTCATGGGATTGAGCACCTCGCATCTACTCATCATCCTGGTGATCGTGCTGGTCGTGTTCGGTGCCGGCAAGCTGCCGGGGGTCATGCGTGATTTGGGTCAGGGCGTCAAGAGCTTCAAGGACGCCATGAGCGGCAACAACGACAAGGACCCCCCGGAGGATCTGCCCAAGCCGGACGAAAAACTGGCCACCCCGCCCACCCTGGAAGGTCAGGTCAAGCGGGACGCCACCTGAACCCGTTGCGGTGGGAGTGTTTGTGTCATGTTCGGCATGAGCTGGATCGAGATCTTCATCATCCTGGTGGTCGCCCTGCTGGTCATCGGGCCTGACAAATTGCCGGAAGTGGCGCGGGGTTTCGCCCGGCTGGTCCGGCAAATCCAGAGAATCGCCCACGATATCCGGGAGAGCGTCAACCTGGAGGAGTTCGAGTCCAGGATGCGGGAAAGCTCGCACTACACCCCGCCCGCCGTCCGCAAGGAGCCGGTCGAACCCAGCGACGGGATGCGCGCGGATCCCCCGCCGCCCGCCGTCGCGCCCACTGTCAACCCGAACGATCCGAACCGCTCATGACCGCCATGGGACCCGACGACACGGCCCCGCTTCTGAGCCACCTGGTCGAGCTGCGCAACCGCCTGATGATCTCCGTGCTGGCGGTCCTGGTCGGCTTTCTGCTTTGCTGGGGCTTCTCCGAGCAGATTTTCGCCTTTCTCACCAGACCGTTGCGCGAGATCATGGGACCACAGGACAAGATGATCTACACCGGGCTGCACGAGGCCTTCTTCACCTACCTCAAGGTTTCGGCCTTTTCCGGTCTGGTTCTGGCCCTGCCGGTGATCATGACGCAATTCTGGCTGTTCGTGGCCCCAGGCCTCTACGAGTCGGAAAAGCGCTCTTTCCTGCCGTTTCTGCTGCTGACCCCGGCCTTGTTCTTTCTGGGCGCCTCCATGGCTTATTTATTTGTTTTTCCTTTGGCATTCAAATACTTTCTGAGTTTTTCCACCCCGGATATCGCGGCCATGCCCTCGGTCTCCGAGTACCTGGGGCTGATCATGACCCTGATGCTCGCCTTCGGCATGGTGTTCGAGATCCCCGTCGGGCTGGTTCTGCTCATCAAGACCGGCGCGCTGAGCACCGCCTGGCTGGTGGACAAGCGCCGATACAATATCGTCTTTTCATTCATCGTCGCCGGGATCATCACCCCGCCGGATCCCATCTCCCAGATCATGATGGCCGTGCCGATGTGCATCATGTACGAAATCGCCATTTTCCTGGGCCGCGGCATCGAACGCCGCAGGGATGCCGCAGCCAATGGAGCGGGCGCATCATGAGCCGTACCCACCTCACCCCCTTCGAGATCATCCCCCTGGGCGGACTGGGCGAGATCGGCATGAATCTCATGGTCTACGGCTACGACGACAAGCTGCTGGTGGTGGATTGCGGCTTGACCTTCCCCTCGCCGGAAACCCCTGGGGTGGATTTCATCATCCCGGATGTCCAGTTCCTGGTGGAGAACCGCGAGCGGGTGGTGGGGTTCGTCCTCACCCACGGCCACGAGGACCATATCGGCGCCATGCCCTACATCTGGCCGATGGTCGAGGGTCCCATCTACGGCACGGCCATGACCCTGGGACTCCTGGAAGGCAAGTTCCGGGAACACGGCCTGCTCGGCCAGGCAGAAATGGTCGAGGTCAAGCATCGCCAGTCGCTGCAGGTGGGACCGTTCAACCTCACCTTCATCCATGTGACCCACTCCATCGTCGATTCGTCGGCCCTGGCCATCCGCACCCCTCTGGGTACGGTGGTCCATACCGGGGATTTCAAGATCGATCACACCCCGGTCAACGAACGTCCCACGGATCTCCACTCCTTCACCAGCCTGGGGGAGAAGGGGGTCCTGGCGCTCCTGTCCGACTCCACCAACATCAACCGCGAAGGGTCAACCATTTCGGAACAGGGCATCAGCGCCGTCTTCGACAAGATCTTTTCCCGGGCCGCCGGTCTGCTGGTGGTGGCCACCTTCGCCTCCAACATCCAGCGCATCCAGCAGGCCATGCGCGCCGCCGCCGTCGTGGGGCGCAAGGTGATCCTGAATGGCCGCTCCATGATCTCCAATGTCCAGGTTGCCAGGTCGTTGGGTTATATCGACATCCCGGCGGATATCCTCGTCGATATCCGTCATTTCGACAAATATCCGCGCAACCGCCTGCTGGTGATCTCCACCGGCAGCCAGGGGGAGCCGAACTCCTCGCTGGTGCGCATCGCCTCCGGGGAACACCAGGAGATCGACATCCAGCCCGGCGACATGGTCATCTTCTCCTCCCGGTTCATACCCGGCAACGAACGCACTATCTGGACCCTGATCAATATCCTGTTCAAAAAAGGGGCCGAGGTGATCCACGAAAAGAACATGCCGGAGATCCACGTTTCCGGTCATGCCCCCCTGGAAGACCTGAAACTGATGCTGGCCATGACCAAACCCCGCTTCTTCATTCCCATTCATGGGGAGCGGCGCCATCTGCACAGTCACCGGGATCTGGCCGTGAGCATGGGCCTGGCCCCCGGCAACGCCCTGGTGCTGGAGAACGGCGAACGGGCCGTGCTGGAACGCGACTCCCTGCGTCAGGAGGGGATCATCCCCAGTGGCCGGGTCTTCGTGGACGGCAAGGGGGTCGGCGACGTGGGGGATATCGTGCTGCGCGACCGCAAACACCTTTCCGAGGACGGGATGGTGGTGGTGGTGCTGATCGTGGAGAAGGCCACCGGCAACGTGTTGCAACGGCCGGAACTGCTCACGCGCGGGGTGGTCTACGCCGATGCCAGCCAGGTCCTGCTGGAGGAGGCCAAGGACGCCGTGGAGGATGCCCTGCGTCTCGGTGCCCGTGGGATGGACTTCTCCGATGAAGAGGTGGTCGGCGCCTCGGAACTGGCGCAACGCGCCGTGCGGCGTTTCTTCAAGAAGCGCCTGGGACGCCGTCCGGCCGTCTTCCCCCTGGTGATGGAGATGTAGGGCATGGCAACCGGCAAGCGTCGTCTTCCTTCCCTGCTGCAGGCCCAGGAGGCCATCCTGCGCCGGCGACTGCTCGTGCGTGAGGCGGTCGGCACGATTCTGCTTTCGCTGGCCGCCTTTCTGGCGGTGACCCTGCTCTCCTATCACACGGAGGATCCTTCGTTCAACTACGCCAGCGGCAGCCAGGTGATCCACAACATGGCGGGCAAGAGCGGCGCCTACTTGGCCGATGCCCTGATCCAGGCTTTGGGATACGGTTCCGCCTGGATGGTGGTGTTTCTGGTGGTGCCCGGCGTGCGGTTGATGCGCAAATCGACCGTTGCGGAGTTCTATCTGGACCGGATCATTGCCCTGCCCGTGCTGGCGTTGGTGGTTACCACCCTCGTTTCCTTGCTGTCGCGGGGGACCCCGGCCCCCGACACCTTTCCTCCCACCGGGCCGGGCGGGGTGGTGGGGAGCCTGCTGGCGGAAGTGATGCAGCGGGTCTTCGGGTTCTGGGGGACGTTGCTTTTGTTGTTGCCATTGATCCTGCTCGCCCTGATGATCCTGGTGCGTTTTTCGTGGACCGGGATCGCGGAGCAGCTTCCCTTCATGCTGGACGGCGCGCGTCCTCCCAAGAACGCCGCCGCGCCGGAAGCCGGGGCCGTGCCGCGCAAACGGCCGCTGTCGGAAGTGGCGCTCTCCTTCCTGGCGGGCGTGGGCAAGGTCCTGGCGGGATTGGTGGGCCTGATGGTCGCCGGGTATGCCGCGCTGCGGGCGTGGCTCGATCGCCGTCGCCGCAAGCCTCAGCCGCTCCCGGAGCCGTTGCCGGAGGCCGAGGAACCGTACATCGCCGGCCTGGATGATCGTCTGGAGCCGTCCATCGACCTGCCGTCACGGCCTATCGTGACGCCCGCGCCCGTGGTGGAGACGCCTCCGGAGCCGGCCCCGGTCCCCACTCCGGCCCCGCGCGTCGTTTTGGAAAAGAGCGCGCCCCCGGAACCGATCCCCACGCCAGCACCCACGCCAGCACCCACGCCAGCACCCACGCCAGCACCCACGCCAGCACCCACGCCAGCACCCACGCCAGAGCCTGCTCCGGTGCCGCATTGGGCCACGGCGGACGAGGACGAGGAGGAGGATCTTCCGGAGGAGTGGGCAAGGCCGTTCCCGACCCCGGAACCGATCCGGGCGCCCGATCCGGTTCCGGTCCCGGAACCCTCCCCGGAGTCATTGTCCCCGGTGGCCATGCCTGTCGAGATCGATCCGGACGAGGTCGATGACGGGGAGGGAGAAGAGGAGGACGAACCGGACGTGGCGATGGATTTTCCGCCCATGTCGCCACGGGTGGTCGCCGCGCCAAGGGAGGGGCACCCGGACGAACCTGCGCCGCTGCCTCCCATCACCCTGCTCGGCCTGCCGGAAGCGACCGGCCATCATGGCCCGTCCCGCGAGGAACTGACCAGCACGGCCCGCCAGTTGGAGCAGATTCTGGAAGATTTCAAGATTCGTGGCCAGATCATCGACGCCCATCCCGGACCGGTGGTCACCACCTACGAGTTGGATCCGGCCCCTGGCCTGCGTGCCTCCAAGGTGATCGTGCTGGCCGACGACCTGGCCCGTTCCCTGTCGGCGGTCTCCGTGCGGGTAGTGGGGAACATCCCCGGCAAGAACGTCATCGGCATCGAGATCCCCAACCAGATCCGGCGCACGGTCTATTTGCGGGAGATCCTCGATTCCCAGGCGTTTCGTGGGTTGAAGGCGCCGTTGGCCATGGCGCTGGGTTCGGACATCAACGGCAGGCCGGTGGTGGGCAATCTGGCCAAGATGCCCCATCTGCTGGTGGCCGGGACCACCGGTTCCGGGAAGTCGGTGGCGGTGAACGCCATGATCTGCTCGGTGCTGTTTTCCGCGCGGCCCGACGAGGTGCGTTTTCTGATGGTGGACCCCAAGATGCTGGAACTGTCCATCTACGAGGGGATTCCGCACCTGCTGGCCCCGGTGGTCACGGACGTGAACAAGGCGGCCTCGCTGCTCAAGTGGGCAGTGGGGGAGATGGAGGACCGTTACCGGCTGATGGCCGATCTGGGGGTGCGCAACCTGGCCGGGTACAATCAGCGCATTCATGAGTGCCTCGAATCCGGAGAGGAGCCGACCCGGCGGGTGAAGGTGGGGGTGGATCCGGAAAGCGGTCGCCCGGTGGAGCAGGAAGAGCCGATTCCGCTGGAGACCAAGCCGTTGATCGTCATCATCATCGACGAGCTGGCCGACCTGATGATTCAGGTGGGCAAGGACGTGGAGCCGGCCATCGCCCGTCTGGCGCAGATGGCGCGCGCCGCCGGGTTGCATCTGATCATCGCCACGCAGCGGCCGTCGGTGGATGTGATCACCGGTCTGATCAAGGCCAACTTTCCCACGCGTCTGGCGTTTCAGGTCTCCTCGAAGATCGACTCGCGCACCATCCTGGACGCCATGGGCGCGGATCGTCTGCTGGGCATGGGCGACGGGTTGTTTCAGCCGCCGGGGACGGTCCATTTGCAGCGCATTCACGCCCCGTTCGTCTCGGATGGCGAGGTGCATCGGCTGGTGCAATTTCTGAAATCCACCGGGCGTCCGGAGTACGACCATTCGATCCTGGCGCAAACCGCGGGGGGGGGAGGTGGCGAGGAGGGGTTCGGCGACGGCCTGGCCGACGAGTACGATCCCCTCTACGATCAGGCCGTGGCGGTGGTGGTGCGGGCGCGCAAGGTGAGCACCAGCATGGTGCAGCGTCATTTCAAGATCGGCTACAACCGCGCCGCGCGCATTGTGGAGCGCATGGCCATGGATGGTCTGATCTCCGAACCCAACCACGCCGGCAAACGGGAGGTCCTCACCCCCGGCGGTGGGCGTTCGTGACCGTTTTTTTGCAGAGGTTGTCACAGATCGCCGCAAGCATCGCCATGCTGCTCTTCGCTTTGGATGGCGGGGCCGGGGAGCGTCCGGTCGTGACCTTTCTGCATACCTGCGATGTCTATAATCTCTCTCCCTTGACCGAAAAGGGTGGCGTGGCCCGTTTCGCCACCCTGCTGCAACGGGAGCGCAAGCGGGATCCGGAGGCGCTCTTTGTTTTGCCTGGGGATTTTCTCTCCCCTTCGCTCATGACTCCTCTCTTTCGTGGCGCGCAGATGGTGGAGGCCCTCAACCGCCTGGGCCTGGATTACGCCGCGCCGGGCAACCACGAATTCGACATCGGTTTGGAGAGCCTGGACCGCAATGTGTCGGCCAGCCGTTTCACCTGGATCGTCAGCAATTTGCTCAAGGATGACGCCCCCTATCCCGGCATGCGTCAGGAGGTAGTGCGGCGGGTCAAGGGGGTGACGGTGGGATTTTTCGGCCTGCTGGATCCGGTTTTCAACCAGGTGGTGCGTTTCCCGCCGGGGGTGGTGATCACCGATCCCTTCCAGGCGGCGCGGGAGCGGGTCGCCTCCCTGCGCGCCGCCGGGGCGGAGCTGGTGGTTGCCTTGAGCCACATGAGCCTGCCGGTGGAACGGGAACTGGCGAAGCAGGCGCCGGGCATCGACCTGATCCTGGCCGGGGATGACCATGTGGTGGCCAGGGAGTTGATCGGCGACACGCTGTTGGTGGAGGCCGGCCTGGAGTTCCAGGTCCTGGCGCGGATCGTCCTGACCCCTGGCAAGCCCAAGAGCCTGGAGATGGTGGAGATTTTCGACGTGGACGCCTCGGTCCCCGCCGATCCGGAGATGGCGGCCTGGGTGCAAACCCATGAAGACCGGCTTTCCCAGGCGTTGGATCGGGAGATCGGTTTTTCGAAGGTTCCCCTGGATGCCACCAACGCGGCGGTGCGGTCGCGGGAGACCAACACCGGCAATCTGATCGCCGACGCCATGCGCGCCTACTGCAAGAGCGATTTGGGGTTGATGAACGGGGGTGGCATCCGCACCAACAAGCTGCATCCCGCCGGGGCCATCACCAAACGGCTGGTTCAGTCGTGGCTGCCGTTCGGCAACACCGTGGTTTGTTTGGAAATTTCCGGTCGTGCGCTTCGGGATGCTCTGGAACACGGGGTGAGCGAGGCAGAGAACATCAAGGGCCGTTTTCCCCAGGTGTCGGGCGTGACCTTCCGGTTCGACCCCGTCGCCCCGGTGGGGAGCCGGGTTTCCGAAATCCGAGTCGGGAATGCCCCCCTGGACGAGGCGCGGGTCTATACCCTGGCGACGACCGATTTCCTGGCCGATGGGGGGGATGGTTATGGGGTTCTGAAGTCTCTGCGGCGTCTGGTGGCGGCCACGGCCGGGGAGTTGATCACCGAGGTGGTGACGCGTTATCTTGCCAGTTTGGGGCGTGCGTTTGATGGTGTTCCGGAGGGGCGCATCCGGTCGAGCGGAACGCCATGATTTTTGAACTGGCTGTCAAAGCGGCAGAAGTCTCAACCGTGTGCGACGCGGATCAATCGTGAGCAATGCCCCTGCATCCAACTGAGTCGTCATCTGTCGCAAGGCGTCCGGCGTGGTGCAAGATTCCCATCGATGAGCAATTTCATGCGCTGGCCAGCACGATCTCACGTTCCTCGACCCGCCAGGCGGCATAGCGCAGGGCTTGCAAAATGTCCTCGCGTTCCAGATAGGGATAGTCGGCAAGAATGTCTTCGAAGCTGTGACCCGCGCCGATTTGCCCGACGATCATGCCGACCGTGACCCGCATGCCACGGACACACGGCTTGCCCCCCATCACGTCCGGGTGTTGGGTGATGCGATCAAATGGTTTCATGAGGCTCTCAAAGATAAAATTTATATACAATTGCAAGGGGTTTAGCAATTTCCTATCTGTTCGTGAGTATCAGATATATTTAATATTATTTTTTCCGATCAAACCGCATGCCGCTGCGACCACCGGACTGCACGGTCTCCACCAGGCGGTCCACGGTCATGGCGTCGGCCACGGCGAGGAGTTTGAACTGCACCCCGTAACGCATCCAGGTGACGTCGATCTCCCGATGGTCGCGTGCCCTGGAAATGGTCATGAGGGTGCCATAGGTGACGATGGGGGTGCCCATGAGGATCTCGCCGCGCATGGCCAGTCCCAGTTTGTCGCCGATCTCCAGCGGGGCGGCGCTTTCCTGGCAGGCGAACGACAGCCCGCCGGAGGAGAGATCCACCACCCTGGCCATGAAGGGTTCGGTTCCCTTCTTTTGCACCTGGACCTCCAGGTGGATCTCATCCGGAATCTCCACGCGAATCTGTTGACGCCTGGGGGAGCTGATGATGGCGGGGGGCCAGGAAAGCTCGATGGCCTGGCCGGCTTCCAGACGCAACACGCGCTGAAAGACGACCACGGTGCGATAGTGTTCCAGACCGAGATAAAAACTCAGGATCACCTTGTTGGCCTTGCGGATCTTCATGTTGCCGTCCGTTGGCTCCAGGGGGGTGATCCGGATCCATTGCGTATCTTCCGGCTTTTCGTTCGGCTCGGCTTCCGTTTGCGTTTTCACGCCGGCCGCATAGCGGTTCAGGATGGCCGTGGCGGCCAGTTTCTGCATCTGGTCGGGATCGGTGATCTCCAACAGGCGGGCGCCATAGCGTTTCTCCTCGCCCTCGATGACGATCTCCAGGAGTGCGTTTTCGGATACGGCCTTCTTGAGGGTTGCCAGGACATCGACTTGCTTTTTGACCCCTTTTTCCATGATCACATCCACTCCCGCGTGTCAGGCGTGCCGACAAAGATTGCAAAATTGCGACTTGTTTATGCAATTTTCGGACCCATGAACGCCATCGCCCCTCGAAAAAGGGGCGATGGCAAAAGACGGGTTGTGGTCGTGAGATTATTGGAACTTGGCCGGGGCTTTTTTGTCCGCGTCGGGCATGGGGGGCTGGCCCTTGGCGTTCGGCTCGTCCGGCTGGGCGCTGGGCGGGGCCGGGGGCGCCACCTGCTTGAAATCCTTGGGGACCTGGAAGAGGGCGGCGTCCTGATTCCCCTCGGCGATGTTGGAGATCTCCATGGGGGAGTTGCGGCCCTCGCCCATGCGCACCGGAATGCGCAGGTTCACGTCGATCCACTGGAGGTAGCTGTTGCGCTTGTCCTTGAAGCTGTGCGTGAACTCCCATTTTTCCGTGTCGCGGCCATTGACCTTCTCCACGCCCAGGAGTTTGCGCTCCATGGTCGGGCCGTTTTCGGGCTGCTGCTTGATGACGATGCGCCGTTTGGGATCGATCCACAGGGAGACCTGATAGGCCACCTCCTTGGCGCTGGCCTTGACGGTCCATTTTTCGGTGGGGATGCCGTTGATGGTCTCGTTGCCCGCCGCCGCGCAGTTGAGTTGCGCGTCGGTCTTGCACGGTCCCTGCGGGTCGCCGGGCATCAGTTCGACGTCCGGCTTGGGCGGCATCAGCGCCTCGCTCATCCCTTCGTGGTACTCCTTTTTGTCCGGCAGGAGCGTGAAGGCCTTGCGGTCGGCCAGATTGATGATGAGGACTTTTTTGGTGCCCTGATACATCCCTTCCGAGCGGAAACGATCCGGTCCCACGAAGAGCTTACCCTTGGCCTGGTCCTTGGGGTTTTCCGGGTTGGTCATGAGAATGTCGGCGGAAAACGGGGAGTTGTACCAATTGGCGGCATGGGCCGCGCCGGTCGGCAGGGCCAGCGTGGCCAGCAAAACGGGGATCGGAAACAAGCGAAACATGGACATTCGGGCGCCTCTCATGGAAAATTGGGGGTGACGGTGCATCCGGTTTCGGTAATCTTACCTTTCGTCGATCCGTGGTGCAAGCCCAACCAAAATTCACAGCAATAAGGAGTTGTTCCCGTGGCCATTCAACGTACCCTTTCCATGATCAAGCCCGATGCCGTGGCCAAAAACGTCATCGGCCAGATTCAGGCCCGTTTCGAGGCGGCGGGACTGCGCATCGTCGCGGCCAGGATGCTGCATCTCTCCCCGGCGCAGGCGGGGGCCTTCTACGGGGTGCACAAGGGCAAGCCCTTCTACGACGACCTGGTGGCCTACATGAGTTCCGGTCCCATCATCGCCCAGGTTCTGGAAGGGGAGAACGCCATCGCCAAAAATCGCGAGGTGATGGGCGCCACCAATCCGGCCAACGCTGCGCCGGGCACCATTCGCGCCGATTTCGCCTCCAGCATCGAGGCCAACGCCGTGCACGGTTCGGATGCCCCGGAGACCGCCGCCGTGGAGATTGCCTTTTTCTTCAATCAGATGGACATCTGCTCCCGCTGATCCGGTCGTGTCGCCATGCCCGTGACGCTCACCGGCCTCACCCGCCAGGAGTTGGTTGACCTCATGTCGCAATGGGGGGAGAAGCCTTATCGGGCGCATCAGATCTGGTCCTGGCTCCACGTCCGGCTCGCCGCCGACGTGGAGTCCATGACCGATCTGGCCAAGCCGTTTCGCGCCCGCCTGGCCGCCGAATGCGCCCCCTTGCGACCGGAGCCGCTCGATCATCGGGTTTCTGGGGACGGCACCGAAAAGTGGCTGCTCGGTTTTGCCGACGGGGTGAGCGTGGAGACGGTCTTCATCCCGGAGACCGACCGGGGGACGGTATGCGTCTCGTCCCAGGCGGGGTGCAGCCTGGCTTGTCCCTTCTGCCGCACCGGCACCCTGGACTTGCGGCGCAATTTGACCGCCGCAGAGATCGTCCAGCAGGTCACCTTCGCGCGTGCCGTCCTTGCCGCGCGGGGCATGCGGGTGACCAATCTGGTGCTGATGGGCATGGGGGAACCCCTGTACAACCTCGACGCGGTGATTCAGGCGGTGCGGATCTTCATGGATCCCAACGGCCTGGCTTTCGGCAACCGCAAGATCACCCTCTCCACGGTTGGGGTGGTCCCGCGCATGGCCGAGGCGGGTTGCCATCTGCCCATCAATCTGGCCGTTTCGCTGCACAGCGTGCGCGACGCGGTGCGCGACCTCCTGGTGCCCATCAACCGGAAATTCGACCTGAGCGCCTTGCGTCGCGCCGCTCTGGCCTGGCCATTGCGTCCACGGGGCCGCATCACCTGGGAATATGTCCTGCTCGACGGGGTCAACGACTCGGAACAGGACGCCAGGGAGTTGGTGGCCTGGTTGCGTGGCATCCCTTCCAAGGTCAATCTGTTGGCCTTCAATCCCTGGCCCGGCGCGCCATTCGCGCCTTCCTCGCCTGAGAAAATCCGTCGTTTTCAAGAAATTGTCATGGCTTCCGGACTGGTGACCGTGGTTCGCGACAGCCGGGGCGCCGATGTGGGCGCGGCCTGTGGCCAGTTGGCCGGGGCGGGATGTGACGAAGTGGCTTGACGAACTTGTGTCAATCCGTTATCTTTCGCCACTTTTCCACCCCTCAACCTGACAGGTTACCCGCTTATGAAACGTTTTCTCATTGCCTTGATGTTTTCTTTATGTCTGCCGGACACGCTTTTTGCAGCAGATGCTCATATGGCAGCTTTGCCGTCACTCTTCGGAATTCCAGTGGATTTTATTCTCTTTGCTTTGGTTTTGCTTGGCGTGGCGCTGTTTCATAATAATACGCTTCAGGTTGCTTTGACTGGAGTGGTAACCATCACCCTGTATAAATTTTTTGTAACCGGATTCAAGCACGGGTCGGGCATCGCGGGACTGATCTCCCACTTCCAGCACGAGTGGGTGATCCTGGCCAACCTCTTCTGCCTGCTGATGGGATTCGCCTTGCTTTCCAATCACTTCGAAAACAGCAAGGTCCCGGATCTGCTCCCCCGCTTCCTGCCTGAGGGCTGGATGGGCGGGTTCGTGTTGTTGGTGCTGATCGCCGTGCTCTCCAGCTTTCTGGACAACATCGCGGCGGCCCTCATCGGCGGCAGCATCGCCCATGTCGTGTTTCGCGGCAAGGTACACATCGGCTACATCGCCGCCATCGTCGCGGCCTCCAATGCCGGCGGCGCGGGGAGCGTGGTCGGGGACACCACCACCACCATGATGTGGATCGCAGGCATCAGCCCCCTGGCGGTGGTGCATGCCTACGCCGCCGCGCTGGTGGCGATTTTCATCTCCGGCATTCCGGCGGCGATCCAGCAGCACAAGTACTCCCCGATCAATGCCGCCCCGCCGGAAGGGGTGAAGGTCGACCATGCCAGGGTCGCCATCGTGGCCTGCATCCTGATCATGGCCATCACCGTCAATGTCATCATCAACGTGAAGTACAACGAGATTTCCGACACCTTTCCCTTCATCGGGGTGGCGGTGTGGGTGGCGATCCTGATCTGCACTCCGATCCGCCGTCCGGCCTGGGAGTTGATGCCGGAGACCTTCAAGGGGAGCGTCTTCCTGCTCTCCCTGGTGGTGTGCGCCTCGCTGATGCCGGTGGAAAAGCTGCCGCTGGCCTCCTGGCAGACCGCCTTCGGCCTGGGCTTCGTCTCGGCGGTGTTCGACAACATCCCCTTGACCGCCCTGGCCATCAAGCAGGGGGGGTATGACTGGGGCGTGCTGGCCTATTCCGTGGGCTACGGCGGATCGATGATCTGGTTCGGCTCCTCGGCGGGGGTGGCCATCACCAACAACTTCCACGAGGCCCGTTCCGTGGGCATGTGGCTGCGCCACGGCTGGCACGTCACGCTGGCCTACATCGTCGGCTTCTTCGTGATGCTGACCCTGTTGGGCTGGCATCCCTCGGCGGATCGCTACCACACCGCCCCCGTCGATCAGCAGGCCCCGGCGGTTGCCCATGCCCCGGTCAAAGCCGGCTCCTGATTTTTTTTACCACCTGTTTATGTCCCCGCGCGGCCCTCATGGGCCGCGCGGCTTGACTTCGGTGGGAGAATGCGCGGATATTGGGAGCGGAATTCATCGCTTGCCAAGAGAATGACGCGCCATGTCCCTCTTTCCGGACGACGACACCCCCGCGACGGACACCCAACCGCCCAGTGACCAGAGGCTGCGCGAACACCCGCGCCACCGGGCGCTGCGCGACCACCTCGCCCGCCACGACCTGGTGGAACCGCGCCTGCTGGCCAAACTGCTGGGCTACCCCCTGGGCGAGGAGGAGATCGGCCTGGTGCCGTTCCTCACCCAGACCTGGCTGGTCACCCCGGAGGAGCTGAAAGCCGCCAAGGAGTACAAGCGCCAACAGCCCGACCTCTCCCTGGCCGACGCCATCATCCACTCCGGCTGCCTGGGGGAGACCGGGCTGGCCATGGCCCTGGCGGTGGTTTCGCGGCACCCCTTTCTCGCCTTGCGCCCCGAGGCGGTGGACGCCCTGGCCACCCGCCGCCTGGATGTCACCACCGCCAACGCCTGGCGCGCCTTTCCGGTTCGTTTCGAGGGGGAGGCCATCCTCCTGGCTGTCGCCGATCCGCGCCGGATCGATGTCGGTGAGGCATCCGCCTTCATGGATCGTCCCGTCCGCCTGGCTGTCGCCCCGGCGGGGGCCGTGCGCGGGGCCATCGCGACGTGGTACGGCGACGCGAATCTGCGCACCGGCGACGCCCTGACCGGCGAACTCGACCTGCGCACCGTCACCCCCCCGGACAAAAACGCCCCCCCCATCTCCGGCAACGATGCCACCACCCTCATCAACCGCATCCTCCTGACCGCCGCCCGCATGAATGCCAGCGACGTCCACATCGTCCCCGACGAGCGGTTCCTGCGGGTCGATTTCCGCCTCGACGGACGGATTTTTCCCCAGGCCCAGCTGCCCCTCAACCTGGCCGGTCACATCGTCTCCCGCATCAAGGTGCTCGCCGGCCTGGACATCGCCGAGCGCCGCCTGCCCCAGGATGGCGCCATCCGTACCCGTCTCCCGGATCGCGGCATGGACATCCGCGTCTCCGTCATCCCCGCCATTCGCGGCGAGGCGGTGGTGTTGCGTTTGCTGGACCTCCAGGTGGGGATCGTCAAGCTCGAGGATCTGGGCTTTTTTCCCGCCGATCAGGTGCGTCTGCGCCGCGCCGCCTCGCTGCCGCACGGCCTCATCCTCCTCACCGGCCCCACCGGCAGCGGCAAATCCACCACCCTGCGCGCCGCCCTCGATTTCATCCAGGCCAACGAAAACCGGCACATCCTCACCGTCGAAGACCCGGTGGAGGTCAAAATGGAGGGGGTCACCCAGGTGCGGGTCCACGAGAAGATCGATTTCTCCTTTGCCCGCGCCCTGCGTCATTTCCTGCGTCACGACCCCGACGTCATCATGGTGGGCGAGATCCGCGACGCCCAAACCGCCCACATCGCGGTGCAGGCTGCCCTCACCGGCCATCTCGTCCTCTCCACCCTGCACACCAACGACGCCCCCGGCGCCGTCGCCCGGCTCCTGGACATGGGCGCGGAACCCTATCTGGTCTCCTCGGCAATCTCGCTGGTCATCGGTCAGCGGTTGGCGCGCCTGCTCTGTCCCCACTGCCGCCGTGCCGTCCCCCTTGCCGAGGCCGAATGGAAGCTGTTGATCGCCATGGGTCACGACGCTCCCCCGCCGGAGACGCTCTGGCACCCCACCGGTTGCCCGCAATGCAACCGTACCGGCTACAAGGGCCGCACCGTGCTGTATGAAATGATGGTGATCGACGAGGCGTTGCGCGGCATGATCGCGCGTCGCGCCAGCGCCGGGGAGTTGCGCGCCGCCGCTTACGACAGGGGTTACCGACCCTTGGTGGACAGCGGCGTGGCCAAGGTGCTGCAGGGTCGCATCTCCCTGTCCGAGGCCGCAGTTTATCTCGATTTGATCTCCTGAGCCTCAGGCATGCCGGAGCACCCAGTGGATCGCCGCGACTGGCAGGGTGCGTCGTTTGCCGCATTCGTCCTCGTAACCGAGGCGTCCTGCCTTCAGCAGGCTCAGGACCCGGCGTTTCGCCTCCGGTTCGTTCAGGCCGGATACCTGGCGCAGCCAGGCCATGTGAAAACGGAACAGCTCCAGCAGAAAATCCCCGGACAGACCCACCGGCGGTGTAAGGTCGCGGGACGTCGGTTCCTCCTCGGCGGTGATCAGCGGCCACTCTCCCCGGACGCCTGTCCAGGTTCCGGTCGGCATGACGGAATATTCTCTGCTAGTCGTTTCCATGGGTCGTCCTCCTGCCGTTGGGCAGTTCCTTCTGCCTTGCTTTAATGCTTTGTTGCGATGCAGCATAAATCAGGATGGCGCGTTGGGTCAATCTTTTTTTTCGCACTTGCGGAAAAATTTTTTTGATATTAATCATTACTGTTAAAATAAATTCTTATTTTACCTATTTTTTTATCATTGAATTTCTTATAAATTATAATAAAAATCAAAAAATTAACAAAATCAAAAAAGCACGCCCAACACCCCGCGAACCCCGCGCGGCGATCCGGTTTGACGCTGTGCAAGATTCCGGGTATATTGCGTGATGTTGGTTGGGATCATGGATCCTCCCATCGGGGAGCGCATTCTTGGAGAAGCCATTCGGGATGAAGAGCGTCGTTGCCTGCCATCACTGCGGGGCGAAATTCAAGGCCCTCACGGACAATGTGCCCGATCATGGTCGCGCCTCTCCCTGTCCCTTGTGCGGGCAGACCCTCCATCTGTGGAAATCCGACGACTATTATCATGGGCGCTTTGCCCCTGAAATCGCCGCGTTCCTTCTGGATCTCAAGCAAACCGGCGCTCCCTCCCTGAGCAGGAGCGAACTGGAAGCCCTGCTCCTGCTGGAGGAGTGGCTCCGGGAGAACGGAACCACCCTGCGGGAAGCCACCAGTCAGGTGCTGCAGCGCTTTCTGGCGGTGGAGCCGAACCCGGAGGAGTCACGGGAGATCCTGCAGCGCTTCTATGGCGTTCTTGCGCGCAAAGGGCTGGTATCCGATCATCCCCTGCCTTCCCAGGAGGGACCGTCCGCTGTCGTCCCACCTGGCGCGGCGCTGGAACCGAAGCGAGAAGGGAGTCTCGGCAGGGTCGCGCTGGTCGTGGCGAGTGTCGTCTCCCTGCTGGTCGGGGCCTGGGCTGCCCGTCATTTTCTGGCTTCGGCCCCGGAGCCGGTTCGGGAGATCCTGCCTGGCACCTCCGGGCCACGGGTCCTCACCAGCGAGGGGGAGATCAAACCCGTCGCCCCGGCGGAACCCGTCCCGGTGCAGGGGGAGACCCTGCAGCAGCAGGAAAAACGCCGCATGGACCTGGAGATGGACCGCTGGGCCGCAGAAGTGGTCAAGCGCGCGGAATGGATTCAGAAGGCCGATCAGGCCATCATGGAAATCCGCGCGGCCAAGGCCAGACAGGAGGAGGAGCGGCAGCGGCTCGCCAAGGAACAGGCGGCCAAGCCTTCCAGGGAATCCCACTGCAAGGTCGGCGATTGCCGCAACGGGACCGGAACCTACCGCTTCGACAACGGCGAGGAGTACGTGGGCGAGTGGCGCAATGGTCAGCGTCATGGCATCGGGACCTACACCTTTCTCAACGGCGAGAAATATCGCGGCGACTGGCGTGATGACCGGATGGAAGGTAAGGGGGTGTTTCATTACCAGGATGGCGCGCGCTACGACGGGGAGTGGCGCAACAATCAGCGCCATGGTCAGGGGAGCCTCATTCAGGCCAACGGCGACAAGTATGTCGGCCATTGGCGCAATGACAAGAAATTCGGCCCCGGCACCCGCTATCTGATGTTCGCCGATTTCCTCGCCAGCCAGCAGCAGACCCGCGATCTCGAGGCGCAACGCGCCCGCGCCGAGGAGGAACAGGCCAAACAGGCGCAACAGAGCCGCCTCACCATCGAACAGGCCATCCGGCAGGGCCAAACCGGTTGTGTCCAGGGGGATTGCGAGAATGGCAAGGGGGTCTACATCTACTCGTCGGGCGACTATTATAGCGGGGATTGGGCGGAAGGCAACCGGCAAGGCCAGGGGATTTACGTCTTCAAGCCCGGTGACTATTATACCGGTAGCTGGTATTTGAATCAGAAGCACGGCCAGGGGTCCTATGTTTTCAAAAGCGGTCAACGCTACGATGGTGGGTGGTGGCTCAACAAAAAGCACGGCCAGGGCACCATCACCTTCGCCAACGGCATCCGGCAGCGCGGTCAGTGGGACAACGGGGAAATGGCGCGCTGATGCCGCCCGTCACGGTGCAAGGGAGTCGGGATCGATGAACATCATGGCGAAATTCATTCTCGGGGCGCTCGTGCCCCTGCTGGTCGCGACGGCCTGGGCCGAGCCATCCTCCCCGGCGCAACCCCGGTCGATGCGGGAACACAAGCCGGGCCATCCGACCGTGACCATCGCCTCCGGCGACGTGGGCGGGGTCTACTACCCGACCGCCGGCGCCATCTGTCAGGCCGTCAGGAAGAGCTACGTCGAACAAGGGGTCTCGCATCTCCATTGCGGCGTGGAACCTACGGTGGGGTCGGTTCACAACCTGGAGTCCCTGGCCGACCAGGACGTGGAATTGGGCATCGCCCAATCCGACGTGGTCAGCGCCGCCTGGGGCGGGGACAAACCCTTTCAAACCCCGCTCAAGCAGTTGCGCAGCGTCCTCTCCCTCTACACCGAAACCTTGACCATGGTCACCCGCGCCAACTCCGGCATCAAACGCATGGAGGACCTGAAAGGCAAACGGATCAACCTCGGCTCCCCCGGTTCCGGGACCGAACGTACCGGACGCGAACTCCTGTCGGTCTGCGGCTTCAAGCCCGATGACGCCAACCTGAAAACCCTCAGCCAGGAAGCGGCCATCCAGGCCCTCAGGAAACAGGAGATCGATGCCTTCCTCTACGTGGTCGGTCACCCCAACGAAAGCGTCTGGAGCCTCGCCACCACCGAGAAGATCTCCTTCGTGCAACTGGCCGGCGGCTGTCTGGACTCCATTCTCGCCAACCGCCACTACGTCAAGACCGTCATTCCCGGTGGCATGTATCCGGGAGTCGAGCAGGACGTCGCCTCCCTGGGGGTGCGCGCCACCCTGATGTCCACCGCCGACGTCCCCGACGAACTGATCTATACCCTCACCAAGTCGATCGTGGAAAAACTCTACCGCTTCAAGCGCATGGACCCGGACATCGAGGTCCCCAACCCCAAATCCCTCTTCGAGGGGCTGGTCGCCCCCCTCCACCTGGGGGCGTTCCGCTATTTCCAGGAGCTGCGCGTGCTGGAATTCAAGAACACCGGCACCGACATCATGTCCGGACTGCCCCCCCTGATCGACCGTAACGGGGTGCGGATGACCCTGCTGTTCCCCCCGGACGCCCCCCATGCCCTGCGCTCCGTCAAGCCCCTGATCGGCGCCCCGAACGACAAGGAGGGGGGGCTGCCGCTCTCCGTGGCCGTCTCGCCGGCCATCTCCCACGACGGCGCGATCTACTGGCTGATTCACGACACCATGTAGCCCTCCACGCCCGCCATGCGGCCCGCGGTCATGGAATACGCCATCTCCCGGTTGCTGTTGCTCTCCTTTGTGGGCGCCATCCTGGCAGGTGGGGTGTTGTTGTTTCTCCCCTTCAGCCACATGGCCGGCGCCCCGTCCGTCTCCTGGGTGGATGCCCTGTTCACCGCCACTTCGGCGGTTTGTGTCACCGGTCTTGTCGTGCTCGATACCGGAACCGCCTTCTCCCTGGCCGGACAGGCCATCATTCTCGTCCTGATCCAGATCGGCGGACTGGGCATTTTGACCTTCTCCACCTGGTTCATGACCCGTCCCCGTCAGCGGATCGAGATCGCGCAACGCATGCTGCTGGAAACCTCCCACGGGGTCATGGAGCATGTCGCGCCCCGCCAACTGCTCGCCATCGTCTTCCGTTACACCTTCCTGGCCGAGGCGGTGGGGGCGGCGTTGCTCTATTGGCGCTTCGCGGGGGATTTTCCCGGCTGGAGCGCGGGGTGGATGGCGGTGTTTCATGCCGTCTCCGCGTTTTGCAACGCCGGTTTCGGCCTGTTGTCGGACAACCTGATACGCTATCGCGCCGATCCGCTGGTCAACCTGGTGATCATGGGGCTGATCGTGCTGGGGGGATTGGGCTTCGTGGTCGCAGCCGACCTGAACGCCTGGATCGGGGGCAAAAGGGGGGGGCTGCCGGTTCGGCTCTCCTTGCACTCCAGGCTGGTGCTGCGCACCACCCTGGCGCTGATTCTGGCCGGGGGGGTGGCCATCGCCTGGGCGGAGTGGGGGAGGGTGGCCATGAGCCAGTCGCCCGGCACCCTCCTCATGGAGAGTTTTTTTCTTTCCATTTCCAGCCGTACTGCCGGGTTCAATACCGTGGCCATGGAGCAGTTGACCAATACCACCCTGTGCCTGGTGGTGTTCCTGATGCTCATCGGCGGATCGCCCGGTTCCACGGCCGGTGGGATCAAGACCACCACTGCGGCGGTCTGCTACTACCTGTTGCGCTCCAGGGCGCGCAACCGGCCAGGGGTGGAGTGCCTGGAGCGCAGCCTCCCGGAAGAGACCGTCACCCGCGCCCTGCTGATCGTCGCCGCCTATCTGCTGGCCACGGTCGTGGGCACCTTGATCCTGCAAATCACCGAAGGGGGAGGGGGGCCGTTCCATGCCAGCACGGGGAACACCTTTCTGGCCTGCCTGTTCGAGAGCGTCTCCGCGTTGGGCACCGTGGGCCTCACCACCGGTTTGACCCCCAATCTGACCACCACGGGCAAGCTGGTGGTCATCGTCCTGATGTTTATTGGTCGGGTGGGTCCGCTGCTGCTGGCCTCGGTCCTCGTCGGGCAGGTGCGCCGCCTGCGCTACGCCTGTCCGGAGGAGAACGTCAATATCGGTTGAGCCGACCCGTCACACCAGGCCGGAGTTGCGGGCGAACAGGTGCGCCCCACTGGTCAGCGCCTTGGCCAGCGAATCCTGATGCGATGGCTGCTGGAGGAGTTTCTCTTCCAGGCGGTTGGAGATGAAGGCCATCTCCACCAGCACCGACGGGATGTCCGGCGCCTTGAGAACCGCGAACTCCGCCTGTTTGATGGTCCGGAAGTGCAAGGAGAGCGCCGGCGTCCGGGAGATCGAGTTGAGCAGGGTGCTGCCCAACATCAGGGAGCGGTTCAGGGAATCCCGTTGCGACAGATCCATCAGGATGCCCTTCACCTCCTGGTCCGTGACATCGTCCAGATCCACGCCGCCGATGAGGTCAACGCTGTTTTCCCGTTCTTCCAGTTGCCGGATCGCCTTGTCCGGGGAGGGTTTGCCGCTTTCCGACAGGCAATAGACCGACGCCCCGCGCGCCGTGGAGATGCGGAAGGCGTCGGCATGCAGGCTGATGAACAGGTCCGCCTGTTTTTTGCGCGCCACGGAGACCCGCTGCTGCAAGGGCACATGATAATCGTCCGTCCGGGTCAGCATGGCCGTGAAGCCGGGCATGTGGTTGATCATGTCGGCCACCCGCCGCGCCACTTCCAGGGTGACATCCTTCTCTTTCAGGCCGCCGAAGCCGATGGCGCCCGGATCCGATCCGCCATGTCCGGGGTCGATGGCGATCAATACCCCCCGGCTGGACGAGCGGGTGGCGGCGTCGATGCCGGCATGGGCCAGGGAGGCGGGCAGCAGCGCGCCGGCGGCGGTCAGGGCCATGCGCTTGAGCAGGGTGCGGCGATCTATCATGACTTTTCTCCGTGCAAATAACAATTTTTTGACGGTTCTTGCGGCTTTCATGGCGATTTTTCCGATTCATTTCAATAATTTGATTCGGTTGTTACCGGTTGGGTTCGCCCCCCCCGACAAGCCCTTCTAAGCAAACGCCGTACCGATTTCGTGAGTCTTTTTTGACGCTGGCGGATGGCATGGCCAGGGATTTGGTGTATGATGTGCTAGAGCGGAGCAGGCCTTGTTCAACCACAGCGGGAGAAGAGCATCATGTCCATGGAAGACCCGGAGGAGATCGCCAAATTCGAAAGGATGGCCCACGAGTGGTGGGATCCGGATGGGAAATTCAAGCCCCTGCACCGGATCAACCCCTTGCGGACCGGCTACATCCGCTCCCGCTTGAGCCAGGATGCGGAAAACCGGCTGGATGGGTTGGAGCTGCTCGACATCGGCTGCGGGGGGGGGATTCTCTCCGAGTCCCTGGACGCGCTGGGGGCCAGGGTGACGGCCATCGATCGCTCCGAGACCATCATCAACGTGGCCAGGAGTCACCAGAAGGAGAGCGGCTCACACGTGGATTACCGGGTGCAAACCCTGGAGGATCTGGCGCGGGAGCGGGGGGCGGGCTTCGATGCGGTGCTGGCCATGGAGGTGCTGGAGCATGTCCCGGACGTGCCCTCCTTTCTGCGGGAGTGCGCGGCACTGCTCAAGCCGGGGGGGCATTTCTTCTTCGCCACCCTCAACAAGACCCCTCAGGCGTGGCTGCTGGCCATCGTCGGCGCGGAGTACGTCCTGCGCTGGCTGCCACGGGGCACACACGATTTCGAGAAGTTCATCCGACCGTCGGATCTGGGGCGCTGGCTGCGCGGGGCCGGAATCGGCATGCGTGATGTCACGGGGATGCGTTATGTCCCCTGGCGGGATGCCTGGGAGCTGGCGATCGGGGATGCCAGTGTCAATTACCTTGGCTATGGTCTGCGGATGGACCCGCCGGAGGCGCGGGGGTGAGACGGATCCGGCGCTGCAGTTTGCCCTGGGCGGAAAAGAGCAGCAGTTGCGCGTCGCCGTCCTCCTGGCGGGCCAGGAGCGCGACTCCGCTGGTACCCATGCCGGTCATGCGGGTCACCTTCGTTCCGGGGGGCAGGGCGATGGTCTCTTCCAGAGTCGCCGGGGGTGGGGGTGTCTTGGCCGGGGAGCTTTGCAGAGCCGTTGCCACCAGCACCCCGAGACCGGCCAGGAGGAGCAGGGCGCTGACGATGACGAAGATTTTGATGGCGCGCAAAAACGTACCGTTCGCTGCTGGGGTGTGATGATGACGCAGACACGCACCGTGCGCATCCCGGAGACCACCCATCGGGAGCGCCTGGACAAGGCCATCGCGGCGGCGGATGGCGCGTTGAGCCGGTCGGCGGTCCTGCGTCTGCTCAAGGAGGGTGGGGTCACCCGTCCCGATGGCAGTATACCGCGACCGGACGACAAGGCAAGCGCGGGCGAGATTTTTTTGTTGGTGATTCCGCCCCCCGAAGCGATCGAGGCGCAGCCGGAGGAGATTCCCCTGGAGGTGGTGTTCGAGGATGACGCCATCCTCGTGATCAACAAGCCACCGGGCCTGGCGGTGCATGCCGGGGCCGGACGCCACTCCGGGGTGCTGGTCAACGCCCTGTTGCACCATTGCGGCGGGCCGGAGCGGCCGGGAGGGTTGTCCGGCATCGGCGGGGCGTTGCGGCCCGGCATCGTCCATCGCCTGGACATGGATACCAGCGGGTTGCTGGTGGTGGCCAAGCACGACGCGGCCCATCGTCATCTGGCCGGTCAGTTCGAGGCCCATACCGCGTATCGGCGTTATCTGGCCCTGGTCAGGGGGCATACGGCGCTCGCCTCCGGGAGCGTCGATGCCCCCATCGGCCGCAACCCCCGCGACCGCAAGAAAATGGCCGTGGAACCCAGGCATGGCCGGCGTGCCGTCACCCACTGGCAACGGCTGGAGAGCCTGCCCGGTTGCACGTTGCTCGCCTGCCGGCTGGAGACCGGGCGCACCCATCAGATTCGGGTCCACATGGCCCATATCGGCCATCCCGTGCTGGGGGATCCCCTGTACTCCCGTCCCTTTCATCCCCCGGCCTCCTGGCCGGAGGCGGCGCGGGAGCTGGTGACCGGTTTCCGGCGTCAGGCCCTGCATGCCGAGCAGCTCACCATCGTGCATCCGGTCACGGGATTGGAGATGTGCTTTTCCGCCGCGCCCCCGGAGGATTTTCAGCGCTTGCTGGCTGGGCTGCGCACGATATTACTTGACACCGAGACGCGTTTGCGATAGTACAACTAATGAAAAAATCTGAATTTTATTTGGGAAACGCGACATGAACTGGATCTGGTATCTGCCTGTCATATTGGTTGTCGCCCTTGCTGGCGTGTTTTATCCGGTGTTCAGCAGGCGCGGGGGATCTCCCTTGCCCATTGGCCTGGAAGGGGATCCGGGGGTGGAACTGGCCGTCGAGCGGGATGCACTGCTGGTGCAAATCAAGGAGTTGGACGCCACGGACAGCGGGGATGCAGAGAGCGTGGCGGCGCGTGCGGCCATGGAACGGGAGTTGGCGGCGGTTCTCAACCGTCTGGACCAGTTGGCGTCGGCCCCGCCCGTCCAGGCGATGGCTATCGTGCCGCGCAACCCCTTGCAGATCTCCATTGCCCTGTCGCTCATGCTGGTGATCGGGGTGTTGACTGCGGGGTCCTATCTGGTTCTGGGCACCACGGAGAAGATCGAACCGGCTGCCCAGGGCGAGAGCTTCCCACCCGAATTCGTCGCCATGGTGGAGCAGTCGGCCCAGAAGCTGCGCGACAACCCGGATGACGTGCCGGGCTGGTTGCGGCTGGCGCGCTCCTACGTGGTGCTCTCCCGCCCGGCGGAGGCGATGGCGGCTTACGCCATGATCCTCTCCCGGCATCCGGGCACGATGGATGCCTCTGTAGGCCTGGCCGAACTGGAAGTGCAAAGCAACGACCCCAAGGTACAGGAAGAGGGGATCAAGCGGTTCCAGAGGGTGATCGCCAGTGATCCGGATCGTCCGGAGGCGTTGTGGGTCCTGGGAGGGGTGGCGATGCGTTCCGGGGATCGCGCCACGGCCCTGACCCACTGGAAACGCCTGCAACCCCTGCTCCAGCCCGGCACCTCGGCGCGGCGTACCGTGGATCAGGCCATCCGGGAGGCGGAGCGCCAGTGACCGGCGGGTGGGCTGGCGCGGTTGCCGTGCTGGTGGGAGGGATCTGCTGGTGGGCGAGCGGCCTGGCATGGGCGCACGGCCCTGGCGGCAAGCCGGTGCGGTTCGATGTCGAGTGGTGCGGGGAGGGGGCCGGGCGGACCTTGCGCATCGCGGATGTCCGCGCGGGGGGACGGTATCCGCTCTGCCTGCGGGTGAGCAACGAGGAGCCGATCGATTTGCGGATTGGTTTTGTCATCGGTTTCGGGGAGATCGATGAACAGGGCCGCAGGATCTGCCGCGTGCCCCATGTCGCGACACGGGAGGGGGCCTGGCTGGTGGACGGTGGGTCGAACCGGACAGTGTCGGCCAATGCCACGCAAAGCCTGGATCTTTTACTGCACATCGACCAACTGAGCGCCTATCCCGTGGATGCCAGCGGCGGTTCCGCCTTTCGCGGCTGGCTGGGATGCCTGTTGGTGGAAGCCCGTGCGCCGACGTCCGAGACCGGGACGGGGGGACACAAGGGAGTCAGGCTGATGCGCATGATCCAGGCTGTCGGCGTGGAGTGATCTTATTTTATTTTCATAAGATGGATGGACATTTCCTTTTTCTTGCATTTGTTCGGCTGATCGGATTTCGCTTTGTCGGAAACACAAACCAGTTTTTTTGCACTCACCCAGTCCACCCCTTCCACATTGCAGAAACTCTTTTTCGGGAAGCGATGGACTTTGCCCTTGCCGACGAATGACGGTTTCGTAAGATCGATTTTGCCGATCCAGACACTCTTCGCTTCCTGAGACGTGATGGCCACGGAGACCTTCTTCTTGCCATGTTCGGCGCGGATGGCGATGTCCGAGTAGTCCTTGAAATCCGCAGTGGGCGGGATGGGGAGAATGCGATGGTCATCCATCCACGTCCCTTTGTGCTTCCTGAAGACATGCACCCGGCCGTTGCCTTTTTTCTTGCCTCTTGCGTCATTTTGTTCGCAGAAATTGCCTTCGCACAGGCCGAACAGCATTTGCTTCTGGTCGGAAGGGGGGGTGACGACGGCAATTCCCTCGAATCCCTTGCTCTCCCCTGCGAAGGGGACATCCAGGATCTGGTAGGGTTTTGTCTGGAGGTGCTTGTTCAAAGTGGCGATCATGGGGACGTGTTTGCTGCCATACGTGAGGCTCTCCACCACGACATGGAATTTCTTGTTTGCCGGGTTGCAGCTGATCGCCTCGAATCCCTCGATCCCCGTGACCCCGACGTACTTGCCCGGTTCATGCATCTGGCATGCGCCGAATCCATGCTTTTTCAGGGCGATTTCCGCGACAGCGGTGGTGTTGTCGAAAATCACGTAACAAGCGTCGCCCTTGATGGCCACACCGCTCGCTTCCAATTTATCGAACTTGTTTTTTGTGCCTTGGCAGCACGTTTCCAGCAATTTTTTCTCATCGATTTTGTTTAGTTTTGACATTTTGTTTCCTTTATTTATAAATATTAGTTTAAATCGTCGCCGAGGAGGTCACTCGATCCTCAAGAGGTGGATGGACATCTCCTTCCCCTTGCAGCCATTGGGCTGATCGGATTTTGCCTTGTCCGAAACGATTACTATGGTATTGTCATTGACCCAGTCCACCCCCTCGACATTGCAGAAATCCTCCCCTGGAAACGGGAAAACCTCGCCATCGTCGATGAACCCCAGCCTGTCGAGATCGATGCGACCGATCCAGATGCTCTTGTCCTCCTGAGAGGTGATGGCCACGGCGGCACTCCGACCGTCACCGGCGGCGCGGATGGCGATGTCGGAGTAATCCCGGAAGGCGGCGGCAGGGGGAATTGGCAAAATGATTTTCATATTCAACCATTTGCGCTTGTCACGCATGAAGACGTGCAGGCGACCGTTGCCCCTCTTCTTGCTGCGTTCGTCGTTGGACTCGCAGAAGTTCCCCTCGCACAAGCCGAACAGGAGCACGGCCTGGTCCGATGGGCGGGTGATGACGGCAATCCCCTCGAATCCCTTGCTCTCTCCGGTGAAGGGGACATCCAAAAGCTTGAAGGGCTTCGGCTGGAGATTCTGTTTCAATTCGGCGATCAGGGGATGATATTTCTTGCCGATTTTGACGCTCTCCACCGCGACGTGGAATTGCTCCTCGGCGGCGTGGTAGGAGATCGCCTCGAATCCGTCGATGCCAGCGTGCTTGCCGGGTTCATGCAATCGACACGCGCCAAATTCGTTGTCTTGCAACGCAATCTCGGCAATGGATGTGATGTTGTCGAAAATCACCCAGCAGGTATCGCCCTTGACCGCCACCCCGCTCGCCTCCAGCCTTTTCTGATCGCAAAAAGGCGCGGTCAAGGATTGCTCCTTGATTAATTTCAATATTGCCATCGTTTCCCTCTGAAGTGGTGGTCGCCGTTTGTGAATATGGACTCCATTCAGTATAGGATATGATGGTATACGAGTCAACACCCATTTTTTGTCTACGGGAAAAGATGAAAGGCCAGAAGATAGACCACCAGACCGGAAAGATTGACCGTGATCCAGACCGGCAAGGTCCTGGAAGCGATGCGGCGGTGAGGGGGACAGGTGATGCCCGGCGTCTTCCAGGGGGCGCGACGCAGGGTGAGGAGGATCATCGGCAGAACAATGGCGGCCAGGGCGACATGGCCGATCAAAATGGTGAAGTAGACCGGACGAATCCAACCCTCGCCCGCGAATTTCACGTTGCCCACCGCCGCGTGATAGAACAGATAAGAGACCAGAAAAATCGCCGACACGAGCAGAGCCGCAGCCATCCATTTCTGGTGGGACGCGCGGTCATGGCGGCGGATGGCGCGCAAACCCGCCATGAGCAACAGCGCCGAGGCCAGGTTGAGGGCCGCCTGAAAATGGGGTAAAATCGGGATCAGTTCCATCCTTGCCTCGCGCTGCCGGTACGCAGATGAAAATGGACGAACAAGGCAATGGTGAACACCATCATGGACCAGACCTGATGCGTCCAGGCGAGGGGTATGGGAACGAGCATGAGCAGGGTGGCGATCCCCAGGGAAACCTGCACGACGGCAGCGAGGAACAACAGATCCAATCCGACCCGGATTTTGGATGGCGGCTCCTGGCGGCGTCCCCAAGACCAGTACCCCCACACGGACAGCAGGGTGAGGGTCGCCATCAGGCGATGGTTCCATTGAATGGCCGCGTTGTTCTCGAACAGGTTTTTCCAGCCCGGCTCCAGATCCCAATAGGCGTCCGGGAGCCACTGCCCGGCCATGAGGGGAAAGGTGTTGTAGCCGTATCCCGCCTTGGCCCCGGCCACGAACCCGCCGCTCACCACCGTCACGCAGATCATGCCGATCACCCCCAACGAAACGATCGGCATGGCAGCGGGCGCCTGCCCGGTGGGACGTCCCTCCTCGCCGATGAACTGATCCATGGCCGACCACAAAAGCAGCCCGTAAATCAGAAAGGCCAACCCCAGATGCGCGGTCAGGCGGTAGGCGCTGACGTGGGGATTATCGATCAGCCCGCTTGCGACCATCAGCCATCCCATCACCCCCTGCATGCCGCCCAGCACGAAGATTCCGAACAGGCGCCTGGCCAGGTCCCGGTCGATCATGCGGCGCCACAAAAACCAGGCAAACGGCAAGAAAAAGACAAAGCCGATCATGCGGCCGGTCAGGCGATGATAGAACTCCAGCCAAAAGATCCCCTTGAACCCCTCCAGGTTCATGTGGGGATTGATGTGGCGGAATTCCGGGGATTCCTGATATTTGGCGAAGGTCTCCTCCCAGGCGGCCTGGGTGGATGGCGGGAAGAAGGTCCCCGGCTGCCACTCCACCATGGAAAGACCGGAACCGGTCAGACGGGTGATGCCACCCAGGGCGAGCATGGCATAGACCAAGGCGGCGCACACAAACAACCAGAAACCGACCCAACGTTGATCGCGACGATTCATGAGCCATTCTCCCGCAATGCATCTGGACACGAAAACCGCAAGCAGGTTAACCTTTCGGCAATCGGCGGTCAATGGGCCGCCAGGCTCGCGGCAAAGGAGGCGATAAGGATGGGGGAATCACGCCGGGAAGGATGGATCCAGACCTATACCGGCCTGCGTTTTTGGCCCACGGACGCCCGTCCCGATGAGGTGGAGATCCGGGATGTCGCCCATGCCCTGGCCATGCTGTGCCGTTTCAATGGCCATTGCCGGCGCTTTTATTCCGTGGCGGAACACTCGGTGCATGTCTCGCGGATCGTGCCGCCGGAGGATGCCTTGTGGGGTCTGTTGCACGACGCCAGCGAGGCCTATCTGGCCGATCTGCCGCGTCCCCTCAAACGCCTGATGCCCGCCTACCGGGAACGGGAAGCGGCGCTGACGCGGGTGATCGCGCGGCGTTTCGGGCTGCCGGAGGCGATTCCGGCGACGGTCGAACTGGCCGATGGCGTTCTTCTGGCCACGGAAAAGGCCGCCTTGATGGGACCGGAGCCGGCTCCCTGGGAGCCGCTCCCCCCCGCCCTGGACCCGGCCATGATCCGCGCCTGGGATCCGCTCGCGGCGGAACGGGCGTTTCTCGAACGTTTCGTGGAGATCACCGGCCAGGCGATCGGAGAAGAGCCGTCACAATGGAAACCCTGACCCTCGACGAGGCCCTGCGGCGGGCCGCCTCCCTTCGCCTCGCCGACGCGTGGGAGGAGGCGGAAGGTCTCTATCAGGCCATTCTTCAGGCCGCGCCGGGCCATCCGGAGGCCTGTCATGGCCTGGGAGTGATGGCGGTGCGGCAGGGCCGGGTGGAAGCGGCCATTGCCTGGCTGACGCGTGCCCTGGAGGCCGACCCCGGCGCGGAACATCACCGTATCGCCTTCATCGACACCCTGCTGGGCGCCTGGGAAGAGGTGCGCCGGTTGCCGGAGGCGGCGCGACTGTTCGCCAATCTGGGGGTGCTGTTGCATGACCGGGGCCGCGACCACGAGGCCGAAACCGCCCTGCGGGAGGCGGTCGCCCTGCGACCGGACTACGCGCTGGCCCATTATAATATCGGGGTGGTGCTGCACGAACGGGAACGCCCGGAGGAGGCCGAAAGCGCCTTTCGTGCGGCGATCCGCCTGCAACCGGAACACGCGCAGGCCCATTCCAACCTGGGCGTGCTGCTCCACGAACGCCACGCCCCCATCGAGGCCGAGGCCGCCTTGCGCGAGGCCCTGCGCCTGAAACCGGATTACGCCGAGGCCTGGAGCAATCTGGCCAATACCCTGACCGTGCAATGCCGCCTGGACGAGGCGGAGGCGTGCTGCCGCCAGGCCTTGGCGTTGCAGCCGGACGGGGCGCTGGCCATGAGCAATCTGCTGTTTGCCATGCTCTACCATCCCGACCGCTCCCTGGAGTCGCTGCGGGCACTGCACATGGAGTACGACGCCCGTTTCATCCGGCCCGTCACGCCGGAAGCGCCGCGCCGTCCCGTCTCCCTGGACCCGGAGCGGGTGCTGCGGGTGGGATACGTGTCGCGGGATTTCGGCAACCATTCGATTCGCGGGTTTCTGGAACCCCTGCTGGCCGGCCACGACAAGCGCCGCGTCGCGGTCCACCTCTACGCCGATGGGACGCGGGAGGACGAAGTGACCCGCCGCTACCGGGGCTACGCGGATCACTGGGTGGCCACCAGCGGGATGAGCGACCAGGAACTGGCCGCCCGCGTCCGGGAAGACGGCATCGACCTGCTGGTGGATCTTTCCGGGCATACCGCGCGCAACCGGTTGCGCATGTTCGCGCGCAAGCCCGCGCCAGTGTCGGTGACCTGGATGTACGGCTTCACCACCGGGGTCTCGGCCATCGATTACCTCCTGACCGATGCCCTGACCGATCCACCGGGGGCCGAGGCCCTCTATGTGGAGCGATTATGGCGCGTTCCGGCCCCCGCCCTCGCCTACCGCCCCCACGAGGGGATGGGGGAGGTCTCCCGGTTGCCCGCCCTGGAGCGGGGGTACGTCACCTTCGGCACCCTGGGCCGCTCCCTGCGCCACAACGACCGGGTGGTGCGGGCATGGGCCACGATCCTTGGGCGCGTGCCGGGCGCGCGGCTGGTGATCCACAGCGCCAACTACCGGGACGCGACCCTGCGCGCTGCCCTGTACGACCGGTTCGCGGCGCTGGGCATCGACCGGGAACGGTTGGACATCGGCTTCTCCTCGCCCCCCTGGGAGACGTTGCGGGGCATGGACATCGCCCTGGACGGTTTCCCCCTCTCCGCCGGCATCACCCTGGCGGAACCCCTGTACATGGGAGTGCCGGTGGTCTGCCTGACGGAACGGTTCGCGGGCGGGGGACTGGGGCGGGTGATTCTGACCATGCTGGGCCATCCCGAATGGCTCGCCCGCTCCGAGGAGGAGTACGTGGATCTGGCCGTGAGCCTGGCTGCGGATCCGCCACGGCTCGCCAGGTTGCGCGCCGGGCTGCGGGAAACCATGCGCCACTCCCCGTTGATGGACGAGGCCGGCTTCGCGCGCAAGGTGGAGGAGGCCTACCGGGCCATGTGGCGGGCGTGGCTGGCGGCCAACGGTTGAAAAAGGGAATTGCCCAGACGGGTGCGATCTGTTAGCATGCTATCGATAATGCGCCGGCCATCATGGCCGGTCTCTTTTGATTCGGCAATAAGGACACGACAAAAATGGCTCAGAGCGACGCGCAAACTACCGCTGTAATTACGCAAGTATTCAATGCGGCCAGAAACGGCAGCTTGACCGACGAGGTGTTCCTGGCAGTGCTGAAACTGCTGATGGAGGCCAACAACGTCACCATGGCGCATGAACTCCTGAGCGTCTGGAACTCCGGCAGGAAAAAGAAATAGCGTCAGCTCTCCTCCAGGGGCGCGAAACCCCACCCGTGCAGGGTGGCCTCGATCACGGGCAGGGGAGCCTCCATGCGCAGAAAATGGCCCGGACAACGGCAGTCCGATGCGCCGATCCGTCTGCCGGGCAGCGTGACGCCCGGCAGGGATGCCAGGGCTTGCGCGGTGCGACACTCGCGGTCCTCCAGGGTCAGTTGGACCGAGACGACGCTCATCTCCGGCGCGGCCAGCAGGTAATCGATGTGCCAGCGGCGTTTTTTCGTCACCGTCAGATGGCGGCGGATGCGCGCTTGCCAGGCGCGGCGCGCGGAACCGACGTAGAGATGAATACCGGTCGCCAGCGCCACTTCCCCCCATGCGCCCACCGTCACCCGGCAAGGGGCGGCGCATTGCAGGATCAGCACATAGGTCGCCAAGGCCGGATCAGGGGATCACTGGCCGGGGCGCAGAACCGTGCCGCCGACACCCGCCTCGCGTTGCGCCATGGCGGAGGCCATTCTGGCCCGCTCCGGAGAGGGGAAGGGACCCAGACGTACCCGGTACATCACCTGATTGCCGGATTTGATGGCTTGTTGCGTCACTGGCATGGGCCTGCCATCGAAGCGGATGGCCGACATCCTGGCGACCAGGGCGGCAGCCTTCTCGCCGCTGGAAAAGGCGCCCAACTGCACCGAATAGCCGCCATCCGGCGAGGCGGCGGGTTTGTCCGGTTCATCGGGTCTGGGCGGGGGAGACGCCGTTCCGGGATGGGGCACCGGCATGGGCGGCTTGCCCTTGGCCGCTTCCGGCTTGGGCGGGGGAGTGGCGGGGTGCTCCTCGGCGCCGGGCTTCCTGCCGTCCATGGACGGCAGCACCACCGCGTTGGGCGACAGCTTGACCTCCTGCTGAACCGGAGCGGGTTCGGCGGGGGCCGGAGGGGCGGCCTCCTTCGGCTGTTCCACGGCGGGAGGCGCGAGCGCGGCGTTCTTCTTCGGGATCGAGAGAAAGCGCTCGAACACCAGAATGGTGGCAATAAAAAGAATCATGCCGCTCATGAGCATAAGGAGAATCTGTTGCTCCCGGTTCGGCGAGATCTTCATGCGGCCTCTTCATGGCTGGGCGGTTTGCGGGTAGAGCATGGTTTCGATTAATGTTACAGAGGGAACGGCGTTGGTCAAGGGTGACTCTTCGATAGGAACGATACGGTGGCACGGGATCCGTTTTGGTGGATGTTGGGGCTGGGGCTGGCCGTGGCGGCGGGCTGGCAGGGGCATTTGCTCGGCATGCCGGAGGGGGAGGCCAGGGAGTGGCTGATCGCCTGGAGCGGGGGCTTCATGGGGGTGGCCGCCATGCTGGTCGCGGTGGGGGTGGCGACGCATGCGCGGGGGATGGCGGACGGGGTGCGCGCGATGGGCGGGCCGCTACGCTGGGGCCTGGCCCTGCTGGCGGTTGGGGGGATGCTGCACGCCGGAGTGGTGGCGCCCCGGACCCATCGCATCTTTTATGACGAGACCATCTATCTTGCCATCGGTCAGAACCTGGCCCACCTGGGACGGGCGCAAAGTTGCCATTCCGGGGGGGTGGAACATGGCATGCTGCGCTGCGATCAGTGGGAGTACAACAAACAGCCCAACGGGTTTCCGTTTCTGGTGGGTTTGGTCTACCGCCTGTTCGGCGACTCCGAGGAGGCGATTTTTTATCTCAATAATGGCCTGATGGGGCTGGCGGCGCTGGTGACCGCGCTGTTGACCCGCCTGACCGGCTGGGGGTGGCTGGCCGGGGGGTGTGCGGGGTTGGTGTTCGTGTTGATTCCGCAGAATGCCCACTGGTTCAACACCACCGCCGCCGAACCCTCCGCCGCCCTGTTCGGCGCCTTGACGGTGCTGGCTGCGTTCTGGTACCGCCAGGAGGGACGCGTCGCCACCTTGACCCTGTTGACGGCATTGGCGGCCTGGGCGATTTCGTTCCGGCCCGAATCGTTGCTGCTGCTGCCGTTGGCGTTGCTCATCGTCTGGGGGAGGCTCAGGCGGACTCCGCGTGTTCTGTTTCTGCATTTCGCGCTGTTTTGGTTGCTGACCTTGCCGGTATGGCTCCATCTGGAGCTGTTCCGCCACCATCCCTGGGGGAGCGAGGGGCAGCCGTTCGCGTTGCGTTATTTTCTCGCCAATTTGGCGGACAATGGCTGGCATTATATTAGTAATAAAGAGTTTCCGGCGGCGTATGCCCTGCTGGCCATGGTGGGTCTGCTGGTTCCCGGTGCGGGACGCCGGGAGCGGGGGGTGGTGGGGTTGTGGTTTTTGTTGTTTTGGGGGGTGTTTTTATTTTTTTACGCGGGGGGCTATCATTATGGGGCCGACATGCGCTATGCCTTGTTGTCGCATGTACCGCTCGCGGTCCTGGCGGGGGTGGGGGCAGCGTGGCTGGCGGTTCGCATCGGCGGGGGGGTGGTGGTGACGTTGTTGGTCTGTTTCCATCTGCCGTTTCTGCCATTGGTGCGCGCCACCACGAGCGAGGCATGGGCCGCGCGCGCCGATCATCGTTATGCGCGCCAGATGGCGGACGCCCTGCCTCCGGAATCGCTGGTCCTGACGCACAATCCCAACATGTTTCAGGTATGGGGGGTGCATGCCGCCCAGATGTCCCTGGCGCAGGCCGCCCAGGAGTATGTGGACCGGGGGTTGTTCCCCCGTTATGGTGGCGGGGTGTATCTGCATTATAATTTTTGGTGCAATATTCCGGATCCGGCGCAGAATCGTTTCTGTCAGCATGCCTTGGATCGGTATGATCACGAGGTGGTTCTGGAGTACCGGGAAAAGGAGTACCGCTATGCCCTCTATCGCTTGCGAATGAAAAGCGCTCCGTAATTTTCGGAATGGGTTGTCATGGCGCGGCAAATCGGGTATTCTGATGTGTCTCTTTTAATACATGGCATCTTACGAGTGGAATATCATGAAAGAATACCCGGTCATGGCAGCCCCGTGCGCTTCCCTTTCACCGGAGTTGGCGCTTCCGGCATATTTGCAGGAGACCTACTGGTGGGCGTACATCCATCCTTCCGGGGTGCGCTTTTTTGAGCGGCAGTGGCTGGTCAACTGCATTTTGTGGGGCAATTTCGCCAGATTGCGCAATGCGGCGTTGGCGGAGATGGGGACGCCGATTCAGGGCAAGACGTTGCAGGTGGCCTGCGTATACGGCAATCTGACCCCCAAGCTGGCGGATCGTCTGGCGCCGGGGGCCAAGTTGCACGTGGTGGACGTGGCGCCGGTGCAACTCGACAATCTGGCCCGCAAGCTGGGTGGGCGGGCGAACGTGCAACTGCACCATCAGGACTCCACGCAGATGCGGTTTCCGGATGGGAGTTTCGATCAGGTGCTGGTCTTTTTCCTGTTGCACGAGCAGCCCGCCGGGGTGCGGGAGCAGACCGTGGCCGAGGCGTTGCGGGTGGTGCGTCCGGGTGGCAAGGCGATTTTTGTGGATTATCATTGTCCGACCCGCATCAATCCGTTCCGTTACATCATGATTCCGATTCTGACCGCCCTGGAGCCGTTTGCCATGGACACCTGGAAGACGGAGTTGAGCGCCTGGATTCCGCCGGAGATGGGGGTGCGCGAGGTGCGCAAGGAGACCTATTTCGGAGGTTTGTATCAGAAGATCGTCGTCATCCGGTAACTCTGCCTGCAAGGTGATGCCATGAGCACGGTTTCTCCTGTCGTTTCGGTCACCATTGGTCCGGAGATCGCGGGATACGGATTTCCCAACGGCCATCCGTTCGGGACGTTTCGCATGGATGCCTATTGGGACGAGGCGCAGGTGCAGGGGTTGGACCGGCAGGTACGGGTGGATCGTCCGGTGCTTGCCCTGGAGGAGGAGTTGTTGCGGTTTCACACGCCGGAGTATGTGCGCAAGGTGCGCGAGCAATCCGTGAGTGGGACCGGATATCTGGATTATGGGGACACGCCTGCCTATCCTGGGGTATACGAGGCGGCTGCGCATGTGGTGGGATCGGCGTTGGCGGCGATGCGTTCGATCATGTCCGGCGGATGTCGGCGTGCCTTTGTGCCGATTGCCGGTTTGCATCATGCCCGTCCGGAGCGAGCCGGGGGATTTTGTGTGTTCAATGATATTGGCGTGGTGATCCAATCATTGCGTCAGGAGTACGACATTCGGCGCGTGGCCTATATCGACATCGACGCTCATCATGGGGACGGGGTGTTTTATGCCTTCGAGACCGATCCCGATGTGCGTTTTCTGGATTATCATCAGGATGGTCGCACGCTGTATCCTGGCACCGGCGATGCGTCGGAAACCGGGGATGGTGCTGCATTCGGCACCAAGTTGAACGTGCCGATGCCGCCTGGGGCCGGGGACGTGCATTTCATGCAGCGTTGGTCGCAGGGGATTCGTTTCTTGCAGGAGGCCGAGCCGGAGTTTTTCATTCTCCAGTGTGGTGCCGACTCCATTGCCGGTGACCCGTTGACCCAGTTGCGTCTTTCCGCGACGTTGCACGGACAGGTCGCCGCGCGTCTCGTCACCATGGCCGAGGAGTTGGGGCATGGCCGTCTTCTGGCGGTTGGCGGTGGTGGCTACAATCCTCACAACATCGGCAAAGGCTGGTGCGCCGTGACCAGCGCCCTGATCCGCACGCCGATGGCGCAGGGGGGATAATTATTGATTAAATTTTTTATAAATTTCAGTAATTAGCGCTTCAAGTTTCAATTTTTTATCGATACGAACTCGGTTTTGTTGTGAAATGGGAAGATGGTTCAAATCCTCCTCATGTAAGTTTTGTGCTAATAGTGCATAAATGGGTTTACCAAGCGCGCTAGCTGCGCCAATTTTTGCGCAGAAGCCTGGATTGCTTATATCCTCATTATCGCAAATAAATATTATTTCATAGTGTTCGGAAAATTCAAAAAGCAATCTATCGAACAATAGATTCGTTTGTATGTTTTGTGATGGTTCGTAAATTATCTTAAGTTTGTATGGGATTTGATACGAAATAAACATTTCTGAGATCATTTCGGCAATGCTTTTTTGTCTTTCGGTATAAAAAACACCTATATTATAGTTTTTAATTATTGTATCGCTAGATAGATTCCATAAATTATCATAAACATTCCATAGTATATCAAAAATATCTCCTTGTCTGTAAATATCATTAACCACCATATACCAAGGCATTGCAATTGACGATATACCAAAGTCGTAACGCCCTGTTAACAAAATATGTCTTAAAAAAATCATTGGTCCGCCAGGGTGTGTGTCGTAAAATTTTATCATAATATTGAATTGACTGCCAAGCAACTGAATTGTTTTAATTAAATCGTTAATTGAATTTCCGTTTAAATTATTTGTATTGATAGATAGAGACTCATTCATTGCCATTAAAATCAACATAAGTCATTCTTTTGTTTCTGAATCTGGAGTTCTGTGTCCTCTTGGATAAAGAATACCGCTTCTAGATTTGGCAAAATTGGAATATGGGTTAGCGAGAAGAAATTTTAAATTTGCTTTATGTTTTATTGCCATATTTATAAGTAAAATAATATCATCTTTTGTAAAAGAGTCACTAAAAAAAGAGTCAAGAATTCTGTATTCATTGTGACTGTATGCTGTTGTTTCCGTACAACCAATATCCGCTAATTTTATTGCAGACAATATAAAATTTCGTAATTTCTCCTTACATTTATTTTTATCATACTCAAAATTAACTTTTAAAATTCCTGAATGTGCTTGATAAGCAAGCCATTGAAGGTCGGATGGGTGTGTATTGCTCTCTGCTTGCATTTTGTTATTCCCATGTTTCATGACTGTTATCATCTTCTTGTATTAACGCATTTAAATAATGATCTGCCAAATGTTGAGCGTAAATTTCCAGAGAATCAATAATATTTTTGTCGGCGAAATTTTTCCGCTCATTAGGGCGAAAACGATCCAAAAGTACAGAAATCTCTGTTAATGCAACTAAAACATTTTTTGTTTTTGCTCCAATTTTGATCGCATGCGTCAGTTTATTCCGTTCTCTTTCAAGCGTACCACCTACTCTAATATTTTTTATCATAAATCCAAGTTCTTGAAGTTGTTGTTCTGCTCTTGGGTTCATTGGAATGACATCATAATTTTTTAATAATGCATAAGCGCTGAAATCCCCCATTTCCGCCACTCTTGGGATTGCCATCAAAGTAATATCATTAATTTTATTATTTATAATATACTCCATTACAGAGTCAACTATAGAAATGAATTTACAATTTTTTGCTAAGCATTTTTCTTTCAAAATTTGTTGAAAATAAGGGGTGGTATTGCATGCTATGGCGATATGGGTAGCTCCTGCATGCAGCAGTTTTTCAACGCCATCTGCTACGATTTCCTGAACATCTCGGTAGCGGTCCTGTAGTTCCATGGAAAGCCCCATTTCTGGGACGGAATTTATAATAACTCGTGGATAGGAAAGATCTCCATACACAAGCTTATTTTCTTCTAATGCCTGATAAATTTTTGAGTTGAGTAGCCTCCAAAGTAGTTGTCCGCTGTCTGGTCCATTGCCGGTCAAAATGCCAAAAACAGGCAGTTGTTTTGGGGTGTGATTAGTCTGATTAACAATATCCGCAATTTTTATTTGTGGTGAGACTTTTTGTAGTGCAATGATCATCTCTCGAGGATGAAATTCGATGGCCCAATTTAAATCTCCCGCATTGGTCATCATGGTGTGCGGCGTCTGATAGTGTGCCAATATTCCCTTGTCAAAGACTTGTATCCAGCGTTCTGCTTCGCTGCATGGATTGACCGTCCCATATCGCGCCCCGCAGCAATGTCCCAGATCTTCAGGAGGCAGACGTTCTAGGTCGCTGATGGCACCCACAACTTGACGTGCTGCATCCAGATTGAATTGGCAATGAGCGCGGGCATGAAACAGGATATGACGTGTCTGATTGTCGGGAAATTTGCCAATCATATGTAGTGATTTTAGTTCGTCATGCAATGGAATTCCGACATTGCCCAGCCGGTAGCGGCGTTGAGCCGCATCCCGGCAACTGGTGGCAGGTGAGTTGAGGCTGACAATGTGCCAAACCCCCAATTTTTGAAGCAATTGAACGGTCTTGACCACTCTTTCAGGTGGTGTGGGAGGTTCGATGCCTGGATTGATAATTTTTATCTTCATAAGTGCAGGTGCTGGTCTCGGTTGGTTAGATCTGGATCCATGCCAATGTCACGCACCTACCTCCCAAAGTACATTGATTTCGCCACGGATGTCGTGAACCATTTCCGTGCAGAGATTTTTGTAGGTAATGTCACCCTTGCTTTTTTTGGCCAGCAGCCATGCCAGTTTTGTCGTCATGGCTTCTATGCTCATATCATAGGCAGGGATGGCCAGTTTCTTGTCACGCAGCAATTTGCCGGGGTCATTAACTTGAAAGTTGCTATTACCATTTGGTGCTTGGGTTGTAACTATAATTGGAATCCCTTTCCCTTTTAGATATTCAAATGCTCGCTCATGGTCCATACAAGGATCACCCGCGCCGAAAGCGCGTAGAATGAATCCTTGAATATCGTTATGCTCTACAAGGCTTTTGAAAAGGTCGGATGACATTCCAGGAAATTCGGTCAGTGAGACAATACGCATATCAAATTCATTTTCGCACACTAATTGATCAGCGTTTTTTGCTTCAGGATAAAGTCCAGTCTTTAGGTAACTGAGGTGTTTTTGAAGGTTTGCCTCGTTGATATTAATAATTCTACCAATGCGCCCAATACTTCCTATACTGAATGATTTGAATGCGTCGTAATCAAATTCTGTATCCTTTTTTACCCTGGTGCCTGTAATGATATGGCTACCAAATACGGCCATTATCCCTTTGATGGGGCTGGTTTCTCGTGGCCATGCCGCCAGTCTTAGCGCATTTTCCAGATTGCTCAATGCATCTGAACCAGGCAAGCCGGCGGCAACTTGTGAACCAGTCAGTAAAATTGGTTTAGATGGGTTTGCTATTGCAAATGAAAGGGCTGCGCATGTGTATCCTAGTGTATTGGTGCCATGCGTGATAATAAAGGCATCGTGGTTATCGTACTCATCTTTAATATGATTTACTAATTTTGTCCAATCCTCTGGTTTTATATTGGAGCTGTCCTTGTCTGCGATTTCGTAAGGCGTAACCTCAATGTCAAGCCTATGGTGTCGATTTAAATAGTCGATGGTGGGGCCAATAAGGGATGTAAAAGATGCTGCATCGCGTTTCATGTTTGTGTCTTGTTTGTCCGAGGCAACTTGTCCCGCAATTGTGCCCCCGGTGGTGATTAGATGAATTCTATAAGTTTTTCCCGTACCGTTCACATTATCACTCCTTTTTGTCATTGTTGCAGAACTATTAATAATTATTTCGTGCCAATCGAAAACCATAAATATTTTTACTGGTTGTAGGTGTAATTCTGTTGCGATAAGAAGGTGTCAATACTGTCTGAATATCAATCCAGGATCCACCTTTCAATACCCGTTCCATTCCATCGGTTGGGCCTGTGGGATCATAGATTGGTGATGTTGGTAAGTCAGCAGTAAACCAGTCGTGGCACCATTCCCAAAGATTGCCAAGCATGTCATACAATCCGCATGGATTGGGATTTTTTTGGCCCACAGAATGGGTTGATTGTTGTGAATTGCGCATGAACCAAGCGATTGTTTCAATGGGTAGGGAGGTGATGAAGCCATTGCTGCATCCCCAGCAACAATATTCCCATTCTGCTTCCGTCGGCAGGCGATAACCGTTTTTTCCGAGGTCGGATGTGATGTTCTTGCCATCGATATGATAAACTGGCGCATAGCCGGCGATTGTGGAGAGTCTGTTGCAAAAATTGACTGCATCCACCCAGGAAACGCTATCTACTGGAAGTTGATCGGATTCTGTAAAATGGCTTGGATTGGTGCCAATAACTTCTTTGTATAACTTTTGCGTGACAAGAAATGGGTCAATTGCAAATGAATGTGTCAGAAATACTTGACGTTGCCGTGACGACCCCATTCCCATAATAAAGGAAACGTTTTGTACTTTAATTATTCTTTTTTCCAAATTTTTAATGACATCAGGTTGGTTAGAGTTGGTCGCGACAGTTCTTCTTATTGTTTTTGTTTGTGTATCAATTGTTTGACTACTGTTATTAGATGAGGGATCGGACGGTGATTTTTGATCGATTGGAAGATTGGAAGTACGTGGTTTTTCTTCATTATTAATTTTATTATTTAAGCCGGGTGTTCTTGGTTTGATATATTGATAAACCACAATTGACTCACCATGCTTTATTGTTATGTTATCATATTTATGAAATTGTTCGGATGGATAATTTCTGTTGAATTCGATTATATTTTTATATGCGTCTTCGTGTAGAAAGACTTGGTTGGGACCGGCAGCGTTCATGATGCGGGCGGCCAGATTGATGACGCCTCCTGCCAAGTTGAAATGATTTCTGAATTGGTCACGATATAAAATAATATTTCCTGAATTAATACCACATCTCAAGGAAAATTTTGGATGGCAATGACACCAATAATTTGTTGAATATGTTGTGCATTTTGGTTTTGTGTTATGCTTATTAACCTTTGCAAGGATTGTTAGAGCAAGTTTGAGTGCCAATTCAGCAATTTCGTTGTACGGAATGCCAATTGCCAATCCGTCTCCTGTTGGTAGAATAATTGTATCTTTTAATATTTCAAAATTGCGGTTCTGGAATTGAATATGATGGGTTCCCTGAATTTCGTGGAGTGCTTCCGTGACAATTCCTTGAAATGCTTGAATGATTTCATATTGTGTTGCAGCGTTTCTTTTGGAGTAGGCAACAATATCGAGAAACAGAATTTGCATTTGGACGATATTATCTCTATGATTTTTAAGTAGATTTTCAATAAAATCAGCCATCTGGTTCGTCTCCGTTATTATATGCCTTATGATGGTTTAATTACCAATAGGGATAGGATGAGCACCGACAATGCGGCGGCTAATTTTTTTTTCGTAATGCTTTCCTTGAGAAAAAGCACGCCTAACAGAAAAACAAAAATGGGTGTGATGTTTCCAAGTGTAAGGGTGACTCCAGATTTGCCGTTTGTCAGGGCAAAATAAAGCAGCAACCACTGCACAATGACAAAAACGCCTCGTACCAGGATTTTTCTGAAGTGACTGGCCGTCAGTTGATTGATGCCAGATCCGAAGATCATGATGGCGCTCAAGCCGATGATCGCTCCCCTCAGTTCATACAAGGTCGGGGCGTTCATCATGCCGTGGGATAAGAGATACTTGCTTGGAATTGCAGAAAAACCAAACAGCAAGGAGGCCGTGATCGCCGGCAACAACGTGTTGTCCAACGATTCCCGCAATTTGGAAAAATCCGCAGAAAAGGCCACAATCCCAGCCACTACCCCTATCGACAGAATCAACTGCATCCATGTCACCGATTCCCCCAAAAACAGCCAGGCAAACAAAAAGGTAAAGCCGGGGGCCAGCGCCAACATCGGCGTGACCACCGATACGTCACTCTTTTCAAAGGATTTGAAAAAGAAATAATTGGCAAAAAAATCAACGACCGATATCAAAACGACCAGCGGTATCACAACGCTGAGCGACCCGTTGATTTCAAAAAAGGCCGGCGACAAAAGCGCCATGATGCCCGTCATGATCAGAAAATTGACCCCAAGAATGTCCTTCGCCGTCACATCCTTCAATATGGTCTTGGCGAGAATGTTCGATAACGCCCCAAAAAAGGCGCTGGCAATGGCAAGTATATGATTGTTTACGGCAATTTCTGGTACGATCATTCCTCGCTCCATGCCCGGCGCGCCTGCTCGTTTTCCTCGGAGCATTCCGGTGTGGCTTGCCGATCCCGCTTCCGAATGTTCCTGGAATGCGAAGTTTAAGTCGAAAAAAATAAATTGCAAGGTCTTTTTTCTGTTTTTTTTGCCATTGGTTATAATTATCGATAAATAATTTTTTTATAACTTTGAAAATTGTTCTATAACAATCAATTGCGTGTTTTGGTTCGGTTATCGATTGTGGGAGGTCGGGACGGGTGTGGCATGGAGGGGGGGGATTTGGCGGGGGAATGGGTGTGCTGCATTGATTTGCTTGAATCTTTCTTGATAAATATCGCTCCTGACGGTTCACCTCCGGGGCGTGACACCTCCCTGGCGACCCAGACCATACCCGACCCGGTAGATGGCGGGCATGTCGATGCGACCGTCTTGCCGGGTGATGATAATGCCGAGGTGTTCCAAATCTCCGCGAATACCGTCCCAGCTTTCGAGATGCCGAGGAGGCAGGCGTTCGGATGGGATGCCGCTTGGTCCTTGGGGAAAGGTGTGTTCCCATATTTTTTTTGATTGATTCGTAATCACAGGGTGCATGCTTCCCCGCGAGCGGTTGCATGGCGGCTGAAACAGGCGTTCCGCCTCTTCCCAGTGTCGCTGATGTGCATCCAGAAAGTCCGCCTGCATTGCTGTTTCCTTGTATGTTCGCCGGATAAAATATGTTAATTTGATCAGGATGACGATACCGTTACCTGGGGACAACGACCATGACGAACCATTTTCTGGTAGTGGGGCTGGGCACCTTCGGCAGACAGGCGGCCAGGGCGTTGAGCGAGGGTGGGGCGCGGGTGCTGGCGGTGGATCGGGACGAGGAGAAGGTCGCCGTGGTCCGCGACGAGGTGAGCCGGGCCGTCTGCTGCGACGCCCTCGACGACGAGGCCATGGAATGCATCGGCGCCTTCGATGTCGATTGCGCCATCGTGGCCATCCGCAAACACTTCGATGTCACCGTCCTGGCAACCCACTCCCTCCATAAACGCGGGGTGGAGCGCATCCTCGTCCAGGTGGACAGCGACAATCAGGCCGACGCCATCCGTACCTTCGGCTCCACCGAGGTCATCTTCCCGCAACGGGACATGGCGACGCGCATCGCCAACAAACTCCTCCATCCCGACCTGGCGGAACGCATCCCTCTCGGCTTCAACGTCGCCATGATCGAAATCCCCTGCCCGGTACCCTTCGCTGGCAAAACCCTGAGCGGCTTGACCCTGCGTACCCGCTTCGGCGTCAGCCTCATCGGCCTGCGCATCCCCCCGGCATCACGCAACAGCGGGGAAAATATTCTCCTCAACCCCCCGCCGGATACCCTCCTGTGCGCCGAACACCGCCTCCTGCTGCTGGGAACCCTCGACCAGCTCAGCGCCATCAAGGCCCTGCCGACCTGACATCCTACTGCAACACCACACGCATCCGGTGCAATACATCCTCCGGACGCAACAGAATCTGCTCCAGGGAGTCGGCCAGACACAACTCCACCTCCGTCGTGGCCACGGCCTGAATGTACAGACGCTTCTCTTTCACCAGGCCGGGACCGAAGAACAGACTCTTCTCCCGCAGCTCCTGCGCGCCGCGCGGCAACGTCCCCAACCCGGCCAGCGGCGACGAGGAGTAGATCAATACAAAAGTCCCCCGCGTCGGCACCCCGATCTCCCGCCACTCCCGATAGGCGCCGTTCTGGGTCAACACCGGCTGGAACGCCCCCTGATGCAAACGACCCACGAACAGCCGGAACGGCGCCTCGTCGTGCTCCCCGGTCGGCGTGGCGCTGATGGCCAGCAGACTCTCGCCGGGGATCAGCTTCAACAGCCCGATCGCCACCCCGGTCTTGGCCGTCGGCCGGTACGGGTTGTCCGGATCCCCCACCGGCGGACGATGCACGATGAAATGCTCGAACGCCACCGAATGCTGAATCTCCTCCAGGGCCAGATTCTTCAAGACCCCCTCCGGCGGCGGCGTCCACCGGAACATCTTCTGTTGCAGCAACGCCGCGAACAATGCCTGCACCAGCAAGGCGCGGCTCGCGTTGCCGGCCTGCAGCACATGCACCTCCCCAGGCACGATCCCGCGCTCCGCGAACGCCTGTTTCATCGCCACGAAAAACCGGTGAATCCCCTGACCCACGCGCCGCACCAGAAAATGATTGATCCCGTCCCGGTCGATCCGCAAGGTCACCGGCACCTTCTCGCGGTTGCGGTTCAAAAACTCCACCGCCACCTCCAGAATATTTTCCGGCGCGTGAATCGTCTGCGTTCCGGGCAGCAGCGTGAAGTCCGCCCCGGTCAGGTATTCGCTCAAGGCATCGGCGATCCGATCCGATTGCCGGCGCGCGGGTTTCTTCTCGCCGGGGGTCGCGCCATGCAGCGGCTCCAGATCCCAGCGGAAGTTCTCCCACAAGGGGCGCACCTTGGCGGTCAACAGGGCCGTGTTGGTCTGCGCCACGTGCGAGTTGTCCAGGAACATCTCGTGTCCCGGAAATCGCTCCGCCTCCGGCGGCAGGGTGAACGGAATCTGATGCTCCCGGCACAGGTCCAGATTCTGCTGAAAGGCCAGATAGGCCAGATTGGCCACCAGGTTTTCGCCGCCCAGATACATGTCGCCGCTGGCCCCGAACCGCTCGATCACCCGTTCGTACCCTTGCGCCACCTCCTCATGGGTGGGTTGGCGGTAGATCCCGAAATCGAAATCCGTGCTCCCGCCGCCGAAGTCGAACACCGCGTAGGCCGTCCCATCGGTGGTGGCCGGGATCTCCAACTCTTCCAGGGCGCACGCGGCGTAGGCCGCCGGTTCGGACGCCTCTTCCCGCACGTGGAAACGTTCCATCAGCGGACTCAGCATCAGGGTTTCCGGCAGGCTGCGCATCAGCCCGCGGGAAAAGGCCGTCAGAATCGAACGCTTGACCTCACGGGGATAGGTCACCGGAAAGGTCATGTAATACTCCAGAAACAGCCCGTTGGCCCGATGGTTGATGAACAGGCCCAGATAATAGGCGTATAGCTCGATGGGGTCGAAGGGGTCCTCCCAGGAGACCGCGATGGGTTGACCGCGTACCGGCATGGGGGCGTCCGTGGCGCGGATTTCCAACTCCATGCCGCTCGTCTGGTCCGTGATGCGCCGGTTGCGGTATTCCAGGGGGGTGAGGGGCCATTGCTTGATGTTGGTCAGCAGGCTGGCCACGATGCGTTGATTCCCTTCGTTCTCCCGGAAGTTCTTGAGCGCCTCGTGGGAAAAGTGGAAATCCTCCCAGCGGGTCATCGGCTGATGGGCCTCGCTGGTCCAGGCGTTCAAAAAGCGTGGCAGATTGACGAATTCCAGAATCGTCGGGTTCTGGTAGTCCGCCGGGGCGGGCTTGCGGTAGAAGTCCGACATCCCCACCCGCAGCAGCGAGGTCTTGCCGTCCTCCCGGCAGGCCACCACCGTGGAGCTGGTGCCGAAATCGATGGCGATCACCCCTTTGCGCACGTCCATTTCCGGGTTGCGTGCTTCCCAGGGCGGGTCCAGGGCAAGCTCGACCCACCCCTTGCCGGTGGGCACGATGGGTTGATACAACTCCCAGACCCCTTTTTCCATGTCGGTCAGGCAGGAGGGTTCCAGAATCGGCAGGCGGGCGCGCATCCAGTCCCCTTCCAGCAGGCGGCTGCGCAGGGCATCCTGGGAGAAGGGCATCGCGGGTTGGGTGGTGCGTTGCTGTTGATTCAGCTCCTTGGTCAGGCGATAGAGTTCATGCATCTTCTCGCCCACTCCCTCGATATCCCGCGGGATCAGGCCGTGGCTGAGAATGAAGGCGAAGATGTCCCGTTGCGCCACCCGATGCATGGGGAGCACCATATGCTCGGCAGTGGTGGCGTCGTTTTCGCTCCCCTTGCCGATGGAGATGGTCCGGTACCCCTTGCCGTTCGGGACCGGATCCGAGGAGAGCAGGGTGGCGCGGCGGAACTTCTCGTGGCCGCGAATCAGATCCTCTCTGGCGATGGAGCGCAGCGCCTCCATGGAAGGGACTTCCCAGTGGCGGAAGGCGTAGATTTGCAGTCGCGCCACATGCTGGAACATCTGCTCCGGGGTGGTGAGGAACTCGTGCAGCAGCCACAGGCAGTTGAGCTGATTGTCGAAATGGAGTTTCGGTTGCTTGATGAAGGAGATGAACCGTTGCCGGCTGAGCAGCGCGATGATTTCCGAGCGCAGGTCCCGGAGCCGTTTGCGGGCTTGCGGGTCCACTTCGGCGGGCTGGCGGGGGAGCAGCTTGTTTTCGCGCAGGCGTATGCTGTGAACCTTCATGGAGGACTCCGATGGCGTGGTGTTTGGATGAAAAGATCGGTCATGGCGTCAGCCCGTTGCTTCCTCGCCCACGTGGATGAGATCCAGATCGGACCAGACGGGTTTGACCTGCGCGAGGATCTCCCGAACCGCGCGCAGGGGATCGCCATGTTCCTCCCATTGGCTCAGGGCCTGTTCCACGAACATGCCGAACAGGGGCCATTCGCCCACGTCGTCCAGGTAGCTCTTGGCCAGCACGAAGGCCCAATAGGGGAGATCGAGGGGATCGCGCAGATAGGCGGTGAAGCGTTGCCGGTCTTCCGGCGGGCCGTTTTCGGTGATCGCGACCCAGTGCGCCGGGTGGGGATCCAGATGGGCGGCCAACTGTTCCGGAAACCGTTCCTTGGCGATGGCCAGCCAGCGCTGCATGCGCTCTTCGTGGGTGATGGGGGTCATGCTTTCTTGATGAAGCTCTCGCATCGGCGGTATTCCTTTTGAATCTGATCGATCAGCGCGCGGCACTGTGTCAGGTCGCTCCCCCTGGCCGCTTCCAGGAGTTGCGCGCTGAGGTGATGCATGCCATGGGCGCCCAGGTTGGCGCTGGCGCCCTTGAGTTCATGGGCATTCTCCCCCATGAGCGCCGCATCCTTGATCTTAAGATTTTTCTTCAATTTTGCAATGATCAGCGAAGCGCTGGACAGATAGGTGTCGATGAATTCCATGAGCACCTTGGGATCCGGGCCAAAGCTGTTCTTCAACTGTTCCAGCGAGATGGGCGGGAGGGTCTGGGGTTCGGCGGCCTCCGGGAGCGGGGCGGCGGGTTGGCGTCCGGGGAGCCATTGATCCAGTTTTTCCGCCAGATCCTCGATGCGGATCGGTTTGTTGAGGGTGTCGTCCATGCCGTGGGCCAGGCAGCGTTGCACATCGTCCGGCTGGGGGTTGGAGGTGAGGGCGATGATCGGGGTGCGGGTCCGGCCTTCCGCGTTCTCCTGCTGACGGATGGCATGGGTGGCTTGCAGGCCGTCCAGGATGGGCATCTGGCAGTCCATGAGCACCAGGGCGTAGGCGCCGGATTGCAGGGCATGGATCGCCTCCTTGCCGTTGGCCACGGTATGCACCGCGTAGCCAAGGCGGCTGATCTGCATTTGCGCCACCTTCTGGTTGACGGCGTTGTCTTCGGCCAGCAGAATGAGGCGTTCCGGTCGTTCCTCGGCGTGGGGCGGCGGAGCGGGGCGTGTGACGATGGCCGGCTGGGCGTTCTCTGCGGCAGTGGTATCCTGCTCCTGGGGCGGGGCCGGATTGAGGAGCGCCAGCAGGCAATCCAGCAGTTGATGCCGGTGCAGGGGCTTGGTGAGATGCGCAACGAAACCGGCCTTGCGGGCCTCCTCGAACGACTTCTTTTCGTGGATCCCGGTGATGAGCACCAGCCCGATGGGGGGGAGTTCCGGATCGTCGGTGATGGCGCGGCCCAGTGTCAGGCACTCTTCCAGGGGGATGGGGGTGGCCGCCAGCAGCAGGATGTCGCAAGGCGTCCCGGCTTGTGCCTCGTGTTTGAGATGGACCAGTGCTTCCGCCGGGTTTTCCACCGCAGCGCATTTCATGTTCCAGTTCAGCAGGTGGTTGAGCAGGATGGTCTGGCTGGTCTGCCTGGGGTCTACCACCAGTGCCCTGATGCCTTTCAGTTGGCTCAGGGTGAGGGGGGCGGGGGAGGTGCCCTCGCTTTGCGAGGCGACCGGGAAGGGGACCGTGAACCAGAAGGTGGACCCCTTGCCCCGTCGGCTGCTCATGCCCATTTCGCCGCCCATCAGTTCCACCAGGCGGTTGGCGATGGACAGACCCAGTCCCATGCCCCCGAAGGCGCGCGTGCTGGAGCCGTCCACCTGGGTGAAGGGCTGAAACAGCCGATGCATCGAGGTTTTGGGAATCCCGATTCCGGTGTCGGTCACCGAGAATCGCACCACCAGGGGGGGGTTCAGTTTTTCCGTCAGCCGGGCCTGGACGACCACTTCCCCCTTGCGGGTGAATTTGACCGCGTTGCCCACCAGGTTCAACAGCACCTGACGCAGGCGCGCCGGATTGCCGAGCAGGATGTTCGGCAGCTTGGGGCTGACATCGGTGAGCAGGTCGAGGTTTTTCTGTTGGGCCTGGGAGGCCATCAGTTCCGCGACCTCTTCCACCACCTTCAGGGGGTTGAAGGGGGTCGCCGCGCTTTCCATGCGTCCCGCTTCGAGGTTGGAGAAGTCGAGGATGTCGCTGACGATGGTCAGGAGGGCCTGGGCCGACTCCCGCAGCGTGGCGGCCAGTTCCCGTTGTTCCTTGTTGAGTTTGGTGTCCAGCAGCAGATCGGCCATGCCGATCACGCCATTGATGGGGGTGCGGATTTCGTGGCTCATGTTGGCCAGGAATTCCGATTTCAGGCGTGCGGTCTCCATGGCGATATCCCGCGCCTGCCGGATATCCCGTTCCCACTGCCGGCGCCGGTTGAGATCCGAAAACAGGGTGAAGCTGCCGGTGATGCGTCCTTCTTCCAGGATGGGGAAGGCGATCAGGGAGATCGGGAGCATGTGGCCGTCCCGGTGGGTGAAGACATCCTCCTGGGAGCGGAAGGTTTCGCCGCGTTGGACGCTTGCCAGGATCGGGCAGGCCTCCAACGGCACGCAATCACCGTTGGCGTTCTGGTAGTGGAAGATCCCGTGGGGATTCCTGCCCAGCAGTTCTTCCCGGTTCCACCCCAGCAGGCGTTCCGCCACTTCGTTGATGAAGAGCAGGTTGCCTGCCGCATCCAGAATGTACATGCCTTCTTCCAGATGACGGGTCATCTGGAAGAAGGCTTCCGGTGTGGGCAGGGAGGAAGAGTAGGCGCTCATTCGGTTTATATATCCGATTTGTCGCGCCGACGCCAATGATTTTTACAAAAAACCGCAGCCCAGTCTCACCCGGCGACCGCCTGGAGATAGGCTTCTTCCAGGGAGGGGCCGCCGAACCGTTCCAGGCAGGCGGCGGGGCTGCCGTGGAAGCGGACGCGGCCCTGGTGGAGAATGGCCATGGCGTCGCACAGTCGTTCCACGTCGCTGAGGATGTGGGTGTTGATGAACACGGTGGCGCCTTGTTCCTTGAGGCGCAGCAGTTGGTTTTTCAGGAGCGACCGGGCCATGGGATCGAGGCCGGAGGTGGGTTCGTCCAGCAGCAGGATCGGTTTGCCGCTCTTCAGGCAGCCGGCCAGGCCCAGTTTCTGGGTCATGCCCTTGGAGAGCGCGCGGATCGGTTTGCGCAGGGCGGCGGGGTCCATGTCCAGGCCGATCAGGGCCTCTTCCAGCCCCTTGCGGGTGACCGGCGCGCCATGCAGTCGCAGCAGGCTGGAGAGAAACTCCTCGCTGGTCAGGTAGGGTGGGGGCAGAAACCGTTCCGGCAGATAGGCCACCCCTTGCCGGGCCGCATTCAGGGTGGAGGGTACGCCGAGGATCGCGATGGCGCCCTGATCCGGGCGACCGAGGTCGAGGATGCATTTGAGCAGGGTGGTTTTGCCTGCCCCGTTGCCTCCCACCAGGCCGAAGAAGCTGCCCGCCGGGATGGTCAACGAGACCTGTTCCAGCACCGGGCGTCGGTCGAGGCTCAGGCTTACATTCGTTATTTCCAGGGCATTCATGTGAACCCTCCCTTTTTGTAGTCAGGTGATTTATGATTGACGCGTGTATCAATGAGAAGCGATAATACCGGGTGGAATAGGCATGCGTCACGTCTTTCGCCAACCCGAAACAGGAGTATCCTCGCATGGGCAAGATGATGAAAGCCAGGCTGGACCAGATCGAATCGTTGTTGCACGCCATGATCGGGGTGGCCTACAAGGAGCGTCAGGAAAAGGAGGCGATCATTGCCCGGCAGGCCGATCTGATCGCCTCCCTGGATGGCGAGTTGAAGCGTTCCAAGAGTATCGCCAATGCCTTGACCAGTTGCAACGAGGCCCTGGTCCGTTCCACCTCCGAGATGCAGTTTTTGTTGCAGGTGTGTGAAATGGTGGTCAAGAGCGGCGACTATCAACTGGTTTGGATCGGTTTTGCCCAGACCGACGCGGAAAAGCACATCAAGCCGGTGGCCCATTATGGATACGCGGATGGCTTTTTGGAACGGTTGCGGATGACCTGGGACGAAAACGCCGCCGGGGGGAGGGGACCCGCCGGTCGGGCGATTCGCAACCGTTGCGCCGAGACGGCCAACGACATCGCCACCGATCCCGATTATCTCCACTGTCGCGAGGAGGCCTTGAAGCGGGGCTATGCCGCGTCGATTTCCCTGCCGCTCCTTCTGGAGGGGGAGGAGGAGATTGGGGTATTGAACATCTACTCTCGTGATCGTTTCGTTTTTAATAGTGATGAAGTAAAATTGTTATCGAGAATGGCGCAGGATATCTCTTACGGGATGTTGTCGATCCGCAAATCCCATCGCAACCACATGCTCGAAAAGAAGAACAAGCTGGAATACCAATCCAGGATCGTGATTTCCAACCTGCTGGAGACCTCTCTCAAGCCGATCAGCCTGGAGCGGATGCTGGAGGCCTGTTTGGAGTTGATCCTTTCCATTCCCTGGGTATCGATCGTCTCCAAGGGGGCGATTTTTTTGTATGACTCCGACAATGATCAATTGCGGATGGTCACGCAGCGGAGTCTTTCCACGCCGTTGCTCAAGATGTGCGCGACCGTCGAGGCGGGATACTGTCTGTGTGGTCGGGCGGCCAAGGAGCGGAAACTCATTTTTTCATCCTGTCTGGACGAGCGTCACGACGTGCGTTTCGAGGGGATGAGCGATCATGGTCACTATTGTCTGCCCATTATGGCGGACGGAGAGTTGTTGGGGGTTTTGAATCTTTATGTCGCCTGTGGTCACGAGAACGATCCGGAACAGGAGTTGTTTCTGCATACCGTAGCCAGCACCTTGGCGGGCATCATCAAGCGCAAGGCGGCCGAGGAGCGGATTCAGCTGATGGCCAACACCGACAGTCTCACCAACGTGGCCAATCGGCGTGCCTTCATGGAGCGGTTGGGTTTGGAGATCGCCAAGGCCAGGCGCGAAAAGAGCACGTTTGCCTTGCTTTATATGGATTTGGACCGTTTCAAGCTGGTCAACGACCAATTGGGGCACAAGGCCGGGGATCAGTTGTTGGTGCAGGTGGTGCAGCGGATTGCCGGCATTTTGCGGGAGACCGACGCCCTGGGCCGCATTGGCGGGGACGAATTTGTGCTGGTGTTGCCCAATTCCCAGTTTCATGGCGCCAAATTCGTTGCCGAAAAGATCATCCATCTCATCAATCAACCCTTCATCGTCGCGGATCAGGAGGTGGGGATCGGCGTCAGCATTGGTTGCGCCATGTATCCGGAGCATGGCGTCGCCGGGGATTTGTTGTTGCACAAGGCCGATTGCGCTTTGTATGCCGTCAAGTCGCGGGGCAGGAATCAGGTGTTGCTCTACGAGGAGCAGTTCGAGGGGTTGAAGCAGTAGTGGTGGACCGGCCAGGCGGATTGGATGGGCTGTCTTGCCTTCCAGAACGGTTCCGCAATCCGTCATGCCCGATGAGGTGGAAAAATGATCGACAAACCAGGTTAGGAGCCGTTAAAAAATTACATGGACTTCTTCCTTTCGTGTTGATAAATTTAGCGGATGGAGACCGATAGCTTGATTGCAGCCCGATATGCCGCTCTTGCGGGAATTCTTGATGAA
>PDZX01000002.1 GCA_002753185.1 Magnetococcales bacterium WMHbin3
CCGGAGAAGAAACCGCCGGAAAAACCGCCGGAAAAGAAACCGCCGGAAAAACCGCCGGAAAAGAAACCGCCGGAAAAACCGCCGGAAAAGCCAGCGGAGAAGAAACCGCCGGAAAAACCGCCGGAGAAACCCGTGGAGAAACCGCCGGTGAAAAAACCGCCGGTGCAGGAGCCTGCGGAGAAGCCGTTGGATTTTTCCAAGGAGATCGCCAGGTATCAGAACTCGCAGACGAAGGCCCCGCCGAAGAGCACGGAGTCGGCCCCTGCCCCGAAATCCGCTCCAGCGGAGACGCATGCCGCGCCTGAGGTATCGCCGCGTGTCATTTCGCTTTGGCAGCGTGGGGTGACCACCAAGGTGCGGGACAACTGGCGCAAGCCTGGCGGCTTGCGTGGCGAGGCGGCCCTGGAAGTGATCGTGCGCGTGCAGGTGGGTCCGGATGGCGCCCTGTTGAATCCACGGGTGACGCACTCTTCGGGCAATCCGGTGTATGACGAATCGGTGATGCGCGCCATCAGCAAGACGGTTTCGGTGGAGTCGCCACCCATGGGCTGCACGGAGTGCCGGGAATTGGACATCCGTTTCCGTCCCGAGTTGGATTGATTCTGTTCCGAAATGAGGTGGGAAGCGTGGCGGATCCCGTCACACCGTCAATGTCGGAAGCGTTGGCGCTGGTGGAGGAGGCGGAAGCCCTGGCCGGTTCCGAGGATTGGTTGGGGACGGCCCGCCGCATGCGGCGTCTCCTGGCGCGCTGGCGGACACTGGAGGCGGCGCATCCGTCGCTTTGCTCCGGGGAACCGGCAGCGCGCTTCCGGGCGGCCCAGCAGATGTTCATGGAGCGGCGCGCCACCTACTACCAGCAAGGGAATGCCCGCAAGGGCGAGGGATTGCAGCGGCGGCTGGAGCGCATGCAGGAGGAGATCGTCGTTTTGGAGCGGGAGATCCTGCGACATGCCAGGGCCGAGCGGGAGTGCGAGGAGCGGTTGCGGGTCTGCGCGGGGAGGGAACACGAGGGGGAGATCCGGGCGTTCCTGCTGGAGGCGTTGCGTTCCTTGCGCGAGGAGACGGGGCGCAAGGAGGCGGCCCTGCGCCGGCTGGAACAGAGCGTCGGGGGGCTGGCCGCGCGCTATCACGGCATCGAGTGACCCATGTAAATTTTTGTAAGGAAGGGGAATCACCCCTCAACCGGATGGCTTGACAACCGATAAATAGGGAAGGAGGCGCTGTTCGCCCCATGTGATTCTTTATTTCGAGGAGCCACCGCGATGAGCACGGCGAATCTGTTTGGCGTCGTTCCCCAGATCAATCCCGCGACCGCTGACCCTTTCGGTCAAACCGGAACTGCGGTCGTACAGGCCGAATTCCTGCAACTGCTGCTTTCCCGGATGGCCTGGCCATTGACCTCCGGCGACCAATCCTCCTCGTCCGTCAGCCAACTGGACTGGCTGGCGGAAAGCGCCGTGCCCTGGATCGGCAATGACCTGTTGTCGCAACTGACCGGGATGCAAGGCAATCTGAATCCCATGAATCAGGGGGTGGCCTACATCGGCAAGCGGGTGGTGGCACATGGCAATCACATGACCATGACCGGCGGGTCGGGTGAGGCCCGCTTCGCCATGCCCGTGGCCGGAACGGCGAACATCACCCTGTTCGACGCGAGCGGTCAGGTGGTCAAGACCGCCTCGCTGGAGGCGGGGGCCGGTGAACAGCGTTTTGCCATTCAGGATGCCGGGTTGCCGGACGGCGGTTACACCTTTGCCGTCACGTTGACCGACGCCAATGGGGTGACCATCGCCGTGCCGACCCTGGAATCCGGCGTGGTGGAGGGGGTGGTCAACGACACCTCGCGGTTGTTGCTGGAAGTGAACGGACGGCTGATCGACCTGTTGGACGTGCGCAAGGTCGAGTTGGGGTGAGTGTCTTTATTTGTGCGCAAATGATTTTGACTGAACAAATTGTATGGAGAATTTTCTTAAGACATCAAAAGTATTAAAATATGGAATACTGAATTTTTCGCAAAGGTTCGGGATAGGAATATTTCTTTTTGATGCCAGGTTTGGCGACTCATGTGTGACAATCGTTGCTTGTATTGAGATTGCCTTTGCGATTAGCCATGTGTCTGCCGTATCGAGAAATTTTATTTTTGCAGATGATGAATATTATCCATTTTGGATCTGTTTTGCGACTTCCCGAAATGCGGCTTGTGTCTTATTGTCGTCAATTTCAAGAAAAAATTTTTTCAACATTGGATTGTCGATCCATTCCGCGAGTGCGTCGTTTCCTGCAGCAAGCTCGTCATATACCTTGGATATGCTTGCCATGGGTCCGTCAATGGCAGCCTGCTCCAGCCAAGTCCAAAAGCCTGGGCAGATGTCGAAGGCGTAGTATCGATTTTTTGCTTCTATAAAAATATTCGAATCAAGCAGATACATCAAATGATCTCCTGGTGGTCGCAAGGAGGTTTGGCAACTTTGCCGGATTCATGTGGAGCAGTGCTCCTGCTTCGCGCAATAATAATTTTCCACTCATGGCGCTATGCAAGACGGCATTCGTAAATTGGCGTCCGTGTTTGATTGGAATTGTACGATAATAGTTTCCGCCACCTTTTTTTTCCTTTTGTTGCCAAAGACGTTGCTCCTGTTCGCAAAAGAGGCGAAACTCTTCCCGACCGATCTTGCCCAGGTCCATGGCGCGACGGGCGATGACGATGCCGCTGACCTTGAATGTCTTGGAAAGAGTGTCCACATTGCCAGGCAATCCATCCCGATCATTCCATGCCGCCAGGAAGCTTTTTTTCGGTGTCAGCAGTTCTGCGGCAATGGCATTGCAAGTCCGTTCGACACGCGCATTGGTTCTCATGGATGTGTCATCGAGATTTACGTTGGAAATGCCGCTGTTTCCTGTCCAGACATGGGCCAATTCGTGTGCCAGGGTAAACGCCTGGGCCGCCTTGGCGTCACGGCCATTGATGAAGATCAGCGGGACGATGGCATCGCTGATGGTGAAACCGCGAAACGCTTGGACGCTCAATGTGCGTTGGGTATTACTGCCAATGAAGCCGGAGCGCATGATCCAAATGCCAACGGCCTCGCAACGTTCGTACAGATTGTCCAAATATTCTTCCCATGTCGGGGATGTGTCGAGAGAGTGCAATTCCAGGGTTTTGTGAATATCCTTGGCAATTTTGTCAACACTTTCTGTGATGTGAAATCGATTGACAAAAGGCAAAATGTCCGCACCGTTCTCCAGGAGAAACTCTTTGTACCAATCGCGTTGATACAAAACATCATTGATAAGATCAAAAAAATCAGCTCCGAGCGGTTCGGGCGGCACCCCGCCTCGTGTCCGCAAGTCCGGGATCGGGAGTTCTTCCTTGGGAGGTTCGGGCAAAAACAGGTAGCCGAAGGGAATATGTGTTTGTTTGGCGATTGTTTCTGCTTGACGGAATGTCGGAGCATCTTCTCCACTTTCCCAAGTTGTTAATTGTTCCGGTTTTATTTTTATTTTTTTGGCCAGCAGTTCTCTCGATAGGCCGGCCCGTTCTCGCGCCCATTGCACCATCTCAGGTTGAATAAGCGCTTTTGCCATGATTTCACTCCCGCAAAGCGCTCTTGCCGAAGCGCGCGAAGGGGGGGCGGACGGCGCGGGCGTTGAGCAGGCGGCCCCGCACATCCACCTGGCAGGGGGAACCGGGTTGCAAGTGGCGTTCGACGATGGCCAGGGCGATGCCGCGCTCCAGGGTGGGGGAGTAGCCGCCGCTGGTGATCACGCCCACCGCCGCTCCGTCCAACAGGACCGTCTGCTGGTCCCGCAAGACCCCCTTCTCCTCCAGGATCAGCCCGATCCGTTTCTTGACCGCCGGGTCGTGGCGCAACGGCTCCAGGGCCTGACGACCGATGAACTTGCGTTGCGGCGGGTCCCAGGCAATGGTCCAGCCCAGCCCGCACTCCAGCGGATTGCCTTTGTCATGCAAATCCCGGCCATACAGGCTCAAACCGGCCTCCAGACGCAGGGTGTCGCGGGCGCCCAGACCTGCCGCCACCACCCCGGCATGCAACAGCCGATCCCAGAAGGCCACGGCCTCCCGGAGCGGGAGCATCACCTCGTACCCCTCCTCGCCGGTGTAGCCGGTACGGGCCACGCGCCAGCCATGCCGCTCCAGGAGGTGAAACGCCGGCAGGGCGGTCACCGCATCCGTCAGGTCGGGCGGCAGGCACCCGGTCATGCGGAGCAGGCTCTCCTGGCCCTGCACCGCCAGCATGGCCAGATCCGTCCGTTCGGTGATGGTCACCTTGAAGGCCGGGGCATGAATGCGCAGCCAGGCCAGATCCTTCTCCCGGTTTCCGGCGTTGATCACCAGACAGAACCGGTTACTCGCCAGTCGATAGGCGATCAGGTCGTCGGCCACCCCGCCATGGTCATTGAGCAGCAGGCCATACTGTCCGCCCCCGTCGCCCAGGCGTCCGGGATCGCAGGCCAGCATCAGTTGCAGATAGTGCAACGATTCCTCCCCGGTCACATCGACGATGCCCATGTGGGAAACGTCGAACACCCCACAGGCACGGCGTACCACATGGTGCTCCTGAATCTGGGAGCCGTAGTGCAGGGGCATCTCCCACCCCGCGAACGGGGTGATGCGCGCCCCCAGCCCCACATGCCGGTCATAAAGAATGGTCTGATGCGTTTTTTTGTTCATCGTCAAGCCGCTTCAATTGGGCGAGAAGGGCCTCCAGGGAGGCGAAAGGGACCATGTTGGGACCGTCGCACGGGGCCTGGTCCGGGTCGGGGTGGGTTTCCAGAAAGATGGCGGCCACGCCCACGGCCACGGCGGCCCGCGCCAGCGGGGCCACGAAACGGCGCTCGCCCCCGGAGGAGCCGCCCAATCCGCCCGGACGCTGCACCGAGTGGGTGGCGTCGAACACCACCGGCGTGCCGTTGGACCCCATGATCACCAGGCTGCGCATGTCCACCACCAGATCGCCGTAGCCGAAGGCGTAGCCCCGCTCGCACACCATGACCCGATCGTTGCCGGCGGCCTCGGCCTTGCTCACCACGCGGGCCATGTCCTGGGGGGCGAGGAACTGGCCCTTCTTGATGTTGAGCGGACGCCCGGTGCGGGCTGCGGCCTGGATCAGGTCGGTCTGCCGGCACAAAAAGGCCGGCGTCTGCATGATGTCCGCCACCTCGGCGATGGCTTGCGCCTGCTCCGGGGCGTGGATGTCGGTGACAACGGGCAGCGCCAGCTCCTGCTTGACCACCTCCAGGATGCGCAAACCCTCCTCCAGGCCGGGACCCCGATAGCCGGTCGCCGAGGTGCGGTTGGCCTTGTCGAAGGAGGCTTTGTAGATCAGCGGCATCCCCACCCGTCGGGCGATGTCCCGGATGGTGGACGCGGTGGCGAGGGCGAACTCCCGCAGTTCGTGAAAGGTGGATCCCTCCAGGACGCAGGGACCGGCCAGCAGGACGAGGGGCAGGTGATTGCCCACGCTCAGCGAGCCGATGGCCACGGTGCGGGGAACGATGGTCATCGGCTCAGCCCCGCTTGTGGGCGAGCGCCGCCTTGATGAAGGCGGCAAACAGCGGGTGCGGGGAGCGGGGCCTGGACTTGAACTCCGGATGATACTGGCAGGCCACGAAGAAGGGGTGGTCCGGAACCTCCACCACCTCCACCAGTTCCCCGTCCGGGCTGGTGCCGGAGATGATCAGGCCGGCTTGTTGCAGGCGTTCCCGATAGCGGTTGTTGAATTCGTACCGGTGGCGATGCCGTTCCGAGATGCCCGCCATGCCATAGGCGCGCGCGGCATGGCTGTCGGGGATCAGTTGACAGGGATAGGCCCCCAGGCGCATGGTGCCGCCCTTTTCCGTCTCGTTGTCGCGGCGTTGCACCTGGTGACCGTCCTTCCATTCGGTCAGCAGGGCGATCACCGGGTCCGGGGTGTTTTCGACGAACTCGGTGGAGTTGGCCAGCGGCAGGTTGGCCACGTTGCGGGCGAACTCCACCACCGCCATCTGCATGCCCAGGCAGATGCCCAGATAGGGGAATTTTTTCTCCCTGGCGAAGCGAACCGCGCGGATCTTCCCTTCCGCGCCCCGTTCGCCGAAGCCGCCGGGGACCAGAATGCCGCTCACGCCGCCCAGCAGGGCGTCGGGGTCTTCCTTGAAGAGGTCGTCGGCGTTGACCCAGCGCACCGCCACCCGGCAGTCGTTGGCGATGCCGCCGTGGGAGATGGCCTCCACCAGGGACTTGTAGGCATCCTTGAGTTCCACATACTTGCCCACGATGGCGATGGTGGTCTTGTGGGTGGGATTGACGATTGTTTCCAGGACGGTTTCCCAGGCCTCCAGGTGGTGGGGTCCGCCGCGCAGGTTGAGGAACTGGAGCGCCTTGCGGGCGAATCCTTCCAGGTAGAGGGCGAAGGGGACCCGGTAGATGGTCTCCTGATCCTGGCAGCAGATGACGGCGTCCGGTTCGACGTTGCAGAAGAGGGCGATCTTTTTACGGACGCTCGCATGCATTTCCCGGTCGGTGCGGCAGACCAGGATGTCGGGCTGGATGCCGATGGCGCGCAGCTCCTTGACCGAGTGCTGGGTGGGTTTGGTCTTCACCTCGCCGGAGGTGGGAATGAACGGCAGCAGCGTCAGGTGGATGAAGAGGGTGTTTTCTCGCCCCAGGTCGATGCGCAACTGGCGGATGGCCTCCAGGAAGGGGAGGGATTCGATGTCGCCGACCGTCCCGCCGATTTCGACGATGGCGATGGAGGCGTCTCCCGTCACGCCGAGGATGGCCTCCTTGATGGCGTCGGTGATGTGGGGGATGACCTGGACCGTGGAGCCGAGGTAATCTCCGCGCCGTTCCTTGCGGATCACCTGCTGGTAGATGCGGCCGGTGGTGAAGTTGTTGGCCTGGCTCATATTGATGTCCAGGAACCGTTCGTAGTGTCCCAGGTCGAGGTCGGTTTCGGAGCCGTCGTCGGTGACGAACACCTCGCCGTGCTGGAAGGGACTCATGGTGCCGGGATCGACATTGATATAAGGGTCGAGTTTCAGGATGGTGACGGAGTGACCCCGCGCCTGGAGCAGGCAGCCCAGGGAGGCCGCCGCCAACCCCTTGCCCAGAGAGGAGACCACGCCGCCGGTCACGAAGATGAATTTGGCCATGGGGTTTTTCCGTTGTTAACGAATGTCAAAAGTTGCCTTTCCATCCATTATACCGGCGGAGCGTCGGCAGTGCAATGTCATGGCCGGATTTTCGTGTTGACCGGGTTGGAAAAATCCTGTAATGAAAGTTTCCATCGGCAAACCACGACCCGGAGGAGAGAAGGCCATGCAGGGACTGGGAATGGTGGGACTGGTGTTCATCATCGGTTTTTATTCCGTCAAAATGCTCCTGGACAAACAGCAGTACCCACCCGAACGTATCTTGCGTCCCCCGCCTGCTCCCCCCGTGCCACCGCCGCCTCCCGTTTTGTCCGTTCCGGAACCGGTCGCCGCGCCTCCCCCGGTTCCGCCATGCCCGTCGGCGGTCGTGGTGCCAGCCCTGCCCAAGGTGACGGAGCAGGGTATCGTCTGCCCGATCTGCGAACATGTCTACAAGAATCTCCGGCAGCATCTGCTGCGGGGCCACAAGCTGTCGGTGGAGGCCTATCGGGAGCGCTTCGTCCTGCCGGAGGATACCCCCATGACCTTTCCGCTCAAGTGAGGGGTTTTTCCGGCAAGGCGCCGATGATGTCGGAGGCTTGCGGGTAGGGGTCCGGATCGGCTTCGAGCCAGTGGATGGGGATCCCTTGCCGTTGCATGCGGCGGAACCAGGTCTCCTGACGCTTGGCGTATTGACAGATGGCCTGATGCAGTTTTTCCCGCATGGTCGCGAAGGTCATTTCTCCTTGCAGATGCCAGGCGAGAAAGCGGTACTCCAGCCCCAGGTCGATCAGCGTGGCATGGGGGACCCCTTTTGCCAGCAGCCCGCGCGCCTCCTCGATCATGCCGTTTTCCAGTCTGGCGTCCAGGCGTTGCATGATGCGTTCGCGCAGCCGCGACCGCTCCAGGCGCACGCCCAGGATCAAGGGGTTCAATGGGGGTGGGGTGGCGGGGGGCGGACCTGCCAGGGCGATTTCGATGGCGCGGATCATCCGGGCGCGGTTTTCCAGATCGGTGGTGTTGTGTTGTTCCGGTTTCAGCGTCAGCAGGCGCGCGGCCAGTTGCGCATCGCTCAGCCGGGCCAGTTCTTCGCGCAGATGGGGATCGAGGGGGGCGGGGGCGAGGGGGTAGCCCCGGATGATCGCCTCCAGATAGAGTCCCGTTCCGCCCGCCAGAATCGGTAGGCATCCCCGTTGCCGGATCCGGGGGAGCAGATCGAGGGTCAGCCGTTGGAATTCGAACAGGTTGAACGCCTCGCCCGGCTCCAGGATATCGATCAGGTGGCAGGGGATGGCGCCGTACTCTTCCAGGTCCTTGCCCGTGCCGATATCGAGTCCCCGGTAGACCTGTCGCGAGTCCACCGAGATGATTTCGCCGTGGTGTTCCCTGGCCAGCCTTACCGCCAGACGGGTTTTTCCGGTGGCCGTGGCGCCGAGTATGATCAGCGGATTCATGATGCCTGTCCGTTCCCCCGTGCTGTTTGCGGATGCGTGGCATTCTGTCGCGTATCGTGGCGTGGGCCACTGGTGTGTGGGATGTGTAAAATATTGTGTCACAGCCCCTGATCGCGTAAAAAAAAGTGACAAATAAAAAAATTCAGATATAATAATAAGTTAATATGGAAATGTCCCTCTCCCGGCAGGATTTTTTCCATGCCGCTGTACGTCCGGCTTGTTTTGTTGTTTTTATAATATATTGAAAAAACAGTATAAAAAATCGGCATGGCGGCTGCAAGGGGAATAGTGAGATTAATTTATAATTCACCCGTGTCGCGAGACCGATGACGAGCCAGAAGGAGTCAATTGAGATGTCCACCACCCTGGATAACCTGCAAACCACCACCACGGATGCCGCGATTCTCTCCTATTCGGATCAATCCAGCGGCGCGGATACCATGGCGCCTCTGTTGGTTGACGATCCGGGGCAATTCATCGTGCCGGTCTTCGTCGTGGGGGATCCGGTGACAACCTCCTCGGATCCGGTGCTCGATCCGGTGCTGACGGATCCCGCCCTGAGCGATCCGCTGGTGGTGACCGAGGCACCGGTAATCGCCCCGATCACGACGACCCCCGTCATCGACCCGGTGATCGAGGAGCCGGTCCTGGCCACGGAACCGGATAGCGATCCCCTGGACCCGGTGCTCGATGCGCCGGTGATCGGCGCCGACCCGGTGGTGATTCCGGTGATCGAGCCGGTGCCAACCGTTGCGCCAGTGGAGGAACCGGCCCCGACCGAGGCCCCGGTGGTGGTGGAAGAACCGGCCCCGACCGAGGCCCCGGTGGTGGTGGAGCCTGCCCCGGTTGAGACGCCCCCTCCGGTGATCGTCGATGTCGAACCGATTCCGGTGGTGTTCGAGCCGGACAGCGCGGACGAAGTGACGATGGCCGCCGCGAACGCCAGCGGTGCGGAGGATACCCTGATCGCCCTGGATATCCAGTTCTCCTTGCAGGACAAGGACGGCTCGGAATCGCTGGTCGGGGATGTGGTGATCGCCGGATTGCCGGTTGGCGCCTCCTTGAGCATCGGGCAGGCCGATGGCAATGGCGGCTGGGTGATTCCCCAGGACGCCTTGACGGTGACCGAAATCAATGACGCCGGGCAGGCGGTCGCCTGGGGCATTCCGGACCTGATGCTGACTTCGGTCGCCGACAGCGCCGGGAATTTCTCCCTGGATGTGCAGGTGGTGACCCAGGATGGCGCCCAGACCCGCACCACCCATGGCCAGTTGGATGTCGAGGTGGCGGCGGTGACGGATGGCGCGGTGGTGGCGTCCGCTGGTGCCGCCGGGGAAGCGAACGACTGGGTGGCGCTGGATATCGGCTTCACCATGCGGGATCAGGACGGCTCGGAGCGGTTGGTCGGCGATGTCATCCTGAGCGGCATCCCCGCCGGCGTGGAGTTGAACATGGGCACCGCCGGCCCGGACGGGACCTGGGTGATCTCCCGCGACCTGCTGGAAGTGACCGCCGCCAACGCGGATGGCGTCGCGGTGGCCTGGAGGATTCCGGGTCTGGCGGTCATGGCCGGGAACGAGGGGGCGCAGTTCGACCTGGTGGCCTCGGTGGCCACCGGGGATGGCGACTCGGAAGGGGTGACCCAAAGCGACCCGATTCATGTCGGCCTGGAGAATGACGACGCCATTTACGGAACCGACGGGAATGACGACCTGCACGGGACCAGGGGCGACGACACGATGTACGGCAAGGACGGCAACGACGCCATGCACGGCGCCGGCGGCGACGATCACTTGGATGGCGGCAAGGGCAAGGACAACATGCATGGCGGTCGCGGCGACGACTGGATGACCGGTGGCGACGGCAATGACCGCCTGTTCGGCGGCAAGGGCGACGACAAGATGGATGGCGGCGACGGCAACGACCGCCTGTTCGGCGAAAAGGGCGACGACCTCCTGCTGGGGGGGCGGGGCAATGACCGCATCGAGGGCGGGCAAGGCAACGACACCCTGGACGGCCAAGAAGGCAACGACACCCTGCGCGGCGGAGCCGGCAACGACGTGCTGACCGGCGGCGCGGGCAACGACAAGCTGCATGGCGGTTCCGGTTCCGATACCTTCGTCTTCGGCGCCGGCGATGGCCACGACGAGGCGCACGGCGGCCATGACGGCGGCCGGCACAACATCTGGAGCGACGAGGTCCACCTCAACGATGTCTCCCATGGCCCGGTTCGCCATGCCATGGCCGAGGGCGAATGGTCCCTGGTCACGGATGCCGCCTACGAGGTGCATGGCGATGTCCTGACCTTCACCTTCGGCGACGCCTCCGGCGTCCTGAAGATGTGGGACGGCTCGGAAGTGGAGTTCGACGGCATCGAGAAGATTTCCTGGTAGCCACCACGGGGGGAGGCCGCCACTCGAGCGGCCCTGGTCGGGAAACCGGCCAGGGCCGTCTTGTTTTTTGCGCCTTGTGTTTTTATGTCCGGCGTGAAACCATGCACCGGGGAGAGCGCCCCGCCATTTCCGTTGACGGTACCGTTCGCATGTGGACATCGATTCTGGCCATTGCCCTGGGGGCTGCTGTGGGTGCCCTGTTGCGCTGGGGCTTCGGGCTGCGGTTCAATTCCCTGTTGCCCCAGTTGCCGCCCGGCACCCTGCTGGCCAATCTGATCGGCGGGTACGTCATCGGCCTGGCCCTGGCCGCTTTCGCCCAGATGCCGAATCTCGCCCCGGAGTGGCGGCTGTTGATCATCACCGGGTTTTGTGGTGGCCTCACCACCTTTTCCACCTTCTCCGCCGAGGTGATGACCCTGCTGCAGGAGGGGCGACTGGTCTGGGCGATGACGGCAATCGCCGCGCATGTCATCGGATCGTTGCTGGCGACCCTGGCCGGGATTCTCACCTGGCAGTGGCTGAAGGCGGGTTGACATTGAATGTTCTTGCTGGAGGATTCGCGGTCATGTTGAAGGAAAAACTGCTGGAGAAGATTCGCGCGCGTCAGGCCGTGGTGGGCATCGTCGGGCTGGGATACGTCGGCCTGCCCCTGGCGGCGCGGTTTCTGGAGGAGCGTTTCCCGGTGATCGGCTTCGACGTGGATGGCCGCAAGGTCGAGAAACTGCGTCAGGGCATCCGCTACATCGAACACCTCGACGTGGCCCCCTTCGTGCGGGCCTGGGAGACCGGCAAATTCCTCGCCACCACCGATTTCTCCAGGATCGGCGAGGTGGATGCCATCATCCTGTGCGTGCCCACCCCGCTCAGCCGCAATCGGGAACCGGATCTCTCGTTCGTGACCGGCTCGATGGACCAGGTGCTCCCGTATCTGCGTCCCGGTCAGATGATCTCCCTGGAAAGCACCACCTATCCCGGCACCACCGTGGAGTTGATCGCGCCGCCCGTGGAGCAGGCGGGATTCACCGTGGGCGTCGAGGTGTTCGTGGTCTACTCCCCGGAACGGGAGGATCCGGCCAATCCGGATTTCACCACCCGCTCCATTCCCAAGGTGTGCGGCGGGGTGACCCCGGCCTGCCTGGAGGTGGGCAAGACCTTGTACGAATCGGTCATCGACCAGGTCACCTGCGTCTCCTCGACCAGCGCGGCGGAGATGGTCAAAATCCTGGAAAACACCTATCGCTCGGTCAACATCGCCCTGGTGAACGAACTCAAGGTGGTGGCGGAGAAGATGCAACTGGACATCTTCGAGGTGATCCGCGCCGCCGCAACCAAGCCGTTCGGCTTCACCCCCTTCTATCCCGGACCGGGACTGGGAGGGCACTGCATCCCCATCGACCCGTTCTATCTCACCTGGAAGGCCAGGGAGTACGGGGTCAACACCCGCTTCATCGAACTGGCCGGCGAGGTGAACAGCGCCATGCCGGATTACGTGATCGGCAAGGTGATGGAGGCCCTCAATGCCCATGGCAAGCCGGTGCGGGGGTCGCGCGTGCTGGTGCTGGGGCTGGCCTACAAGAAGAATGTCGATGACGTGCGGGAATCCCCCAGTTTTCATCTGCTGGAAAAGCTGTTGGCCATGGGCGCGCTGGCCGATTATACCGATCCCCATGTGCCGCGCATCCCCCCCATGCGCGCCTTTCAACTCTCCATGGACGGGGTGGTCCTGAACCCGGAGGTGATCGCCGGCTATGATTGCGTGCTGTTGGCCACGGATCACGACCGTTTCGACTGGGCCATGATCCGGGAGCATGCCCGCCTCATCGTGGACGCGCGCGGGGTGTACCGGGCCGATGGCATCCTGATCTGGCGGGCGTAAATGGCGCTGTTGCCCGTCATACTTTCTGGCGGTTCCGGGACCCGTTTGTGGCCCTTGTCCCGCGCGGCCCATCCCAAGCAGTTTCTCGCCCTGGTCGGCGAGGAGACCCTGTTTCAGGCCGCCATGCGCCGCCTGACCGGCCTGCCGGACGTACATCCCCCGCTACTGGTGTGCAACGAGGCGCATCGCTTTCTGGTGGCCGAGCAGGCGCGTGGCATGGGTGTCGCCCCCGCCGCCATCCTGCTGGAGCCGGAAGGCCGCAATACCGCGCCCGCCGTGGCCTGCGCCGCCCTGCACGCCCTGACCCTCGATCCCGACCCCTTGTTGCTGGTGTTGCCGGCCGATCACCTCATTCCGGACCAGGAGGCCTTTCGGCAGGCGGTGGCGGTTGCCGCGCAGGCCGCGCGCGCCGATTGGCTGGTCGCCTTCGGCATCGTCGCCCGCGCCCCGGAGACCGGTTTCGGCTATATCCGCCGGGGAGTCGCCCTGGAACCGGGCAGCGTGGCATGCGCGGTGGAGCGGTTCGTGGAGAAGCCGGACGCGGCGACCGCGCGTGAGTTCGTGACGTCGGGGGAGTATTTCTGGAACAGCGGCATGTTTCTGCTGCGGGCCGCCGTCTGTCTGGAGGAGATGACCGCGCTGGCCCCCGGCCTGCTGGATGCCTGCCGGGCGGCGTTGACCGAGGGCCGCGCCGATCTGGATTTTCTGCGTCTGGGGCGGGAGGCATTCCTGAGCGCGCCGCACATCTCCATGGACCACGCGATCATGGAAAAGACCCGCCGCGCGGCGGTGGTGCCGCTGGACGCAGGGTGGAGCGATCTGGGTTCCTGGTCCGCAGTCTGGGAGGCCGAGAACAGGGATGTTCGGGGCAATGCCGTCCACGGGGACGTGATCCTGGAGGGGGCGCGCAACTGTCATGTGCGGGCGCAGGCCCGGCTGGTGGCGGCCCTGGGCGTGGAGGATCTCGTCATCGTGGAGACCGACGACGCCGTGCTGGTGGCGGCCAGGGAGCGGGTGCAGGAGGTCAAGAACCTGGTGGAGCGCCTGAAGCGGGAAAACCGCGAGGAGTTGATCCTCCATCGCAAGGTCTACCGTCCCTGGGGGAGTTTCGAGCGGCTGAACATCGCCCCCCGCTATCAGGTCAAGCGGATCACGGTCCATCCGGGCGGGGTGCTCTCCTTGCAGAAGCACCGTTTCCGCGCCGAGCACTGGGTGGTGGTCGGGGGGCGGGCCACGGTGACGCGGGGCGAGGCGGTTTTCGTCCTGGACGAGGACCACTCCACCTACATCCCGGTGGGGATGCTCCACCGCCTGGAGAACCGCGAACAGATCCCCCTGGAGATCATCGAGGTGCAATCCGGTTCCTATCTGGGCGAGGACGACATCGTCCGTTTCGAGGACCGTTACGGTCGGGAGGCCTTGGGCGGGGGATGAGGGGTGATACGGATTTTCGTAATCACGTACATTTGAAAAATAATCACATATTATTCTTTTTTTTTCCAATCAAAGAATCGAAAAATTCTTTTCTTCCCTGTGCTTTACGTTCCTGAAAATAACGGGCCAGAGAACGCGCGCGAGTCGCCAGGAATTCCTGGGGATAGGTCTCGGCAAAAGCCTGAAATGCGCCTTCATCATCACTGTTCCGAATTTCTTTCCATTTGATTGCCGCCTGTTTGTTAGAGATCTTGCGCAGCACCTCTTCCGGGACATAGCTGACCGGAGTTCCCTGCTCCTGTTGAACCATCACCCAACCCTTTTCCAACCGGATTCCCAACACGATAACATCCTGTGCAAACCGCACGATTCGTTCAGATTTGCTGTCTGGCTCAGTGAAACCAGCCGTAGCCAAAGCGACAACATAATACTCACTTGGCGACTCGGATACCGCAACCTGCTTTTCAGAAACCGTTCCATGCGGTCCCCTGGGTTCGACCGGTTCCTGCAAAGTCGCCAGACGTTCCCTGGCAATGTCAGCAAACACACCATTGGGATACTCAGCCAGGAAATCCTGCAAATCTCGGTTGACAGTGGAGGTCCGTACAAGGTTCCAGCGAATGCGCTCCTTCTCATCGTTGGAAACGACACGGGAAGCGGTCGCGCTCTCACGCAAGAAATAGAAATCCTCCCCAGTCAAAGATGACGCCTCCCAGGGAATCTGCTCCTTGTTGGTCATTTTCATAACTTTGTTACGCACATTTCTAAACACTTTTTCTATAGAGATGCCGGGAACGATAATCTCTTCAGCGAGTGCCTTGGTGAACGGACTATTCAGCGTGCCTGCCCCATCTTGTGCCACGGAACCGGGAGCGGTGGCATAGGAAATGAAACTGCCAACAGGGGCATCCATACGAGCCAACCCGCGATTGATGGAACGCGTTCCAGAGGGAAACGGGTTGTCACGACATGCATCCAGAACCAAGATTATGACATGACCCCCAGCATCATTGATCATTCGCATTACTTGATCTACATCTATAGCGTCCATTTCTAAAGTAGTAGGAGAATCGACACTGATGTCAACAGGCAACATGTAATTGCGACCATTGACCTGGACACCATGTCCAGCATAAAACAGAAGAGTGGTAGGATTTTCTGACTTGGCCTGACTGATCCGATCGGTGAATTGCCGGATGGCGTTCTTCATGCCGGATCGCGTGGCATCATTGGCAGCAATTACATCAAAACCGACGCGTTGCAGGCTTGTACTCATTAAATGAGCATCACGCAACGGGTTTGGCAGCGCACCTTTTTTTCCATAGGCCCCATTCCCGATGACCAGGGCAAAACGGGGTTCCGCATGAGCGGGTAGGGCATAAAGCAATAACCACAAGACGACAAGGAAAAACGTACGCATGCATTAAATTCCTTACGGGAGGCTTTACAAGGTTCTTGCCATTGCCCGCATCAATTTTATGCCAGTCAATCGTCCCTGATTCGCAAAAAAATCTGATGGATTCTGTTTGAGTTCATACCCATTGACGCCTGCCACCCATTCTCCACTCACTTCGGACTCCTGTTCGTTGGGCTGGTGCACCAGACTGGCCAGGATACGACCATTTTTTAAATTTTTGGCCGAGATGCGAAACGCGAAACCAGACTGGCTATCATGGTTGGGGATCAGGATTACCTCCATCAGCAGATCCGCATAGCGCTGCAGGGCAGCAGTCTCGATCATCTCCCCACCCTGGCCATTTCCTTCCGGCGTAATACGCATAATAACGCTTCGATCAACGAGATGACAATTAGCATGATTGAATGCCTCCAGCATGCCATCTTCAAAAGCGGCCATCTCCAACTCTCCCGGGCCGCCACGTCTGTCGGAAGCGGCTTTGGCTAACGATTGATGGGCAATGGTGGTGGTCTTGGAATCTGTGGCATCGTTGTTCCGACCGTCGTAGGCCCCTTTGAATCGACTCTCCTCCTGAATTACCAACCTGTCATTGGAAACCCAACGCGAACCGACCGATTCAGAGAGTTTGCGGTTCCAGTAGACGGCTATCCTAGGCTGTTTAGCCTTGTTATAGGCCTGACTGAACTGGGCGAGCGCTTCAGTGGAGTTCACGCTTTCCGAGTTTCTGCGCTGCGCCCTTTCAGCATCCCGATCGACTCCCCCCAACACTTCTGGCTGATTATCCCGATATGGGCCGGCGGCCAATGCCAATCCGGGCACCATGAGCATTACCAGCATTTGGACAGTCGGCACATATCTGATTTTTATCATTTCCCTTCCCTCATCTCAATCAGGAAACTAAAAGCTTCTTTGCCGGTCAAGGATTGGATTTCATAGATGCTGAATGTTTTTGGAGGCAAATGAACCCGCTTCCATGCGCTAACCGGTTCTGCCGGGGCCTGCATATCCGTCAGAAAATGAGTCCTCCCTTCGACCTGCAGAGGGAATTCCGTACAATTGACCAGACGCGCCCACACGCGAATCCGTCCATGCTCGTTGCGGTCGACATTCAGGGAGTGGACCATCACCTTTTTCAGGATACTCTTGTCGGTGATATTGAGATGATTAAGGGGCATTTTAGAAACGATTCCCGGGATGCGCGGAACCAGTTCCGGCTCTCTTGGGATAGCGATTGCCTTCTGATATTCGTCCAGATCACAAATCGGCTGTGATTCATTCAAACCACCCAAGGAGCAGGAAGTCAGCAACAGCAACATCCCACACCAAAAACCCGACTTCCCGAACCGGTACGACCATTTCTGGCTGGCCACGTTTTTTTTCTCCGCATCTTCATGATTGAATCGGTATCGAAACACTGGATGCCATCGATCGCCATCTGTCAATGATAAATAATGTCGTCTTTGGCGTATTTTGCTGCATCGAAGTAGTCGCTCCAAATCTCAGTACCAAGTTCCAGATCGAGCAAAGAGATAAAAATAGTATTACTCCTTTGAATCCGGCCATCCTTGGTACGCTGGTCTTGAGAAGTGAATTTTCCCTTGAGCAAATAATCCCCCCCGGCGGCGGCCTTGGTCAGTCCTGTGGTACCAGCATCCACCTTGCCAGCCCGTTTCAACTGGCGCTCCTTTTCCACGGCTGCGGCATTTTGTCGCGGAACGAATATCAGGCGTCCTTTGGCGGAACGGTTCAGATCAACTTTGAGTCGTTCCAAAATATGGTTCTTGTTGATTGCTTGCGATGATTCGTTTTGAAATTCCGCCGGATCCAGAACAATGCGTGGAGCGGATTTGGTCTGCGCTATTTGGGGAATGTCCAGCATACTGCGGACCATCTTATCGGTCATGGCGATGATATCCTGGCTTTCTATGCCGACTCCAGCCAGGGGGCCAGTCGTACTGGGATCAATATATTTTGTTGGTGATCCGGCGGAGTTGTCTACCCTGGTTGGCATGGTTTCGCACCCGGATAGGATCAAAGCGGCACACAGTCCCAGCAAGATCGATTTGTTTTTCATTTGCCCCTGTCCTTTCAATTTCACAGAATCAGTCGAGATCAGTACTTGAGATTTTCTATCGCACGCCTGACATTTATTTTGTCGGTTTTGCGTTTCTGCGCATTTCGTCCAGTTCTGGCATGGTCGCTTCCACATCAAGAACCACATGCATACCCTCTCCCGACTTCAGGTTCGTAGAGCCAAACTCAAAACTTAATACATTGTTTTCTTTGAGTAGGCGGAAATGCGGGTCCGCATCGACGGTTGAAAAGTCATCCATTGCCAAGGTTACCAGCTCAACAAATGGTATTCCTCTCAAACCTGCTTTTAAGGCGCGCTGATCAACAATTTTTCTTTTCTTGCTGATTCCTATAAATTTTATATCGGGAGCAAATTTGTTGTGGATAATTAAATCGCCCGCAAATTCGGCCTCACCGATATTGAGTGCCATGATGCTAAATTTTGTTGGAACTTTTCCTGTTTGCACTTCATGCACAAAATATGGCACAGAAGAAAAATATCTATCCTTCTGATTTGCATCCTTTCCTTCAAACCCACTGATCATCTTGATGTAAGGTTTATTTTTTGTTTTTGTCTCCAGGGCTTTTTGAATTTGATCGTTGCTCAAATCTTCAATGAACGACAATTTGGCCGTCTCTGAACTGGCCACCATCTCTGTGTTGCCCAAAGCAACCACTACGGCTTCTCCGAAACCAAGATTTTCAAGTTTTCCTTCCTTGACATGTTGGGCCGTCAACACAGGTGAGAAATCTCCGCCATGTTCAACTTTTCCCAACTCGATGTGATGTGCTCCGCAAGCGGATAACATCAGGGCAAGACACATCGTCAACGTCAACTTTCCAAACATTTCAAACTCCTTTATCCCCAACAGGTCGCTTTATAGTGATCATTGTGTGTCGGTGTTGCCTTTGGTGAGAAGCGGCTTGGTCGTCGTATCGCCTGAGATACTATACGGTGCCCGTGGCGAGGTAGGGAACGCACTCTGTGATCGCAACCATGCGATGCCACATGTTCCTGCCCAATAGATGTTCGTTGATTTGGACTCTTTTAAAAAATTTTTTTCATCATAGAAATTAACATTAACTACTTTACTATTTTTATCTGTGATGGTTTTTATGAATAATTTTTGAGGCAGGTTGTCCCAATAACGCGCATCCGCATCGACCTCGACATTGTTTGCAGCCAACCGGCTGGACAAACTGACTGCCAGCGCACCCAGTGCAAAAATTCCAGCCGCATTCGCATTATCCTTATGGCCAGTGGTCAAGGCTGTTGCAGCAACGACACCTCCTGCCGCCGCGCCAACACCTGCCGCCGTGGAGACGGTTTCCAGGGCGCTTTTGACCGTGGCTTTGCCGGCAAGCAAGGCATCGAATGCTCGCCCGCCCCGTGTGCTGGCCTGAAAATAGAGATCCTCGGCCTCCTCCATCTGGGCGTCGTTCCCTTGCAATGGTGGCAACTGGACGTGTGGTGTGTAATTCCCACCCCCCTTGCGTAGTTTGATCACCCGCACATTGGGAACATCATCCACGCCAGAGCTGTATTTGATGGGTGCCAAGCCGGTTTCGGCCACAACCAGCAGATTATCCGTTTCTTTGGGAATGGGCAATTTCGGATTCAGAAGCTTGGCCTTCTGAAAATGTTCTTGAGCCGCCTCCTTCTTGCCCCCGCAATGAGCCGCCCAACCTTGTAAAAAAACCAATGATGAAAAATCCGCATTAAATTGATCATCCATTGACATGCTGTCCTGTATGAAACCGCCTAGAAAATGCGCCCCGGCATTTTCATGATCTCCGTTCATTAAATAAAGAAGTCCACTATAATAAAATGTCATTGAACGCTCATAGGGATCACCCTTGAAATCCTTGACCGCCTCCTTGAAAAAATTGGAACGGGCCAACTGTGCTTCCGGGGTGTTTGCATAAATGGATTCAATGCCATTGACCGCTGCATCGAACATCAGCCTGGCCAACTTCAAATCTTTTAATTCCATGGATGCCAAGCCGATGCGGTCCGCGTTCAGTACCTGGTTCCGTCTGCCCTGCGCCTTGTATACGATAAGGTGGTCACGCAATTGTGCTGGCTTGTCGGCCAGAAAGGCGTCCACTTCCGTGCCGGCAAGCACTGATTCCTTTTCGCGATCACTGACACAAGATGGCAACAGTAGGAACAGAGAACAAACAGCAAAGTTCCTGAATGTGTTAAAAGAATAATCCATAATCATCACTTGTTATCTGTTATTTGTAGAGTCTTTCTGCATCATGTCCTGCATTTCCAGGCGCAACACCTTGCATGAACTTGGAGAGATCGACATGGTTGCATATCCGGAGGCGCCATCCATGATGTGTCGCATGCCCCGCAAGAATCCTTGTGCATAGGTATTTGCGGCGTCGGACGTTTTCGTTTCCGGGAAGTCCCTGGCAATCGAACTCGCCACAAAGGTGCGCAACTGCTCCGCATCGGCCTCTTTGCCGCATCGCGCCAAAACTTCAACATAAGATAATAGTGTTGCATATTTTTCGATAATTTTAGATGTGTCTGCTGGTACGGAAGGGTTGACTTCAGCATAGCCGGATGAAGAGATCAACACGAATAGGCAGGCCAACATTGTGACGGCAATCGGTGTTGACCAACTATCTCGCCACGGAAGCTTGTTTAAATGGATCATTATCAACTCCTTGCTAGTAATACCTCTGCAGCGTTACATCGCGTGCTTCGTTCGACACTCCACGCTGATTTTACCGCCTTTACTAAGTTCTAAAGTCTATTTTTAAGTATATTCTCACAAATCCCATTCTTGGTGCAAGCAAAAAATTTCCGCCACCTCTATACGCGATGTGTCTGGAGGGGGTCAGGTGTCATTGCCCGCAAAATCATAGAGTTTTTTGAAAATTTGCGGCTATCGTCTTTCCTTGATGTCGTCATGGCTTGTGAACTCTGCCATGTCAGGTGAATTTCACATGGGATCGACTTTGAATCTTGTGCTGATTGCCTTGCAATCGCGCCGATTTGCCGTTACACTAATCCGGTTTGACAATCCACCCATTTCACACGCCGACCCACCGGCGGCCCTGGCTCCCCGGCGACGGGGAAGGGCCGAAGCGCCAACCGGAGCGGCGGAGGACCAAGCCAAAACCCAAGTAGAAGGATGAGTGACCATGGCAACATTTTCGATTCGTGAACTGCTGGACGCGGGCTTCCATTTCGGTCATCAGACCAAACGCTGGAACCCCAAGATGGGCCGTTACATCCATTCCTCCCGGAATGGGGTCCATATCATCAACCTGCAAAAGACCATCTACATGCTGCGTGACGCCTGCCGTTTCGTCACCGAGCGGGTCAGCGAGGGGGGCGTGGTCCTCTTCGTGGGGACCAAGCGTCAGGTGGTGGAACTGGTCGCCGAGGAGGCGGCCCGCACCAAACAGTATTACGTCAATCACCGCTGGCTCGGCGGCACCCTCACCAACTGGAAGACCATTCAGGATTCCATCCGTCGCCTCAAGGAGATCGAAAAGATGCGCGACGACGGCTCCTGGCAGGTCCTGCCCAAAAAGGAGGTGATGCGCCTGGAACGCCAGAAGGAGAAGATGGAACGCTCCCTGGGCGGCATCAAGGACATGTCGCGCCTGCCCGACCTGATCATCGTCGTGGACGTCAACAAGGAGTCCATCGCCGTGGCCGAGGCCAACAAGCTCAACATCCCGGTGGTGGCATTGGTGGACTCCAACTGCAACCCGGACGATATCGACTGGGTGGTCCCTGGCAACGATGACGCCATTCGCTCCCTGAAGCTTTTCCTCAACAAGATGGGCGAGGCGATCCTGGAAGGGAAGCGGCCGGATATCTCCGAGGCCATGTTCACCGGCAAGCCGGAGGGGGGCGGCGCTTCCGGCGAGGGGGACGCCCTGGAAGCCCAGACCACGGACGCCTGATCCATACATAAGGAAATGAAACCATGACTGTCACTGCGAATCTCGTCAAGGACCTCCGGGAAAAGACCGGAGCCGGCATGATGGACTGCAAGAAGGCGCTCACCGAAACCAACGGCGACCTGGAAGCCGCCGTGGACTGGCTGCGCAAGAAGGGGATTTGCACCGCCTCGAAGAAATCGGGCCGCGTGGCCGCCGAGGGCAAGGTGGTGGTGGCCGCCGCCGGGCAACGGGGCGCCTTGCTGGAGGTGAATACCGAAACCGACTTCACCGCTAAAAACGAAAAATTCATCGCCTACGCCACCACCGCCGTGGAGACGGCCCTGGCCAATGGGGTGGACGAACTGGAGGCCCTGGCCGCCACGCCCTATCCCGGAGCCGGTCGCAGTGTGGCCGAGGAGTTGACTGCGCTCATCGCTTCCATCGGCGAAAACATGAACCTGCGCCGCCTGTCCAGCCTGACCGTCACCTGCGGGGTGGTGGTGGGCTACAGCCACATGGCCGGCAAGATCGGCACCCTGGTGGGCCTGGAGTCGGATGCCGCCGATCAGGAGGCCCTGCGCGAGTTGGGCAAGAAAATTGCCATGCACGTCGCCGCCTCCACCCCCTTCTACCTCAACCGGGAGGAGGTCCCCATCGCCGACCTGGAGCGCGAAAAGTCGGTCCTGGCCGAGCAGGCGCGTGCTTCCGGCAAACCGGAGGCCATCATCGAGAAAATGGTGGTGGGCCGACTCTCCAAGTTCTACGGCGACACCTGCCTGGTGGAGCAGCCCTTTGTCATGGATCAGGAACAGACCGTGCAGGCAGTGGTGGACGCGGCGGCCAAGCAACTGGGCAGCAAGATCCGGGTCAGCGGTTTCGCCCGTTTCATGATGGGCGAGGGGCTGCAAAAACGGGATGACGACTTCGCCGCCGAGGTGGCCAAGCAGGTCGGCGGCCAGTAAACAGGGGGGATGATGCGACGTATTCTTCTGAAGCTTTCGGGAGAGGCCCTCATGGGGTCCGGGGGCGAGAATCTCGACCCCCGGTTTCTCAAGCGGCTGGCCAGGGAGATCCTGGATGCATGCGCGCAAGGGGCACAGCCGGCCATCGTGGTGGGGGGCGGCAACATCTATCGCGGGGCCACCGGCGCGGCGCTGGGCATGGAACGCAGCAGCGCCGACCAGATGGGCATGCTGGCCACGGTGATCAACTCCCTGGCCCTGCAGGCGGCCATCGAGGCCGAAGGCGGGGTGGCGCGGGTCATGTCGGCCATCGCCATGCCCCAGGTGGCCGAACCGTTCGTCCAGAAGGAGGCGGTGCGCCATCTGGAGCAGGGACGGGTGGTGATCTTCGCTGCCGGGACCGGCAATCCCTATTTCACCACCGATACCGCAGCCAGCCTGCGGGCGGCCGAGATCCACGCCGATCTGCTGCTCAAGGGGACCAAGGTGGACGGGGTGTACGACTCCGATCCGGCCAGGAATCCCAATGCCAGCAAATTCGACCGTCTGACCTATGACGAGGTGCTGTTCAAGGGGTTGCGGGTGATGGATCTGACGGCCATCACCCTCTGCCGCGACAACCGGATTCCGCTGTGCGTCTTTTCCATCCTGGAGCCGGGCAATCTGGCGGCCATCCTGGCTGGGGAAGCGCGCGGGACCACCATCGGCATGGCGTGACCGTCATGCCTGGCCAAGAGAGATGAGACGATGATCGAACCGGTTCTGCAAGCCCTGGATCAAAAAATGATCAAGACCGTGCATGCCTTGAAGGAGGAGTTGGCCTCTCTGCGCACCGGGCGGGCGTCCACCTCGCTTTTGGATCGGATCATGGTGCCGGCCTACGGTTCCGACACCCCGCTCAACCAGGTGGCCACCATGAACGTGCCGGAACCCCGCATGATCACCATCCAGCCCTGGGACAAAAAGCTGATCAAGGCCATCGAAAAGGCCATCCTGGAGTCCGACCTGGGCTTGAATCCCTCCAATGACGGCGTGGTCATCCGCGTGCCCCTGCCGGAGTTGACCGAGGAGCGGCGCAAGGATCTGGTCAAGCTGGTCTACAAGGCCGGAGAGCACGCCAAGGTGGCCATGCGCAACGTGCGGCGCGAGACCATGGACCAGTTCAAAAAGATGGAAAAGAACAAGGAAATTTCGCAGGACGATCTGCGGCACATGGAAAAGGTCGTGCAGGAGCGCACCGATCGGCATATCAAGGAGGTGGAGGAGACCGTCGCCCACAAGGAGGCGGATGTCATGCGGGTGTGACGGGGTGGATGGCCGGTTCGGTGCGTGAAGGATGATCGATGACCAATGTTCCACTTGAAAAGCGGCCGCGGCATATCGCCATTGTCATGGATGGCAATCGCCGGTGGGCAAGGCGCCATTTTTTGCCCAGGATCGAGGGTCATCGCCGTGGCGTCAAGGCCGTGCGGCGAACCGTGGAGGCCTGTCTGGCCTTCCAGATTTCCACCCTGACCCTCTACACCTTCTCCTCGGAGAACTGGAATCGTCCCCAGGAGGAGGTGGCCTCGTTGATGAACCTGTTGGCCATCCATCTGCGCAAGGAGATGGATGATCTGATCTCCCAGGGGGTCCGTTTCCGCGCCTTGGGGCGCATCGCCGAACTGCCGGCGGAGATCCAGCAGTTGGTACGCGATCTGGAGGAGCGGACCCGCACCAACACGACGCTGGATTTCAACATCGCCCTGAATTACGGCGGTCGTCAGGAGTTGGTGGATGCGGTACGGGTCCTGGCCGGCGAGGTGGCCGCCGGGCGTCTCGCCCCGGAGGGGATCACCGAGGATCTGCTCTCCGCCCACCTGACCACGGGGGGCCAGCCGGATCCCGACCTGTTGATCCGCACCGGCGGCGAACAGCGGATCAGCAACTTCCTGTTGTGGCAGATGGCCTATACCGAAATGGTCTTCCTGCCCATTTTCTGGCCGGAGTTCGAGGCGAGCCACCTCGAGGCCGCCATTCGTGAGTACGCCAACCGGGATCGCCGCTTCGGCGCGGCCCGTTAACCCATGGAATGATGCCGGATGATCGTTCGTTCCCTCTCCGCCCTGGTTCTGATTCCGCTGCTGCTGTGGCTGCTGCTCGCGGGGACGCGGGACATGCTCTTCGTCTTGCTGCTGGTGGCGAGTGGTCTTTTGTTGTGGGAGTGGCTGGCGTTGCGCGCGCGTCCGGTGGTGTTGCGGATTTTCTTGCCGCTTTTGGGGGCGGTTTGGCTGCTGCTGGGCACGGGGTACGGCGGGCGTACGGATTGGATCCCCGTGGAGCTGGCCGCGATCCTGTTCGCGCTGCTGGTTGTGGCGGTGGCGGAATACCAGCGGAGCAGGGTGGTGTCGGATCTGGCGGGGTTTCGTTTCATGGGGGTGCTTTATTGCGGGCTGCCCCTGCTGCTGCTGGACTCCATCCGGGCCATGGAGCACGGCGGACGGTTGATTTGCCTGCTTTTGTTCGTCATCTGGGCCACGGATACCGGGGCGCTGCTGGCCGGTCGGACCTGGGGGGGGAGCAAGCTGGCCCCGGACATCAGCCCGAACAAGACCTGGGCCGGTTTCTGGGGGGGGATGGTGCTGGGCGCCCTGACCGGGCTTGGGCTGGGGATCGGTGGTTTCGTCCCGGTGATCTCGCCTTTGGCCGGAGGTGTGCTGGGCGTGGTGTTGTCGTTCGTCGGGCAGGTCGGCGACTTGGTGGAATCGGTCCTCAAGCGCGAGGCGGGGGTCAAGGATACCGGCAGTCTGATTCCCGGTCATGGGGGGTTGCTGGACCGGCTGGACAGCCTGTTGTTCGCCATTCCGATCTTTGCCTTGTATCTGCGGTTGGGCGCCAACGGCGTGGCGGCGGGAGCATCCCCTTTTGGCCCCTAGGTCCATTGCCCTGCTTGGCTGCACGGGATCGGTGGGGGTCGCGGTCCTGGATGTGGTGGCGGCCCATCCCGATCGGTTCCGGGTGGTGGCCATGGCGGCTTCCGGGTCCAATCCTTCCCTGCTTTTGGAGCAGATCCGCCTTTTTCGTCCCAAGGCCGTGGCGCTGTGGAGCGTGGAGGCCGCCGAGCGGTTGCGGGAGCGGCTGGCGGGCGAGCCGGTCGAGGTGCTCGCCGGCCTGACCGGGGTGGAGAACATCGCCGCCTGGGATGGGGTGGACATGACCGTTTCCGCCATCGTCGGGGCCGCCGGACTGCGTCCCACCCTGGCCGCGTTGCGCGCCGGCAAGGATGTCGCCCTGGCCAACAAGGAGTGCCTGGTGATGGCCGGCCGCTTCTTCATGGAAGAGGCCCGGCGCTGCGGGGTGCGGGTGATCCCGGTGGATTCGGAGCACAGCGCCATTTTTCAGGTTCTGTTTCAGGGGCAGCGTGATCAGGAGGAGGTCTCCTTGCATGTGGATCCCTCGGCGCGTTTGATCCTGACCGCCTCCGGGGGGCCTTTCCGGGGGTTCGACGCGCAGCGGCTGACCGGGGTCACCCTGGCCCAGGCCCTCAACCATCCCAACTGGAGCATGGGCAGGAAGATCACCATCGATTCCGCCACCTGCATGAACAAGGGGTTGGAGGTGATCGAAGCCCATCATCTTTTCGGCGTGGATCCCGGTCGCATCGAGGTGGTGATCCATCCGGAAAGCATTGTGCATTCCATGGTCGCCTGGCCGGACGGTTCGGTCCTGGCCCAGTTGGGGGTGCCCGACATGCGCACCCCCATTGCCGTGGCCCTGGCCTGGCCGGAACGGATCGCGGCCCCGGTGCCGGCCCTGGATCTGGTGCGTGTCGGGACGTTGCGCTTTTTCGGCCCGCCGGATCCCGCAGCCTTTCCTTGCCTGGAGCTGGCTTACGCCGCCCTGCGGCGGGGCGGGGGGGCGCCGGCGATCCTCAACGGCGCCAACGAGGTGGCGGTACACGCCTTCCTGGATCGGCGCATCGGCTTCATGGAGATTCCATCCCTCATCGAGTGGACGCTCGAACAGGCCGACGACGCAGGTGAACCGGGATCGGTGAGTGACATTCTGGAAGTGGATCATTGGGCGCGCGGGCGGGCCGACGAGTGGATCGTCCGTTACGGAAAGGGACCTGAGGTGGCATGAATACTCTGTTTTGGGCTGTGGTGGTGTTGGGCATCCTGATCTTTGTGCATGAGTTGGGCCATTTTCTGCTGGCGCGGTTCTTCGGAGTGCGGGTGCTGGTCTTTTCCCTGGGGTTCGGTCCCCGCATCGCGGGTTGGAGCCGGGGCGAGGGGAGCACGGAATACCGCCTCTCCGCCGTGCCTCTGGGGGGCTATGTCAAGATGCTGGGTGAGTCCCAGGATGAGGACGATCCGCCCGTCCCCCCGGAGGAGCGTCGTTTCGCCTTCGACCATCAGGGGGTGTGGGCGCGGTTCTGGATCGTGTTTGCCGGTCCGGCGTTCAATTTTTTCTTCGCGCTTTTCTTTCTGATCATGGCCTTCATGATCGGGGTGGACGAGGTGCTCCCGGTGGTGGGCACGGTCTCTCCCGACATGCCTGCCGCCGAGGCCGGGATCCAGGTGGGGGACCGGATCGTGGCCATCGACGACCGCCCCGTGACCCGCTGGGAGGTGTTGAGCCGGACCATCAAGGAGTCGGATGGCCGGGCCATGCAATTCACCGTCGAGCGGGGCCGCGAGGCATTCCTGGTCAAGATCCAGCCAGGGGTGCGGGAGATGACCAACCTGTTTGGCGAGCAGGTCAGGACCTTTCTGATCGGGATCGGGCCGGGCGATGCCGTGGAGCGGGTCGAATACCCCCTGGCCGAGGCGTGGCGGCGGGGCGCGGAACAGACCTGGCGCATGACCGAAATGATCGTGACCGGGGTCTGGAAACTCATCACCCGCGCGGTCCCGGCCGATCAGATCGGCGGGCCGCTGATGATCGCCGAGATGGCCGGCAAGACTGCCGCCCAGGGGAGCAGCAGCCTGTTGTTCTTCATGGCGCTGATCTCCATCAATCTGGGGATTTTGAATCTCCTGCCCATCCCGGTTCTGGATGGCGGACATCTTTTCTTTTTCCTGATCGAGGCGGCCAAGGGGTCGCCGGTACCGGATGGGATTCAACTGGCGGCCAACCGTGCGGGCATGACCCTGTTGATTCTCCTGATGGTGTGGGCCATGAAAAACGATCTGGTGCGCATGTTTCCTTTCGCGCAGTAAGCCTTTGCGTGTAGAATCGCGCAAGGAATTCTCTTGCCCAACCCATGCGTCTGGGGTATGGTTGTCCAATTTTGTCACGTCTGCCATGAGGAAAAGATGAGCATGGTTGCTATGCGTCTTTGGATCTTTTTGATTCTCTTCAATATTCCCCTTGTGCTGCCCGCCACGAGCCACGCCGCGGATGTCGGCAGCGCCATCCGCGTGGAGGGGGCCAAGCGGATCGAGCCGGATACCGTCAGCTCCCATGTCACCTTCACCCCCGGCCAGCCCCCGGATCGGGAGGCGGTGAGCAAGAGCATCAAGGCCCTGTACGACACCGGCTTCTTCAAGGATGTCGCCATCGAAATGGAGGGCAACACCATCATTGTGCGGGTGGTGGAAAACCCCACGGTGAGCAAGGTCTCCTTCGAGGGGCACGACGCCCTCACCACCGAGGAGCTGGAAAAGATCGTGCAGCTCAAGGCCCACGCCCTCTTCAACCGCTCGACCACCGAGCGGGACATCGCCGCCCTGCGGCAGGCGTTCCGCGTCAAGGGTTTTTTCCTGGCCAAGATCGACCTGGAGGTCAAGGAACAGGATCAGAATCTGGTGAACGTGGTCTATCGCATCGCCGAGGGATCCAAGTCGCGGGTCAGCAAGGTGCGCATCATCGGCAACAAGGAGTTGTCGGAAAAGAAGTTGATAAAAAAACTGATGATCCAGCCATCGGGCTTGTTCTCCTGGTTCACCGATGACGATGCCTACGACCGGGACAAGCTGTTGTACGACCAGTCGCAGTTGCGCAACGTCTATCTGGACGAGGGGTACGCACGGGTGCAGGTGGAGTCCTCCGTGGCCGAGATGACCCCGGATCGGAAGGCCTTCGTGGTGACCCACTCGGTCCACGAGGGGGAACGCTACCGGTTCGGCGACATCGACGTGCAGGGGGATTTCGACGAACTCCCCAAGGGCAAACTGATGGAAGCGTTGCGCGTCACCAGGGGGGAGTGGTACTCCCGTGACCAGATGCGGCAGTCCATCGAGAAACTGACCGACCTGATCGGCGACTTCGGCTACGCCTTTCTGGACATTCAACCCCAGACCAAGATCGATGACGACGCCAAAACCGTGGCCGTCAACTTCCGGGTGGCCAAGGGACGCCGGGTCTACGTGAATCGCGTCGAGGTGGTGGGCAACAGCCGTACCCGTGACAACGTGGTGCGTCGCGAGGTGACGATGAACGAGGGGGACCGCTTTTCCGCCTCGGCCATGCGGGAATCCAAGAAAAATATCGGTGACCTGAACTTCTTCGAGAGCGTCGAGGTCACCACGCCCGCCACCGGCAATCCCGATCAGGTGGATGTCCAGATCAAGGTCGCCGAGAAACCCACCGGGACCTTCTCCGTGGGCGCGGGTTACTCCACCACGGACTCCTTCATCGGCACGGCCAGCGTCAGCCAGAACAACTTCCTGGGACGGGGGCAACGGCTGGTCCTCTCCACGGCCCTGAGCGGCACCACCACCAATTTCGACTTTTCGTTCACCGAACCCTACTTCATGGACAAGCACCTCTCCGCCGGGTTCGACCTCTTCGCCCGCGACGCCGACCGCCGGTTGATCGGGGCTTATACGGAGAAGACCTACGGCGGCGCCTTGCGGCTGGGTTTCCCCATTTCCAAAAATCTGCGCGACAATCTGAGTTATAACCTGGCCCAGGTGGACATCCAGGCCACCGGCGCCTTGCCGTCGCGCGCCATGCAGGCCCAGGCCGACGAGAGTCCCTACATCCGCTCCATGGTCAGCAATGCCCTGATCTGGAGCGACATCAACAGCACGATGATGCCCACCAAGGGGAAAACCCATCGCCTGACCACCGATTTCGCCGGTCTGGGCGGCGACGTGACCTTCGCCCGCGCGATCGTGGACAGCCAGGTCTATCACCCCTTCACCTCGGATGAGGAGTGGGTGGGCCATCTGCGTGGCCGCGCCGGCATCATCGATGGCATGAGCAAGGACGTCCCGATCTTCGAGCGGTTCCATTTGGGCGGCGGACAATCGGTGCGCGGCTTCAAGCCGGGCGGCATCGGTCCGCGCACCACGCCGGAGGACGACGCCTATGGCGGAACCCACTTCGAGCAGGTGAACGCGGAACTCTTCTTCCCGTTCCTGGGGCTGGGCGACAAGGGGGTGCGGGGCATCACCTTCATGGATCTCGGTTATGTGGGTGACTGGAGTCTGCCCACCGACGTCAGGACCTCCGGCGGCGTGCGACTGGCGGCCGGTGTCGGGATCCACTGGAACTCCCCCTTCGGGCCGTTGCGTCTGACCTTCAGCACGCCACTGGTCAAGGAGGAGATCGACAAGACGCGCATCTTCGACTTCAGCATGGGGACGACGCTGTGAGCGAAACCACTTCTCTTGCCAATGCCCGGCGTGCGGGCAGCGTCCGTCCGTCGCTCTCCGTGCCCGCCTGGTGCCTGGTCGTTGCCCTGCTGTTGTTCGGCGGCTGGCGCGCGGATGACGTCTGGGCCGGCGGCGGGACGCCGACCTTCGCCTACGTGGATGTCCCGCGCGTGATGGCCGCCTCCACTGCGGCACAGAAGGCGCGTGACATGCTCAAGAAGAAACTGGCGGTCAAGCAGCAGGAAGTGGACGCCATGGAGGCGGAGATCAAGGAACTGAAAAACAAGCTCGAACAGGGCGGCAACATGCTGAATCGGGATGCCCGCGCCGACCTGGAGAACAACACCCGCCGCAAGTTCCGCGAATACCAGCGCCTGGTGGAGGACAACCAGGCCGCCATCGACCGGGAAAACGGCGTTTGGACCAAGAAGATTACCGAGGCGCTGCGTGAGGTGATCGAGGAGATCGGACGCGAACGGGGGTATACCGCCGTGTTCGGCAAAGGGCAGGTGCTCTTCGCCAACAACGCCATCGACATCTCCGATCAGGTGCTCAAGCAGCTCAACGAACACACCAAGAAATGGTTCTAGCCCCAGGAGCGTTCAAGTGGTGGATCTGCGCGACATTCTCAAGACGCTTCCCCACCGGTACCCCTTTTTGCTGGTGGACCGGGTGGAGGAGGTGGAGCCAGGCTCGCGTCTGGTGGCGTTGAAGAACGTCACCATCAACGAGCCGTTCTTTCAGGGCCATTTCCCCGGTCATCCGGTGATGCCGGGGGTGCTGATCCTGGAGGCCATGGCCCAGGCCGGCGCCCTGCTGGCCGGCAGGATCGATCCCGCCTCGGTACAGGGGAGGCTGGTCTACTTCATGGCCATCGACAAGGCGCGGTTCCGCAAGCCGGTGGTCCCTGGCGATCAGTTGCGGCTGGAACTCACCTTGCTGAAACGCCGCCGCGAGATCTGGCGCTTCCAGGGGGTGGCCAGGGTCAACGGCGCGGTGGTCGCGGAGGCCGAACTGATGGCCATGACCAGGGACCAGGACGCGGACTCCCTCGACGGGGAAACCACGGGAGACGGCCATGGATGACGCCTCGTTCATCCATCCCACCGCCGTGGTGGACCCCAAGGCGGAACTGGGCGCCGGGGTGCGTATCGGTCCCTACGCGGTGATCGGTCCCCAGGTGGTCTTGCAGGACAAGGTGGACGTGGGTGCCCATGCGGTGATCGACGGACGCTCGGATATCGGTCAGGCCACCCGGATCTTCAGTTTCGCCTCCATCGGTCAGGTTCCGCAGGACTCGCATTACGGCGGCGAGCCGACCCGCGTGGAGATCGGCAAGCGTTGCGCCATCCGCGAGTACGTGAGCATCCATCGTGGCACCGAGGGGGGGGGCGGATTGACCCGCGTGGGCAACGACTGCATGATCATGGCCTATGCCCATGTCGCCCACGATTGCCGGGTGGGCGATCATGTCATCATGGCCAATGGCGCCACCCTGGCCGGTCACGTGGAGATTCAGGACTATGCCGTCATCGGCGGCCTGACCGCGATCCACCAATTCGCCCGCATCGGGCGCAATGCCTTCATCGGTGGCGCTTCCGCCATCTCCATGGATGTGATTCCCTTCGTCTCGGCGGCCGGCAACCGGGCCAAGATCACCGGCGTCAACGTGGTGGGCCTGAGGCGTCATGGCTTCTCCGAGGAGGTGATCAAGGCGATCCGCCAGGCCTACCGGATCGTGTTCCGCTCCAATCTGCGCATGGAACAGGCGATCGAGGAGCTGGAGCGTCATCTGTCGAGTTGCGTCGAGATTCAATATATTTTGGAGTTCCTGCAAAGCGGGCAGCGGGGCATCTGCCGTTGAGACGCGTCCGTTTGTGAGCGGACGCTTGTATTCCATTCCCTCCGCGAGATTTCTTCCTTGACCGAACGGGTAGGACTGGTAGCCGGATCCGGTGCGATTCCCCTGATGTTCGCCCGAGCGATGCGCGCGCGCGGCGGGCCGGGCGTGGTGGCGGTGGCCCACGAGGGGGAGACCGATCCGGCCTTGGCGCACCTGGTGGAGGAGATCCGCTGGGTGCGTCTGGGTCAGTTCCGTCGGGTGCTCGATCATCTGGGGCGGGGTGGGGCGCGGGGCGTGGTGCTGGTGGGTGGCATCCGCAAGCAGGGGATCTGGCGCGCCCGTCCGGACCGGCTGGCGTTGCGGATGGTGTTGCGCTTGTGGGGGCTGCACGACGATCAACTGCTGCGGGCCGCCGGCGAGCTGTTGGAGGCGCATGGGTTCGCGTTGCGCTCGGTGACCGATTATCTGCCGGAGCTGCTGGCCCCGCCAGGCTGCCTGACCCGCCGGCAACCCACGGTCGGCGAGTGGGAGGACATCCGGTTCGGCTGGCGGGCGGCCAAGGCGCTGGGCGGGTTGGACATCGGACAGGGCGTGGTGGTGCGGCGCAACATGGTGGTGGCGGTGGAGGCCATGGAGGGGACCGACGCCATGCTGCGGCGGGCGGGGGAGCTGGTGGCGGGGGGGGCGCGGGGTTGGGCCGGCGACCGGAGCGCGGTCTTCGTCAAGGTGGTCAAGCCGGGTCAGGATCGCCGTCTGGACCTGCCCACCATCGGCGTGGCCACCATGGAGACCCTGGCTGCGGCGGGCATTCCCGTGATCGCGGTGGAGGCCGGGGGGGCGATGATCGTGGATCTGGAGGCGACCTGCCGGGCTGCCGATCGGCATGGACTGGTATTGTTGGGGGTGGCCGGAGAAGATCTGGAAGGCACGGGGTGAGCGCGATGGGCAACGTTCTGGCGGCTGGGGTGATCGGTGTGGGGTATCTGGGCCGTTTCCACGCCCAGAAGTACGCGCGCATGCCCGGTGTTCGGCTGGCGGGGGTGGCCGATCTGAATCCGGAACGGGCCAGGCGGGTGGGGGGAGAACTGGGGGTGCCGTCGGTGGCCGATTTCCAGACGCTGCTGCCGGAGTTGGACCTGGTCTCCGTGGTGACCCCGACCCAGAACCATTCCGCTGTGGTGGCCGCCTGTCTGCGCGCCGGGGTGCATGTCATGGTGGAAAAGCCGATGACCGCCACTCTGGAGGAGGCGCGTGAACTCATCGCACTGGCAGAGGCCCATCGGCGGGTGTTGCAGGTAGGGCACATCAAGCGCTTTCATCCCACGGTGTGCGCCTTGCAGGCGAGCGGGCTGCTCGATAAACCGCGTTTCATCGAGTGTCATCGTCTGGCGCCCTTCAAGAATCGGGCGCTGGATGTGGACGTGGTGCTGGACCTCATGATTCACGATGTGGATCTGATCCTTCATTTCGTAGGCTCACAGGTGGTGGATGTGGAGGCGGTGGGGGCTGAGGTGGTGACCGGCCGGGTGGATATCGCCCATGCGCGCCTCAGGTTCGCCAACGGCTGCATCGCCCATGTGGCCGCCTCGCGGCTGGCGCGGGAGGCGCGTCGGCAGACGCGGATTTTTCAGGTTGACGCCATGATCGAACTGGATTTTTCCGAGCAGACCGTCATGGTGCGCAAGCGAGGGTCTGGGGAGATGGTCCTGGACGGGGTGCGGCTGCCCGCCATCGTGGAGAGCCGCCTGCCCGTGCCGCGCCACGACCCCCTGGAGGAGGAACTGCGTTCTTTTGTCGGCGCGGTGCGCGGGGAGCATCCCCCGGTGGTGAGCGGCAGCGATGGGTACGCGGCCCTGGAGGTGGTGACCGCCATTCGTCGGGAGATTGCTGCGTTCACGAGGGACATCCCGGCGTGAGCGGGGATCGGCGCCCGCTGCGGATCATGCTGGTGGCTGGCGAAGCCTCCGGGGATGCGCTGGGCGGGGGGCTTCTGGCGGATTTGCGGGAACGGTTTCCCGGCCTGGAGGCCTTCGGCGTGGGCGGTGAGCGGATGATGGCCCAAGGGTTGCGTGGGCTGGGGGATGTCAACGATCTCTCGGTGATCGGCCTGGTGGAGGTGATCCGGCGTCTGCCCGGTCTGGTGCGGATGTACCGGCGGCTGGTGGATCTGATGCGCAGGGAGCGACCGGATCTCCTGGTGACCATCGACCTGCCGGATTTCAATTTTTTGCTGGCGCAGCGGGCCAAGGCGTTGGGCATCCCGCGCATCCACTACGTGGGGCCGCAGTTGTGGGCCTGGCGGCGGGGGCGGCTCAAACGGCTGGCGCGGCTGTTGGACCATGTGCTGCTGTTGCTGCCGTTCGAGGCCGCGTATTATGTCGGCAGCGGATTGCCGGTGAGCTTCGTGGGTCATCCGCTGGCCCTGCGGCCCCTGCCCGATGCGCAAGAGATCGCCCGGCTGCGCGCCGACCTCGGTCTGGCCGGGGAGGAGAGGCTGGTGGTGTTGCTGCCCGGCAGTCGGCTGTCGGAGCTGAAGCGTCATTTGGCGATCATGGTGGCCGCAGCGCTGCGGCTGGAACGGGAGGGTGGGGTGCGTTGCGCCCTGGCCCTGGCCGATACCCTGCTCCCTGAGGATTTGGGGCGGGTGATGGCGGCCTGTCCGGATGCCGCCGCGCGGGCATTCCTGCCACGGATCGCCGTGCGGCGAGGCGAGACCCGGCTGCTGCTGGCTGCGGCCGACGCCGCCATGGTGGCCTCCGGTACCGCCACCCTGGAAGCGGCCCTGATCGGCACGCCGATGACCGTCATGTATCGGGTCAACTGGCTTACCTACCAGATTGGCCGTCGGGTGATCCGTGTGGCGCACATCGCCCTGCCCAATCTGGTGGCCGGGCGCACGCTGGTGCCGGAACGGATCCAGGACCAGGCCCGTCCGGAGGTGCTGGCCGAGGATGTGCGTCTTCTGCTGCGTGATCCGGAGTGTGCCCGGCGTCAGCGGGAAGGCTTCCGGGAGATCCGCCAGGCGCTCGCCATCCCGTCGCGCAGCGCCGGCGAGGTGGTTGCGGATTGGCTGAGTGGCGCCCGAGGCGCTTGATGGATTTTTTTTCGACCCCCTATTTTTTTGCGAGGAGTAAGCGAACATGGCGACCTTAGCCTTGACCCAGGAGAATTTCGAGGCCACCGTCACGGGCAACGACATCGTGGTGATCGACTTCTGGGCCGACTGGTGTGGCCCGTGCAAGGCGTTCGCCCCGATTTTCGAGAAGGTCGCGGCCCAGTTTCCCGGCGTGGTGTTCGGCAAGGTGGACACGGATCGGGAGCAGGAACTGGCGGCAGCATTCGAGATTCGTTCGATCCCCACCCTGATGATCTTCCGGGAGAGCACCATTCTGTTCATGCAGCCGGGCATGGTGCCGGAAAAGGCCCTGAAGGAGCTGGTGGAGAAGGTGCAAGGATTGGACATGGAGGAAGTGCGGAAAAAACGGGTGGAGATGCAGTGACTTGACCGGCGGAATTGTGGTTGCCTGCCGGGAGCCGATTGCATATACTCCATGATTTGGTAAGGGTCCACACGGGGGCGGAGTCGAGATGCGGCGGCGTGCATTGATTGTCGGCAACTGGAAGATGAACGGCCTGATCGAACCGGCCTGCGATCTTGCCGATGGCATTCTGTTCGGGCTTGGCCAGCGCGCGGATCGCATGTTGCATTGCGAGGTGGTGATCTGTCCGCCGGCGACTGCCCTGCATGCCCTGCATCAGCGGTTGGGCAGCGGGACGCTGAAACTGGGGGGGCAGAACCTCTCGGAACACGAGAGCGGCCCTCATACCGGCGAGTTGTGCGGGATCATGCTGCGCAACGTGGGGTGCTGGTATGTGATCGTCGGCCACTCCGAACGCCGCGCCTCCGGCGAGGGCAACGAAGTGGTGGGACGCAAGATGGCCGCCGCGTTTCGGGACGGACTGACCCCGATCGTCTGCGTGGGCGAGAGCCTCGACGAACGGGAGCGGGGCGCAGCCGAGGCAGTGGTGCGGGAACAGATCGCCGCCCTGCTGCCCCACGTGCCCGACGCCCGCAACAAACGGGAATCCCTGGTGGTGGCCTACGAACCGGTCTGGGCCATCGGCACCGGTCGCAATGCCGAGCCGGAGCAGATCGTCGCGATGCATGGTTTCCTGCGCGCGCTCCTGACCGAGGCGCTGGGCGCGGCGGGCGAAAAGGTCCGGATCCTGTACGGCGGTTCCCTCAAGCCGGCCAATGCCCGGACGATCCTGGCGCTGGGGGACGTGGATGGCGGCCTGATTGGTGGCGCGGCGCTCAAGGCGACCGATTTCCTGGCGATCATCGACGCCGTGCCCGACGAATTTTGACTGTTTTGCGTAAAAAGGTTGCGAAATGGCTCTGATCCTGACGGTCTTGCATATTCTGGTTTCCATTGCCCTGGTGTTCGTGGTGCTGTTGCAGAAAGGGGGGGGCGCGGACATGGGCGCTGCCTTCGGCGGTACCTCCCAGAGCCTGTTCGGCGCGGGCGGATCGGGCAATTTTCTCAGCAAGCTCACCGCCACCCTGGCCACGATCTTCATGCTGACCAGTCTCACCCTGGCCTTTTTCACCACCCATCGGGATGTCAGTTCCGTCATGGACCAGGCCCCGGCCACCCAGAGCCGGCCCGCCGTCCCCGCCAAGGAGGCGGAGAGCGGACCTCCGGTCCCCGCCAAGTCCGGTTCCGCCGCCAAACCCGCCGCCGAGGCGCCTCGCGACGCCACTGCCCCGGTCCCGGAGGCCGCCAAGCCCGTGCCGCCCCCGCCCGATGCCCCGAAAAAGAGCGGGGAGTGAATGATGCGGCCCCCCGCGCCAGATCTTCTTCTGGATGCGTGGCAAGCGGGGGGCCAGCCGGTTTTGGATGAACGTTCATGAATGAACTGGCGTCCAGTGAGCCGGATGAGCGCTATCGTTGGTTGCTGGAAGAAAACCAGTCGTTGCGGGCGACCAACAAGAAACAGCATGAATTGCTGAACAAGCTGATTCTGCAATCCAAGCGCTTGACCAAGCAGAACGAATCTCTCGAACAGCAATCACAGATCCGTGCCGTTGTCAATCGTCTCCTGCTGGATGCCCTGGAACCTCTGACGTTGCAGGAACATCTCGATCAGGCCATCTTTCTGATCACCTCCCTGCCCTGGCTGGAGAGTCGGATTCTTGGGGCGATCTTTTTGTGGGACGACGAGTGCCGGGAGTTGCGCCTGGCGGCGCATCGCGGTTTGCCCCAGCTCCTGCCGGAGCGGTGCGCACGGGTTGACGCCGGCCAGTGCCTGTGTGGCCAGGCGGCTGCGACCCGGAGGCAGGTGGAGGTGGCCCACTCGCTGGAGGTGACGGACGGCAATCTGGACGGCACCCCCGATCATGGCGTTTTCTGTCTGCCCATCCAGGGCGGCGACCGGTTGATTGGCGTGCTCACCCTGCGGGTGGATGCCGGCTATGTGCTGAGCAGCGACAACAAGAACCTGCTGCAGGTGATCGTCAACACCCTGGCCGGCCTCATCATGCGCTGCCAGCAGGAGGCGGAACTGGCCCAGGCCAAGCGGAACGCCGAACAGGCCACCCAGGCCAAAAGTGCCTTTCTGGCCAACATGAGCCACGAAATCCGCACCCCCATGAACGCCATCATCGGCTTGAGTCACCTGTGTCTGCAAACCGCGTTGACCGATCAGCAGCAGGACTATCTGCGCAAGGTGCATAACGCCGCCAACTCCCTGTTGCGGCTGCTCAACGACATTCTCGATTTTTCCAAGATCGAGGCGGGTCGTCTGGAGATGGAGAGCGTGGATTTCGAGTTGGCCGAGGTGTTGGAGAACCTCACCTCGGTGATTTCGGTGAAGACCAGGGAAAAGGGGTTGCGCTGGTTGTCGGAGGTGGCCCCGGAGGCGCCGCCGTTCTTGCGTGGCGACCCGTTGCGTCTGGGGCAGGTGTTGACCAATCTGGCCAACAACGCCGTCAAGTTCACGGAGCACGGCGAGGTCTCGGTTGCGGTTCGGCTGGTCGAGGAGGGGGCGGACGACCTCCTGCTGGAGTTCGCCGTGCGGGATACCGGCATCGGCATGACGCCGGAACAACTGGGAAAACTGTTTCAGGAGTTCAGCCAGGCGGACAGCAGCACGACGCGCAAGTACGGCGGTACCGGCCTGGGCCTGGCCATTTCCAGGCGTCTGGTGGAGATGATGGGCGGGACCATCCGGGTGGAGAGCACATCCGGCCAGGGGAGTCTCTTCGTCTGCACCTCCCGTTTCGGCAGGGCCGTCGCGCCCACGGCGGCGTCCGTCCAATCCCGGCGGCGCGCCCAGCGCGGTGAGGGGGAGGGGGGGGAGGATGCGCGTGCCCGGATTGCCGGAGCGCACCTGTTGTTGGCCGAGGACAACGAGATCAACCAGCAGGTGGCCAGGGAACTGCTGGCCAAGGTCGGCGTCACGCTGACCATCGTGGAGAACGGTCGCCTGGCCGTGGAACGGGTGGCGCGGGAACATTTCGACGGTGTGCTCATGGATCTGCAGATGCCGGAGATGGATGGTCTGGACGCCACCCGGCTGATCCGGCGCGAGGGTTCCCGCGCGGCGGAAATTCCCATTATCGCCATGACGGCCAATGCCATGGTGGGCGATCAGGAGGCCTGTCTGACGGCGGGGATGAACGATCACATCGCCAAGCCCATCCACCCCGAGACCCTGTACGCCGTGCTGGCCCGTTGGATTCGTCCCGCCAAGCCTCTGGATCCCGCATCCGTTTCCGTCGAGGTTGCCGAGGCCGCGCCGCCGGGGGCGCTGCCCGACCTGCCGGGATTCGACACCCGCCAGGCCATGGAGGTGATGGGCGGCAACGTGGGTTTGTATATTGACATTTTGCGGCGTTTCGTTTTCAATCAGGAAAATGCCTGTTCGTTAATGTCCGACCAGTTGGCGGCCCAGGATTGGTCCACGCTGGAGCGCACGGCCCACACGCTCAAGGGGTTGGCCGCCAACATCGGCGCGACGGATTTGCGCATGGCGGCGATGTCCATCGAGGCCGGGGTGAGGGAAAGGATCGGCGCGGCGGCCATCCGTCCTTTGCTGGAGGGCGCCGCGCGGGAGTTGCACGCGGTGCTGGAGACGATCCGGCGCGCCGTGCCCGGACTGGAGGAGCAAGAGGCTGGTTATGCCGAGGAGGCCGGCGAGGAGGGGGTCACGGACAAGGAAGCCTTGCAGCCGCTTTTCCTGGAGACCGCCACTCTTGTGGCCAACTTCGATTCGGAGGCCGAGGCGGTCTGCGCGCGGATGCGACCGTTGCTGAAGACTACACGCGACAAGAATCATTTGACTGCCCTGCAGCAACAGTTGGCGGAATACGATTTCGAGGCCTCTCTGGAAGTGATGCGCCAATGGGCCAAGGAGGCGGGCTTGACATTGGTCGCCTGTGAGGAGGAACCATCATGAGACATTCCCATGCACCCAAGGAAGGCACGATCCTGTTGGTGGACGACCAGCCGGATCAGATCAAGGTCATCAAGGCGGCACTGGATGATCGTTATCTGGTCAAGGTGGCCATTCGTGGGGAGGTGGCCTGCCAGATTGCCGCCGGGGGAGGGATCGATCTGATTCTCCTGGATATTCTGATGCCGGGGATGGATGGCTACGAGGTGTGCCGCCGTTTGAAGGCCGATCCGGCCACCGCCGGCATTCCGGTGCTGTTTCTGACCTGCAAGGATACCCAGGATGACGAGTCCGTGGGCCTGCGATTGGGCGCGGTGGATTTCATCCGCAAGCCGAGCAGCGCTGCTGTGGTGTTGCTGCGTTGCCGCAATACCATTGCCTATATGCGGGCCAGGGAAGATCTGGAGCGCAAGAATGCCCAGTTGCAGGACGCCCTGCGGATTCGCGAGGAGATGGAACGGATTGCCCGGCACGATCTCAAGGCCCCTTTGTCCGCCATCCTGAGCCTGCCGGAACTCCTGCTGTTGAATGGACATTTCACCCCGGAGCAGGTCAATTTCCTGCATATGATCGAAAAGAGCGGGTACGTCATGCTGGACATGATCAACCGGTCGTTGGATCTGTTCCGCATGGAGAACAACACCTACCCGTTCCAGCCGGAGCCGTTCGACCTGTTGGAGACCCTGAAGCATATCGTGGCCGATTGCACCCGGTGTGGCCATGCGGTCAAGGCGCGCATCGTCATGGAGGAGGGGGAGCGGTTCATGGTGCTTGGCGAGAAATGGCTGAGTTACCCGCTGTTTTACAATCTGATCCTGAACGCCATCGAGGCGGTCGGTTCGGATGGAGAGGTGCAGATCGAACTCTCCAGTGACGAGGCGTTCGGTTTGATCCGGATCAGCAACCCCGGCGAGGTGCCGCCGGAGATCCGTGAGCGCTTTTTCGAGAAGTACATCACCATCGGCAAGCCCAAGGGCACCGGCCTGGGCACCTATTCCGCATGGTTGGCGGTTCGGACCCAGGGTGGGCGGATCGAACTGGACGCCAGCGTTGCCGGCAGGACCTCGGTCCTGGTGGCCCTGCCCCGTCCGCAAGGGGTTTGGGCATCTTCATGACGACGCGCAAGCCCCTGGTGTTGGTGGTGGACGACACCCCGGACAACATCACCATCCTGAAAAAGGTGTTGGAACAGGATTGCGCGGTGCGGCCAGCCATCAACGGCAAGGCGGCGCTGAAGGCGGTTCTGGTCGCGCCGATGCCGGATCTGATCCTGCTGGACGTCATGATGCCGGAGCTGGATGGCTACGAGGTGTGCCGCCAACTCAAGGCGGACCCCCGCACGCGGGAGATACCGGTCATTTTCGTGACCGCCCGCTCCCAGGTGGCCGATGAGGTGCAGGGCCTGGAGATGGGAGCGGTGGATTATATCGTCAAGCCGATCTCCCCGCCGATCGTGTTGGCGCGGGTCAGGACGCACCTGGCGTTGAGCGCGGCCAACCGGCAGCTGGAATCCCACAATCGGCGTCTGATGGACGAGCGCGATCTGATGGAGGCGATCCTCCTGAAGATGCACGAGGCCTGCCGTTTCGAGTCCCGTTGGGCGTGTCATCTGGCCGTGCCGTTGGAGGCGACCGCCGGGGACATGCACCTGGCCGCCTTTGCCCCGGATGGCCGGCATCTCGTTTTTCTGGGGGACATGACGGGTCATGGGTTGCCTGCCGCCATTGCCGCGCCCCTGGTCAGTTATATCTTTTCACACATGGTCGATGCCAACGCGCCGGGGGAGCGTCTGTTGTGGGAGGTCAACCGGCAGCTCAACATGCGTCTGCCGGTGGGTTTCTTTTGCGCCGCCATCCTGCTGGAGATCGATGCCGGGCGCGATCGCGCCACGGTATGGAACGCGGCCATGCCCGAGGTCCTGTGGTTGCGCGAGGGTGTCTTTCTGGAATCTTGCGTATCCGAGAGCCTGCCGCTGGGCGTCGCGGAGGAACTGGCGCCCGACGGGCTGGCGACGCACCTGGAACTGGCGTCCGGGGATCGGCTGTATCTCTATTCCGATGGCATCATCGAGGCGGTCAATCCGGAGGAGGAGCCTTTCGGTCTGCCGCGATTGCAGGTATTTCTGCAGGAGATGGCCGTCGGAGTCACCACCCTGGAGGATCTGCCCCCTCTGCTCGAGACGTTTACTAATGCCTCGGTGCATGACGATCTGACCTTGATCGAGGTGATGGTTTAGTGGGTCAATAGGGAGGTGTGGTGCGTCACAAGGGCCTGCGAGGCTCTTGTGATCAAATACAGCCAATATGTTTGATTGCTAAATGGTGTCAATTCGGCATGCTGTTAAAGGTGTTGTGATGTATGGAGGGTTCTGATATGGGCGTGTTGCGTCTTTTGCTTGCTATTAGTGTATTTGCCGACCATAGCGGGAAGTCTGTTGTTTTGGACCTGCTTATAAGAGATTATTTGTCTGTAAAGTTGTTTTTTATTGTGTCCGGATTTTATATGTCTATGGTTTTGAATGAAAAATATACACAAAATCACGCATACGCATTGTTTGTTCAAAATAGAATTTTACGATTATATCCTGTTTACCTGTTGTGTTTGATTATTAAAATTTTCATTTCCTATTATGCTTTTACTTTAAATTATGCTTCGGTTTATATATCATCAGTTCCAAAATTGATGCACAATTTTGAAAATTTTAGTTTTTTAGCGATTCTTTATCTTATTTTATCCAATATTTTTATTGTTGGCTCGAATTTGGCGGAATTTATCACGGTTCCCTACGTTCCGAGATTTACTGATGTGCTTATTCTTGCTCAAGGTTGGTCGCTTGATGTCGAGTTTCTTTTTTATCTGATCGTGCCATTCTTGGCCAGATCAAATTTAAGAATATTATTTACAATATTGTTTACCAGCCAGGCAATTTATATTTTAACTAATATTCAATTTAATCGTCCATTCTCGCCTGGACACTTCTATAATAGATATTGCTTTATTTCTGAATTATGGTTGTTTATACTCGGGATGATCGCTTATCGATTTTATGGCTCTTATCGATTTTTTTGCACGACAAAACCGGATTGTTTGTGGATCAGAATCTATAAAATTATCGCTATTGGTGGGATTGTTTTGTTCGGTGTATTCTGCTTTAAGAATTATCTTTATGAAGGACTTAATTATTATTTTTTACAGCTGCGTAAATTTTATTATATTGATGATTTTATTATAATCGGTCTCGTAACTATTATTGTTCCGTTTTTGTTTCATGTGACGCACCAGTCCAAGCTGGATAAACAGCTTGGAGATCTTTCTTATCCTTTATATCTTGTTCATGCGCCAATTTTGTTTGGCCTACCGGCTGTTTTTCCATTCATGCCTCAGTGGTTTGTAACGTTTCATTCTGAAATTTCTTTAATAATCTCTTTGTGTTTAGCGGTTTTGTTTGCAAGATATCTCGAAAGTAAAATCGACGTCTATAGACAATTACGCGTCAAGAACCAGTCGTATGCTATATCCGAGACAAATCCATTATTGAAGGCGGCACTCTATCTGCTCCTTGTTCCAGTGTTATTGATCATGATCATAGAGATATTGGTTGTCCTGCCTGATATGCAAAGATATATAAATAAAATAATTATTTGACTGGTTGGCCCGCGTCTACCGGAAAAAATTCTTGAAAAAATCGGGTTGCAGCAGGTGCGGGAAATGGGTGGTCGGCTGGAAATCGGCCAACTGGGCCTTGCCGCGATTGAGATGCCAACCCAGCAAGGACTCGGCGTCGGCGGAGTAGGCGAAATAGCGCAGTGACGACCAGATGACCCAATGCTTCAGATCCTTGTGGACGAACAAGGCGATCTTCTCGTCGCCGCGCATCACGTCGTACCAGCGGATGGTGCCGTCTTCCAGGGCGGCCACCACCCACGCGCTGTTGCCCGATACATTCACCGCCCAGACCGGCGCCGGCGTGGCCACGGTCCATTGCGCGTGGCCGTTTTTGGTATAGAACCGCAAATGACGCGAGGTTCCCAGGACGAAAAAGCGCTCCCTGGGATCCATGGCCAAGGCGTGGAGAGTCTCCCCGCGGTCCAGTTCCATGGGACGCCCGTTGAAAGTCACCGGCGCCTCCCCCCCACCGGCGACCCGTATCTCCGCCGATTGCAGGCGGGGGGCGCTCAACCCCTGCGCCGGAATGCCGCCATTGAGCAGGAGTTGGCTTACGGAAAATTGCTGCCGGCCTTTATCGGCGGAGAATTCCACCACATCCCCGAGTTGCGAGACCCGAAAATCCATGGCGTTGCCCTTGAAATTCAGCAGGGTCGATTCCTTGATGAAGATTGGAAATCCCTGGTTGTCCAGTACGCCGATGGTCGGGTCCGCCGCCGCGAAGACCAGCCCGCCATTCTTGAGGGGCAGGATGTGCATGATGGTGGCATGGGTGGCCGCCACATCGATATACTCGCCACGCCCCTTGTGGTTCGGTTCTCCGGCCAGCCCCCAGATGCGGATCAGGGTGCGTCCCTTGTCGGCATGGCTGCCGCCCGCGTAAAGGGTGCGCCCGTCGGCGGACCAGGCCACGGTCCAGAGATTGTGGGCAACCCCCGTCACCTCCGGGAAATAGAGCAGACTCAGGTCCGTACCGGACAGAACCGCCACCGTGGGGCGATCCCGGAATCCCACCGCCACCTTGCCGCCGTCCGGCGAGAAGGCCACCCCGTGCGGCTGAGCGTTGCGCGCCAGTTGTTTGACCATCAGCAGACGGAAGTTGGCGTCGTACAGTCGCACCGCTCCGTCGTAACCGCTGACGACCAGTTTGCCGTCCGGGGCGAAATCGACCCAGTTGGCGGGGACCTGGTACGGCTCGCTCTGGTAGACCAGCGCGCCGTCCGGAATGCCGTAGACCCGCAATCCCTCCTTGTTGGCGAACACCGTGGCCAGATAGGAGCCGTTGCGCGAAAAGGCCATATGGGTGATGGCCTCCGGCACGTTGAGGATGCGCCTGCGTATGACGCCGGAGCGGACGTCGATCAGGTAGATGCAGTAGTTGTCCTCCCACTCCTGGCCGGTTTGACCCGACACGGCCACGGTGCGGCCGTCGGGAGAGAAGGCCAGCGAGTAGAGCGCCCCTTCGTTGGTCAGGCCGATGGGGACGCGAAAGGTGAGAACCGGCTTGCCTGTCCGCAGGGACCAGACGCGCAGGGTCTTGTCCTCCGCGACCGAAAAGAGGAAGCGCTCCTCGTTATCGACGGCGATGTGGCGTATCTGACCGCTGTGCATGCCGGTCTCGACGCGTGGCAAAGGTTCCGCAGGGGGAAGGCGTTCCAGGGGGGCATTGGTCACGCACAGGCCGGAGGTGGGCAGGGCGAAGAGCAACGCCATGGCTAGGCACACGGCCGACAGGTGGCGAAAGAACGGGCCAAAGGGATTTTTTATGGTTTTCGCGTCTGTTTTGCGGTATGATCGACCCGTACAGTGTCGATAGGCGCTCAAGCTGCCCCGGAGTGTTCGATGAACCCGAAATTCCTTACCTCCGACCTGACCCAATTGGATCCCCTGGCCCTGGAAAAGATCGCCAGGATCGCCGAACAGGCGAGGCATTCCCTGCTGATGGGGATCGCCACGATCCGCCACATGGACGACCCCGCCGAATCTGGCCTTGGGGAGGATTCGGACCAGATGGTGGCGCAACTGGGACACCTGACCCTCATGTGGGACGAGATCTTCCAACGCGCCAGCCAGTTGCTGCACGACGCGGACGGCGCCGCGCACGATCCCTGGCCGGAATCCAACCCGCCGGTCCCGCCGGTGACCTTGCATTAACAGCATCGTGCCGGTTCCTCCAGCAGACCCCGCTCCCGCATCACCAGATAGATCTCCCGGCTGATCCAGGCATCGGTCGCGGCATAAACGAGCTGGAACGTCTTGAGTTCCGGGTTCTCCCAGTTGGAACATTGCGCCCGTTTGGAGATGCGCATCCCGAACAGATGGGCGGCCAGACCGCGCAGTCCCTGACTGGCGATCGAGGATTTGCGGGCGACCTCGCCCACGTCCACGAAGCCGCGTGGCGCGAAGGAAAACAGGGTTTGCAGGGCGCGCACGTCGTAATCGAGGCCCACGCCGACCTTTTTGCGGGTCGGGTCGTTCAACAGGCGGATCAGGGGCGTGAAATTGCTCATCCCCTTGAACTGGAAAAGATAGACCGTATCGGCCGCTGCCAGTTGCAGCAGGGCGGGAAAGTAGTTCTCGCCTTTGCGGAAGGCGGGCCGGGTTTCCGTGTCGAAGCCCAACACCTCTTCCCTGGCCAGACGGGTCACGGCCTCTGCCGCCTCGTGGTCGGTGCGGCTCAGATGGATGGGGCCGTTCCAGCGTTTCACCGGGAGTTGGTTGACCTCCTCGCTGGTCAGCTTGCGGGTCCATTCCGCCGGAATGACGGTTCTGAAGGGCGATGCGGATGGATGGTTCATGATCCGGTCAGCTCCCCCTTTTGCCGAGCGTTGTCACGGTGGAGAGCAGCAGGCGCCAGAAAAAGAGTGGATGCAAGGTGCGCAAAAAGATCTCCCGGTAAGTCGCGCTGCCGGTGAAGGTATCCCACAACACCCGGCTCATGGCCCGCCGTTCCGGGGCCATGGGGGTTTCCCGCCGCACCATGTCCACCATGCCGCGCTCGAGGAAGCGCCATTTCTGATACAGCACCGTTATTTTAAAAATCACTTTTCCGATCCCATTGTCCCGGTCGATGGCGCTTACGACCGGGAGATATTGCCGCTGAAAATCATTGGCGGAAATCCCGAAGAACAGGGCCGTCACCACACTGGCCTTGGCCGTGGTGTAGGCCGCGCCGATGCCATCCTTGTAAAGCCGGGAGATGGCGGCATCCCCCACCAGGACCACCCGGTCGCCGTAGGGGTGGACGGCCGGTCCGAGGTTCAGGCGCGGTCCGCACTGGCAGGCCACGCCCGGCCCCTGTTGACACTTGATGCCCTTCCGCCAGGCCAGGTCCGGGGGGAAACAGCACCGGGTCTCCGGGGCGGCGAAGAACCGTTCCGTCACCTCCTGATCCACATCATCCCCCAACAGGCAGACCGTGACGTACTCCACCTTTGGGATGATCGCCGCGAACTTGAGTCGCGGGATGTCCAGCAGGAAGATGTGCATCGAGTTGCCCAGAAAACGCTGCACCGTTTCGGCCCCCAGGTGGATCTCCACCACCACGCCCCGCGTCACCGGCGGGGGTTGAAAGTCGATGCCCAGCCCCTCGAAGAGTTTCAAACCGCCGGTATTGACCCCCACCGCCCCGATGAGCAGGTCATAGGTGTCCGGCGCGCCCTGCCGGGTGGAGACCTGGGGACGGCCATCCTCCGCCATGCTCAGCTCCGTCACCCGTTGCGGCAGGAGCCTTGCCCCCTTGCGCCGCGCCATCTCCAACAGGAAACCGTCGAAGCTGATCCAGGTGTGTTCGTCGGTTTCCGGGGCGCGTGGGCCGCCGCCGCGATAGACCGTGGCGATGCGCAGCTCGTCCGCCGGGGTGGGGATGGAGACCACCGGCAGCCCGCTGGTATGCAGCACGTAGGCCTCGATCCCGCGCTGCACCACCAGGGGTGGGAGGTTGATCCCCTCGGCGGCCAGGGTTTGCACCAGGGTCTCGGAGACCACCCCGGCGCACATGTTGCATCCGGCGGGACCGAACCGCGCGAAATCCCGTGGTTCATAGATGTCCACATTCAGGTGTACGCCGATGCGCGCGGCCAGTTCCAGGAGGAAGTAGGCCGCCAGGGAACCGGCCGGCCCGCCGCCCACCACCGCCACCCGCGACTGGTCCGTGAGTTTCATGTCACCCCCGGTTCCGCCAGGATCACGCAGGCGGGGTCGGCCTTGGCCCGCATCAGCGCCTTGTAGGCCGCCTGATTCAGGGCCACGGTGTGGTTGTGCTCCGGAAAGATCGCCACGCCGCAAGCCAGCCGGCAGGGGTACGCCTCGCCGTTCGTCGTGCAGCTCAGTTCCCCGAAGTGCCGGCGCACCTTTTCGATCACCTGGACTGCGGCGTTCCCGTCGGCTTCGTACAGGAGCAGTCCGAAGCGGGAGCGGCCGAAGCGGCCCGCCACGTCGGTGCGCCGCAGATGCTCGCGCAACAGCCCGGCCAGATCGCGCAGGATCCTTTCCCCGGCCTCGGCGCCATGGCGCTCCTCGACCGTCTCGAACTCGACGATATCCAGCAGAACGAAGGCCATGGTCTGCTTGAGCCGTCTGGCCCGTTTCACCTCGCTTTCCAGAAAGGCCGCCAGATCGATGTAGCTGGAAAAGCCGCTGATGGGACAACACTCCACCGTCAGGGCATGGTCGCGCATCAATTCGTGATCCTGTTCGTAGATGCGCTGCGCCAGCTTGCGGATCAGGCGGTAGGCCAGGGAGGGGTCCTGATGCAGCCGGGCCAGAAAGGTCTTTTCGTCCAGTTGCAGGGCGCGCACCTCCGTCACCGCGCGTGCGGTGGCGATCCTTGCCCGGTTGGAGAAGAGGGAGATCTCGCCGAAGATCTCCCCTTCCCCCAGGGTATTCAAGTGGCGCGGGCCGTACTCGGACTCCATGACGATCTCCACTTCTCCCTTTTGGATCACGTACATGGCGCGTGCCGGCTCTCCCTGGAGAAAGATGGCCTCTCCGGGCGCGAAACGTTTGCCAAGTTCCCGTCCGCCCTTCATGCTCCGGGTGTGCCGGTTACAGAGCGTTGGCGTCGCGTTCGCCGGTGCGGATGCGGATCACCCGCTCCACCGGCGTGACGAAGATCTTGCCGTCGCCGATGCGGCCGGTGCGGGCGGCCCGCTCGATCGCCTCCACGGCCTGATCCACCCGGTCGTCCTCCAGGACCACTTCCACCTTGAGCTTCGGCAGGAAATCGACCACGTATTCGGCGCCCCGGTACAACTCGGTATGGCCTTTCTGGCGCCCGAAGCCACGCACTTCCGTTACGGTGATTCCCTGGATCCCCACCTCGGCCAAACCCTCCTTGACATCATCCAGCTTGAACGGTTTGATGATCGCTTCGATTTTTTTCATGATATCTCTGTTTCCTTGTGATGGTTCATGGTCAACTGGCGGGTGGCGCGCCATCCTTGTGCAACTTGAAGATCAGTGCATCCAGGATGGCCATGTAGGATGCCTCGATGATTCGTTCCGAAACCCCCACCGTACCCCAGTTCCGGACGCCGTCCTCCCACTCGATGAGGACGCGCACCATGGCCCCGGTCCCCTTGCGTCCTCCGCTGGAGGCCGGCAGGATGCGGACCTTGTAGTCCACCAGCGACACGCTGTTGATCGAGGGATAATACCAGTCCAGCGCCCGCCGCACGACCCGGTACAGGGCATCCACCGGTCCGTCACCCTCGTCGATGACGTGTACCGATTTGCCGCCGACCGTCAGGCGCACCGTGGCTTCGGCGTTCACCATGCGTTCGCCCTCCCGGCCCACGGAGCGGGAGTCGATGACGCGGAAGCCCTGATCCGTGAAATAGATGGGCAGCCGGCCCAGGGCGCGCAGGAGCAGGAGTTCGAAGGAGGCCTCGGCGGCGTCGAACTGGTAGCCGCGAAACTCCAGTTCCTTGATTTCGTTGAGCACCGTCAGCAGCCGGGGATCTTCGGGGTTGATGTCCGCCAGGCCGAAGTCGGCCAGTTTGTAGAGCAGATTGCTGCGTCCGGCCTGCTCGGACAAGAGGATGCGCCGTCTGGCGCCCACCGCCTCCGGGGGGATATGCTCGTAGGTGACCGGGTCCTTGAGGACGGCGGAGACATGCACGCCCCCCTTGTGGGCAAAGGCCGAGGCCCCCACGAAGGGCTGGTTCTTGTGCGGAGAGCGGTTGCACATCTCGTCCACGAAGCGGCTCACGCCGGTCAGGCCGGCCATGCCCTGGTTGCCCATGCGGATAACGCGGCCCATCTTGAGGAGCAGATTGGGAATGATCGAGGTGAGATCCGCATTGCCGCACCGTTCGCCCAGACCGTTGATGGTCCCCTGGATATGGGTCGCGCCTGCCTCGACGGCGGCCAAAGTATTGGCCACGGCCAGGCCGCTGTCGTTGTGGCAGTGGATGCCCAGCAGATGGGCCGGCAACGCCAGTTGGCGCACGATCCGACCCACCTCGGATGGGAGCGTGCCGCCGTTGGTGTCGCACAGGATCAGGCCGTTGGCCCCGGCGTCGCGGGCGGCGATCAGCGCCTTGACGGCATAGTCGGGATCCGCCTTGTAGCCGTCGAAGAAGTGTTCCGCGTCGAAGAAGACGCAATCGGTCCTGGCCTTGAGGTAACGGATCGAGTCGAAAATCAGGTCGAGATTTTCTTGCAATCCGATGCCCAGGGCGCGGGTGACATGCAGGGTCCAGGTTTTGCCGAAGACGGTGATCACCGGGGTGGCGGCCTCCAGCAGGGCGCGCAGGACGCTGTCCTGTTCCGCCGGCACCCGTGCCCGCCGCGTGGAGCCGAAGGCCACCAGGCGGCTGTTTTCCAGTCGCAGTTCCCTGGCGCGGGCGAAGAATGCCTGATCCTTGGGATTGGCGCCAGGCCATCCCCCTTCGATGTAATCCACCCCCAGCAGGTCCAGGCGCCTTGCGATGCGGAGTTTGTCCTCCAGGGAGAACAGCACCTCCTCGCTTTGCGATCCATCGCGCAGGGTGGTGTCGTAGACGGCCACGTACTCCTCGGCGCGCACCGGGGGTCGGGCGCGGGTTTTGTCCCGCGGCTTGCCTGGCGAGGTGGTTTCAGTCTCGGACACGATCTCCGGCATCCTTGTCCAATTCGAACGCCTGGTGCAGGGTACGCACGGCCAGTTCCATGTATTTTTCGTCGATCACCACGGAGATCTTGATTTCCGAAGTGGAGATCATGCGGATGTTGATGTTGTCGGCGCTCAACGCCTTGAACATGCGGCGGGCCACCCCGGAGTGGGAGCGCATGCCGACGCCGATCACCGAGACCTTGGCGATGTCGGGATTGCCGGTCACGTTGGTGGCGCCGATGCGGCCGACGGGTTCCTTCAGGATGGCCAGGGCCTGTTTGTAATCCCCCTTGGGCACGGTGAAGGTGACATCCGTGTCGCCGCTGCTGGCGGAGATGTTCTGGATGATCATGTCCACGTTGATGTTGGCATCGGCGAGAGTGCCGAAGATCAGGGCCGCCACCCCTGGTTTGTCCGGGACGCCCTGAACGGTGATCTGGGCTTCGTCCCGATTGAAAGCGATTGCGGAAACCACGACTTGTTCCATGACATCATCCTCTTTGGTCAACAGGGTTCCGGTTCCTTCTTCGAGGGAGGAGAGTACCCGCACCGGCACGTTGTATTTCATGGCCAGTTCCACGGAGCGGGTTTGCAGCACCTTGGCCCCCAGGGAGGCCATTTCGAGCATTTCCTCGTAGGAGATGCGATCCAGTTTGCGCGCCTTGGGCACGATGCGGGGATCGGTGGTGTAGACGCCGTCCACATCGGTGTAGATGTCGCAGAAGTCGGCCTCCAGGGCGGCGGCCAGGGCGACCGCCGAGGTGTCGGAGCCGCCCCTGCCCAGGGTGGTGACCGACCCCTCCTGGTCCATGCCCTGGAAGCCCGCCACCACCACGATGCGGCCCTCGGCGAGGTCCGCGCGGATCTTTTCGGACTCCACGTCGAGGATGCGGGCCTTGGAGTGGACGCTGTCGGTGACGAAGCGGACCTGCCACCCCTGATAGGAGCGGGCCGGGACCCCCAGGGATTCGATGGCGATGGCGAGCAGGCCGATGGAGACCTGTTCGCCGGTGGAGACCACCACATCGTACTCCCGTTTGCTGTAGTTCCCACCGGAGAGGTCTTCCACCAGGGCGACGAGGCGGTTGGTTTCGCCGGACATGGCCGAGACCGTCACCACCACCTGATTGCCGGCCCGGTGCGCCTTGATCGCCCTGGCGGCCACGTTGCGGATGCGGTCCAGGGTGCCAACCGAGGTGCCGCCATATTTTTGTACGATCAGACTCACGGTTCGTTCAACCTCGCATGGTTTAGAGCCGGAATGCCTCGCCGGTCTCGAAGCCCGGCAGGAGGGGGGCCATGGTGTCGAAGAGGGGTTCCTGGCGGAAGGATCCCCCATGGATGCGCTTGGCGTTCATGGCCACGTCGTCGGCGTTGCCGACGATGCCGGCCAGGACGCCATCGGGGCGCAGTTGGCCAAGCAGGTGGTAGGGGATGGCCGGGACCGCGCCGCACAGGAGGATGGCGTCGAATTTCTCCCCTTCGGGCCAGCCGTCGGCCAGGGGGCCGACCTTCCAGGTGACCCGTTCCCGGTCGGTGAGGGCGGCGCCGCGTTCGGCCAGGGCGGGGTCGGACTCCAGGGCGTGGACCTGGGCGCCCATGGTTCCGATCAGGGCTGCCTCGTAGCCGCTGCCGGCGCCGATCACCAGGACCCGTTTGCCGTTGGTCACCCCCAGGGCATCGATCAGCCAGCCGGCCTGCAGGGGGGTGAGGGAGTGTCGTCCCGCGTCGTTCCAGGGGACCGGGGTGTCCATGTAGGCCAGTTCCCGATGGCTGGGCGCCACGAACTCCTCTCGCGGGACACGCATCATCCCGGCCAGCAGGGCGGGATCGCGGACCATGTTGGGGACCGCTTGTGATTTGACCATGTTGATTCGCGCCTGGGTATGATCCATCGCCTTCATTCCTCTGTTAGCAGTCAGAAATCCTGAAATCGTTATATGCCAACCCGTCACCGAATGCAAACCGGTTTTTCCATGCCAGTCGCGCGGCGCTCAGGCGATCGGGGGTGCCGATATCCGCCCAGAAGCCGGCCAGGGGGATGCCGAACAGGCGGCCCGTAGCCATGGCGTCGTCGTAGAAGCGGTTCAGGGAGAAGGGTTCCACCGGATAATCGAGCAGCGCCTTGGGGTTGAGCATCTGCAAGCCGGAGTAGAGCAGCCCTTCGCCCGTGCGGGTGGCCCGATGCAGGCGGCCATCCCGATCCGGAAGAAAATCGCCGCGCGGCGTCCCGGCGGGGGTGTGTACCAGTCCCAGAAGGCCATCCATGCGTGCCGGGTCGAAGCCATGGATCAGCGGGGCGAGGTCCATGTGCCAGGCCACGTCGCCATTGACGGCCAGGAAGGGGTGTTCCCCCAACAGGGGCAGGGCCATGCGCACCCCGCCGCCGGTATCCATCAACTCGGCCTCACGCGACCAGAATACCCGCACACCGTACGCCGCGCCATCCCCGATGGGCTGCGTGATCTTTTCCGCCAGGTGATGGACGTTGATCACCACCCGTTCCGGTTGCAGCGTGGCGAGTTGCAGCAGGGTTTGTTCCAGCAAGGGCCGACCTCCCATCTCCACCATGGGTTTTGGCACGGAGTCGGTGAGGGGGCGGAGTCGCTTGCCCAGTCCGGCGGCCAGGACCATGGCGTTCATGTCGTCCCCTCCGCCGGGGCGAAGCGGTCGATCAGTCGTTCCAGCCGGGCCAGTTCCGGGTATTTTATCAGGTTTTCGCGGATGTATCCCATGGTGCGCGGGATGTCGTTGAGGTAGCCGTGTTTGCCGTCGCGCCGGGAGAGGCGGCCAAAGATGCCCACCGCCTTGAGATTGCGCTGGATCGACATCCAGTCGAAATCTTTTTGCAATTGCGCGCGGTCCACCTTGTAGATGCGGCGGATGCGTTCGTCGGCGAACCACCAATCCATGACCTGCGCGCGGAAGGGGGCGTCCCAGGCGACGTAGCAATCCCGCAGCAGGCTGGCCAGGTCGTAGGTGACCGGTCCCATGACCGCGTCCTGGAAGTCGAGCACTCCCACCCGGTCGTCGTGCCACATCAGGTTGCGGCTGTGGTAGTCCCGGTGGACGAAGGTCCAGGGTTGGGTCAGGATGCCGTCGAGCAGGGTATCGAAGGCCGCGTCGAAGGCCTGGCGTTCTTCCGGGGGGATGGGCGTGGCGAGAATCCCTTCCACGTACCAGTCGGTGAAGAGGGCCAGTTCGCGGCGCAGCATGGCGTCATCGAAGGGGCGGTCGTGGGCGATGCAGGAGCCGTCCCTGGGGGTGGCCTGCATGGCGAGCAGGGTTTCCACGGCGGGCCGGTAGAGGGTTTCCGGGGCGATTCCGGCTTCCAGGGCCTTGAGAAAGGTGACATCCCCGAAGTCTTCCAGGAGGATATGTCCGGTGGCGACGTGCGCCTCCACCACCTGCGGCACCCGGACCCCGTGAGGATGCAGGAAGCGGGCGATGTCCACGAACGGGCGCGAGTCCTCCTTGTCGGGCGGGGCGTCCATGAAGATGAATTTTCCCCCGGTCGACTCCGCGCGGAAGTAGCGGCGGAACGAGGCGTCGCCGGCCACCGGGGTCACGGTGACCTCCCTGCCCAGAATTGCCCGCAAAAAATCCATGGCCGCGTCATCGACAAGGGCTTGGGGGGTGGCAACACTCATGGAGCATCCTTTCTCAATCGCCTGGCACACTGCCTTGGAGACACAATATGCGCAAGTATAGCCGATTCCCGTCCGCTTTGTGAAGGCGGATTCGTCGCGGGCGCCGGGCAATCGCATTTGAAATTTGTCTGACGTTTTCGATACCGCGAATGGCCAGTCACGGAGGTCTTGACACAAAAAAGGAGTTGGCTGCGATGAAAACGTGATCGACCATCACTCCGGCGGCGTCAGCAGTCTCGCTCCGTGCCAGACGGTGATCATCCAGACGCTCTCGCCGATCACCCGGTAGATGAATCGATAGGGCGGAACGATCACCTCCCGGTGTGGAAGATCGGGAAATTCGGGCAGGGAGCGCCCCGAGTTCGGAAATTGCCTTAACCGTTCCAAACTCTGATTGGCGCGGTGGAAATAATCACTGGCCGCTTTTGGATTTTCGCGCTGGATATATTCGATGGCTGCAAGGAATTCGGAACGCGCAGTGGTCGTGAAGCGCAGTTTCATGCGGACTTGTCACGCAGCAGATCGGCGGCATCGGCCAGCACCTCCTCCAAATCATGGCCGCAGCCGCTCTGAATCTCCTGTTCGCCTTTGGCGAGCCGCCGCAACAAAAGGCGCTCCTCTTCGGCGCGCTCATAGGTCGCGACGCTCATCAATACCGCCGCAGCCCTTCCCTTCCGGGTGATGACGATGGGAGCGCCGGAATGCTCCAGACGCTCGAGGGTGGCAGCGGCGTCCTGACGCAAATCGGATACGGGTACCCTGTTGGAAAGGACGGTCATTGTCACCTCTTGTTGTACGTATTGGTGGTAACGTCAGAGTAACCGTAAATCTCATTCAAGGCAAGCAAAACCACTTGTGAAACCGGGCAATCGCATGTGATCGAGTGCTTAAGCTCCGGTGACCCGCGCCTGGCCCTTTCAGACCATCGGCCCGTCGTTGCCCCCGCGCCCCAGGGCCGCCTCGATGTAGAACGCATCCAACTGCAAGAAAAGATCCTCGCGCAGTCGATTGAAATGGCGCATGGAAGCGACCGCGTCCTTGCCGGCCTTGTGGTCGCGGATGATCTGGCTGGCCAGTTCGTGTACCTTGCGATGCACCAGGTCCACCTCCCGGTAGCTGGGCAGCGCGGCGAAACGGCCCCCCCCCTCTGGTGAGAAAAACCACTTGCCCAGTTGGCAGGAGTGGTCGTCCACCGCCTCCTGTTCCGACATGTCGCTCTGACCGGTCAACAGGTCCTCCAGTTTTTGCAGCCAGGCCAGATGCGCGGCCTTGACCTTCAGCATGTCGAAGGGAGGCTCGCCGATTTTCAGCCGCGACTGAACCTCCTGCAAACGATGCGCGACACTGCCCAGGGCTTCGATCAACAGGCCGATGGTATTGTTGGACGATTGCAGCCGATGCACCGCCCGCACCGCTTCTTCCATGTGCCCGTCCATCTCCCGCGAGGCGTTCAGCGTGTCGGACATCACCCGCAACATGGCATGCGCCAGTTGGTTGGATTGCTCCGCCTGTTGCGCCGTGACGCCGATGGCCCCGTTCATCCGTTCGGCGGTCCTGGCCAGATCATGCGAGCCTTCCCCAAGCTCGCTAGCGGTGCGCGCGATCTCCTGCACCGCCAGACCGACCTCCTGGGCACTGCGCGTCACCACGTCCGACGCCTGTTCGACCCCGGCCATCGACTGGGTGATCTCGTTGGAGGCCATGGCCTGCTCGTCCGCCGCTCCCGCGATGTCCCGGTTGACCACCCCCAACCGCTCGATTGTTTTGGTGATCTCCTTGACCATCTCCGCCGCATCGACGGCATGGGTCTGGATCTCGCGCACCCGGTTGCCGATATCCTCGGTCGCCTCCGCCGTCTGCCGCGCCAGCGCCTTGACCTCGTTGGCCACCACCGCGAACCCCTTGCCGGACTCGCCAGCCCCCGCCGCCTCGATGGAGGCGTTCAGGGCCAGCATGTTGGTCTGTTCCGCGATGTTGTTGATGGTCTGCACGATCTGCCCCACCTGCTGCGCGGATTCGGTCAGTTTCTCCATCACGACATGGCCGGCGTGCGCCCGATCGATGGCCCGTCCCGCCTCGCTCTCGGCGGTCCTGCAGCGCTCGCGCACGTCCTCCTGGCTCTCGGTCAACCGGTTCATGCTCTCCGCGACCCTGGTGATCATCTGGCTCACCTCCTGGAGGCTCCGGTTCACCGCCGCGACATTGGTGCTCATCTCCTCGGCGGCCGCCGCCAGGGTCGAGGTGTTGCCGCTGCCCAGCGCGGCAGAGGAGGCCACCCGGCCCGCCGCATCCCGCAACTCGTCCACCAGTTGTCCCACTTTGGTCATCGAACTCACGATGCTTTCGGCGCCGGTCTTGACATCCTCGCGGATCAATCCCGCCAGCCTGTGGTTGCCGGCGCTGGTCGCCTTCGTGATCCGGCTGACCTGGTCCGATACCGCTTCCATCCGTTCCACCGCCTGGTGGATCTGCTCGCTGACCGGCGGCAGCGTGGTGCCGCCCTGCAGACGAACGTGCATCACCATTTCGCGCAGTCCGGCGGCCATTTGTTCGACCTCGGCCAGGATCCCCACGCTCTTGTCGCCGTTTTGGACGACATTAAGGTCGCCAGCGGCGATGCGGGCCACGATCCCGCTCACCTGGGACGGTTCCCCGCCGACCTGTCCCATCACCCGTTGCAGGCCGTACCAGGCGGAAATCAGGGAGAGCACGGTCAGGATCCCGAACAGCCACAACGCCCACTGCATGAGACGACCGGATTTTCCCCCCACCTCGGTCTTCAGGGTGTCGGTTTTCTTTTCGCTGCGCTCCCGCATCGCCTCCAGGAGCGGTTCGATACGATGGATCGTGGCCCTCATCGCATCGGCCTTCGGCTTGGTCTGTTCCTGCGGCGCGTTTTGCAGGATGGCCTTGGCCAGTTCCTGGAACTCGGCGAGATATTTCATGGACAACTCGCGGATCTGACGCGCCGCCTCGATATCCTCCTGGCTGGCGATCAGGGGGTGTCCGGCCAGTTCCGTGGCCTCGCCCGCCATTTTTTCCAGGTCGGTCACCACCTTGCCGACCTGTTCGATGTATTTGGCATCCTTGCGCATCAGGAAATCCTTTTCACTCCGGCGCGCTTGCAGCATCAGGATGTTCATGATGTGGGCCAGATCGTTCATCCGTCCGGCCACCTGGAGAATCCCCTCGTACCCCGACACCGAGGTGCGCAGGGCATGGATCAGCATGTTGCCGCTTATCATGGAAGAAAGCGTCAGCGACACCACCACGGCGATCATGGTGGCGCGCAATCCCCAGGCGCGCATGTCGAACCATCTTCGCATTTCGATCCCCTCGAATGATTATACGTTCATCCCGATGTTGCAGTTATACTTGCCGCATCCGTGATAGTCAACGGATATTGATTGATCCGGCCATGGCGTCATCTCCTGGACGGCAAGGCCAAGAGGGATTATCATGAGTGGGTTGGATGGCGCATGACGGCTTTTTTTCGATTCGGGAGACAAACGCATGGCAGGACACAGCAAATGGGCCAATATCAAGATCCGCAAGGGCGCTCAGGATGCCAAGCGGGGCAAGGTCTTCACCAAGCTCATCCGTGAGATCACCACCGCCGCCCGGCTCGGCGGCGGCGAGCCGTCGTTCAATCCCAGGCTGCGCGCCGCGATCCTGGCCGCACGCGCCCAGAACCTGCCCAAGGATACCATGGACAAGGCCATCAAGCGCGGCGCCGGGGCCGAGGAGGGGACCGACTTCAAGGAGGTCCGCTTCGAGGGCTATGGCCCCGCCGGCGTGGCCATCATCGTGGATACCCTCTCCGACAACAACAACCGCACCGTGGCCGATGTCCGGCATATTTTCAGCAAGTATGGCGGCAATATGGGTTCGGCGGGGTGCGTGGCCTATCTCTTCGACAAGAAGGGGGTGCTCCTCTTCACCGGGGTTGCGGAGGAGTCCTTGATGGAAGCCGCCCTGGAGGCCGGGGCCGAGGACATGATCGCCGACGGCGGCGATTTCGAGGTGATCACCGCCCCGGACCAGTTCGAGAGCGTGCGCGAGGCCCTGGCCGCCGCCGGTTTCGCCAATCCGGTCTCCGCCGAGTTGACCCTGCGTCCGCAAAACACCGTCACGCTCCGGGACGAGAAGCATGCCGCGACACTGCTGAAACTGCTCGACATGCTGGAGGACAACGACGACGTCCAGAAGGTGTACGCCAACTTCGACATCCCGGAAGACATCATGGAACGGCTGGGTTGATCCGGTGACGCGCGTCCTGGGCATCGATCCCGGCACCACGGTCACCGGGTGGGGGGTGGTGGAGCCGAACGGTTCCGGGTTCCGGCATGTGGCCCACGGCTCCATCCGTACTTCCGCCGACACCCCGCTGCCCGCCCGCCTGGAACGGATCTTCTCCGGACTGATCGAGGTGATTCGTTTGCATCGGCCCCAGGTTGTGAGCATCGAGGAGATCTTCGTCTCGGTGAACGTGCAAAGCGCCCTCAAGCTGGGCCATGCGCGGGGCTGCGCCATCGTGGCGGCTGCCTCTCAAGGATTGCCGGTCTTCGAATACGGCGCCCTGCAAATCAAGAAGGCCACGGTGGGTTTCGGCAAGGCGGAAAAACAGCAGGTCCAGGCCATGGTCAAGCTGTTGCTGGCCCTGCCCGATCCGCCCCCACAGGATGCCGCCGACGCCCTGGCCGGCGCTTTGTGTCATCTGCAACACGCTTCCGGGAACCGGAGACCCTCATGATCGCCTTTCTGCGCGGCACGCTGGCCGAAAAGGAACCCCATCAGGCCGTGGTGGACGTGGGGGGGGGGGGGTATCGGGTGTTCATCCCCTTTTCCACCTTCGAGCGGCTTCCCGGCACCGGCGAGGCGGTCCATCTGCTCACCGTCACCCATGTGCGCGAGGATGCCTTTCTGCTCTACGGTTTTTCCAGTTCCGGGGAACGCACCCTCTTCGAGGTTTTGAATACGGTCAGCGGCATCGGCGCCAAACTGGCCCTGGCCACCCTCTCCACCTTCACCCCGGAGGCCTTCGCCCTGGCCGTGGCCAGGGAGGATGTCAATCAACTCGCCAGGGTGCCGGGGGTGGGCAAACGCATCGCCATGCGTCTCGTGGTGGAACTCAAGGATCGTCTGCCGGTGATGGGATCCGGCCTGGAGCCGTCCGTGCGGGAGGGGGTGGCCGCCACGCCGTTGCCTCCGTCCGACCCGGACGTGGCGCTGCGCGCTGACCTGACCCACGCCCTGGTCAATCTCGGCTATCGTCCGCCGGACGCGGAGCGCGCCCTGCGTGCCCTGACCACTGCCGAACTCGCCGACCCGGCCCTGGCCCTGCGGGCCGCTCTCAGGATCCTGTCACGGTGATGGGAGACGACGTCAACCGCGTGATCGCCCCCGACGCCCAGCCGGGGGACGACGGCCGCGACCCGGTCGGGCTGCGTCCCGTCAGGCTGGAGGAGTTCGTCGGCCAGGAGAGCCTCAAGGCCAATCTGGCGATTTTCATCCACGCCGCCCGCGGCAGGGGCGAAGCCCTGGATCACATCCTGCTGCACGGCCCTCCGGGATTGGGCAAAACCACCATGGCCCGCATCGTCGCCATGGAGATGAACGCCGGCTTGAAGACCACCTCCGGGCCGATCGTGGAAAAGGCCGGAGACCTGGCTGCCCTGCTCACCAACCTGGAGCGGGGGGATATCCTGTTCGTGGACGAGATCCATCGTCTCTCTCCGGCGGTGGAGGAGATCCTCTATCCGGCCATGGAGGATTTTCAGCTCGACATCATGATCGGGGAGGGGCCTTCCGCCCGTTCCATCAAGATCGATCTCCCCCCTTTCACGCTGGTGGGGGCCACCACCCGTTCCGGGCTGTTGACCAACCCCTTGCGGGACCGTTTCGGCATCCTGGCGCGCATGGAGTTCTACACTGCCCCGGAGTTGGCCCGCATTTTGAGGCGTTCCGGCCGGATCCTCGACATGCCGCTCACCGAGGGCGGGGCCGAGGAGATCGCCCGCCGGTCGCGGGGCACGCCGCGCATCGCCAACCGCTTGTTGAAGCGGGTGCGGGACTTCGCCCAGGTGCGGGGCGCCTCGTCCATCGACGCCGCGCTGGCCGACGCCGCGCTCACCCAGTTGGAGGTGGACGGCCTGGGATTGGACGCCATGGACCGACGCCTGCTGCTCACCATCATCGACAAGTTCGGCGGCGGGCCGGTGGGGGTGGAGACCCTTTCGGCGGCCCTGGGCGAGACCAGGGATGCCATCGAGGAGGTGATCGAACCCTATCTGGTGCAGGCCGGGCTGCTGGATCGCACCCCTCGTGGCCGCCGCGCCACCATGAACGCCTGTCTGCACCTGCGCCGTTGCCTGCCCGAGGCGACATGACCGGCGATGCCGGGTTGCGCGAGGCGTTCGACCGGGCCGTGGCCTGTCATCGGCAGGGGCGCGCCGCCGAGGCCGAGGCGGGTTATCGCCGCATTCTCGCCGTTGCCCCCCGGCATGCCCATGCCTGGTACAATCTGGCCGACCTGATGCGGGATCGGCTGGAGGAGGCCGAGGTTGCCTATCGGCGGGCGATCGCCGCGCGTCCCGATTTCGCCGAGGCCTGGTTCGCGTTGGGGAATCTCCTGGAAGAGACGCGCAGGCCGGAGGAGGCCGAGGCCGCCTATCGGCAGGCGCTCCGCGCGCGTCCGGGGCATGCGGAGGCGCTCTACAATCTGGGGGTGCTGGCGCGGGAGCGAGGGGCGTGCAGCGGGGCCGAGGATTTTTTCCGGGAGGCGATCCGGGCCAGGCCGGGGTTTGCGGAGGCCTGGAACAACCTGGGGGATCTTTTGTTGCGCCAGAAGCGGCACGACGCCGCCGGGGAGGCGTTTTTGGAGGCGGTGCGCGCGGATCCGGGGCATGCCGGGGCGCATTACAACCGGATTATTTTATTGATTGAGCAACAGCGGCTGGCGGAGGCTGGCGAGGCAGCGCGGGAGGCGCTGAGGTTGCCTCCCGGCAACAAACCCCTGCCGGTTCGCCAACGGGATCGCACGGCCTTGCGGGCGGCGTTGCATCCGGGCAGGCGCGGGGAGGGGGCATGGGACGAGGCCTTTTTCGCGCGCGGGGAGCGGGGGGATCCTCCCCTGGTGCTGTTCGACTGGCAGGCGAACAATCGTTCCGGATGGGGGGTGTACGGGACGAATCTGGCCTTGCATGCCAGCGTGGCCGGGCGGATCGCCATTGCGGGCACGGCCTCTCATCCGGAGCCGCTGGTGACCAGTGGTGCGTTGTGGAATCCGTTGCTGGGGGATTTTCACGCCCGCGCCAACCGGTTGCGCGAGTGGATTTGCCGCAAGCGGGCGCCATTCCGGCTGCCCTGGCCGATCCTGCACGGGCTGGGCAATGGTCTGCACAGCGAACGCGGGTTGCCCAATGGTCTGGTGTTGAACGGTACTCCGGGGATCGGGGTGGTCTTTCTGGAGGAGACCCGTCTGGGACTCGAGGAGCGGGAGCGGGTTGCCGACCTGGCGATGATCGTGGCCGGCTCCACATGGAATCGGCGTCTGCTGGAGGAGGCCGGCATTGGCCCGGTGACGACGGTGTTGCAGGGGGTGGACCCGGTTTTGTTTCACCCCGCGCCCCGGCTGGGTTGGTTGCGTGGGCGTTTCACCGTTTTTTCCGGGGGCAAGCTGGAGTTTCGCAAGGGGCAGGATCTGGTGGTATTGGCCTTTCGCGCCTTTGTGCAACGTCACCCGGAGGCCCTGCTGGTGACCGCGTGGCACTCCACCTGGCCCGCAATCGCCAGGAATCTGGAGGCCAATCCGGGGATTGCTCCGGTGGTGTTCGCCCCGGATGGTGCGGTGGATTGCGCGGCCTGGGCGCGGGCCAACGGCATTCCGGAGGGTGCGTTTCTCGATCTGGGTCCGTTGCGGCACGAGGAGACGCCTGCCGTGTTGCGTGAGATGGACGTGGCGCTCTTTCCCAACCGGTGCGAGGGGGGGACCAATCTGGTGGCGATGGAGTGCATGGCCTGCGGCGTGCCGGTGATCCTTGCGCGCAACACGGGCCATCTGGATCTGATCCGGGAGGGGAGTTCTCTCCTCTTGACCCGGCAGACCCCGCTGCCCGACGGCGAGAACCAGCGGGATTGGGGCGAGAGCGACGTCGAGGAGATGGTGGAGGCGTTGGAGTTCTGCTGGCGGGAGCGTGAGCGCGCTGCGGCCATCGGAGAGCAAGGTGCGGCCTTCCTGCGGGAGTGGAGCTGGGAGCGTCGCATCGGCGAGTTGACCGGCGTGATCGAGGCGACGTGTGGCTGGCCGGGGACTACTCCGCCACCTCCATCCGTTCCACGTCCGCCAGGGTGATGCGCCGGCCATCCACCGTCAGGAAGGCGCGGCCATGGAGATCCCGTTTCAGGGCGCGATAGAGGGTTTTTTCACCAGTCTGGACATGAGTGACCCGCACCTCGACCTCCTGATGGGCCTCGCGCCAATCCCGGTAGACGAACCAGGCGATCAGGCCCGCCACGAACAGCGCCAAAAAAATGGCCACCCGCCGCGTCCGGGGATCGGGCGGGGCCTCCGGCAGGGTCGTCGCGGGGCGTCCGGCGCTCCGCTTTCTGCCCAACAGGTAAAAAAAGCCCATCAACAGGACGGGCAGCCAGAATTTCCAGAACATGACCGCTCACATCAAGCCGCTTTCGTGGCCACGGGGAACCATTGCCCCGCGCCTGAGTTTCAGGGTAACCTGTTTTCTCCCGGATTTCGACCCATCACGACCGAAAAAAGGAGAATCGAGGTGAAAGCCAAGGAAATCATGGTGCGCGAGGTGATCACCGCACCACCCGACATGCCGGTGCGCGAACTGGCCCGGCTGCTCACCGAACAAAAAATCAGCGGCGTCCCCATCGTCGAGGAGAACCGCCTGCTGGGCATGGTCACCGAAGGGGACCTGGTGGCCAGGGTCAAGATCATTCACCCCCCGTTCGTGGTGACCATCCTGGACGCCATGATCCCCCTGCTGGGAGAACGGCGCTACGAGGAGGACCTGCGCCGCATGGCCGCCGCCGTGGCCGCCGACATCATGACCACCGAACTGGACGCCGTGGATGAGGAGACCGAACTCGAAGAGGTCGCCACCATCATCAGCGATCGCCGGGTGCCCCTGCTTCCGGTGCTGCGCGGCGAGGAACTGGTCGGCATCATCGGCAAGCGCGACGTGATCCGCGGCATGCTGGCCGATTACGAAACGTGATGCCAACGGCTGCCTGGACCGTCACCACCCGCTCCGAGGCCGCCACCGAGGCCGTCGCCCGCCAACTGGCCGCGTCACTCCCGCCGGGGATGGCCCTGCTGCTCTCCGGCGACCTGGGCGCGGGCAAGTCCGTGTTCGCCAGGGGGGTGATCCGGGGGTTGGGCGTGGAAGAGACCTATCTCCCCAGCCCCACCTTCACCCTCGTCAATCTCTACGCGGCAGGACGCCTGCCCATCGCCCACTGCGACCTCTACCGCCTGGAGACGCCGGAGGAAATGGATGGCCTGGGGATCGAGGAGTACGCGGACGGCTCCGGCGTGGTGATCGTGGAGTGGCCGGAACGGGGCGCCGATCCGCGTTTCGGCGAGCCGATCGCCGTCCGGCTGGAGGAGATCCCGGACGATCCGGATGGCCGCCACATCACCATCACCGCCACCGGGGATGCGGGAAAAACCCTCTTGCGCAAGCTGCCGGGCCACAACCACGCCCCATGAGTGAACCCGGCGGTTGCACCCTCCGGCGTTTCGTGTCAATCTTGCCCCAGGAATCGTTTGCCACCCTCACGAAGGATACCTCGCGATGATCGACACCTCGACCCCCTACGCCCTGAAAAAAACGGTTGCCTCCGATTTCGCGGCCACCGAACAGGCCATCCGCGCCGCCCTGGCGGAACAGGGTTTCGGCATTCTGACGGAAATCGATGTCTCGGCCACCCTGAAAAAGAAACTCGATGTGGATACCCCACGCACCCTCATCCTGGGGGCCTGCAATCCCAAACTGGCCCATCGTGCGCTGGGGGCCGTGCCGGATGTCTCGGTCTTTTTGCCCTGCAACGTGGTGGTGCGGGAAAATGCCGATGGCCAGGTCGAAATCGCCGCCCTCGATCCCATCGCCATGGGCGAGGTGATCCGGAATCCGGAACTCTCTCTCGTGGCCGCCGAGGCCCGGCAACGGATCATGACCGCCCTGAACGCCGTGGCGTGACCACTCAGTCGTAACGGAGTTCCAGCACCTTGGTCGGGACCCTGGACTGCTTTTCCAGGGCCTTGGCCATGCGGCTGGCCGGATCGAATTCGCGGAAGTTCATCCGCACCGAGTACCAGCGCCGTTTGTTCCTTTCCCAGAGGTGGACATAGAGCGCGCGTCCCTCCCCGGCGAGTGAGTCCCGCAGTTGCTCGGCATTCTCCTGCGTGGCGAACGACCCCATCTGCACCACGTAGAGTTTGCCGACGGCGCGGAACGTCTTTTCGGTGGCCACCCCCTGCACGCGTGGTAGCGGCGTTTCCGCCGGAGGCTTGGGCGCGGCGGGGGTCGCCCGTGGCGGAGCGGGATGCTTCGTTCCGGCTGTCTCCTCCTTGTCGGCGGGAGGCTCCTTGGCGGTCACCGCCGGTTTTGGCGCCAGCGGGGGCTTGGGGGGCGTTGGTTTGACTTCCCAGGTCTCCCTGGCCGCCGCGACCGGTTTGGGTTCCGGGGGCGGCTTGGGGGCCGCCGGTCGGGGTTCCTCGACTTCGCGCGTGGCCGGTTCCTTGTGCAGGGGACGCATGGAGACCTGCTTCAAGGCGAGGGTCTCCCTGGTGGGCTGTGGCGTCTGGGTTTTGCCGGTCTCCTCCTGGGGCGGCGGCGCGGTGGCGCGCATGGCCTTGGCGTTTTGATAGCGCTGGCGGAATGTCTCCGGATCCGGGATCCCCGACCGGCGCGTGGCAACCGCCGGGGGAGCGGGTTCGGCGGGCGGCGGCAGGGTCACCATGGTGGGGTTTTCGGATGGCGACGCTTCCTCGCGTTTCGCTGTGGGGGCAGGCTCCCAATAGCGTTTCTGGCTCGATTTGCCGTCCCCTTTCGTCTCCTGCTGGGGCTTGGCGTTGGAGGGGGTCGCGGGCTTGGCCGGTTCGGGCTTGGGGATCCGGATATAGGAGGTGTTGCCCCGGCCCGGATCCTCCCCGGAGGAGGGTTTGTGGGGGGAAAAGAACAATCCGCTGGCCAGATAGAGCACGCCGGTGAACACCACCGCGCTTCCGGCCAGCCAGGGGGCGCGATCTCGCAGCAGGGGCAGCAGGAACGCGCCGCGCGGCATCGGCTGGCCCATCGACAGGGCGAGCTTCACCAGGCTGCGGTTGATCTCCTTGGCATTGCGCTGCCTGGCCAGCACGATCAGCCGTTTCAGGATGAGGTCGATCCGCTGGGGAATGCCCTGGGTGCGGCTGTGGATCTCCATCCAGCCGAGCCAGGTGACCCGAACCGGCCAACCCAGGGCCTTGTCCAACTGGAACTCCAGATAGTCCCACACCTCGCCAAGGGTCAGCGGCGTCACTTCGCACGTCCCGACCACCAGTCCGGCCAGGGGTTGGTACTCCTTGGCGGTCAGGAGGTGGCGCAACGCCGGACGACCCACCAGCAGGACCTGCACCGGCTTGATCCCGCCCGCGCTGAAGCGGATCATCTGTTCCAGCAGGCTCAGTTGTTCCTCGTTGAGCAGATGGGCGTGATCCACCGCCAACACCAGCCTGCGGCCTTGGGCGGACCGCTCCTCCATGGCGTCGATCAGATCCTTGAGGTTCATGGCCGGATGGACGGTCTGTCCAACCATGGCGTTTTGTCCCTCCGCATCGCACTCCACCGGCGCGAGCGCCCCCTCCTCGATCCCATGGCGGAGCGTGGTCGCCAGCACCAGTTTTTGCAGAAACTCCTCGCTGGGGATCTCCACCGAGCGGATCAGCACCAGCTCCCGGTCGTCCGGCAGGATGCCGGGCAGGCGCCGCACCAGCGCGGATTTGCCGATCCCTTCCGGGCCGGTGAGCAGGATCAATCCCTCGCCTTGGATCAGGGCGCCGCGCAGGGCACGCCAGATGGCGGCGTGACTCTTGGCGGGAAAGTATGGGGATCGGCGGTTCTCCCCGATGCGCGACTCGATCGCCTGGGAGGCCGGTTGTGCAGAGTGAGTGTCCGCTTCCATGATCCGAAGCCGCTGCCGTCCGTAGTCCTATCCGATGGTGAGAAACAAACGTCCAGACAGCATAGCAGAAACGCACGTCCGTTAAAACAAATTAAGATGGTGTTCCCTTCAGGCGGCCTGGCGCGTGCTTTTGGCTCCGGCGGTGTCGTCAACGAGGGCGCAGAGTTCCTCGATGGCCATGCCGATGGGCGATCCCGCCACCTCGGCCTGTTCCAGAAGATCTTGCAGAAAGCTCTTGACATAACGCGCCCGCCGGGACGGAATCCGCTCCAGCTCGTCCTCCCAGCGTTCGATCAGGTTGAACCAGCCTTGCACGGTCAAGGTGCCGGGGGGGGTGCCAGCCAGTTGCGCGTCCCGCATCACGGCGTGACGCAGCGCGTCGATCAGGGGGCGGGCGCAATCCAGACGTTCCGCGTCAACCCGCTCTTGCAGATTTCTCAAGGTCGTCATGATTTCCGTTTGGCTCACGGTGCCATGGCTGTACATTGGCGTTCCTTTCGATCCGTTTCTCGATGGCAATCAAAACCGGAGATCCAGCCGTTGTTCCGGCTGTTCCGGGGGGGTGGTTTCCTGGCGCGGTTCCACAACGGCATGCGTGGAGCGGGCATAGATCCGGTAACCCTGCGCCATGGCGCGTTCCGGCGTCTCCACGACCTGGGCGCTGGTCGGGGCGAACAGCGTCCAGCCCGGCTTGCCGGCTTCCGCGTGCGGCTGGGTCGGGGCATGGAACTGTTCCTGGCGCGCGGATGGTGGCATTTCTTCATGCCGGGGGTTGACCGCCTGCAAAAAATCATGAAAATAGACCCCGGTGGCCGTCTCCGCGCGTTCCCGTTCGTCGCTGCCGGTGGGTGTCGCCCCTTCCTGTGGCCGGGTGAGGGACTGTATGATGGAAAACGCGGCTTCGCTCATCGCTTTGTCTCTTGACCTGGGCGCGGGTGGTGGAAGGACTGGACCGGATCAAGTAAGTTTCAGCAAAAATAATGCCAAAAAATTAACCTCGGAAAACACTAATGAGTACTCATATGCATGATAAAGACGGATCCATCTGGATGGACGGCCAACTGGTCCCCTGGCGCGAGGCCAAGGTCCATGTCCTCACCCATACCCTCCACTACGGCCTCGGCGTCTTCGAGGGGATCCGCTGCTACAAGACCCCACGCGGCCCGGCGGTCTTCCGATTGGAGGAACATATCCAACGCCTCTTCCGCTCGGCCCACATCCTCGACATGCCCATGCCCTTCGACCAGGAGCGCATCGAACAGGCCTGCCTGATGGTCCTGGCCGCCAATGCGCTCCAGGCCGGCTACATCCGGCCCCTGGTCTTCTACGGCTCGGAAAGCATGGGCCTCAACCCCGCCAATTGCCTGGCCCACGTCATCGTGGCCGCCTGGGAGTGGGGCGCCTACCTCGGCAAGGAAGGGATGGAACACGGCATCCGCGTCAAAACTTCCTCCTATACCCGTCACCATCCCAACATCACCATGACCCGCGCCAAGGGGGTCGGGAACTACCCCAACTCCATCCTGGCCAAATCCGAGGCCCTCGCCTGCGGCTTCGAGGAGGCCCTCCTGCTCGACCCGGAAGGGTTCGTCGCCGAAGGGTCCGGGGAGAACATCTTCATCCTCAAGCAGGGCAAGCTGTACACCCCGCCCCTGGACTCCGCCCTCGACGGCATCACCCGCAACACCGTGATCACCCTGGCCGCCGAAATGGGCCTGCCGGTGGTGGAACAACGCTTCCCCCGCGACGAGGTGCTGATCGCCGACGAGGCCTTCTTCACCGGAACCGCCGCCGAGATCACCCCGATCCGCGAACTGGATGGCCGCAAGATCGGCATCGGCACGGCCGGGCCGGTGACCAAGGCGATCCAGAAGCTCTTCTTCGAGGTGGTGCAGGGCCAGCATGATCGTCATGCCGGCTGGCTGACCCTGGTGGAGTGACCGGACCATGGCGGAACTGCAATACATCTACACCATGCACCGCCTCGCCAAGGTGGTGCCACCCAACCGGGTGATCCTCAAGGATATCTCCCTGTCGTTCCTGCCGGGGGCCAAGATCGGCGTCCTGGGCCTCAACGGCGCGGGAAAGTCCTCCTTGTTGCGCATCATGGCCGGACTGGATCCCGATTTCAACGGCGAGGCCAAGCCGGCTCCGGGCATCCGCGCCGGATTCCTGCCCCAGGAGCCGCAACTGGATCCCAAAAAGGACGTGCGCGGCAATGTGGAGGAGGGGGTCCAGGTCATCAAGGAGCTGCTGGTCCGTTTCAACGAGGTCTCCGAGAAGTTCGCCGACCCGGACGCGGACATGGATGCCCTGATCCAGGAGCAAGCCACCCTTCAGGAGTCCATCGATCACATGGACGGCTGGGATCTGGACAGAAAGCTCGACATCGCCGCCGATGCCCTGCGCCTTCCTGCCTGGGACGCGGACGTCACCACCCTGTCGGGCGGCGAGAAGCGGCGCATCGCCTTGTGCCGTCTGCTCCTCTCCGCGCCGGACATGCTGCTCCTGGACGAGCCGACCAACCACCTGGACGCCGAATCGGTGGCCTGGCTGGAGCGCTATCTCCAGAACTATCCCGGCACCGTGGTGGCGGTCACCCATGACCGCTACTTCCTCGACAACGCCGCCGGCTGGATCCTGGAACTGGACCGGGGCCGCGGCATCCCCTGGAAGGGCAACTACACCTCCTGGCTGGAACAGAAGGAGGCCCGGCTGCTCCAGGAAAAGCGCGAGGACGCCACCCTGCAAAAACGCCTGCGCACCGAACTGGAGTGGGTCCGCTCCTCGCCCCGCGCCCGCCAGAGCAAGAGCAAGGCCAGGGTCTCGGCCTACGAGGAACTGGCCTCCCGCACCCGCGAGATGCGGCGGGAGACCAACACCCTCTTCATCCCGTCGGGTCCGCGCCTGGGTGGCAACGTCATCGAGGCGCAAGGGGTCTCCAAGGGATTCGGTGGCAGACTCCTCATGGAGAACCTCTCCTTCATCCTGCCCCGTGGCGGCATCCTGGGGGTGATCGGCGGCAACGGCACCGGCAAGACCACCTTCCTGCGCATGCTCATCGGCACCGAAAAACCGGACGCTGGTAATATCCAACTCGGCGAAACCGTGAAACTGGCCTACGTGGATCAGAGCCGCGCCATCCTCCCCCCGGACAAGACCCTCTGGGAGGCGGTGAGCGACGGCCTGGAAATGCTCGACCTGGGGGGCCGGGAGATCAACTCCCGCACCTACGTCTCCTGGTTCAACTTCAAGGGACAGGACCAGCAGAAAAAGGTCAAGGTCCTCTCCGGCGGCGAGCGCAACCGCGCCCATCTGGCCCTGGTCCTCAAGCAGAACGGCAACCTGCTCCTGCTCGACGAACCGACCAACGACCTGGACGTGGAGACCCTCCAGGCCCTGGAGGAGGCGATCAGCGACTTCGCCGGCAGCGCGGTGGTGGTCTCCCACGACCGCTGGTTCCTGGACCGTATCTGCACCCACATCCTCGCCTTCGAGGGGGAGTCGGACGTGGTCTTCCTGGAAGGGAACTACCAGGAGTACGAGGCCGACCGCAAACGCCGTCTCGGCGCCGAGGCGGATCGGCCTCACCGGGTGCATTACAAAAAACTGGTCCACTGATCGTGTCGGAGCCGGGTGAAATGGTTCGATTCGGTGGTCTGGAGCATGCCGAAATCAATGGCGATACCGATCTGACCCAGGAAGAGAGCAGGCTGTATGCCCGTATGCGCTGGCGGGAGATCCGCGCCTGCCTGGTCGATTCCCTGCCCCTGGAGCGCATCGATATCGGGGAGAGCCGCGAGTTTTTTCGCGAGTTGCTGCAATTGGAACCGGCCGCCTCTCCGGGACGGCACTACACGAATCTGGCTTTGAACCTCCTCGCCCGGCAATATTGCCCGCCACGGGCCGATATCCTGGATGTCGGCTGTGGTGGCGCGGGATTCGTCAAGCGCCTGGAGCAGTGTTCCATTTCCGGTACCTATTTGGGCGTGGACATCCAGGAGTATGAATCCTGGCATGCGGTTCGTGCGCGCCTCGGCCCATTGCGGGCTGGTTTTGTTGTCTCCCCCGCCGAACATCTCGATTTGCACGACAGGTTCGATTTCGTGCTCTGTTCCCACTCCCTGGAGCATCAGGAGTGGCCCTTGGAATCCCTGCGGCGCATCCGTGCCGCTTTGAAACCCGGCGCTTATGGGGTCTTCTTCGTCCCCGCGCCGTGGTCGTATCTGCTGTATGGTCCCCATGGCTGGCGCTATTTCTCGCGCGGGCTGTTGGATCGCTCGTGTCGCGAGGCGGGTTTCCAGGTTGAAAAAATTTATGGCATGGGCGGATTTTTTTCATTTTTATTGCATCTGGTATTCATCGCCTGGTTGGAAACGGCCTTGATCTTCGATGTGCTGGCAGGCGGCAGAGTGCATTGGCGTCTGCGGCAATTGCTGCAGTCCATGCGCTTCCAGTCCATCAGGAAAAATCGCATCTCCCTGGCCAGTTACAGGGGGTTGAGCCGGATCCTATTGACGGCGGATCGCTACCTGCCACGTCCGCACCATAGCTATTGTATTGTCGTGCGTCGTCCAACAGATGGTGAAAGGTGATCCATCAAGCACAGGAGATCGCTCTCCGGGTGGCCGACAACATCGCCAGCGTCATGGCCGGTCAGACCCGCGCCATCCGCTGGCTGCTGGCCGCCTTCGCCAGCGGTGGGCACGTCCTGCTGGAGGATTTCCCCGGCACCGGCAAGACCACCCTGGCCAAGGCCCTGGCCCACTCCTTCGGGGTGGATTTCAAGCGCATCCAGTTCACGCCGGATCTGCTCCCCTCGGATATCCTGGGCGTCTCCATCTACGAGCAGGAGGCGCGGAGTTTCCGTTTCCGGGAGGGACCGCTCTTCACCCACATCCTGCTGGCCGACGAGATCAACCGGGCCTCGCCCCGCACCCAGTCCGCCCTGCTGGAGGCCATGGCCGAGGGTCAGGTGAGCGTTGAGGGGGAACGGCGCAAACTCGCGGAACCCTTCGCGGTCATCGCCACCCAGAACCCCGTGGAATATCACGGCACCTATCCGCTGCCCGAGGCGCAACTGGACCGCTTCGCCCTCTGCTTCGGCCTGGGTTACGTCTCCGCCGAGGAGGAGGTGGCCATGATCACCTCCCAGGCGCACGGCCATCCCCTGGAAGCGTTACGCCCGTGCGCCACCCTGGAGGATACCGTTCTGTTGCGCCAGGCGGTCACCCGCGTCCGGGTGGCCGGGGAGATCAAACGCTACGCCGTGGACCTGGTCCGCGCCACCAGGGAGGCGCCAGGGGTCGTGCTGGGGGCCGGTCCACGCGCCTCCCTTGCCCTTCTCCGCCTCTCCCAGGCCCTGGCCCTGATGGATGGCCTGCCCTTCGTCACCCCGGAACCGGTGCGGGAGATCGCCGTACCCCTGCTGGCCCACCGCCTGACCCTCGATCCCCAGGCCCGTTTCGCCGGACGAACCGGCGCGGCGGTGGTGCAAGAGATCCTGTCCACCTTGCCTGTGCCCGGCTGATGCGCCGGGTGCAAGCCTTCCTGTATCCCGCCTATCGCCGCTTCGTGGGCCGTCAATACCGATTCCGGCGCCGCGTCACCGGGCTGGGCAGGGCTTTTATCGCCGGATTGCTGGTCACCGGCGTGCTGGGGTTGGATACCCGGATGAATGCTCTCCACCAGCTTTTTGCCCTGCTGCTCGGCCTGAGCCTGACCTCCCTGGCCTGGCTGCCGTTCTTTCGGGGCCGCTTCGCCCTGCATCGGGAACTGCCGCCGTTCTGTTCCGCAGGCGTGGCCACCGCGTACCGGGTGCGGGTGACCAACCTCACCAGCCGCTGGCAGAAGGGATTGCGGCTCCTGGAGGAGTTGGCCGATCCCCGGCCCGACCTGGCCGCGTTCCTGGCCGCGCGGGAACCGGGCGAGGAGGAGCGCAACCCCTTCGACCGCATGTTGGGGTTTCATCGTTTCGCCTGGCTGACCGCCCGGAGTCAGGCGGCGGCACCCGTCAACGTGGCGATCCCACCCCTGGCGCCGGGAGGAGAGGTCTGGATCACCGTCCCTTTCCAGCCCGTGCGTCGCGGTGTGGCCCGTTTTCTGGGCGTCACCCTGGCGCGTCCCGATCCCCTGGGCCTGGTGCAATCCCTGCGTTTCGTGCCCCTGCCCCAGACCCTGACCGTCTTGCCGCGACGCCGCCCCCTGCCGTCCGGCCTGGCGCTGCCCCCTGGAGGACGGCGCTATCAGCGCGGCGGCGTGTCCCTGGCCGGTTCGGTGGGGGATGCCGAGGAGTTTCACCATCTGCGCGAATATCGGCCCGGCGATTCCCCCCGTCACATCCATTGGCCCAGCCTGGCCAAACTGGAAAAACCCATGGTGCGCGCCTTTCGGGAGGAGTTTTTTCTCCGGTATGGCCTGGTGTTGGATACCTTCTCCCCATGGGCTGACGACCGTTTCGAGGCGGCGGTTTCGCTGGCCGCCAGCCTGGCCGCAACCGTCGAGAGCGGCGATTCGCTGCTGGACCTCCTCTTCGTGGGGCGATGCGGTCATCGGTTCACCATGGGCCGGGGTGTGGGCCACGCGGCGCATATTCTGGAAATTCTGGCCAAGGTCGAACCGGGCGCCGGGGAGTCGTTTCACCAGTTGAGCGCGCTGGTGCTCGACCATCTTGCCACCTTGAGCGGGCTGATGCTGATTCTGCTGGCATGGGATCCCCCCCGGCGGGAACTGGTGGCCCGTCTGCGGGGGCGGGGGGTCCCGGTGGCCGTGGTATTGATGGCGGGCATTGGGGAACAAACCGATCCCGGCCCCATGGCCGATGATCCGGGCCGGTTCCAGATCGTGGAGGCGGCACGATGGTGACGCCCCCGCCGTTGCTGTTGGGAGCGGCCATGGCGTTCTGGGGGTGGCAGACCGGCATGGTATGGGTCGGCGTGATCCTTGGGGTTGTGCTGGAACTGCCCCGGTTCTGGTCGTGGCGGGTGGAAGCGGACCTTGCTGCGTGCGAGCGGGCCGCCGATCTGGGCACGTTGCTGCTGTTGGGTGTGGTTGCCTATGGCCTGCTGGTCCGCGCGGATTTGCCGGTTTTGCTGTTCGTGCCGCGCATGTTGCCGCTGGTGTTGTTGCCACTGGTTGCCGTCATGCGTTTCGGGGAGGTGGCAGCCGTGCCGGTCGGGGTGCTGTTTTGGGCCTTGCGCTCCCGGTTCGTGGCAGGCGCGCCGCCCTTGATCCCCATGGGGTATGTGTTCGTTGGCGTTTGTCTGCTTGCCGCAGGCGAGGTGGAGAGCCGCAATGCCTGGTATTTCCCAGGGGTGGCGCTGTTGACGGCCTGGGGGTTGTGGCCCTTGCGATCCCGACGTTTCCGCGCCTGGACCTGGGCCGGGGTGGTGGCGGTGGGGGTTGGCGTTGGTTTCGGTCTGCAATCCGGACTGCATGCCCTGCAAGGGGTGATGGAGGAGAAGGTCCCCGGCTGGTTGAGCGCGTGGCTGGCCCCGGAGGCGGACCCCTACCGGACGCGTACCGCTATGGGGGAGTTGGGCAGGCTCAAGCTCTCCGGCCGCATCCTGTTCCGGGTGGCGCGGGAGCACCCGACGCGGCTCCCCTTGCGGTTGCGGGAGGGGGTGTACACGATTTTTCGGCAGAACGAGTGGCGCGCCGATCCGTCGTTGTTCTTCGTGGTACTCGCGGCAAAAGATCCCGATCGGCTGGAAACGTTGACCGTGTACCAGGGGCTTGCGCGCAGCAAGACCATGCTGCCCGTGCCGGCGGGGGTGGTCCGGGTGGCGGGGGAGGGGATCGAGTCGGCGAGCGCCAACCGTCATGGGGTGGTGAGGGTGCATGGCCAGCCCGGTCTGCTGGCCGCGAGGGTGTGGTATTCCCCGGATGCCTCGCTGGATGCCCCGCCCGGAGAGGCGGATCTGGCGGTGCCGGGGGTCGAATGGCCGCATCTGGACCGGGTGGTGGCGGAGCTTGGGTTGCGCGATCGTCCGGGGCCGGAGGCGGTGCGGATCCTGGCGGAATATTTTCAGGAGCGTTTCACCTATGACACGGCCCTGGTCGGGCGAGACCCGGAGAGCACGCCGATCGGCGCGTTCCTGGAGCGCGACCGTCGGGGCCATTGCGAGTATTTCGCCTCCGCGACCGTACTGTTGTTGCGTCGGGCCGGGATCCCGGCCCGTTACGTGGCGGGGTATTCCGTGAGTGAGTACGACGCGCGGGAGCGGTTGTTCGTGGCGCGTCAGCGTCATGGTCATGCCTGGGCCATGGCGCATGTGGACGGGGCCTGGATCGAGGTGGACAACACGCCGGAGGTCTGGGAGGCCAGGGATGCGGCGGGGGACGGTTTTTGGCAGCCGCTGCTGGACGGGGTTTCCTTGGCGTGGTTTCGCCTTGCGGAGTGGCGGCGGGCCATGGAAGGGGATGGCTGGTCGTGGGTGGCTGTGGGGGCGGCGGTCTGGGTGTTCTGGCGTGTCGGGAAGTGGTTTGCCCGTGGCGGGCGGCGGTCACGTCCGGAAACGAGGGTGGTCCGCACGCCGGATGATTCGCCCTTCGGTCTGGTGGCGGAGCGGTTGCGTCAGGAGGGGTGGACGCGGGGGATCGGCGAGCCGTGGGGCAGTTTTTTGGAGCGGTGTGGTCGTACCGGTTTGCGGGAGGCATTGCGCTGGCATTATGGCCTGCGTTTCGATGCCGCCAACGCCGAGGCCGGCAGTGCCGAGCGGTTGCGGGCCTCGGTGATGGCGTGGCTGAGTCGAACCGGGGGGGATGGGCCGGTCAGTAGCGATAGCGCCAGTCATGCCTCCATTGGCGGTCCCAGCGGTCGGAGTGGTGGTGATGATGACGCGGCCAGGAATTCCGGTAGATGACGACACTCGACGAGGGGTAATAGACCGGTTCCCGGACCACGTAGCGGGTCACCGGGCGGGTGACGATCACGGTCTGGGCGGGGGCTGTCGTCACCACCTGGTTGGGGGGCGGGAAGCGGTCCACGAGCCGCCATTGGCCGTAGTCGTCGCGGCAGGTCAGGCCGTTGACGGTCTCCCGTTTGCCATCGATCCTGGCCTGGAGTTCGAGTTCCCGGCAGACGCGGCCATCGACGGTTTGGGCCGGTTGCGGGGTGGCCACGTAGGAGACCCTGGAGTCTGGATTGACCCAGGTGACGGTATTGTAGGAGGGTCCGTATTCCAGGGCGTCGTTGATCACCACCTGTCCCTGTTTTTCCTCTTCGTTGCCGATGGCGTAGCCCAGCAGGCCGCCGGCCAGGGCGCCGATCAGGGTATTGCCCCCCCGATTCTTGGCCGGTCCGGAGAGGCTGCCCACCACAGCGCCGGTCAGTGCGCCGACCCCCGCGCCTCCTGCCGCGTCCGCCACGGCCAGGGTGGGGGAAAAGAGCAGACTGGCCGCAGCCAGCATCGTCATCCAGCGTTTCATTGTCTTTCTCCATGGTTCAGAGCAGCGTCAATACGGAAAATCTGGTTCCTCTTGCCACTGGATGATAGCATAGCGCATCCGGTTGGGAGAGTCCATCGGCTTGTCGGATCAGACGGTTCGAGGTGGGGGTTTTGTCCGAGGGGTGGCAGATTTTTTTTCCTTTGCCTTGGAAATGAAGAATATGAGCACATACACGGGAATGCGCTGGTTCAAGTGCGATCTGCACGTCCACACTCCGGTGGATGGCGACAACGATCCGCAAGAGAAAGCCAGGCAGTTCCTGAACCGTTGCCACGATGTCGGACTGCATGTCATCGGCGTCACCGATCACAATTTTTCGGTGAAGCGTGACCCAAAGGATTGGTTCCTGACTCGCTTGGTCGAGCAAAACCGGCAGGTGGCCAATGCGCGAGGAGTCGCACCCCTCACGATTTTTCCAGGCTTCGAGGTCGATATCGATTATCACGTCCTTTGTCTTTTCAAGCCAGTTGCCAAATCGGCGGCACTGGCAGGCATCAACGATACATTGATCAAACTCGGTTTGGACGAAAGCCAACGGTTCGCGTCCGGAAGATACGCGCCGCTCCGTTACAATGACGCCAAGGTTCCACTCAAGAGATTACTCGAAATCGTCCAGAAGAAGCATGGGGGCCTCGTCATTGCCGCGCATGCGGATCGAAAGGACGGGATGCTCTCTGACGCTGCTCACAAGGAAGATTATGCGCTCCAGGATTTGTACTGTGTTGAACTGACCCAGAAGCCGCCCGTCCACAGGTACAAAGACATCTTGGATGGGAACAACCCGGACTGGCGACGGGAACGTTTTCATCCCGCCTGGATCATGTCGTCCGACGCCAAATTCTTGGTCATGGATCCGGATGGAAACCCCGTGGCCAACTCGCTTGGCTATCGGCATACCTGGATCAAAATGTCAAAACCCTCCATCGAGTCGCTCCGGCAGGCATTTCTCGATCCCATATCCCGCATCCGTCCAGGAGGTGAAAATCCCGCCGATCAGGAGCGACATGCCCGCATTGTGTCGCTTTCGGTATCCGGAGCCGCCTTCCTGGGTGATCAGGAGGTGGCGTTCTCTCCCAATCTCAACTGCATCATCGGTGGACGTGGCAGCGGCAAGTCGGCGCTTCTGGAAGGGATGCGTCTGGCCATGGGTAAGGACAAAGATCCCAAATTGGACAGCAAGACTAATGAGAAGTTAGAGCGCATCCGTAAATTACTCAAGCAGAATCCAGGTTCTAAGGTGCGGGTTCACTGGTGTGATGCCGATGGGGTGGAGGATCAATTGGAGTATGTCGTTTCGTTGGCGGGTAGTGAGTCCTGCCGCGTCGAAGGGCGCGACATGCAGGACCCAGAGGCTTTTCTGCGGGCGCTGCCGGTGCAGTTTTTCAGCCAGCAGCAGTTGAATCAGGTCACGGAGCAAAACGGAGCAGGGTTGCTGGCGTTGCTCGACGATTTCGCCAGGGCGGATCTGCATCCTTTATGGCAGAGGGAGCGGGAGTTGCGTAGGGAAATCGGGCAACTCTTTGCCACCATGAGCATTTTGGAACAAGCGGAAAAGGATTTTTTCAGATTGCAGCAGGAAAGCGTCGAGTTGGAACGGCAGTGGGAGGCACGCGCGGCCTTGCGGGATGAGGCCATCAGGCACCAGGGATTGCAGGCGGAACAGGCTTATGTGCGAAAATTGTATCAGGTATTAAATGATGATCGTGCTCGTTTTCAATCGATCGCGGAAGATGTGTGCGCAACCCATCCGACTCTGGGTTCCGATATCCAGCGCTGGCCCCATGGCGCCTGGTTCAAGCAAAAGGATGATGAAGTCTTGCAGGCCAAGGAAACCCTGAAAGCCGCCATCGTGCAAGCTGCGGAAACCTATCATCAAGCCGTTGTGGATTCATTCAAAAACGATCCTGAGTGGCCTGCAATCAAATCGCGGATCGATAATGCCGATGCCATGTTTACCCAGGTATGCGCAGCCAAGGGAGTTGCGCCAGGAGATGTCAGTCGTATTCAGGAAATCGGTCAGAAACGGCAGGTCAAGAAGCAGGAGGTGGAGCAGAAAAAGAAAGAGCGCGACCGGTTGCAGCAGGATCTGAAGCGTTTGCCCGATGCGTTCCAGTCGTTGCATGACACTTGGCGAGAGATGCATTGGGTCCGTGATCGGCTTGCCCAGGAGATCGCCAGCAAAGCCCAATGGATCGGGTTGAAGGTTGAGCAAGGCAAGGATGCCGACTCGTTTCGCTCGGCCTGGAGCAAATTCTCCATCAATGGCAGAACAAGGCTCGGACGCGCCTGGCCGGAGATAGGTGAACTCGTCCACCAGGAATTCATGTCCAGTGCTCAAGGCGGTCATGCCTCCCCATGGGCGATGGTGCAGGAGTGGGTCGATCGGAATGGCACGCTGCCAACCGCCGTTTCAGAAAAGTTGGGGGAGTTGCGGATACCATTTGAAGAGATTCGCTCCTTCCTGACCGGCCCCGCGCGTCAAATGTGGCAGGATGTGCGCGTGACCCGCGTAGAGGATGCCGTTGATCTCGTACTGTATCGCGATGGGTTCGTGGAAGTGGGTCGGATTTCGGATGGAACCCTTTCCGATGGTCAGCGCAACACGGCACTCTTGGCCATGTTGATGGCCAGGGGGGATCATCCCCTGATCATCGATCAGCCCGAGGACGAACTGGATTCCAATTTTATCTATCGTGAACTGGTCCCCATGCTGCGCCGGCTGAAACAGACCCGCCAGATCATTCTGGTGACGCATAATGCCAACCTGCCCGTCAACGGAGACGCCGAGCTGGTGTTTGCGCTCGAAGCGCGGGAGGGACATGGTGTCCGAATTGCTTCGGGGGGGTTGGATCAAGAGGATGTGACCAGGGCCGTGTTGGACATCATGGAAGGGTCGGAAAAGGCATTCCATCAGCGCAAGGAAAAATATCATTTTTGAAATGGGAATTCTTCATGTACGAATCCATTGACGAGTTGCTTCTCGAAATCGCCGCAGGAGAAGATACCTGGTTGGAATTGAAGGAAGTGCTCTTCCGTGGCGATCAGCCGAGATTTGCCAACGAAGGTCTCAGTGCCCCCAAGGACATTGCCGAGGTCTTCACTTCCATGGCGAACACGGAAGGAGGGGAGATCCTGTTCGGCGTCAACAAATCCGGGCAGGTGGTCGGGATCGATCCCGGCAGGCGTGGGTTGTTCGAGCAATGGGTGGTGAATTGCGCCTTACATAACTGCGAACCAAAGGGGAGCCTGGAGCCGCGTTTGAACTGGCGTCATCTGCCGGATGCCGATGGCGTGGAAAGACTGGTGCTGCAGGTCGGCATTCCCAAATCCCGCTTTTATGTGCATCATACTTCGGATGGCAGGTTTTTGAAGAGGGTCGGCAGCCATCGTTCCCCCATCCCGGCGGAACAGCTTGGCCGTCTGTTGGCGGCAAGGTCATTGCTCGTTCCCTTCGAGGAGCGTCCCAGCCCCGGATCCAGCCTCGACGATTTCAATTTCGACCGTTTCGACGCCTACCATTCCCGCAGGTTCGGCTGTTCCTACCGGGCGAGCGGTACGCCAGAGGAGCGGTTGTTGGGCAATCTGAAACTGGCCATGTGCAACGATGATGGCCTGTGGCGCCTGACCAATCTGGGCGTGCTGCTTTTCTGCGACCGGCCATCGAACCGGTTGCCCGGCGCCTATGTCGAAATCGCGGTCCACGATCATGGCGTGGCCGATGGCCGGACCCTCGATGTCAAGCGCTTCGAGGGGCCTCTCAACACCCAGGTCGATGGCGTGCTGGATTATCTCTCGCACAGCCCGTTCTTGGCCATCCGCGCGGAAAAGACGGTCATGGGACGCCTGGATAAGCCCATCTATGCCCCTCTCGCCGTCCAGGAGGCGATCGTCAACGCGGTCGTGCATCGCGATTACGAGCTGACTGGTTCGCAAATACTCGTCAACCTCTTTCCCGACCGGATGGAGATCCGCAATCCTGGAGCACTGCACAACACGCTCCAACCGGAAAACCTGTACGCCGGATGTCAACCCATCCGGCGCAATCAGCATCTGTGTGGATTCTTTCGGGATTTTCCGGACCCTGTCACCGGACGCAGCCTGATGGAGGCGCGCGGCGTCGGATTTCTCGCCATGATTCGGGAAAGTCAGGCGATATCGGGTCGCAGGCCCTCCTTCGAGGTGATCGGGCAGGCCATCAAATTGACGATCTTCGCTGGCGGCGTCGCCTTGGACGACGCCTGTCCCGACTGAAACCATAGAACGGCCCGACCGTCACATCCCCAGGCGCTGCGCGTTGCACGTCCCCAGGGCGTTGGCCATCACCACCCAACTGACGGGCATGGCGTCGAGGTGGGGCGGATTGCCCACCTCGTCGATCAGGCACAGCCACTCCAGCATCTCCTCGTATTCCGGCTCCATGTCCCCCAGCCACTCCAGCCGCGTATGGATCGGGTTCTTCATGTATTGTCCCATGGGTTGGTTTCCTTTATCATCGTCAACAGTTTAACCGGGTGATCACCCGATGGCGGGGATCATCAAGAATCGTGCCGAAATGTATCTTCCAGGAGTCGCACACCCATGGCCGTTGGCGCACCAACCTCGCTTCCCCACCTGCCGGAGATCCCCGGCTTCCGCCTCGCCACCGCCGCCTGCGGCATCAAGAACGGGCAGGCCACCCGCGATGACCTCCTGCTGGTGGCAATGCACCCCCAAACCAGCGTGGCCGGGGTATTCACCAAAAATCTCGTCCATGCCGCGCCCGTGGCCCTCTGCCGCCAACGCCTCCCGCAAGGCGGGGCCGCCGCGCTGCTGGTCAACTCCGGCAACGCCAACGCCGTCACCGGCGAGGCGGGCATGCGCGATGCCCGCGACGCCACCAAGGCCGTGGCCCTGCTCCTGGATGGCGATCCGGACACCGTCTTCGTCGCCTCCACCGGCGTGATCGGCGTCCCGCTCCCCATGCCACGCATCTTCGATGCCCTGCCCGATCTGGCCGCCAGGTTGCAACCCGGCGGCTGGGACAAGGCCGCCTGCGCCATCATGACCACCGATACCTTCCCCAAGGCCGCGCAGCGGATCTTCATCTGCCACGACCGCGCCTGCCACCTCGTCGGCATGGCCAAGGGCGCGGGGATGATCCGGCCGGACATGGCCACCATGCTGGGTTTTCTCTTCACCGATGCCGCCGTCTCCCCGGCCACCCTGCAAACCCTCCTCACCCGCGCCGTGGCCACCAGTTTCAACGCCATCACCGTGGACGGCGATCAGTCCACCAACGATACCGTGCTCCTGTTCGCCTCCGGCCAGGTCGGCAACCCGCCCCTGGACGACCCGGACCATCCCGCCGCCGCCCCCCTGGCAAAAGCACTGGAAGAACTCTGCCAGGAACTCGCCCAGGCCATCGTCCGCGACGGCGAGGGGGCCACCAAGTTCGTCGCCATCACCGTCACCGGCGCGGCCCATCCGGACGATGCCAAAAAAGCCGCCATGGCCGTGGCCAACAGCCCGCTGGTCAAGACCGCCCTGGCGGGCAGCGATCCCAACTGGGGCCGCATCCTCGCCGCCGTCGGCTACTCCGGGGCCGCCCTCGATCCCAATGGCCTCTCCTTGTGGCTGGGCGAGGTCCAGGTCCTGGAACAGGGCTGTCCGGCCCCCGGCTACTCCGAGGCACAAGGCGCCAGCGTCATGGCCGCCGAGGAGATCGCCATCCGCGTCGATCTGGCCATGGGCACGGCCGATTTCACGGCCTGGACCTGCGACCTGACCCACGGCTACATCTCCATCAACGCGGATTATCGCACATGACCCCCCGGCTCCCCTGGGATGCGATCCACACCGTCCTCCTGGATATGGATGGCACCCTGCTCGATTTGCATTTCGATAATTTTTTCTTCCAGGAGACCGTGCCCCGCGCCTACGCCGAAAAGAACGGCCTGGACCTGGCCACCGCCAGAATCCAGGTCTTCGATGCCTATCAGGACAACCGGGGCACCCTGGCCTGGTACGACCTCGATCACTGGTCCAGGCAACTCGGTCTGGAGATCGCCATCCTCAAGGAGGAGGTGGCCCATCTGATCCGGGTCCATCCCCACGCCTTGTCCTTTCTGGCCGCCCTGCGCGCCTCCGGGCGGCCTGCCCATCTGGTCACCAACGCCCACGCCATCTCCCTGAACATGAAACTGGCCCGCACCCCTATCGGCGACTATCTCACCTCCATCATCACCAGTCACGAGGTGGGCAAGGCCAAAGAGGAGGCCGCCTTCTGGCCACTGCTCATGGAGCGTCTCGGCTTCGATCCGGCCACCACCCTGCTGGTGGACGACTCCGAGCCGGTCCTGGCCGCAGCCCAGACTTTCGGCATCGCCCACTTGCGCCATATCGCCAATCCCAGTTCCGGACTCCCACCCAAGCCTTCGGCGCGTTTTCCGTCCGTGGTGGATTTCCGCGAACTCGCCCTGCCCGACCCTTAGAGAGGCCGCCATGCCCGTGCTCGAACGTTTTTTCGTCTGGTGCAAGGGCAACTCCGTGATCCTCCGGATCGTGGGCGGGGGAGGTCTCTACACGCTGCTCGCCTTCGCCACCGACTGGCGCTGGTTCGTTCTGGCCGGCGGCATCGGGCTGACCGGAGCGCTCGCCTGGCATCAATCCCGCCAAAACCGCGAGATGCGCCGGCTGGCCGAAGCCAACCGGGCGTTGCTGCTGTTGGAAAAATGTCACAAGCTCGTCGGTCGGGAAAAGAACGAAATCGCGCTTCTCTCGCGTGCCTGCACCCTGCTGGTGGAGGAGGGGGGCTACCGCTTCGCCTGGTGTGGCTTCGTCGTGGGAGAGGCCGGCAAGATCACGCCGGTGGCCTTCTCCAGACTCGACCCTGCCTTGCTCCACTCCCTGGGCGAGACCTGGCGGAACTCCCACGGCTGGCAGGAGCCGGCCGCATCCGCCCTGCGCACCATGCGACCGAGCGAGCAGCGCAATCTCCTGGGCGATCTCGTGGAGCGTTCCTGGCGGGAACAGGCCCAGCGCTTCGGCTATGCCGCCGCTCTGGCCATCCCCATGCCGGATGCCGGCAAGGTCATCGGGGTGTTCAACATCTATTCCCGCAACCCCGATGCCTTCGCCCCAGAGGAGGTCGCCCTGCTCAACGAGGTGACCGATACCCTGCTGTTCGGTCTGCTGGCCATTCGCGAATCGGGACGGCGCAAGCGGGCGGAAAAACGGCTCGCCCTCCACCGCCGCTTCCTGGAGGAGCAGGTCGCCAAACGGACCCGGCTGCTCAATACGGTCGCTCCCATCGCCCAACGCCTGCTCTTGCAGGAAGAGGGGCAGAACAACATCGACGCGGTCCTTCAGGATCTCGGCATGGCGGCCAATGTCAGCCGTGCCTTTGTCGCGCGCGCCGACGCGGAGGGCCGCTTCACCCTGGATCACGAGTGGGTCGCCCCCGGTCAGAGCGCCCGTCCGGAACCGCGTCTGGCTTCGCCATGGCTGGAGCGGTTGTGCAACGGCGAGCACCTCTGTGGTCGCGCGCGGGATTTCTTCGCCACCCCGGAACCGGCCGGGGAGCGCCTCTATTTCGCCCTCGTGCCCATTCTGGTGAACGAATCCTTCTGGGGCGTGCTGGGTTTCGAGGATTGCACCCGCGAGCGCAGCTGGAGTTCCGGCGAGATCGACGCCATGCGCCTGGTGGCCAGGGCGCTGGACGCCGCCATCCGCAAGGAGCGCCTCCTGCTGGAAAAACGCGCTGGCGAGGAGCAGATTCTCAAGCTCTCCGCCGCCGTGGAGCAGAGTCCCAACATCGTCATGATCACCGACGCCCTGGGCAGGATCGAATACGTCAATCCCCAGTACACCCTCTTCACCGGTCAGCCGGCGGAGGCGCTGCTCGGCACCGTCCCGCCGCTCCTGCAACCCCAGGCCAAGTCGCGTCAGGAGCATGCCAGGATGTGGCAGACCCTCACCGAGGGCGCGCCCTGGCGGGAAGAGTTGGAGAGCGTCAAGCCGGACGGCAGCCGTTTCTGGATGCGGGCCTACCTGGCCCCCCTGGTGAACGCCGCTGGCGAGATCACCCATTTCGTCTGCGTGCAGGAGGACATCACTCATCGCAAGAACGCCGAACTCCAGTTGCGCACCACCTTCGACCGGCTCGCCCGCAGCGAAAACCGTCTGCAGGCCATTCTCGACAACATGCCGAGCATCGTCTTCCTGAAGAACGTCTCCGGCCGTTACGTGCTGGCCAACCGTCTCTTTCTCGAAACCTTCGGCATGGACCTCGCCGCCGTGTTGAACCACAAGGACATCGATCTCTTCTCTGCCGAGCATGCCCAGGCGTTCGGGGAGGCGGACCACGAGGTCCTGCAACGGGGCCTGCCCGTGGCCGTGGACATGACCATTCCGGTGGCGGGGGAGGATCGGATTTTCCACACGGTGCGTTTTCCGGTGGTGGCCGACGACAGCGGCTATTTTTCCATTTGCTGCATCGCCACCGACATCACGGATCGCAAGATCGCCCAGGCCCGTTTGCTGCGTTCCGGGCAGGCCCAGGACATCCTCAACGCGATTCTGCTCGCCGCCATGGACCGTTCCCCCTCGCTGACCGGGTTCATCCAGGCCAGCCTGAGCCGGATTCTGTCCGCTCCCTGGTTCGCGCCGGAGGGCATGGGGGCGATTTATCTTTTCGGGGCTGGCGATGCCGGGGAGGATCTGATCTGTCAGATCGGCCTGGGCGAGGAAGGGTTGGCGGAACGGCTGGAGAGGGGACGGGGCGAGACCGCCTGGGCCTGGCGTGGTCGGGGGGTCGTGCATAACGCTCCAGGGGCGTTGGCCAAATCCGGCGGGATTGCCGGGTTGCCCGATGGGTGGGGTTATTACTCCGCGCCGCTCTCCTCGCGGGAGCGGGTTTCCGGGGTGATGCAGATTTTCCTGCCGCCGACCCATGGCCGCAACAAGGACGAGGAGGAGTTCATCGCCACGGTGCGCAATACCCTGGCCTCCATCCTGGAAAAGAAGATCGTGGACCGGCAACTGGTGCAGGCCAAGGAGCGCGCCGAGTCCGCCAGCCTGGCCAAGAGCATCTTCCTGGCAAACATGAGCCACGAGGTGCGCACGCCGATGAACGGGGTGATCGGCATGCTGGACCTGCTGGGCCGCACCCGTTTGACCGCCACCCAGCGTCATTATCTGGCCATCGCCGAGCAGTCGGCGGAGCAGCAGTTGAATATCATCAACGATATCCTCGATTTCTCGAAGATCGAGGCAGGCCGGTTGACCCTGGAACGGCTGCCGTTCGATCTGGTGGAGGTGGTGGAGAACATTGGCGTCATGCTGTCCGGCGTGGCCCAGAACAAGGGCGTGGAGCTGGTGTTGCATCTGTCCGGAAGGATTTGCCACCGGCTGATCGGCGATGCGGTGCGTCTGCGGCAGGTGTTGATCAATCTGGCCGGCAACGCCTTGAAGTTCACCCGGAGCGGGGAGGTGGTATTGCGGGTGGATCTGCTGGCGGAGGATGCGGATTCGGTGACGCTCTTTTTTTCGGTCATCGACACCGGCATCGGCATTGCCCCGGAGGCGCGGGAGCGGATCTTTCAGCCGTTCGCCCAGGCCGATGTCTCCACCACGCGGCGTTTCGGCGGGACCGGCCTGGGGCTGGTGATCGCCCGGCAGATCGTGGAGGCCATGGGGGGGAGCATGGGGTTGGCCAGTCAGCCGGAGGCGGGATCGTTGTTCTGGTTCGAGGCGCGGTTCGCCAGGGGGGGCGCCGCCGATCCCCACGAGGAGGAGGATTTGCGGGGGTTGCGGGTCCTGGTCGTGGACGACAACGGCGCCAGCCGGACCACCTTGACGAGCACGTTGGCCGGCTGGGGCATGCGTTGTCATGGCGTGGCGTCCGGGGTGGCGGCGTTGGAGTGGCTGCTGGACGCTGGCGCGGCCTGCGATCTGGCGGTCGTGGACATGCGCATGCCGGAGATGGGCGGGCTGGAGTTGGCGCGGGCCATGCGGGAGCTGGTTCCGGGTGCGCGGGTGATGCTGCTCAGTTCCGGGGAGCATCCGGAGGAGGCAGTGTTGCGGGAGATCGGGGTCGGGGCCTATCTCATGAAACCGGTGGGGCCGGGACGGTTGCGGCAGGCGTTGCGGCAGGCGTTGCGCGGCCCTGGCGAGGGGAACGGGGAGGCGGGCAAGAGCGCCGAGGTGGGGTCCGGTTTCGCCGGCCGGGTGCTGTTGGTGGAGGATACCTTCGTCAATCAGCAGGTGGCCTCCGGGATGTTGAAGCAGATGGGCCTGGAGGTGGAGATCGCCGGGGATGGCCAGGAGGGGGTGCGCAAGGCGATGGATGGCCGTCCGGACCTGATCCTGATGGACATGCAGATGCCGGTGATGGATGGCCTGGAGGCGACCCGGCGGATTCGGGAGTGGGAGGCGCGCGAGGGACGCGAGCCGCTCCCCATCGTGGCCATGACCGCCAATGCCCTGAGCGGCGACCGGGAGCGTTGCCTGGAGGCCGGGATGAACGACTATCTGGCCAAGCCGGTGCTGTGGGAGGCGCTGGCCGGCATGCTGGCCTTGTGGTTGCCAGCCGTGGCGGTGGAGGAGGGGGTGGCCCCGGAGGAGGCGCTCGACCGGAGTGGCCTGGACCGGTTGCGGGATTCCCTCAAGGGGGTGCCGGGGACCTTCGCCGCGATTCTCGACGAGTATCTGTCCGGCACGCCCGGTTTGTTGTCCGCCATCGGCGAGGCGGCCCGCCGGGGGGAGCCGGATGGGGTGCGCGCCGCCGCCCACGCCTTGAAATCCAACAGCGCCACCGTGGGGTTGACGGCGTTGTCGGAGCTGTGCGCCTTTATGGAGCAGGCCGCCCGTGCCGGCGACGCCGCCCCTGCGGGCGAATCCATCGCCCGGGCCGAGGCGCTCTTCCAGGCCGCCGTGCCGGAATTGCGCGCGGCCCTGGATCGGGAGTGACCGCCGTTTTGCCGGGGTTCATTTCTCCAGCAGAGTCTCCACTCCGTCCCATTGGGCAGGTGGGTTGGCGGCCAGTTGGCCGGCCCGCAGGGCGAGCCGGTCAGCAGCCGGATCCTGGTCGAGCAGGGGCGCGAGATGCAGGCGGGTGGCGGCGAAGTCGCCTTGCCGGTACGCCTCCAGCGCCCTTGCAAAAAGCGCGGCGATTTCCGATGCGCGCGTGCCATCGCCCCACCCTGGCATGGCCAGGGGTTCGCAGACCTGCACCGGGGCCTGGCGTCCCTTGACCCGGATCAAACCGATCTCGCGCCGGATGATCTCCTCCGGGAGTTGGCGGGCCGTTTCTCCAGAGATGAGGATCGTGGTGCCCAAGGCCTTGTTGGCCCCTTCCAGCCGGGAGGCGAGGTTGACCGCGTCTCCCATCACGGTGTAGTTGAACCGGCGCGCCCCGCCGACGTTGCCCACCAGCGCCTCGCCGGTGTTGATGCCGATGCGCGACCCGATGACGCGGCCCTGGAACGCCCCTTCGGCATTGAGTCGGGCCAGGCGTTCCCGCACCTTCAGGCAGGCCCTGACCGCCTGCCGGGCGTGACTGGGGTCGTCGAGGGGAGCACCGAAGATCGCCAGGATCGCGTCCCCGATGTATTTGTCCACAAAGCCGCCGTGCTGTTCGATGATTTCCGTCACTTCGGTGAAATAGCGGTTCATCAGTGTGACCAGGTCCGCCGGGGAGATTCCCTCCGACAGCGCGGTGAAATTGGCCAGATCCGAAAACCAGATGGTCACTTCCCGCATCTCGCCGCCCAGTTCGGGCGTATGTTCCGCGTCCACCATGCGGTTGACCAGCGCGGGCGCCAGATAGAGGCCGAACAGTTTGCGCAGCCGCCATTTTTGTTGATCCATGACCTTGTGGCGGTAGACGAGCAGCAGACCGTGCGTCAGGGCCATGACCATCCAGACCGTGAGCACGGGCAGGAGCAGGCCCAGCCGCAGGGCCATGGTCGCCACGCCGAGCCAGGTGACGAGCGCGGCTCCGATCCACAGGGTCGAGATCGTGGGGCGCAGCCTGGCGGCCAGCGTGGCCACCAGCAGGGCCATGGCCAGCAGCAGCACGGCCCTGCCGGATGCCGGGAGATCCCGCAGGCCGTCTCCGCGCAGGAGGTTGTTGACCGCCGTGGCATGGATGAACACCCCCGCAATGGAATCCCGGCTCACACCGACAGCCGCCTGGTCGGTTTCGACGGGGATCCGGCAATGGGGAACCGGCGCGCCGTCGCGGATGCCGGTCATGAACCGTTTGCCCGTGAGCTTGCGGTCTTCCATGTCCACCACCACCCCCACCAGGACCACGCGACCCTTGAAATGGCGCGTGAAGTAGGCCTTGTCATCCGCCTCGGCGCAGGCGTGCAGGTCGGCCAGGGAGTGGCTGGCAGTTTCGGCGTCTCCCTGAAAATTGAGACGCAGGGCGTTGCGGGTGGATCCTGGGATGATCCGTCCGCCCAGGCTCAGGACGCCATCGGGTCTTCTTTCCGGTTGTTCGCCCAGGGCGCGCGCGGCCAGTTCCAAGGCCATGGCGTTTTCGCGCGGTCCATTGGCGTCCGGGGTTTTCGCGAACTCCAGGGGGATGCCGCGGATGACGAAATCCGGGTCGCTTTGCACATTGAGGGCGCGCAGGTTGCGGTCGCCACCGGTGACCAGGAGCTGGGCGGGAAAGGGGGCGACGGGTTGCTGACCGTGTTGCGCCTTGCCCAACACGATGCGGCCTTCCGCCGCGCCCCGGCGTAGGGTTTGCAGGAAGGGCTTCTCGTATCCGGGCAGGTAGGGCTGCAGCGAGGTGCTGAAGACCACATCGAAACCCACGACCTTGGCGCCACCCTCCAGTACGGCATCGATGACCTTGGCCAGCATAGGGGTCCAGAAGACCTTCGGGGTGTTCAGGAACGGGGGGGTCCGATAGGTCTGTTCGTCGATGGCGATGACCACCGTTGGCGAGTTGTCCGGCGCGTGGGAGGCTCCGAATATCCGGTGACGCAGTGGCATCAGCAGATCGCCCGACAGGGTTTCCAGCCGGGTTTGCAGTGGCCAGAGCGTCAGAACCGCCAGACACGCCGCCAGGACAGGGATGAGGAACTCCTTCTGGCGCGCGGTCATGGCCGTGGCGTCAGAAGGGAATCAGTCGGGTCAGGAGTGGAGCGGCTCCGTTGTCGGCATTGGAGGCGACCTTAAACGTCACCACCCGTCCCGCGCCGCTCATGGAGAGGGCATAGGATGCTCCGGGCGTCAGGACGATGCCCTTGGCGGCCAGGTCTGCGCCAGGGCTTTCCGTGCCCGCATTGTCGATCCGGTAGCGCTCGCCGGGTTGATCGATGCGCTTTATAACAAGATTCCCCTTGTTTTTCAATGTAATGAATGGGGAGACGTGATTGACCTGCAACTCCTGTCCCGCGACCGGCTTGACATCGCGTATGGCGGTTGCGCCGCTTTGCGCCGCTTGAAGCGCGGTCAGGGAGAGTTGTCCGCCGTTGCACTGGGTGGTGGTGCGTTCCACCTGACCGTTTTCCACCTGGCTCTGGGTGGTCCCGACCGTCACCTTGCCGCCGCTGATGCGTTCTCGCACGCAACTGGCCAGATAATCGAGGGTGAGTTTGCCATCCCGGCCCAGTTCCACGATCTCGCCGCTGGCCAGGTAATCCAGCGCGCTCACCTTGCCGGCTTGTGCCGTGATCTCCTCCACGAGCGCGACCGGGGCGGGAGGGGGATTCGCCGCGCATGGGGCCGTCCACGCCATCAGCGCGCAGGCCAGGGTGATACTCGAGGGACGGATGTGCATGGCATGTGGCTCCTTGTCGAGGTAAATGTCATATTTTTTCGAGAGTAACACGGGCGTCACACGATATGCAAGCAAAATCTACTGTATCTTTGTCCCAGGTGTCTCGATCGTGAAATCCGCCCCCTTGTCGTAGCCAGCGGAGAGAAGCGCGCCGTATTCCGGAACCTGTGGCGCGACTTCGGCCAGATTGCGGCTCACGGTTTGGTGCAGATCCTTGCCTTCCGGGGGAAACTGCTTGTCCAGCACGTTCAGGAGTTGGCGGGCAAAGACCGAGTGGCCGTCGCCACCGCCATCCCAGACCGGTTGCAATCCGCCGGAAGAGAGCGCCATCACCGCCCGTTCCGATTCCATCCCGGACTCTGGAGTCCGCATGCGGTTGGCGGTTTGGCTCTCTCTGGTGAAGGCCCCGGAATAGCAACTGTCCGAGATCATGAGGATGTTGTCGGAGCGGATCCGCTGAAACAGACGCGCCACGTCACGGTTGGAAAGCCAGTTGCGCGGCGAATCGGTCTCCGCGTCGCGGGGCAGCCAGTAGCCGCGTCCCGTATCCTTGGCGAGATAGCCGTGACCGGCATAGAAGACCACCAGGTTGTCCTCCTTGCGCAGTTCTTTGGAGAGTTTGGTCATGGCGACCAGGATCTCCTCCTTGGTGGGGTTTTGCAGAACACGGGCATCGAAGTCGTAGCGCATTTTGATGAGGTCACCGATGGCCGTGGCATCCTTGACCGGGGTGTCGAGTTCCGGAATCTCGCGATCATACTCCTGGGTGGCGATCAGGAGGGCGATGCGGCGTCCTTGCGATTTTTTGTCGGGCAGGGTGACGCCGTCGATGGCGCTGACAACCTTGACTGTCTGTTCCACGAGCGCGCCACCCGGGTCCGTGGCCTGGAGGTGCAGTTCGCTTTCTCCCTTGGGGACCGGGAGCCTCAGGGAGAATCGGCCATCTTCCTCCACGAAGATCCATTTGCCGTTGGCGCGCAGTTCGATGGCCCTGGCCTCGCTTTCCAGTCGTCCCTCGATGGTGACGAAGCCGTCCGTGGCGCGGACCTCCCGATCCATGGAATGGGGGAGACGGAGGGTGATGGGACCCCCCACCTTGCCGTCGTCGAGCACGTCGGCCACATCGGGGTCCTTGGCGAGTTCCACCAGGGCGTTGGCGAAGAGTTTTTCCATGGCCTGTCGGCGCATGCGGTCGAAGAGGGTGAAATAGGCGAGTCGCGTGGTGGCGTTGAGTTCGATCCCCTGTTCCGATGCGAAGCCGACCAGGGCCGCCTCGCTGGTGATGTTGCCCTCCTTGACCTGTTCCATGAAGCCGGTCATGGCCTTGGCCGCCGACGTATTGTTGCCCATCAGGCTGGCGATGACCGCTTCCATGGGCGCGGTTTTGGCCGTGGCCAAGGTGGCGGTGGAGAGCGTGGGAGCGGTGGCGCTCTTGGCGATGGAGGCGTCGGCGCGGGAGGTGGCGAGGGTGGCCGGCGCTGTGGTGGACTGGATCACGTTGACGGCGCGTCCCACCAACTCCGAGGTGAATTTCTCGCCGGTGACCGTGCCGGTGTTGGACAGATCGAGCAGTGTGCCGCCGCCGCTGTTGCCCACGATGCCGCCGACATAGGCGTTCCCGGTGACTGTGGCGCTGTTGCTGGCCGATTGCACGGTGCCGGAGTTGTAACCCACCACGCCGCCGACATAGGCGTTGCCGTTGACGCTGCCGCTACTGGAGACGGAGGAGAGCGCGCCGCTGTTGTAACCCGCGATGCCACCCACATAATTCAGTCCGCTGATGCGCGACGAGGTGCGGGAGTCGCGGATGGTGGCTGCGTTGAGGCCAGCCAATCCGCCGATGTTGGCGTCGGTTCCGGTTACCGGACCGGAACTGGAGGCGTTTTCGATGATCGCGTCGGAGGCGTTGCGTCCCACCAGACCGCCGACGAAGCCCTTGCCCGATACCGCGCCGCTGCCCGATGCGTTGCGGATGGTGCTGCCCGTATCGGTTTGTTGTCCGACCAGCCCGCCGATGTAGTTGGCGGTTCCGGTGACCGCGCTGCTGCTCCAGGAGTCGAGGATGTCGGCGCCGGCGGTGTTGATGCCCGCCAGGCCGCCCAAGTAGTCCACGCCGGTGACCGCGCCGCTGCTCCAGGAATTTTGCACCAGCGCTGCCCCGACATTGTAGCCCACCAGGCCGCCGGCATAGGAATTGGCGCTGCTGGCAGTGACCGAACCGGTGGCCGAGGCGTTGGTGATGGTGGCGTCGTTGCGGCCCGCCAGGCCGCCCGTTTCGCTCGCCCCGGAGACCGCTCCGCTCGCCGACGAGGCGTCGATGGCGCCGGATGCGGCATTGCGTCCGGTCAAGCCGCCCACGTAGCGGTTGCCGGTGACGCTGGCGGAACTGGTGGAGGAGACAATGGCAGCGTCGTTGTAGCCGGTCAGCCCGCCTGCATGGGAGCCACTGCCGGTCAATGCGCCGCTGACCTTCGCCCCGGTGATGGTTGCCCCGGAGGTGTTCATGCCGGCCACGCCCCCGACATTGTCGCTGCCCGCGAGCGTGGCGTCCACGGTGGCGTCGGTGATGCTGGCGGCGCTTCCCGAATTGAGTCCGGCGATGCCGCCGAGATAGCCGTTGCCGGAAACGGTGGCGTTGCTCGTCGCGTTGGTGATCGTGCCGGAAAGGTTGCGGCCCGCGATCCCACCGGCGTAGGAGTTGCTGGTGCCGCTGTTGCCGGTGACGCGCCCTGCGGAGGTGGAGGAGGCAATACGATTTTCGTTCACCCCGGCGACGCCGCCGATGCTGGAGTTGCCGGAGATGGCGCCGCTGTTCGACGCGGAATCGATGACGCCGCTGGTGTAGTTGCGTCCCGCCATGCCGCCGACGTACTGATCGCCTGAGACCGTGGCGGAATTGGCGCTGCCGGACAGAGAGCCGTCGTTGTAGCCGGCCACGCCGCCGACGTAGGAGCCGGTTCCGGTCACCGTTCCACTGGCGCGGGCGTTGGTGATGGTGGCGCCTTGGGAGTTCAACCCCACCACGCCGCCGACGTAAGCGGCGCCGCTGACCTTGCCGCTGCCCGTGGCGTTGCTCACCGTGCCGTAGTTGCGGCCCGCCACGCCGCCGACGATGCCCGACGAGGAGACCGTCGCCTGGGAGGTGGCGTTGTCGATGGTCTGGTAGTTGACCCCCGCGACACCTCCCACCCAGTCGTTGCCGGAGACCGTGCCGCTGGCCGAGGAGGCGCTGATGCTCCCGCCGGTGTCGTTGCGGCCCACCAGACCGCCCACGGAGGTGTTGCCGTTGACCGTGGCGGAACTGGAGGAGCCGGAAATGGCGGAATTGCTGAAACCGGCCAGTCCGCCGACATAGGCCTCGCTGCCGGTGACCGAGCCGGAACTGGTGGAATTGTCGATGGTGGCCCCGGAGGTCAGTTGACCGGCCAGCCCGCCGACGTACCCCTTGCCCGAGACGACGCTGCTGCTCGACGCATCGCGAATGGCGCTCCCGGTATCGGCATGCTGGCCCACCAGGCCGCCGACGAGGTTGCCGCTTCCCGATACCTGGCCGCTGCTCCAGGAAGAGAGGATATCGGCCCCGCCGTTGTTGATGCCGATCAGGCCGCCCACGTAGTCCACGCCGGTGACCTTGGCGCTGCTGGAGGCGTTTTGCACCAGCGCGGAGCCGATGTTGTAGCCGACCAGTCCGCCCACATAGGAGTTGGCGCTGGTGGCGGTGACGTTGCCGCTGGAGGAGGAGGCGGAGATGATGCCGTCGTTGCGTCCCACCAAGCCGCCGGTTTCGCTGGCGGCGGTGACGTTGCCGTTGGAGGAGGAAGAGGAGATGGTTCCGGTGGCGGCGTTGCGTCCCGCCACGCCACCCGCATAGCGGTTGCCGGCGACGGTGGCGCTGCTGGTGGAGGAGTCGATGGATGCGTCGTTGTAGCCCGCCACGCCCCCGGCGTAGGATCCGCTCGCGGTCAGGCTGCCGCCGCCGGTCGAGCCGGTGATGGTGGCGTTGGCCGTGTTCATGCCGGCCAGGCCGCCGATGTAATCGTTTCCGGAGAGGGTGGCCAGACTGGTGGAGTTGGCGATGCGCGCGCCGCTGCCGGAATTGAGTCCGGCGATGCCCCCGATGTAGCCGTTGCCGGAGACGATGGCGCTGCTCGAAGAGTCCGTGATGGTTCCGGAGAGGTTGCGGCCCGCCAGCCCACCGACGTAGGCGTGGGTGGAGCCACTGTTGCCGGTGACGCTGCCGGAGGATGAGGAGGAGGTAATGTCATGATCGTTGGTGCCCACCAGTCCGCCGACGCTGTCGTTGCCGGAGACCGTGCCGCTGCTCGATGAGGAGGAGATGGCCCCGCTGGTGTAGTTGCGGCCCACCAGCCCCCCGACGTGTTGATCCCCGGAGACCGTGGCGGAACTGGAGGAACCGGAGATGGTGGCATCGTTGTAGCCGGCCAGCCCGCCGACGTAGGAACCGGTCCCGGTGACCGTCCCGCTGGTCTGTCCGTTGGTGATGGTGGCTCCGGTCGAATTGAGTCCCGTCAGCATGCCGACGTAGTTGGCGCCGGATGTGGAGCCGCTCCCGGAGGAGTCGGCGAGCGTCCCGTAGTTGCGGCCCACCACGCCGCCCGCGATGCTGGTGGCCGAGACCGAGGCGCCGCCGCTCGCCCGGCGCACCGTGCCCCGGTTGTCGCCCACAACGCCACCGACCGTGCCTGTGCCGGTGACGGCGCCGGTCACTGAGGCATCCTCGAGGGTGCCAGCCGAGGTGAGTTGGCCCACCAGCGCCCCAACCGAGTTGCGTCCGGCGATGTTCACCCCGGTCAGGGAAAGATTCTTCAGGCTGGTGCTGCTGGAGACGCCGAACAGGCCGACATAATCGGTCGTGGAGCGCTGGATGGTCAGTCCCTGGATGGCATATCCCTGACCGTCGAATTTGCCGGAAAAGGCCGATCCGGATGCGCCGATGGGGACGAAACCCGCGCCTGCGTTCCAGCCGGAAGTGGCGGAAGCGTCGATGGTCTTGCCCAGGGCGAAGTTGCCGGTGAGGGTGAGTGACTGGAGTTGATTCACGTCGTTCACCAGCATCCATGCGGTGTAGGGTCCGGTGATATTGGTGGCGTAGTTGGTCGGCGTGGCATAGGCCGTCGGGTTGTAATAGATGTCGCTCCTGCCGCCTCCACTCAACTGGAGCGCGCCGCCCGCACCGAAGGAGAGCGTTCCGGCGCCGCTGCCTTCCTTGTCCGCGCGCAGCAGCAGGCTGCCGCCGGTGGTGTTGGCAACCGCAGCATCGACGGTGATGTTGCGGTGTGCCTTGAGGGTCAGGGTGGTGGCGCCGCTCCAGGTCAGGGCGTTCTGGACCAGGATGTCGCCGTTGCCCCCGCCGGCGGCTGAGGTCTCGATCGTGACGTTGCCGCTGGCGAGGTTGGTGGCCAGGGTGGCGGGGGTGATGTCGCCTCCCGCATTGGCGATGGTGTAGTCGGTGGGGTCGATGAGCCAGGTTCCCGGCAGGCCGTTGGCCGACGAGACATCGATGCGGGCCTGGTCGGCGATCCTGACCTTGGCCCCGGAGGTCTCGACGAAGCCGCCTCCCGTGGCCCCGGACGCATCCAGGGCGCCCGACGCCACAACTTCCCCGCCGCCCGCATCCAGGATGATGGCGCCGCCCTTTTGGGTCGCGGATCTGGCGGAGACGATTCCGTCCATGTTGATGACCCGATTGACCGCCTGACGCGCGGCATTGGCCGTCAGCAACACCGTTCCCCCCTCGGCGAGGATTTTTCCTCCGTTGGCCACTACCGGAAGGGGTTGTCCGTCCGGAGCGAGGAGAGGAGTGGCGACCGGGTCCACGGACAGTTGGATCAGCCGGTCCCCGTAGAAGTCCAGGGTGAAGCCGGTCCCGGAGGCGAGGGCTACCTTGCCGAGACGGGCAGCGATCACCCCGTCGTTGCGCACGGTGGGGGCCACCAGGGCGGCCAGGCCGGTATCCGCGATGCGGATTTCTCCCTGATTGACGACTGCGGCATCCGGTCGGCCCGGCAGGGTGAAGTGCGCCTTGCCGGCCAGAAAGTCGCTGTTGGCGATGTCGTGGGTGGTGGCGATCAGGCCGCCGACATCGACCCGTGAACTCGGACCGAACAGGATGCCGTTGGGATTGACCAGATAGACCCGGCCGTTGGCCTGCATCTGGCCCAGGATTTGGGAAGGGTTGCTCCCGGTGACCCGGTTCAGGGTGACGGAGGAGGAGGAGGGTTGCCGGAAGAGTACGGTTTCGTCGGCGCCGATGGAGAAATTCTTCCATTCCAGGATGGCATGGGGGGTCTCCTGGGTGATGGCGAGACGTTTGGGGGTCTGTTCGATGCTGGCCTTGCCGGCCACCACGCTGCCCTGCTCCGGGTTGGCCCGCGCGGGCAGGGCGGTCAGGCAGACCGCCAGCGCGCAGAGGAGTCCGAAGGCGCGCCGCATCGCGGACACCCCCTTCAAAAGGAGAGCGAGGCGCGGGCGAAGCAGCGCCAGTTGCGGTCGAGCGCCGGGTCGGCGCGGGAGTTTTGGGGTTTGGCCCACTCCAGGCCCAGCGATCCCAACCCTCCCAGGTTCAGGCGCACCCCGCCCCCTTTGGAACTGGCGGAAATCTCCTTGGGCGCATCGGGATCGGGAAAGATCCAGCGCAAGGCGCCATGATCCCGGAACAGGTAGAGTTGCGGCTTGCCCTTCATCGCCTCCCAGGGACCAATCATCATTTCGATGCGTTGGGCCGCGCCGTTATCTGCGGTCCATTCGGAGGGATCGAAGCCGCGTCCGAACGGCTCGCCGCCGAAACCGAACTGCTCCGAGGCCGGCAGAGGGGTGAAGGCATGCTGAGCGGACCATTGCACCAGGACCGAGAGCCAGTCCAGAATCCTCTGGGTGCGGCTGACCAGATAGTTGACCTGGGTAAAGGTCGGTTTGGCCGCAGGTCGGGATTCGACTTGGGCACCGAGCCGTTCGATCCCACGGCTGAAGGTGATGTTCAACTGGCTGTTGCCGCCCAGGGCATCGGTTCGGTCGAGCATCGCCCCGATCCGCACGATGCGCAGGCGGTCGTGGGTGAAGGGAGTTTGCAGCAGGGTGGTGCGCGTGTCGCGCAGGTCCAGGCCGCCGGTGAAGGTGAGGTTGGCGTCGCGGCGTTTGAGCACCGGCCACGCGAGGAGGAGCCCGGAGGAGAAGCTGTCGGTGCGGATCTCCATGGGTTGCATGTCGGCCCCCGGCGCGCTCTTGCTGTGGGAGAGGCTGATGTCGAGGCGGATCCCTTCTCCGTTGAGGATGTGGGACTGGGAGAGGGTCCGGTAGAAGAGTTCGCCGCTGTCCCAGGGGGTGGCGGCCAGGCCGAGGGAGAGGCGTTCGCGGGTGTGGAACAGGGAGTTGGTGGTGAATTCCGTTTGCGTCTGCCTGGGGCCGACCGGGCGGGTGCCCCGGTTGTCCAGATTGAGAACGTAGTTGCCGGGCTGGTTGGTCACCTTGAGCACCAGGGTGGCGGCGCCGCTGGTATCGTTGGAGGGGCGCATCACCGACTCGACCCGCAGGCCGGGGAGTTCGTTGGCCAGCAGGAGATAGCGTTCCAGGATCCTGGCGTTCAGCGGGCGGCTGGCCTTGATCTTCTCGATGAAGTATTCGAAAAGGCGCGGACGGTGATGATCATCCCCCTCGACGAGGACCTGATCGATGAACCCCTCCACCACCTGGATGCGGACCCGGCCCTCGGTGATGGTTTGCGGCGGGACGATGGCCCGTGACAACACGAATCCGGCCTGGCCATAGTAGGCCGTGATCCGGTCGGCGAGCGCGAAGATCTCCCGCAGGCTCGCCTCGCGCTCCAGCAGTTCCTGGTACAAGGGCAGCAGCGTGTCGGAAGAGAAGGCCGTGACATTGGCGAGTTCGATGGCGGTGGGTCGAAAGCGGATGGCGTCGGCATTGGAGGGGAGTGCGGATCCCTGGGTACTGGGGACCATGATCGGAGGTTGCGCGCCGGATGGCCTGGGGGTTTGGAAGCGTTGTTCCAGGTGTTTGGGTTCGACGGAACCGGGCACGACTTCCGCGAGGGTCGCCACGCCCGGAAGCATGGCGACCCCGATCGACAGCACGAGCACACTAAGGTGCCTTGCAGGGCGCAATTGGTTGGTGGGCATTGGTCTTGATCAGGGTTGCGAGGTCGGTTCCGTATCATTGACCACCCTGGACCGTTATGTCAAGATTCAAACGACAACGTAGCGCCGTGTCGTGCCACACGGATGTGTTTCTTTACGTGGCGCCTTCCGGCATTGACGGCTTCAACTCGCCGGCACGGTTCGTTTCATGCCCACACAGGACCATGGATAGTTCCAGCAGTCGATGTCGTTTTTGTGTTGCGCGGTGGTGGTGCGTCGCGTGGCCTGCTTCTCCTCCCGCTTGAGCGCATGAAACAAGGATCGGGTCCGTCTGGTGCCCGTCAGCAGATTCCACCGTTGCTCCGTGGTGTCGTTCATGGTTATTCTCCATGGTGATGGTTGAATGTGTCTCCAGTCTAGCGGGGCCAATTGAATTCAAATTGAACGGGAGGCGATTCGTCGGGGAAAAACGCATCCCATTCAGGTTGGCTTAAGCTTGGCCGGTTAGATTAAACGAAACTGAAAATATCCATTTCAATTTTGAGGAAGGAGCCACCATGGAAGCCCCTCTCGTTTCGGACCTGGCGCTCGTCGTGCAGCTGGTGCTGTTCGTCGTGTTGCTGGGGTGTTCGGCCTTTTTTTCGGGAAGCGAGGTCGCGCTCTTCTCCCTCAACCAGGTCCAGTTGGACCAGATGGCCAAGGAACACCATCCCCGTCTGGCGCTCATCCGCACCCTGCTGAAGGATCCCCGTGCCCTGATCGCCACCATCCTGATCGGCAACGAGCTGGTCAACGTGGCGGCCTCCAACATCTCCGCCACGCTGTTGATCCGTTTTCTCGGCGGCGAGGACAAGTGGTGGGTCAACATTTTTGTCATGCTGCCGATTCTGTTGTTGTTCGGCGAGATCACCCCCAAGACCATCGCGGTGCGCAACAGCATCATGGTGGCGGGTTTCGTCAGTCCCCCCCTGGCGCTCTTTCGGCGGATGATCACCCCGCTGCGCAAGGTGGTCGGGTGGATTTCCAATATTTTCATTACTTGGATGATCGGCGAGCAGAAGGCGAAACAGTCCACCATCACCGAGGAGATGGTGCGCAGCCTCGCCGAACAGGCCAGTCAGGACGGCGCCATCGACGCCGCAGAGCGCACCTACATCGACAACATCTTCAACTTCGGCAACATTCGCGTGCGGGATGTCATGGTCCCCCGCGCCAAGATTTTCTTCCTGCCCAGATCCGCCGACTTCAACGAGACCATCCAGGCCTGCCGGCAGAGCGGCTATACCCGCATCCCGATCCATGACGGCCATCGGGACGACGTGGTGGGCATCCTCCATGTGCGCGACCTGATCAAGCATCTGCCGGAAGGGGGGAACGCCACCGTCAACCCGATGAGCCTGTTGCGCAAGCCCTATTTCGTGCCGGGCAACCGGTTGGTCTCCTCCCTGTTCCAGACCTTCAAGGAACGGAATCGCTCCATGGCCATGGTGGTGGACGAGTTCGGCGGCCTGATCGGCATGGTGACCATGCATGACCTGTTGGGGATCATCTTCGGGCCGCTGCATGGCGGTCGCAAGGAGGTCATGGCGGACGACGCCACGCCTTTGCCCAACGGTTGCTATCAATTTTCGGGGGTGATGCCCGTGGACGAGTGCGCCCAGTTGACCGGGTGCGTCTTTGCCGATGTCGATGCCGAGACCGTGGGCGGCATGCTGCTCGACAGGTTCGGGGAACTCCCGGAACCGGGCCGCAAGGTGACCGTGTCCGGTTGGGAGTTCACCGTGCAGGGGGTGGAAAACAATCGCATCACCGTCGTGAAGGCGTGTCGGAACGAGGAGCAATGAGCCATGGACATCTGGATGATCCCCCCGTTGATCGTGTTGTGTCTGTTGGTCGAAGCCTTCTATGCCGGATCCGAGATCGCGGTGGTGAGCGCCGACCGTCTGAAATTGCGCCATATGGCGGCCAAGGGGTCCCATGGCGCGCAATTGGCCATGGACATGCTGCGCCAGCCGGAACACCTGTTGACCACCACCCTGGTGGGCATCAACATCGCCATCGTCACCAACTCCTCGCTCTCCGCTGTCTTCGCCATCGAGGTGTTGGGGAAGGAGAACGCCTGGATCGGCATCCTGATCTCCGCGCCGCTGATCTGGGTGTTCGGCGAGATCGTGCCCAAGAGCGTCTTTCAGCAAAAGGCCGATGTGCTGGCCCCGCGCATCATCTATGTCCTCAAGGTTTCTTCCTGGCTCTTCTATCCGCTGATCGTGATTTTTACCTTGTTCTTCAAGGTGATCACCTTCTTTTTCGGCGGCAGTGTCAAGAAAAATCCCCTCTGCCTGCGCGAGGAGATCGATCTGGTCTTGCAGATGAAGACCCATGAAACCGACATCCTCCCCATGGAAAAGAGCATGATCCGGCGTCTCTTCAATTTCGGCGAGACCCAGGTGCGGGACATCATGGTCCCGCTGATCGATCTGCGCACCCTGGATCGCAACGCCACCGTCGGCCTGGCCCTGCGCCAATCCGGCGAGCACTCCCATCTGCTGCTGCCGGTCCATGCCGGACGGGTGGACAACATTACCGGCTATGTCAACGCCATGGAGCTGCTCGGCGTGCCGGCGCAGGAGTCCATCAGGCCGTTCATCCGGTCGGTGCGCTACATCCCCGGATCGCAGAGCATCGAAGAGTTGCTGGCGGCCTTTCAGAAGAACGAAGAGCAACTGGCCATGGTGGTGGACGAGTTCGGCGGCTGCGAGGGGATGGTCACCCTGGAGGACATCCTGGAACGGGTGGTCGGCGACATGCGCGACGAATACGACGCCGGAGAGAAAGTGACCACCTGGTGGCAAGTCAAGGAGCCGGGGACATGGGTGGTCAATCCGCGCATCCGCCTGGTGGCCCTGCGGGACGAACTGGGCATCTCCCTGCCGGATGGCAACTACGAGACCTTGGGCGGATTCCTGCTCGATCATTTCCGTGAGATCCCCAGCCAGGGCGCCAGCGTGACCAGGGAAGGGTTCACCTTCATGGTCACCAAGGCGGGCCAGCACTCCATCCGGGAGGTGGAGATCCACATGCCGGTCGCGCCGGCCGCCACCGAGGAGGAGGATCCGGTCTTGCATGCGCATCCTGATCATTGAGGACGATCCGGTCCTGATCCAACATCTGAAACGCAAATGCGAGGCGGCCGGTTTTGCGGTGGACACGACCCGCCATGGCCTGGAGGGGGAGGTCATGGCGCGTGACATCGTCTATCACGCGGTGATCCTCGACCTGGGGCTGCCGGATCAGTCGGGTTTGACGGTGTTGCGCAACTGGCGGCGCGCCCGCAACCCGGTGCCGGTGATCGTGCTGACCGCGCGCAACACCTGGCAGGAACGGGTGGAAGGGATCGAGGCCGGCGCGGACGATTATCTGGGCAAACCCTTTCATATCGAGGAACTGTTGGCCAGGCTCAAGGCGTTGATCCTGCGCTGCCATTCCCGTTTTCAGGGCGTGCTCACCGTGGGGGGCTACACCCTGAGCGAGGAACAACAGGCGGTGTTCCCCCCGGCTGGCGGGCAGGTGGCCTTGACCGCCATGGAGTTCCGGCTGCTGCGGGTCTTCATGCTCGCGCCCGCCCGCATCCACTCCAAGGAGTCGCTGATGAACGCGATCTACGATTACGACAAGACGCTGGATCACAATGTCATCGAGGTCTACGTCAACCATTTGCGCAAAAAACTGGGAAAAGAGATCATTCGCACCCTGCGTTGGCAGGGGTATCGGTTCACCCCCGGAGAAGAGGGATGATCCGGAGCGGTTCCATCAAGAGCCGCCTGCTGGCCACGCTGGTGGTCGGCCTGCTGGCGATGTTCGTCCTGTTGTGGCTGGTGGTGAGCGGCGCCCTGCGCGAGTTGACCGCCAATTATCTGGAGGATCGCCTGGACCAGGAGATGGCCAGCATCCTGGCGGAACTGGCCCTGGACGACAAGGATGTCATCACCCTGGACGGCGGGCATGTTGATGCTTTGTTTCATTTTGCTTTTTCCGGATATTATTATCAGATGACCCTGCATGGCGGGGGCGAGTCGCAAACCCTGCGCTCCCGCTCCCTGGGGTCGTTCACCCTCGACTTTCCCGCCGTGCCCGTGGGGGAGAGGGTGCGTGTTTTCTCCAAAGGGCCGAGGAACGAGAAGCTGATCACCCTGGTGCGCACGATCCCCTTGCGGGAGCGGCAGTTGACCGTGGCCGTGGCCGAGGACCTCACCCCCATCGATGAGGATCTGGATCGTTTTCTTTTTATCTATAGTATTATTTCGTTGGTTTTTCTGGTGCTGTTGGCGCTGATTCACGTCGTGGCGGTGCGGCGGGCGATGCACCCCATGGAGCGGATTCACCAGGCCGTCATGCAACTGGAAATGGGTCAGATCGGCAAGCTTCCGGATGACGTTCCGGACGAGATGAAGAAAATTGTCGGACAGATCAATCACCTGCTGCAAAAGACCGAGCAGCGCCTGGTGCGCTCCCGGACCACCATCACCAATCTCGCCCACGCCATGAAGAGTCCGCTGGCGGCCTTGTTTCAGATCGTCCATCATCCGACCTTAGGCGCGGATGAGCCTCTGCGTCAGGAGATCGAGGGGCGTCTCGAGCATCTCCACGAGCTGATCGAACGGGAGTTGCGGCGGGCGCGTCTGGCGGATCATCCCCTGTCCGGGATGTTTTTTTTGCCAGAGCAGTCTTTGGGCAACCTGGCGCGCACCCTGAACACCATCCATTTCCGGAGGAAGATCGAGGTGGAGCTGGATTTTCCCGCCGGGATGCTGCTGCCCTTCGACCGGGAGGACATGATGGAGATGTTCGGCAATCTGCTGGACAACGCCTTCAAGTGGGCGCAAGCCCGGATTCGGGTCACGTTGCGCGAGGCGCCTGGCGAGGTGCTCATCCTGGTGGAGGACGACGGACCCGGCGTCCAGCCGGAGGAAAGGGAAATGCTGACCGCGCGGGGCGTGCGGCTGGACGAATCCCGCTCCGGCCACGGGCTGGGCCTGGCCATTGTCCGCGAGACTGTCGAGCATTACGTGGGGAGCATGGCCTTGGGCCGATCCCCGGATCTGGGCGGCTTCCGGGTCGAGATCCGTCTGCCGACCGGCGCCGGCAGGTAGTATCGAGGTGGTTTGTGTTTGTGATGGATCCTTCATTTTGGCATAGCCTGTTGCATTCAAGCGGAATGAAATGCGCTTCTGCAAAAAACGCATTGTCTTCAGATTGATTTAAGCTGGCTCGGCTAGATTAAGTGAAACTGAAAACATCCATTTCACTTTGTAGAAGGAGTCATCATGGAAGCCCCCCTTGTTTCGGACCTGGCGCTCGTCGTGCAGCTGGTGCTGTTCGTCGTGTTGCTGGGGTGCTCGGCCTTTTTTTCGGGAAGCGAGGTCGCGCTCTTCTCCCTCAACCAGGTCCAGTTGGACCAGATGGCCAAGGAACACCATCCCCGTCTGGCGCTCATCCGTACCCTGCTGAAGGACCCCCGTGCCCTGATCGCCACCATCCTGATCGGCAACGAGCTGGTCAACGTGGCGGCCTCCAACATCTCCGCCACGCTGTTGATCCATTTTCTCGGCGGCGAGGACAAGTGGTGGGTCAATATTTTCGTCATGCTGCCGATTTTGTTGTTGTTCGGCGAGATCACCCCCAAGACCATCGCGGTGCGCAACAGCATCATGGTGGCGGGCTTCGTCAGTCCCCCTCTGGCGCTCTTCCGGCGGATGATCACCCCGCTGCGCAAGGTGGTCGGGTGGATTTCCAATATTTTTATCACCTGGATGATCGGCGAGCAGAAGGCGAAACAGGCCACCATCACCGAGGAGATGGTGCGCAGCCTCGCCGCACAGGCCAGTCAGGACGGCGCCATCGACGCTGCGGAGCGCACCTATATCGACAACATCTTCCAATTTGGCAATCTCCGCGTGCGGGATGTCATGGTTCCCCGCGCCAAGATCTTCTTCCTGCCCCGGACCACGGACATCAACGAGGCCATCCAGGCCTGCCGGCAGGCCCGCGTCACCCGCATCCCGATCCATGACGGCCACCGGGACGATGTGGTCGGCATCCTCCATGTGCGCGACCTGATCAAGCATCTTCCGGAAGGGGGCAATGTCGCCATCAACCCGATGACCTTGCTGCGCAAGCCCTATTTCGTTGCGGGCAACCGGCTGGTCTCCTCCCTGTTCCAGACCTTCAAGGAACGGAATCTTTCCATGGCCCTGGTGGTGGACGAGTTCGGCGGCCTGATCGGCATGGTGACCATGTATGACCTGTTGGCGATCATCTTCGGTTCGTTGCATGGCGACCGGCAGGAGGTTGTCGCGGACGACGCCAAACCCATGTCCGATGGTTGCTATCAACTGCAAGGGGTGATGCCGGTGGAAGAGTGCGCCCGGTTGACCGGGTGCCTCTTTTCCGATGTCGATGCCGAGACCGTGGGCGGCATGCTGCTCGACAGGTTCGGGGAACTCCCGGAACCGGGCCGCAAGGTGACCGTGTCGGGTTGGGAGTTCACCGTGCAGGGGGTGGAAAACAATCGCATCACCACTGTCAAGGCGTGCCGGAACGAGGAGCAATGAGCCATGGAAATCTGGATGATTCCCCCGATGATCATGTTGTGCCTGTTGGTGGAGGCCTTCTATGCCGGATCCGAGATCGCGGTGGTGAGCGCCGACCGTCTGAAACTGCGCCATATGGCGGCCAAGGGGTCCCATGGCGCGCAACTGGCCATGGACATGCTGCGCAAGCCGGAGCACCTGTTGACCACCACCCTGGTGGGCATCAACATCGCCATCGTCACCAACTCCTCGCTCTCCGCGCTCTTCGCCATCGAGGTGTTGGGGAAGGAGAACGCCTGGATCGGCATCCTGATCTCCGCGCCGCTGATCTGGGTGTTCGGCGAGATCGTGCCCAAGAGCGTCTTTCAGCAAAAGGCCGACGTGCTGGCCCCGCGCATCATCTATGTCCTCAAGGTCTCCTCATGGCTCTTCTATCCGCTGATCGTTGTTTTTACCTTGTTCTTCAAGGTGATCACTTTCTTTTTTGGCGGAGGCGCCAAGAAAAATCCCCTCTGCCTGCGCGAGGAGATCGACCTGGTCTTGCAGATTAAGGCCCATGAAACCGACATCCTTCCCATGGAAAAGAGCATGATCCGGCGTCTCTTCAATTTCGGCGAGACCCAGGTGCGGGATATCATGGTCCCGCTGATCGATCTGCGCACCCTGGATCGCAACGCCACCGTCGGCCTGGCCCTGCGCCATTCCGGCGAGCACTCCCATCTGGTGATGCCGGTCCATGCCGGACGGGTGGACAACATTACCGGCTATGTCAATGCCATGGACCTGCTCGGCGTGCCGGCGCAGGAGTCCATCAAAACGTTCATCCGGCAGGTCCGCTTCATCCCCGGATCACAGAGCATCGAGGAGTTGCTGGCCACCTTTCAGAAGAACGGGGAGCAACTGGCCATGGTGGTGGACGAGTTCGGCGGTTGCGAGGGGATGGTCACCCTGGAGGACATCCTGGAACGGGTGGTCGGCGACATGCGCGACGAATACGACGTGGGAGAGAAAGTGACCACCTGGTGGCAACTCAAGGAGCCTGGAATATGGGCGGTCAATCCGCGCATCCGGCTGGTGGCCCTGCGAGACGAGTTGGGCATCTCCCTACCGGATGGCAATTACGAGACTTTGGGCGGATTCCTGCTCGATCATTTCCGTGAGATCCCCAGCCAGGGCGCCAGCATGACCAGGGAAGGGGTGACCTTCACGGTCACCAAGGCGGGCCAGCACTCCATCCGGGAGGTGGAGATCCGCATGCTGGCCGCGCCCGCCACCGAGGAGGAAGAGGATCCGGCCTTGCATGCGCATCCTGGTCATTGAGGACGGGCAGGGGACCGGTTCGGTGAACCGGTCCCCTGCCTGTTTTGGCGTCAGGCGGTGACCACCTGCAGGTAGCCGCGATAGATCATTTCGATCGCAACATAGGTGATAATGGCGAGGCCGACCCAGGCGATCCAGCGTTGTTTATGGATCATTTGGGCGATGTAGTTGGCGGCGAACGCCATCATGATGATGGCGAGCACGAGGCCGGCCATCATGATGACGGGGTGATCCTTGGCGGCTCCGGCCACGGCCAGGACATTGTCCAGGGACATGGAGAGGTCCGCCATGGCCACTTGCCAGACAGCGGCCGTCACGGTCTTGGGGTTGGCGGAGGCGCCTTGCGCCATGGCCTCTTCCGGCGTGACCTCGTCCTGGCCGTGGGTACGCAGTTCCCGGAACATCTGCCAGGCCACGAACAGCAGCAGCAGGCCGCCGGCCAGGGTCAGGCCGATGATTTGCAGCAATTGGGTCGTGACCAGGGCAAAGAGGATGCGCAACACTATGGCGGCGGCGGTGCCCCAGAACACCACGCGTTTGCGTTGTTCGGCAGGGACGGAAGCGGCGGCCATCCCCACGACAATGGCATTGTCGCCCGCCAGCACCAGGTCGATGAACACCACTTGCACGAAGGCCGTCAATTGACTCATCAGTTCCGGATTCGGTTCCATGTCAAAACCTTTTGGGTTGCATTGATGGTTGGGAAGAGGTCACGTCGGCAGCGCCATGGCTCAGGCTACGTTGGCCCGGAGGACTCGGCGACGGTGGGCTTGTTGCGGGACTGGCTGTACAGGTAGATGCCTACCACCAGGAGCACCATCCCCGCCAGAATGTGCATTTTATACTCTTCCAGCCACTGTTCCATGACCTTGCCCAGAAAATAGCCTCCCATGATGAAGGTGGCGGCCCACAGCGAAGAGGCGATAAAATTGAGTACCAGAAAGCGCAAAGGCCTGGTGCCGCTCACGCCGACGATGAACGGACTGACATTGCGTACCCCATAGATGAAGCGATAGGACATGATGAAGGCGACTTCGCCCTTGCGCAGCAACTCGAATCCCCGTTGTGCCTTGCTGGCCAGTTTGGGACGGTTGGCCAGAAACGGCGTGCCGTAGAAGCGACCCAGATAATAGAAGAGTTGATCCCCGGCCATGGTGCCCGTGGTGGCGCATATCCCCAGCAGGGGTAGATGGATGGCCAGGGCGCCGGTGGCAGCCAGGGCGCTGACGACGAGGACCACGGTCTCCCCCTCGAAGAAGGTCCACACCAGAACCAGCGGGTAGATCAGATAGCCATGTTCCGTGGCGAAGTTGGTGACGAATTGCTCCATGGTGGTGCCAATCCCCTGCATCCGATTTTCTTGAAATGGGTGTTTCGCCCCCCCCAGGGAGAGCGAAACACCCCGCCGATTCAACCCACATCCACCCCGAAGCTTCTCGCCAGGGGGGCCAGTCCGCCGGCGAATCCCTGCCCGACGGCGCGGAATTTCCATTCGTCGTTGCGTTTGTAGATCTCGCCGAAGATCATCGCCGCCTCGGTGGAGGCATCCTCGCTCAGGTCGTAACGGGCGATTTCGGCCCCGCCCTCGGCGTTCATCACCCGCATGTAGGCGTTGTTCACCTGGCCGAAACTCTGCCGCCGGGCATCGGCATCGTGAATGGTCGCCGCGATCACCACCTTGTCCACGCTGGCGGGAATCCCGGCCAGATTCATCAGAACCCGTTCGTCATCCCCCTCGCCCGCGCCGCTGCGATTGTCGCCCTGATGCTGGATCGCCCCGTTGGCGCCCTTCGGGTTGTTGTAGAAGACGAAATCGTTGTCCGAAAGCACCTTGCCATTGGCGCCGAGGACGAACACCGCAGCATCCAGATCGAACGGCTGACCATCGGTGACGCGGATATCCCAACCCAGGCCGATGGTGCAGGCTTTCAAGCCTGGCGCTTCCTTGGACAACGACACATTACCACCCTTCGTGAGGGAAACAGGCATTTTTCCAGGCTCCTTTTTTTGTAATATCAAGTGGTTGTTGTTAAATGAAACGACGCATTCCTTCTGCGAGTTCGACCAGGGTGCGTCCCTGGGCCTTTTCGCCCACGGCGCGCACGGACCAGCCGCCATCCTTGCGGTACAAGGTCAGCATGATCAAGGCGGTATGCGAACCCTGCTCCCGCAATTGATAGCGCACCAGTTCCTGACCGGTCGCGGCATCCAGCAAACGGCAATAGGCGTTCTCGATGGCGTCGAAGGTGTCGTTGGTGAAGGAACTCACCACGAAGACCAGGGCCTGCACATGCGGCGGGACACGCTGCAAGGAGACCATAATTTGCTCGTCGTCCCCCTCCCCCTCGCCGGTCAGATTGTCGCCTGAGTGTTGCACGGAACCGTCCTGACTTTGCAGTTGCCGAAACCATGCCTGATCCACCATCCGGCCTTGCGCATCGAACAACCCCACCGAGGCGTCCAGATCGATGTCCTTGTTCCCGCCACCGGTCAAAAATCCGAAAAATCCTTTTTTTTCCGGTTTGCGGACATCCCAACCCAGCCCCATGACGATGTTGTCCAGCGTTTTTCCCGTCTCTTTTTCCAGCGAAACTCTTTGACCCTTTGCCAAGGAAATGGCCATGATATGCGTGCTCCTCCTTGTTGATGATATCCGGTTTGACAGCATGATGCGGGGGAAACACCATCATTTTAGCGTGCCAAGTTGAATTCAAGTTGAATGTGATACGCATTGTTAAGAAAAAAAAACGGCATCAACCTTCAGAAAAGCCGGATGGAGACCATGAAGCCACCCAACGCCGGCGAACGGCCCAAGGTGATCTCCCCGTCGTACAGCGCCACGATCTCCCTGGCGATGATCAGGCCCATGCCGTGCCCTTCCTGGTTCTCATCCAGCCGTTTTCCGGTCCACTGGCGCAGGATGGCCAGTTGCGTTTCCTCGACTCCGGGGCCGTCGTCCTCGATGGTCAGCCAGAATCCCCCCTCGTTGCCGGCGGAAAGGATCACCCTGGAGCGCGCCCACTTGCAGGCGTTGTCCGCGAGGTTGCCGATGAGTTCCAGGAAATCGTCCCGGTTGCCCGGACATCGCAACGCCTCCGGGATCTGGACAACAATATCGAGTCCCTTGTCGTAATGCAAGCGGTCGAGGGTCCGGACCATGGCGGGCAGATCCTCGCCGGGGCGGAACCATTCGTCGTGGGTGTCGGGTCCGCTCAGCGACGCCCGGCGCAAATGGCGTTCGAGCATCCGTTCCAGCAGTCCGGTCTGTTCGGCCAGGATCGCCTTGACTTCGGGCATGCCGCGCAGGTCGGGCGATTCCGCCAGGTGGAGGAGCACGGTCATCGGCATTCGCATGGTGTGGCCGATGTGGGAGAGGGTACGTCGCACCCGCTGCATGTGGCGCTTGCCGGCCTCCATCTGGCGCTCGATGGCCATCACCAGGGGGCGGGTCTCCTCGATGCCCGCCGGGGGATGGGGGGCCTCGCCTGCCTGCCAGCGTGTCACCAGGCGGTTCTGTTGGTCGAACAACGCGAACGTCAGGGTCACCAGCCAGCAGGCGAGCGCGACGGCCAGCGCCGCCACCGCCAGGGAAAAGAGCAGGTGATAAGAACGCCATTTGCGCAACTGTCCTTTTTGCAGGGCGCGCGACTGGCCCACGGCCAGCGCCAGTTCCCCTTGCGCAAAGCGTATCGAGAGCGCCACCACCATCATCTCCCCGCCGTCCGGCTCCGGCAGGTTCCACTCCCCACGCCCGCCTGCGGGCAGCTCCGGGAGCGCGATGGGGCGTCCGGCCAGCGACGGCGAGAGGTGCCACTCCCAGCGTCCCTCCTTGCGCCAGCCCCACTGGCAGTAAAGGCCGGAACCGGGCGGCTCCCGGCAGTGGGTCTCCCGGTCATCGGCCAGGCTGGCCAGGAGCCATTCCGCCTTGTGGCCGATCTCCCGCCAGCTCACTGCGTCGGCCTGACGTTTGGCCAGATGGTCGTTGATGGCGAAGAGGATCAGGAAGATGGTCAACAGCAACGCCGTCATGCCTGCCTGGAGTTGCCGGGCGACCGATCTCACGTCTCGGACTCCGGAGTCCACAAGCGATAACCGTGCCCCCTGACCGTGCGGATCCACCCCTCGCCGATCTTCTTGCGCAGGCGCATCACATGGGTTTCGATGACGCTGATGTCCGGGTCGGCCTCACCGTCGTACAGATGGGTGAGGAGGGTCTCCTTGGAGATTACCCGGTTGCCGTTGAGCATCAGACAGCGCAGCAGCTTGAACTCCATGGCGCTCAATGTCACCTCGCGGTCGCCGGCGAGCCGGGCCAGACGGCGGGGTTCGTCCAGGGTGAGATCCCCGACGCTCAGGAGTCCCTGGGTCTGGGCGCGGCTGCGGCGCAGCAGGGCGCGCAAGCGGCTGGTCAGCTCCGGCATGTGGAACGGTTTGCCCAGATAGTCGTCCGCGCCCGCCTCGATCCCTTCCACCCGCTCCTTCCAGGAGTTGCGGGCGGTCAGGATGATCACCGGCAGCGGATTGCGGGCGCGTCGCCAGCGGGCGAGGACCTCCAGACCGGAGCATCCTCCCGGCAGACCCAGGTCCAGGATGGCAGCGGCATAATGGGGTTCCCGTCCCATCTCTTCGCCGGCCTGCCCCTCGTGGACCACGTCCACCACGAAACCCTCGGCGGCCAGGTGCTGGCCGATCGATGCGCACAGTTGCGGGTTGTCTTCGATCAACAGGATGCGCATGGCCTTACCCGGAGGCCGGTTGCCGCTTGCCCATGACACTCGGATGCTTGGCGAGACGCTGGAAGTGGGCCAGTTGGGGTTCGATGCCCACCGCCCGCAGCACGGGAACGCTCAACGCGATGCCGGTGCCGTGCTGGTCGAAATGGCCGGTTTCGTAAATGACATCTAGGATGTGATCGGCCAGACCCGCCTCCAGAAAGAAGACAATCACGTCGGTTTGCAGATTGAGGTCCAGACCGAAGAAGGTCTTGGCCTCGTTGATCCCGGTCCCCTGGGCGTTGATCACGGTGGAACCGGTGGCCCCCGCCGCCTTGGCCGCGCGGATGATCCGGTCGGTCCACTCCGTCTTCACCATGCAGAAAATGAGTTGAAACTCCATGGGTTCTTCTCCTTAATGGATATGAGAATGGGTTTGGTTGCGGTTTTTCATCCAACTCGCCAACTGGGCGTAGCCCATCACCGTGATCATGGGGAAGAGGCTGGCGAAGGCGATCAGGCCGAAGCCGTCGATGGCCGGGTTGCGTCCCGGCACCGTGGAGGAGAGGCCGATGCCCAAGGCCGTGACCAGAGGCACGGTGACCGTGGAGGTGGTGACCCCCCCGGAGTCGTAGGCGAGGGAGATGATGAATTTGGGGGCGAACCAGGTTTGAATCACGACGATCACATAGCCGACCACGATGTAGAGGGCCAGCGAGGTGCCGGTGACGATGCGGAAACACCCCAGGGAGATGCCGATGGCCACGCCGGTGGCGACCGCCATGCGCAAGGGGAACTCGCGGATCGTGCCGCGCGAGACCTGATTGGCCTTGTAGGCCACGGCGATGAGGGCCGGTTCGGCGATGGTGGTGGCAAAACCGATCAGGGCGCCGAACAGATAGAGCCAGCCATAGGCGCGCCAGTCGCTGCCGGGGGGGACCTCTTTTGCGCCGAAGAGGAATTCCGGGGCGGAGAGCTGGGTCGCCATGAGTTTGCCGATCGGGAACAAGGCCTTCTCCAATCCCACCAGAAACAGGGTGATGCCGATCAATACGAACAGAATGCCCAACGCCAGACGCTTGGGATGGGGCAGCGCGTCCTTGAGGATGAAGAGCTGAAAAAAGACGATCAGGACCACAATGGGCGCGACATCGATCATGGTATCCAGAAAGGTGTCGAGCATCAAGTTCAGGGTGGGGTTCATGGTGGACTCCTATTTGATCCCGAAGACCATGACGCCATAGGCCATCACGAAGATCATGGGGGTGAGGGAGGCGAAGGCGATGAGACCGAAGCCGTCGATCATGGGGTTGCGGCCCCGGATGGAGGTGGCCAGTCCGATGCCGAGCGCAGTGACAAGCGGGACGGTGATGGTGGAGGTGGTGATGCCGCCGGAGTCGTAGGCGATGCCGATGATCTCCCTGGGGGCCATCAGGGTGATGATCATGACCGCAATATACCCGCCGATGATCAGGTATTGGACCGGCCACCCCTTGATGATGCGCAAGGCGCCGACGGCGATGGCGAAGCCCACGGAGAGGGCGACCGCGATGCGCATGCCGTAGGCGTAATCCTCCATGCTTTTGTCTCCGGGCGCGAGGAGTCCGGCTTCGCTTGCCACCTTGGCCGCCTCGTCGGCCACCGCGATCAGGGCCGGTTCGGCCACCGTGGTGGAAAAGCCGAGACCGAAGGCGAAGGCCAGCAGCCAGAACAGGCTGTTGCGCCGGGCGAAGTTGTAGGCCATGGCCTCGCCGATGGGGAAGAGGCCGATTTTCAACCCCTCTACGAACAGGGCCAGGCCGATCAGGACCAGGATTCCGCCCAGCAGGATCTCGTCCAGGTTGGGCAGGGGCTGGCGGATGACCGCGTATTGAAACACGGCGATCACCACGACCACCGGCAGGAAGTCGCGTCCGGCTTCTTTCAGGCGGGCCGCCATCCAGGGGATCAGTTTGAGGAGCATGCGGGTTTCTCCGGTAGCGAGCGGGTTGGGTTCATGTCAGTATAGCATGGGGTTTCCAGAAGTGCGGCACGAACAGGATGAGGACGGTGAATACCTCCAGGCGTCCGGTCACCATCAATACGACCAGCAACCATTTGCCATTGTCCGGGATGGCGCCGAAATTGTCCATGGGGCCAACCAGGCCAATGCCCGGTCCCACGTTGATCAGGGTGGTGAGGGCGGCGGAAAAGGCCGTGGGCAGGTCCACGTCCATGGAGGCCAGGATGATCGTGGCGAGGGCGATGGTCAGGGTGATGGCGAAGCCCAGGGCCATGACGCCATCCAGGAGTTCCGGCGGGATCCGTTTTTCGTTGATCTTGATTGCGATGACGCGCTCCTGGGTGAGCATCCGGTTGATCACCGCTGTGAGCACCTTGAACAGGACGATGGCGCGTATCATCTTGATGCCGCCGGTGGTGGAACCGGACATGGCGCCGGTGATGGCGATGGTCATCAGGATGAGCTGGACGTAGAGGGGCCAGGTCTCCCAGTCCACGTTGGCGTAGCCGGTGTTGGTGACCAGGCTGACCGCCTGGAACAGGCCGTGCAGCAAGGCGTCGTGATGATTGGCCGAGGCGGTCGAGGCAAAGGCCGCCAGCGTGGTGAACATGGCGACCCCCAGGATGACGATGCCATACCATTTCAGCTCCTCGTCGCGCAGGGTGTGCCATTCCCTGGTGACCAGAACCCGGTAGTAGAGGACGTAATTGATCCCGGCTGCGATCATGAACAGGATGGCGCACCATTGCACGGCCGGGGCATAGGCCCCCAGACTGGCGTTTTTCGGCGAGAACCCCCCGATGGAGATGGTGGTGAAGGCGTGATGGACCGCATCCAGGGGGGGCATGCCCGCCAGCATGTAGCCCAGGCCGCACAGCAGGGTCAGCAGGATGTAGATGCCCCAGAGGATGCGCGCGGAGTCGGCCACGCGCGGGGCCAGTTTGTCCTTTTTGAAACCCGGCATTTCCGCCTTCATGATCTGGGCGCCGCCCACGCCCAGATAGGGCAAAATGGCAACCGCCAAAAGTAAAATCCCCATGCCGCCGATCCATTGGGTGGTGCTGCGCCAGAACAGGAGTCCCTGGGGCAGGGCCTCGATGTCGCCAAGCACGGTGGAGCCGGTGGTGGTGAAGCCGGAGGCGGATTCGAAGATCGCGTCCACGCCGCGCATCGCCCCGGCGAGCTGGTAGGGGAGTGAGCCGAGCACGATCATCACGAACCATCCCAGCACCACCGCCACCACCCCGTCGCGGGCGCGCAGTCCGGCGAAAACGATGCCGCGCGTGAAGAAGAACAGCATGGCGATGGCGAGGGTGATCAGCATGGTCATGAGGAACGGCGCCGTCTCCTCGCCGAAGCGCCATGCCAGGGCCAGGGTGGGGACCTGGAACAGGGCCAGCATGGCGGCGATCACCGCGATGATGCGCAGATAGAGCAGGAAGAGGTTCATGGGCGGTTCCTGGTGTGATGGGTATCAGGCTTGCGCGATCCATTTGTCCAGGAGGCTCGCCTTGCCCTGTTGCAGGACGAGGAGCGCCCGGTCCCCTTTGTTGAGACGCAGGTTGCCATGGGGGACCGCGACCCGGCTGCCACGTATGGAAGCGGCCACGATCATCCCCTTGGGCAGGTTGAGTTCCTTGAGCAGCGAGCCGTCCAGTCGCGACCCCTCTTCCACCTCGGCCAGGAACAGATTCAGCCTGCCGCCCAGGAGGATGTCGGCGTCCAGGACCCTGCCGGCGCGCGCGAAGCGCAGGATCGACCCCACTGCGGCGGCGCGGGGGCTGAGGATGGCGTCCACGCCCAGTTCGGGGGCGAGGGAGAAATAGGCCTCGTTGTCCATCATGCTGACCACCTGCATGGCGCCGCGCTTGCGGGCCAGCAGGGCGATGAAGAAGTTGACCTCCTGCTGGTCGGTCATGGCCAGAAACACGGTCTGGGGAGTGATGGCGCGACCGAGCAGGTTGGCATCGGTGGGGTCGCCATGCAGAATCACGGTTTTGGAGAGCATTTCCGCGAGGGTCTGGCAGTGATCATAATCGGACTCGATCATCACCACCTGGCGGCCACGCCGTTCCAGTTGCCGGGCGATGTTGACGGCGATGGGGCCACCGCCGACGATGACGAATTTTTGTTGTTGGATGTATGACTTGCCTAGCATGGGCAGGATGACCGGCAGGGAGATGCCGGGGGGGAGGGTCATGCAGATGCGGTCGCCGCTTTGCAGAACGGTATCCCCGGTGGGGATGAAGACCTCTTCCCCCCGTTGCGCGCCGACCACGAGGAGCAGTTCCGAGGGCAGGGTGGGGATGGCCTCGCGCAGCGGGCGATTCGCCAGGACGTTGTTGGGGCCGAGGCGGAAGCCGGCGACGCGCACGCCGTTGTCCGGGAAGTCGACCAGGTCGAAGGCGTGTTGGACATCGAGGATGTGGATGGCCTTTTCGATCACCGCCCGTTCCGGGCTGATGATCATGGTGTCGTTGAGGTCACGGAACTGCCAGAGTTGATGGTTGTTGAGAAAGGCGTCGTCCTTGACCCGCAGGACGATCCTGGCGTTGGGGTTGAGGCTGCGGGAGATGAGGGTGAGGATGATGTTGCTCTTGTCTTGATTCGTGAGGGCCAGGATGAGGTCGGCCTCCTGAATACGCGCCTCGCGGAGGACATCCTGATCCTCTCCCGCGCCGTGGACGATCTGCACATCCATCTGTTCGCGCACCTTGCGCACGGTGTTGATGTTGGATTCGATGAAGCACAGGTCGTGTCCCTGCTCGGCGATGTGCCGTCCGACCGCCTCGCCGACCAGTCCGGCTCCGAATATCACGACTTTCATGGGGCTATTGCGCATGGTCGTTCCTTCACTCCTCGGTTTCCATGGCGATTCCCTGGGGGAGCATGAACGCCGTGCTGCCCAACAGTTCGCCCTGGTACATGAGACATCCGGCCTGGATGGGTTTATCGAATCCGGCCTGTTCGTACAGAAAGGCGAAGATCTCCTCGGCCTGCTCTTTGGCCACCACGACCTTCAACAGTTGTACAGAGGATGTAATCATCTTTTTGTCCTTGTCCTGGGATGTCTGGAGGCCGCGACAAGGAAAGTTGTGGGTGGCGATGATGCCATGGTGGTCGCGCAGCGCCTTGAGCAGGGCATACTCCCTGCCGTCGTCCGGCAGTATGCAGGTGATCAGTTTTGTCTCTTCCAAGGAATGATGGCCGATCATGGCGACACCTTCTCCCCAATCCCCCATTTGTGCAACACCTCCGGAGGGATATAGGTGGCGGCCTTTTCCAGGGGGGTGACGTACATGAAGCCCATGCCCGGGGTGTCCAGTTGGCCGGCGAGGAACACGTTGTCGAACACGACATTCATCTGCTCGGTGGCGACGACGATGTTGACCACCTCCTTTTCCACCTCCACCGCCACGCCGAGCATGCCCAGGCGCTCCCGTACCCCGCTCCCCCTGGCGAAATAGACCGTGGCGCCATGGGCGCCCGCATCCCTGGCCGCCTGGACGATGGTGTCTCCCAGACCGCGTTGCACGATGCAGGTAATGAGGCATACGTCGGTCAGAAAGGTGATATTGCGTTTTGCGTTGTTCATCTCGAATTCCTTCTCATGCATGGATATCGACGCAGGCGGCTTCTTCCCGCGCATTCCGGCCTGCCCGGTATTTGGCCAGCAATCCCATAGACAGTACGGAGATGATGGGACAGATGGAGGCCACCGCGAGGATGCCGAACCCTTCCACCACACCCACCGCCCCGCCGACCCCCAGGCCAATGGAGAGGACCAGGGGGACGGTGATCGGTCCGGTGGTGACGCCCGCGCTGTCCCAACCGATGTTGACGAACTCCTCCGTGGAAAAATGGGTCAGGACGAGCGCCAGCAGATAGGCGGGGATCAGCAGGTGGGCGAGGGCGAGATCGAAAATGATTTTCGCCACGCCGATGGCCATGCCGAAGGCGACGCCCAGGGAGACGGAGCGGATGAGCGCTTGCTTTTTGAATACCCCTTGGGTGAGGTTTTCGACCGTCACCCCCAGGGCGTTCAGTGCCGGTTCGGCCAGGGTGGCGCCGAAGCCGAGCAGCCAGGAAAACAGCAGGACGATCATCAATCCCAACAGATAGAGGTAGAGTGGCGACTCCTCCATTGCCGGAATGTGGGTGAACGCACCAGGCAGCAATCCGCCGGTTTGGGCGCCGAGACTGGACAGTCCATGTGTCAAGCCAAGATTAAAAATGCACATTCCTAATAATGTTAAAATAATTCCGTATGTAACTACGCCGGCGTTGGCGATCTTCTCGCGCAGCATCACCCGGAGCACGAGCATCAGGAAGGCCACCAGTGGCAGGATGGCGCGCATGCCCAGCACGATATCCGAACCGGGGGAAGTCTCATGCCAGGGCAGGTCGCCGACCGGAGTGGCGACCGGGTTGGCCGCCGCGAGAATGGTGGCCACCGGGACGGTTTCCCGGACATAAATCGCCAGGGCCATCACGCCGATCACCGGAAAAAGGGAGGCCAGGGTCACGATGCCGAAACCGGACAGTTTCGTGTTGCCCTTGCCGGCCGACGAGGCGATGCCGATCCCCAGCGCCAGCACCAGAGGGACCGTGACCGGTCCGGTGGTCACCCCTCCGCAATCCCAGGCCAGGCCGAGAATCTTTTCCAGTTCCGGATCGTTCAGAGCATACAGGGTGACCAGCAGGGCCGGGATGACGGAGAGGTAGATCAGGGGTTTCAGGCTCCAGTCATACAGGAAGCGCAGCGTGCCGAGGACAGCGGCCAATCCCACTCCGCCACCCACCATTAGGACCAGGGCGCCGGACCAGTCGTTCAGCAGGGCGAAGAGGTAGGGCGCCTTTTCCACCGAGACGATTTGACCGGCGGTCTTCAAGGCCCCGATGGCGGGTTCCGCGAAGGTCACGCCCACCCCCAGCAGAAAGGCGATCATCAGCACGCTTGGCAACGAGCTTTTTTTGGGCAGGAGATTGCCGATGGTTTCTCCGAAAGGCATCAGGCCCTGCATCAGCCCTTCTATGAACAACATTAGACCGATGATAACGCCAATCATTCCAAAAGTTATTGATAATGCCGGTTCGACAATGCGGTTCAATATAAAGATTTGAAACAGGGACATATAGATGGCCAGGGGCAGAACAGCCTTGACCTGTTCCAAAAAGCGATCCTTGGTATAATTTTTGAGGAGGCGGTAGATGTCCACTCCCTGCAGCCGGATCCGTTGCGCGACATAGGGAATGATCTTCCCCTGGGTATCGCGGGTGATGCCGGGCGCCAGTTTGTTGTAGCTGATGCTTTGTGCGACCAGGGTCGTATCGCGCAGGTACTGTCCGTAGCGGATGGATGGCATGGTGTTGATGTCTCTCTCGTGGCGCGATTCAGGGCTGTGATGCCGATTTTTCGGAATGGATGACCTGTCCGCGGCTGGTGAACGCCTGGGCCTGCGTCCCCCAGTGATAGACATGCACCGATTCCATGATTGGCGCGTTGATCGGTTGTTCGGCCTGCCAGGAGACGACAAAACTGGCGCCGGCCCCTCCCTGGGCCTCCCGGTTTTCCACGAAGAACCCTTGCGAGGAGAGGCGCGTCAGGGCGCGCGGTTGTTCGAGGTAGTCGCGCAGCAGGCGGCCACTCGAATCGTGGTAGCGAACCGATGTGATGATCATGTCATGGCGCGGATCGGTATTGCGCACGCTCAGCATGACCGAGAGCAGGGCATTTTCCGGCTTGCCCCGGTCGTTGAGGTTGCCGTGCCATACCGAGGAGTAGACCGGCACGTAAACCGTCCCGCCCGTGGCACGGGGTGGCGGTTCCTGCGCGTGGGCGAAGGGCAGCCAGGTCAACATGGCGATGAGCAGCGGAGCGAATGAGCGAGCGGATGCGGGCATGGGGCACCTCCATGGCGCGGCAATATGGGTTGAGCCGTTAGGGTCAGCTTAACCCAGTTGCCTGACTTTTTCCTGACAGGTGGGGAAGAAAAGGGGTCCTACCGTGATGGCATTATTTGCAGTAGGTCGCGAAATGGTGGGGTGGTTTGGCCTGGGCCGGCGAGAAAATAGTCGGCCACGTCGGGATGCAGCGAAGCGTGCCGCCAGGCATCGTACCGGCGGTTCAGTTCGGCGATGTCGAGTCGTCCCGCATCGAACAGCTACATGGTGTCCTCGATCTCCTGTTTCAGTGCGTTCAGGCGGTCCTGGCGAGTCTGTTGCAGGGCATCCCGATCCAGTGCGAGAATACGAATGGTATTCGCGGCTCTGGGATCCAGGGCATCGTGATCGGGGTTCCAAACCGGACACAGGCAACCGAAGTCGTCGATATAAAAAAATCGCCACGGGTCTTCCAGGGTTGGATCGATCAGGGGGGCGCCGGGTTCCGTGTCCGGTGGAAAACGGTCCCCCTTGGCGTGATTGCAAATGCCGCATGACCAGAGAAAATTCTCCCAAGTCATGGCAAATTGGGGAAAAACCGCCTTGGGTCGGAAGTGTTCGATCTGGGAAGATTCGTTGCCGCTGCACCACATGCAGGTTTCTCCGCGACCACTCATGCGTCTCAATGCGGCAATCACGTTTTCCTGGAACCAGGATTGCTGCCTGACGGATGCGTAAACGGACGCCGCTTTTTGCGTGGGATTGTCAGTCGAGACTATTGAATCCGTTTTGTCTTGCAGTCTCTTCTTGATCGGCTCCGCAAGCGCGGGACGACGGCGCAGGCGGCGCATCACGGCACCATGTGGTCGGGCAACCGGTCGAAGGCCAGGGTCATCTGCTCGCGCAACCGGTGATGCTCCTCGGCCTCGGTCTCCGGGAGCTTGCCCAGGGCGCGGAGTTTGGCATCCAGGGTCTGCCAGCGGGCGATCTGCCGGTTGGCCCATCGGGATCGCACGCTTTGCAGCCCGAAGGCCACCCCCAGCAAGGTCTTTTCCGCCCGTCCCAAACGCAGCCGTTCGTATTCCATGCCGGTCAGCACGCGCGGATTGGGGTCCCGATCCCCCGGCGCGGGCAACACGATGATCCCGTTGGGATCGGCGGCCTGGGCGACCAGCGGGCTGTGGGTGGCCACCATGAATTGCACTTTGGGAAAATGGCTCTTCAGCCATTCGGGGAGGTCGCGCTGCCAGGAGGGGTGCAGATGTGCCTCGATTTCGTCGATCAGCACCAACCCCGGACAATCGACGATCAGACGCCCTCCCTCCTCCACGAACAGTCCCTCCACCCCACGGGCCTGCGCCATGGCCTGAATCAGGTCGAGAACCAGGGAATAGACGATCTTGCAGCCGTCGCTCATGGCATCCATGGGGAGTTCCGGACCATCGCCATCCCGTACCAGCACATGATCCACGGTAATCCGGGAAATTTTCATGTCATAGGGCAGCAAGCCATCGTTCAACAGGGTGATGACGGCCTCCAGAAGCTGCCTCGAAGGGGCATGGTTGCTCTCCAGAGTGCGAAAATAGTGTGTTTTCAGCCAGGTTTCGCCCTCGCTCAGGGCCGCATCCTCCCGGAAGAGGGTGACCAGGTTGCGCAGCATGCCTGCCGACTGGCTCAAGCGCAGGGATTCCGGGGAACCCCCTGACAGGCGGCGCATGGGTCCATAACCGGCGGCGAAGAGACCCTTCTGCCCAAAAGCGAGCATATCCCATTTTGCTTTCTGCAATGCGCTGTTTTTTAAAAACATCTTTACATGGGTCGTCTGGTCGGGCAGAACGAATTCGGCGTTGATTTCGCTTGCGGACTGGCCGTGACTGGTGAAATACCGGGTCTCCGCCAGGAAATTGATGATATGGGGTCCCAGGCAAGCCATGGCCATGCCTTGCAACAGGGTGGACTTGCCGGTGGTGTTGCCGCCGACGAAGACGTTCCAGCCGGCGAAGCTGCCGTCCGGCCTGGTAAAATCAAGGGTCAACTTCCCGAATTTCTTGATGTTGTTAAATGCGATTGATTTCAGATACATGCGCCGTCACCACCCTGCCATGCAAATCGTATTCTTCCGCCTTGGTGATCCTGACCGGAACCATGGAGCCGGGCCTGGGGATGTGGCCTTGCAAGTGGGTGAATCCATCGATCTCCAGGGCCTGGCCACGGGTGCGGCCACTCTTGTCGTCGTCCACCAGCACCGGGAGAGTCTTTCCCACCAGGGTGGCCAGCTTTTCCCGGCTGATCGTCTGCTGCAACGCCATGAGCCGGCCCCGACGCTCCTCGGCCACCTCGGAGGGGACCTTGTCGGGGAGTTGATGCGAGGCCGCCTCCGGTTCGTCGGAATAGGGGAATACCCCGACGTGATCGAAACGGACCCTGGCGACGAAGTCATGCAGAGACTGAAACTCCTCCTCGCTCTCACCAGGAAAACCGGTGATGAAGACCGCCCGCAAGGTCGCCTCCGGCATGCGGGAGCGGATGCGTTCCACCAGGTCGAGGAGATCTTGTTCCCGTTCGGCCCTCTGCATCCGTTTCAGCACCGCGTCATGGGCATGCTGCAAGGGGAGATCGAAATAGGGGAGCACCTTTTCCGAGGCGGCGATGTGATCGAGCAGGGCGTCGGTGATCAGGGTGGGGTAGAGATACAACAGCCGGATCCAGCGGATTTTTTTGATAGTCGTCAGACGGGCCAGCAGGGTCGTCAGGTCCACGCGGGGGCGCAGGTCACGACCATAGAGCGTGGTGTCCTGGGAGACCACATGCAACTCCTTGACCCCCCCATCGGCCAGCGCCCTGGCCTCCCCGACCACCTCGTCCAGGGGACGGGAACGGAACGGACCCCGCAGCTTGGGAATGATGCAAAACGAACATGGATTGCCACACCCCTCCGCGATTTTGAGATAAGCGGTGTGGGGCAGGGTGGTGATGATCCGCGGCGCCCGCTCCGACGCAGTGGAAAAATCCGCCTCCGGCATGACCGGGGAGGAGGCTTGCACCAGTTCCAGCAGACGGTCGTGGCCGGTGGTCCCCAGCAATACGTCGATGGCCGGTATCTCCTCCCGCAACCGCTCCCCGTAACGCTGCGCCAGACAGCCGGTCACCACCAGACGCTTGCCGGGATAGGCCGCCTTGATGGCCGCCATCTCCTGAATCACCTCGCGGGACTCCGCCTCGGCGTCGGCCTTGAAGCCGCAAGTGTTCACCACCAGCAGATCGGCCTGCGCCGGATCGGTGGTGGGTTCGTATCCCCCCTCCAGAAAGCGGCCCAGCAGCCGTTCCGCGTCCACCACGTTCTTGGGGCATCCCAAGGAGAGCAGCCCCACCCGTAATCTTTTTTTCGCCAATGGCCTGACCTTGCCGCGCAATCGCCTACTCCCGGAAGTTGATGAACTGCAACGGCAGGTCGTAACCCGCCTCCTTGATGTGGTTGATGGCCACCTGCAGGTCGTCCCGCTGCTTGCCAGTCACCCGCACCTGCTCCCCCTGAATCGCCGCCTGCACCTTCAGCTTGCTCGTCTTGATCCCGGCCACGATTTTTTTCGCCAAATCGGAGTTCACCCCCTGCCGCACCGTGATCTGCTGCCGCTTCGTCCCCCCGGAGGCGGTCTCCACCGTGCCGTACTCCAGCACCCTGATCTCCACCTTGCGCCGCGTCAGCTTCTCCCGCAGCACCTCCAGCACCTGGTTGAGCTTGTAGTCGTCGTCGGCGTGCACCTTGATCACCGCCTCGTCCCGCTCCACCTTGCACTTCGAGCCGCGAAAGTCGTAGCGGGTGCCGATTTCTTTGGTCACCTGGCCGAGGGCGTTGTCCACTTCCTGCATGTCCACTTCGGACACCACGTCAAAAGAAGGCATGGGTCTCTCCTATGGTTGATCGTTCATCTCTTTGTTTTCGATCACGTCCACCCCCTTGGGCACCACGAACCGGAACCGCTCCGCCGGAATCGCGGCATTGGGCCGCCAGTTGCTGAAGGTGAACAGCGAGCGGTGTTGCAGCGAATCCTCCACGATGAAATCCCGGATTTCGTCCCGATCCGGCCACAGCGTGACCGAAATTCTTTTCACCGTGCCTTCCTTGAGCGGACGCAACTCCACCGCCGGCAGCTTCGGATCCGGTCCGGGTTTCACCTCCCAGGTGAAGGTCTCCTCCAGCCGCTTGCCGGAGGTGAGAAATCCCGCCGGGGTCTTTTCCAGACGGCCCGCTGGCGAGCGGGTCACCTGCTTGAGATCGGGTTCGTAGAACCACACCGTCTCGCCGTCCGCCAGGATCAGTTGTTCGTAGGGCGCGCTGTAATCCCAACGGAATCGCCCCGGACGAGCGGCGGAAAATTGACCGCGGCTTTCCCTGGGTTGATCCCCGGCGGCATCCGGCATGTGCTGGACAAAATCCGCTTGCAGGCTCTTCAGCTTGTCCAAAAAGGCTTGCAGGCGTTGCACTTCCGGCGGCATGGCGGGTGTTTCGGCGGCTTGCGCGGTCGTGGAGACGCTCACACCCCCCAGCCAGAGTCCCAATGCCAGGCCCAGAATCCTGTGGATCGATCGTGTTGATTTTGGCATGAATTTCGCTTCGTTAATAGTGGTTTATCCCGGCATGGTTTCCGACGGCCGCAACCCTTGCCTCGACAGGGCATATGGACATGATCTCTCTTCCCGAACTCCCGCAGCGGGACGCGCAATCCGCGCTGGAACTGGCGAGCCGCCTTGCCGGTTCCGAATCCCGCCTGAATGAGGCGCCCCTCCCACCGGCTTGGGAAGAGGAATTGGCCGATGCGATTTTCCGGAGTCTCTCCTCGACCTTGCCCGTCGCCGTGGTAGCTTACTGGAATCCGCGTCTGCGCAAAAGTCATTTGGTGAGCAGCATGCCCGCGACCGAACCGGGCAATCCGCACCACCTGGTGGACGGCCTCATCCATGGCGCGGTCCCGCGCGTGCGGCACTGGCGTCAGCAGGAGTGGTTCTTCCATCTGTGGATGGGCGCTCCCCTGGAAACCTGGGACCGCCTGCTGGTGGTGGAGTCCGAGGGTCGGCTCTCCGCCGCCGAGTTCAACACCCTGCTGCAACAGGAGGTGGGCAGGTTCACTCCGACGCGGGCGCGGGCGTGACCTCCCCGGCGCGGCGCAACAGCCGGCGCGCCAGTTGGAACGTTTCGGCCTGAAAGAATCCGTCCCGTTTGGCCAGCCGGACCCGTTCCACGAAACGGTCCATTTCCCCGGGCGCGGCGGCAACACTCGCCAGGGCGCCCCCGGCCAGTTGCCCGGCCTGGCTCAGCTCCACGCGCCAGGCGGGTGAGGCCGCATCGGGGTCGCGCCAGGCGCGTTGCGCGGGCGCGGGCTTGCGTCGTTGTCCGGTTTTGGCATAGAGTGCCAGGGCCTCTTCCTCCGTCTCCGGGATGGGGGGCGCCGTCTTGCCCAGCAGCCAGGCGCGGATCGCGCCCTTGCGGGAGATGGCCAGGCGAAAGGAAAACCGTGACCAGAGGCTCTCCCGCTCCGGCGGGCGCAGGGACCATCTCTCCCGCACGGCATCCGCCAGCGGTTCCGCGATCCGTCCCATGGCGCGGATCCAGCCGCGCGGGCCTTCGGTGGTTGCGGATTCCAGTTTGAGCATCGTCATTCGGCGCTCGTTGGCCCTCCAAAAAGGAGTTGTGCGTTTTTCGATATGTCAGGATACCAGGAAATCCATGCCGGTGTCACCTGTATCGATGTCGGTTACGTGCGTCCCGGTTTCGCTGCCGCCTGGTTGATCCGGGAAGGGGAGCGGGCCGTCTTCGTGGAGACCGGCCCCCTGCCGTCCGTCCCTGGGTTGCTGGAGGCGTTGCGGGCGTCCGGCCTCTCCCCGGAGGCCGTGGAGGCGGTCATCGTCACCCATGTCCATCTGGATCACGCGGGCGGGGCAGGGGAGTTGCTGCGCCATCTCCCCAATGCCCGGCTGCTGGCCCATCCGGCGGGAATGGCCCATTTGACCGATCCCTCCCGCTTGATCGCCGGGTCCATGGAGGTCTATGGCGAGGCGCTGTTCCTGGACACCCTGGCCGGGGCCGTGCCGGTGGATCCGGCGCGGATCGATGCCGTCCGGGACGGGGAGTGCTTCCGGCTTGGGGGACGCCCATTGACCATGATCCACACCCCCGGTCACTGCCTCAATCATCTGTGCGTCTGGGACGAAGTCTCGCGCTGCCTTTTTTCCGGGGACGCCTGCGGCATCGCCTATCCGGAGTGTACCGTGGGCGATCGGCCCTTCCTGTTTCCCGCCTCCACCCCCACCCAGTTCGATCCCGAAGCGTATGTCGCCTCGCTGCGCCGGTTGGCGGCCTTGCGTCCGGCATGGCTCTGCCTGACCCATTTCGGCCCGCTGCCCTGGAGCGATGCCCTGGCCGGGGATCTGGAGGAGATGGTGTCGCGCTACCGGGATCTGGCCATCTCCCTGGACGAATCCCTCCCCCCGGAGGCGTGGACCACCGCCTTGACGGCCCTGACCCAGGCGCGCTCGATGGAACTCGGCGGAACCGAACAGGCCATGGCGTGGCTGCAAGGGGACATGACGCTCAATGCCCAGGGCCTGGCTGCCTGGAAGAAGCGCATGACCCGCCAGGGGAAATAGCCATGGAATTGGAACCTGACGCCCGCGTGGCCATCATCGGTGGTGGTCCGGCCGGGTCGCTGACCGCCTTTTTTCTGCTCAGGCTGGCCAGGGAGATGGGGCAGGCGCTTCGGGTGGAGATTTTCGAGCCGCGCGACTTCTCCCTGACCGGACCGCCGGGGTGCAACATGTGCGGCGGGGTGATCTCCGAGTCCCTCATGCAGAAAATGGCCACGGAAGGGATCCCGTTGCCCAAGGAGGTGCTGCTGGACGCCATCGACTCCTACGTGCTGCATACCGATTCCGGATCGGTGGCCATCCGTCCCAGGAGCGACGAGATGCGCATCGCCTCGATCTTTCGCGGCGGTGGCCCGGCCGGCGCGGAGAGCCAGAAACCCCTGCCGTGGCTCAGTTTCGACCGCCATTTGTTGGAACTGGCCAAGGGGGCGGGGGCGCGCCACATTCCGCGCCGGGTGCGGCGTCTCGCCTGGGACGCCGAACACAGGCCCTTGCTGTTTTTGCAGCCCGAACGGGGCGCGGCCCGTGGCGGGGAAGGGGAATTGCCAGGGGAAGGGCCTTATGATCTGCTGGTGGGGTGCGTGGGTCTCAATGGTTCCGGGGTCAAGCTGTTCGACGACCTGGCGTTCGGCTACCGTCCCCCGCCCAGCGACCGGGCCTGGATCGGGGAACTCTACATGGGGCACGAGGAGGTCCATCGCCGTCTCGGCAATGCCATGCACGTCTTCCTGTTGAACATCCCGCGTCTGAAATTCGCGGCCTTGACCCCCAAGGGACATTACGCCACATTGATCATCCTGGGCCAGGATGTGGACGAGGCGTTGGCCGAGCAGGTGCTGCGTTCCCCGGAGATGCGGGAGTTGTTGCCGGTGGGGTGGCAAACCCCGGTGCGGCCTTGCCATTGTCAGCCGCGCATCAATCTGGGCGCCCCCCATCGGCCGTTCACCGACCGGGTGGTCCTGGTGGGGGATTGCGCCTCCTCGCGGCTGTACAAGGACGGCATCGGCGCCGCCTATCGCATGGCCAAGGCGTGCGCCCTCACCGTGATGACGCGCGGCGTTGGCGCGGAGGATTTCCGGTTGGGCTACTGGCCGGCCTGCCGCCATCTGGACCGGGACAACCTGTTGGGACATTTGCTGTTTTCCATGGATGGCCTGATGCGTCATCTCCCGCCGTTCCGCAAGGCCATGCTGGCCGTGGTGGGCGACGAGCAGCGGAATCCGGAGGATCCCCGCCGCCTCGGTTCCGCCTTGTGGGACACCTTTACCGGCAGCGCGACCTACATCGACATCTTTCGGCGCGCGGCCCATCCCCTGAACATGTATCGCCTGGCCATGGCCATTTTGCGGGCGGTCTTCTTGCGGAGTCGCGCATGAGTCTGTTGTTCCATGACGAAAAACCCGTACTGGGAAAAGAGTACGCCGATGGCGAGGTGATCCTCCGCGAGGGGGAGCAGGGGGATTGCCTGTACGTGATCCTGGAGGGCCGGGTCGAGGTGCTGGTGGATGACGGCAGCGCCACCCCCTTTCGTTTGGCCGTGATGGAAAAGGATGCCTTTTTCGGCGAAATGGCCATGTTCGCCGACTTTCCGCGCGTGGCCACGGTGCGGGCGTTGGGGCCGGTGCGGGTCATGTCCGTGGACAAGCGGGGCTTTTTGCGTTGGCTGGGCGAGGATCCTTCCTTCAGCCTGCGCATCATGGTGAAGATGGCGGAACGGATACGCCTGCTGCTCGCCGAGGTGGTGCGGTTGCGCGGGGTCTTGCGGGACCAGGCCGGGCCATGATCCGGAATCTGGTATTTTTCATACTCTTCATGCCGGAGGGGTTGTTCACCCGGCTGCGCGCCTATGATCTCTTTCGTTGGGCATTCGTTCTGCAATGCATCCGTTGGGGATCCACGGCCTTCACCACCATGGTGACCCTCTATCGGGAGCGCAGCCCCATGCTCCTGCCGGTGCCGTTCGGCATCGACCCCGACAGCTACCGCTATTTCGAGATTTTTCTGTATGGGCCATATGGTTTGTTGATTATCACCATCATGGCCTATGTGGTCCATGTACATGGCGCGTCCTGGGCGGCCATCTCCCCCTTGACCATGCGCCGGGCCTGGACTTTGATCGGTTTTTGTTTCTTCGGTCCCTGGTTGCCCAGTCTGTGCGTGGACAGTTTTCTCATCATGCTGGGTTTCGGCGGTCCAGAGGTGATCATCCCCTGGCATGTGACCATCGTGGCCGCCGAGAGCCTGTTCACCGCCGCCGGTCTGCGTTCGATCTTCGGCCTGCCCCTGGCGCGCGCCCTTTGGCTGGGGGCGGCGTGCGGGGCGATGTTTCTGATCCTGGCCGGATCGGTGATCCGCTGAGGCCGCTTGTGGTTGGCCCTCTGGCTGCCGGTGCCGTCAAATAGCCATCAAATAGAAAAAGTCAATATATATGGATGGTTGACTGGCAAGATACCCCCTGCGATTCAATGGCTGTCAAACAAGGAGCGCATCATGCCCAGAACGGTTGGTACTGCATCAGCTTGCGTGATCGGTTTTCCGGGTTGGCAGGCTTGATCATCCCGGCCTTCACCGTTTCGGTGATGATTCTGGATGCCTGGGTGGCATTGTTCTCCGACATGCGGAAACGATCACGTAAGCTTGCATTTGTCAACATTTCGTTGGAAACGTATTTCAGGCACGCATGCTGATAGCAGGCGCGCATGCGGTCTTCCTTGCTCATCTCATCCATGGCGCGGTAGGCATACAGGGTTACCACCATGGCCTCCTCCTTGAGTTCGAATTTTGGCGCGGGAAGTCCCAACAATTCCACCTGAGAGACGACTTTGTCGATGCCGCTGCCACGCTCTTCACACATCTTCATGCGCCGCATCAGGGCGGCAAGTGACTCGTTTCGTGATCTAGGCGGCTCGTCCATCATGCGCCGAGTGTCCCCTAGAGGGCGGCCTGGGTTGGTGATTTCAATCCGATCGTCGAACAACTCCACCATCGGGCCAGTGCCGGTCAGTGTGAAATTCTGATGGATCAATGCGTTGGCAATCAGTTCGCGAATTGCCAGTTCTGGGTAGGCGTATATTTCCTGACGTAGCACTGGTCCAATCTCTTCGCTGGCCGGCAGTAAGGCGTTGATGTAGGCGATTGCGCCTTCAAAACCTACAGCATAACCTTTGCTGCCGGGAACTTCGCGTTTCGTTTTGATTCGATTTTTGCCATCATATTGAATGACACGCAATCCCTTGCGCCCCAATGCTCCAAATTCCGACAAACTTTTCGCGAACAAAATGGCGCCCAGGTTCGTCACGGACCATCCTTGTCGTCCATCAACCGCCAAACCGTCGCTTACGAGGCGCTCCAATATCCCGACCTTGCCATCAGGGAGCCGTTGTCCTGTCAAGTCGAAATATTTAGAATAATCCAGTAGACTCAAAACATCGTCCGCCTCAAGTCCAGCCCTGGCGATGCCTTTTCAAAACTTTTAATGTTAATAGTTTGCCACAGTTCTCGTTCCTTTTCCGGGTACTCCTTGAGCGGTTTTTTCACGCTGCCGATGCGGATATACTCCTGGCCAGCGAATTGAACGGGCATGTGCAAAGCGGCAGGGATTTCCAGGATCACCATGGGGAGTCCGGCGCTGTTGAAAGGCATGAAGCGCAGATCCATGCGCGGCGTCAGCGAGCGCACCAGCCAGTGCTCCAGTGCCTCGTTGCCCTTGCGAGCGTTTTCTGGTCGAAAAGTGGTGCCGTCCACGTCGTGCGTGCCATCCCGGATGCCCCAGACCAGATAGCCATACGGCTCCCCCTTGAGTCGTGCGCCATTCGACAAGGCGGACACGGTCTCTCCGATCATCTCTGGCGAGTCGTTGTTTTCCTTGAATTCGATCCATTCGCACTCGCCGGGGATCTTAAGAAGATTCGCCAGCAAGCGCTCCGGTTGCACGGTCTGCATCTCTTGGGACTCCTTGTTGCCAGCCCGTCACTCCTTGGCCCGGATCAGGTCGAACAGCTCCGCCAGGGACAATTTGCCGCTCATGTCGCCCCCTTCCAGCAGCCCGTCGGCCAGATCCCGTTTGTGGCGATGCAGGGCCACGATCTTCTCCTCGATCGTCCCTCTGGTCACCAGCCGGTAGATCGTCACCGGGCGCTGCTGGCCGATGCGGTGGGCGCGATCCGAGGCCTGATCCTCCACCGCCGGGTTCCACCACGGGTCCATGTGGATCACGTAATCCGCCGCCGTCAGGTTGATCCCCACCCCGCCGGCCTTCAGGCTGATGAGAAACACCTCCCCCTCGCCGGCCTGAAAGGCCTCCACCCGGCGTTGCCGCTCGCGGGCCGGGGTGCTGCCGTCCAGATATTGAAAGGCAATCCCCTTCTCCTCCAGCAGGGCGCGGATGAGGGCGAGGTGATCCACGAACTGGCTGAAGACCAATGCCTTGTGCTGATTGTCCAGCAGTTCCTCCAGAACGTCCCGGAACAGCGTCAGCTTGCTGCTGTCGATGGGGCTGTCGGGGAGCACCAGGCGGCTGTGGCAGCAGGCGCGGCGCAGTCGCATGATCTCGGCCAGAATCCGGAACCGTTGCTGTTCCGGGGGACCGGCGAACTCTTCCAACGCCGCCAGGGCCTGGCGGCGCAGGGTCTCGTAGAAGGCCTGCTCCTCGTCGCTCAACTCGACGTGCAGGACGATTTCGGTGCGGGAGGGGAGTTCCTCCAGCACCTGGCTCTTGACGCGTCGCAGCAGGAAGGGCCGGATCAACTGGCGCAGCCGCTTTTGCGCCCCCTTGTCGCGGTTGCGCTCGATGGGGATCGCGAACCTTTCGTTGAACCGTTCCAGTGAACCGAGCAGGCCGGGATTGAGGAACTGGAAGAGATTCCAGAGTTCGCCCAGATGGTTCTCCATGGGGGTGCCGGTGGTGGCGATGCGCAGGGAGCCGTTCAGGGCCATGGCCGCCTGGGAGCGTTTGGTCAGGCGGTTCTTGATGGCCTGCGCCTCGTCCAGCACGATGACGTTCCAGCGCACGGTCGCCAGCAGTTCCGCCTCCTGTTGCAGCAGGCCGTAGCTGCAGATCACCACATCGAAGGGTTGCAGTCCCTCCAGGGTCTTTTGCCGCTGGCCACCGCCGAAGAGAATGGCGTTCAGGGTGGGGGTGAACCGTTCGATTTCGTTTTGCCAGTTCATCCCCACCGAGACCGGGGCCACCACCAGCGATGCCCCTTGCGGGGCGCGATGCAGCAACAGGCAGAGGGCTTGCAGGGTCTTGCCCAGTCCCATGTCGTCCGCCAGGCACCCCCCCACCCCCCAGGCCGCCAGCCGCGCCAGCCAGTGGAAGCCGGCCAGTTGATACTCCCGCAACTCCGCCTGGAGCGTGGAGGGGGGAGCCGGGTCGGCTGTTTGCGCCAGATCGATTTGTCGCAGTTGTTCTTGCCAGCGTTCGTCGGCCTCCACGATCAGGCCGGGCTGTTCCAACACCTCCCGCAGGATCGGGGCGGCCAGCGGGTGAAAATGTTGGCCGTCGCCGTGGGGATCGGAAAAGGCGTCGATTTCCGCCAGGCGTTTGCGGAAATTCTCCGTCAGGGCCAGAAAGCGTCCCTCCCCCAGGGGCAGGAAGCGGCTTTCCCGGCCCCTGGCCAGCTTGAGCAACTGGCCCATTTTCAGGACCAGATCCTCGTCCACGGTCAGTTCGCCGTCGAGCGCGAACCAGTCCTCCTCCCGCTGGATTCGCACCCGCAGCCCATCCATGGCCATGGGACGGCTGACCCGGATCTTTTCGCCCTCCGGCCACGCCACCATCGCCTCTTCCGTCGTGAGCGCCTGCAATTCGAGCAAAAGTTCCAGGCAGGTTTCCGGATCCTCGAACAGCCATTCGTCCTCCTTGGCGGCGAGGGTGGGGCAGGCATCGATCACGCGCCGGGCGCGCGCTGCCTCCTCCTTGAGATCGCGCTGGGTTTGCGCCCGTCGTCCACCCACCTCGGCGATGATGCTCCTGCCCCCCTTGCCGGGCTGGAAGGCGGGACCCTCGCCGAACGGACGCGCCTGCATCGCCACCCGGATTCCCTCGCCATGGGGCCACAGGAGGATGTGGGGCCGGGGGTCCGCCGGGAGTTCCTCGACATCCGCCACGCCACCCTCCATCCCGGAATGGATGGTCACCAGCGGCGCGATCGCCCGCAGCGCCTCCATGACCCGTTCGCTGGCGGCGGATGGGATTTGCAGGGTCTTGGTGCCCAGAATTTCGGCGATGCGAATGTGTTCCTTGGTGACCTCCACGAGTTTGCAGCGGGTAGGTAGCTCCAGGGCGGCGGAGACCCCTTCCGTCATCACCGGGTCGGAAAAGCGCATGCTGATCTGGCCCCCCTTGCGGGTCACGACCAGCACCGGCTCTTCCCGGACCACCTCCACGGGGGTGGATGCCAGCGAATCCGCCCAGAAGACCAGGGGATGGCCCACCATGGCCAGCATGGCCTTGGACAGGTGAAATGCGTAGGACTCCTTGTAATAATCCGTGTCGCGATAAATGGTCGCGCAGATGCGGCGGTCCTGTTCGGTGAGAAAATCGAGGGGATCGGATTGCATCGCCAGCCGTTTCAGGGCCACCGGGCGTCCCTTGGACCAGTTGCCCGCCGCGTTGCGGCTCTGTTCACGGGGCTGGATGTTGGACAGGTATTTGCCGGAGGTTGCGAGCATCCAGACCAGTCGGCTGGCACTGGCGTTGCGGCTTTCCTGTCTGCTTGTGGCGGCCCCCATCAGGATCATCGCTTTCAAGGCGCGTTCCCAGTTCTCCTCTGGCGTCATGATCAAGACCAGGCTGGTCATGCCGCACTCCCTGCAGACGGTTGCGGCATACTCCCTGTTGGCTGCGGCATCGGTTCCCATGGCGGCCAGCAGCGTCGCCAGTTCCATGGCTGCCCAGCGGTGGCCGTGCTGGCGTGCCTCCCGGAACAGCGATTGCGCGGCGGAATTCTTCTGGATGGCGTACTCCTTGTCGATCCAGAAGCGGGCCACCGCCTTGAACAGGTGCGTCAGAGGCGGATCGACGTCGAGAACCCTTTGCGCAACGGGATCGAGCAGGCTTTTTGCCGCTTGCACCTGGTTGCGCGCGGCCAGCAGCGTGGCCGTCAGCCAGGTGAAGCGGAACGTCAGGGAGTGTTTGGGTTTCTTGGCGAGCAGGTCCAGCAACTCCACCAGCCGGGCACGTCGGGTCGGGTCATCGCTCTTCAGCAGGGCGAGCAGAAAGAAGAGGCCGCCCGGCTCCTCGAACAGGATCTGACGTTTTTCCGTGATCTTGCGCAGCGGTTTCAGCAACTCCTCGAAGATGTGGATGGTGGTTTCGTGCTCTCCGCGCAGGAAGTGGAGCCACCCTTGCAGGATCGGGCGATCCGCGCAGGGCCGGCCGTCGTCGAGCATGGCTCGCGCCTCGGCGATGCGGCCCTGGAAGAGATGAATCGTCACCAGCGACTTGCGAAAGCGTGCGGTCAATGCCTCGTCGGGGTCGTGCCGTCCTTGTGCCAGCAGGGGCAGCAGCTCCGTGACGTCGGCGAGTTGTTCCAGGCGGTGCGGCACCATGGCGTCCAAGATTTCTGCCTGGATGGCGGGGGGGAGGGTGCCAAGCCACTCCGGGTCGCAGGGCGCGTCGCAGATCGTGATCAGGGGGTGCTGGTTCGCCACGTTGTCCGGGTAATTGATTTGGGCAGTTTGCAGCAGCTCCGTCATCTGGATCGGGTCGTTGGAAAAAAGTGCGATACGGATGTCCCTGATGACACGCGAATAGCTGTTGATTGATTGTGAGTAATATTGTTTATTAAATAATGGAAATTCTTCACGGATCGCCACGACCATGGCGGCGAACCGTTCCTTCCGGATGGCCTCCAGGGTGGCGTGGCAGGCAACGCGGGGGGCGCAGTAAAACATCACGGTGACGTTGGAATAGACCAACAGCAGGTTCAGGTGGTGCATCCGTTCGATCATGGGGGCGAGATCGGCCGTGCCCATGGCCTTGCCATTGTGGCCCATGACCCCGGCCAGCCGCAGGCCTTTCGCCAGGTGGGTGCGGTGGATGGGTTCCTTCAGGATGGACAGGAATTGCAGCACCCGCTGCTCGACCGGGTCGAGAAGTTCGTAATCGTGGCGGGCGTTGTGTTGGGAATGGTCCTTGGAGGTCATTTCCATGTCTCAATGGATCCCCTGGTCGAGCATGGCGTCGGCGACGCGGCGGAAGCCGGCGATGTTGGCGCCCATGACCAGATTGTGCACGTCGCCATAGGCGCGGGCGGTCTCCCGGCAGGTTTCGTGAATCTGGCGCATGATGCCGTGCAGCTTGAAATCCACGGTGTCGAAGTCCCACTGTTCCATGCTGGCGTTCTGGCTCATTTCCAACTGGCTGGTGGCGACACCTCCGGCGTTGGCGGCCTTGGCCGGGCCGAAGGCGATGTGGGCCTCCTGGAAACGGTGGATCGCCTTCGTGGTGCTGGGCATGTTGGCCCCCTCGCAGACGCAGCGGCAGCCGTTGTTCAGGAGTTCGGCGGCATCCTCGGCGTTGAGTTCGTTCTGGGTGGCGCAGGGAAAGGCCGCGTCGCACGGGATGCTCCAGACCGGGTGGCGGTGCGCGGGATAATCCTCCAGCGGCAGATGGCGCGCGCCGGGGCGCTCCTCGAGATAGGCGGTCAGGGGGAGGTGCTGCTCCTCCTTGATCCGTTTCAACAGTTCCACATGGATCCCTTCCGGGTCGTGGAGGGTTCCGCGGGAGTCGCTGGCGGCCACCACCCTGGCCCCCAGTTGCTGGAGTTTCTCGGTGGTGTAGATGGCCACGTTGCCGGAACCGGAGACCGTGCATACCTTTCCTTCCAGCGTCTCCCCCCGTTCGGCGAGCATCTGCTTGGCGAAATAGACCGCGCCATACCCTGTGGCCTCCTTGCGTACCAGTGAGCCGCCCCAGGAGATCCCCTTGCCGGTCAGGACCCCCTCGTGCCGACCGGTCAGCCGTTTGTACTGGCCGAACAGGTAGCCGATCTCCCGCCCCCCCACGCCGATATCTCCGGCCGGGACGTCGGTATTGGGGCCGATGTGGCGGTACAGTTCGGTCATGAACGCCTGGCAGAAGCGCATGATCTCCCCATCCGATTTGCCCTTCGGGTCGAAGTTGGAGCCGCCCTTGGCCCCACCCAGCGGCAGGCCGGTCAGGGCGTTCTTGAAGATCTGCTCGAAGCCCAGAAACAGGATGGTGCCGGTGGATACCGTGGGGTGAAACCGCAATCCCCCCTTGTAGGGACCCAGCGTGGCGTTGAATTCGATCCGGTACCCCTTGTTGACGCGCACCCGGCCCTCGTCATCCACCCAGGTGACGCGGAACATGATCTGTCGATCCGGTTCGACCACTCTTTCCAGGATATTGAATTCCTGATATTTTGGTATATCATGTAACAGCGGACCCAGTGAGTCCAGCACCTCCTCGACCGCCTGGTGAAATTCGGTCTGGGGTGGGGCGGCGGTTTTGATCTTCCGGATGATTTCGGCGGAGTACGACATCTCTTGACCTCTGTTTCGATGTGGATGATAAATGCCCATGATATGTCATTCCGGCGCATGTCACAATCCATCCTCACGCCATGGTGCGTCATGAAATTACTCGACTCCCTCCCTTTCCGGATCAAGCTGTTGCTGATCCTGCTGATTCCCCTGGTCGGCCTGGCGGCGTTGGGGGGGGCGGGCATCCATGAAAAACGGCTCCTGATGCAGCGCATGGAACGGATGAACCGTTTTACCGGCCTGGTCATCCGGATCAGTGATCTGGTGCATGACCTCCAGAAGGAACGGGGCATGTCCGCCGGGTATCTGGGCAGTGGCGGCAGCCGTTTCCAGGTCGAACTGGCGCGGCAAAGGGGGATGGTGGACGAACGGGTGGCGCGCATCCGCCCGGATGCCGGAGCGGACCATGGGGAGATCGGCCGGGAGGCCGGGGGGGGGTTGCAGGCCGCCCTGGATGCCCTGCAAGGGCTTCCCGCCGAGCGCGAGCGGGTGGACGGCCTGGAAGCGGATGTCAACCGCATCCTGGACGCCTACAACGGCATCATCGAGCATCTCCTGCTGACGGTGCATCATCTCTCCTCCCTTGCGGCCACGGTGGAAATCGCCAGCCGGACGCGCAACTATCACACCTTTCTGCAGGGCAAGGAGCAGGCCGGGCTGGAGCGGGCCATCATCACCAATGCCCTGTCCACCCGGCGTTTTTCGTCGCGGATACAACTTCGGTTCCATGGCCTCGTCGCCGGGCAGGCGACCCTGTTCGGGATGTTTCGCGCCCTGGCCTCTCCAGAGAAGCGGGCGATGCTCGACGAGATCATGGCAACACCGGAGGTCCGGGAGGTGGAGCGGATGCGGGAGTTGCTCTTCGCCGCCGATCCCCCGCATGGCCCCGCCGGGATCGATGCCCAGGCGTGGTTCGACGTGGTCACCATGAAGATCGACCACCTCAAGAATCTGGAGGATCGGCTGGCCGGGGAGTTGCTGGCCCGCAGCGCCGAGGTCAGGAACGCGGCCAAACGGAGTTTTCTCGCTTATTCGTTGTTCAGTCTGGCCTGCGTCGGCCTGGCGGTCGGCTTCGGACTGGTCGTGGTCCGGGGGCTGCGCGACAAGACCGACCGGATCCTGGCGCTCAACGAGCGGGTCGCCGCCGGCGATCTGAACGCCCGCATCCCCCTGGGGCGGGATGCCAGCCTGGATGAACTCGACCGCATCGCCGACTCCCTGAACATCATGGTGGAAGGGCTGGAGAACGCCATGCGGGCGCATCGGCAGGCCATGATTACGCTGGCGTCCAGGGAGAACCAGATCCGTTCCGTGGTGGATACCGCGCCGGACGCCATCCTCTCCCTGAACCGGGAAGGGATGATCGAGTCGATCAATCCCGTGGGCGAAAATCTGTTCGGCTATTATCCGGGTTCCCTGCCAGGTCGCTCCATCGATGTCCTGATCCCCGGATTTCGCCCGGAACGGAAGCAGCCAGGCAGGGAGCACCTGAACATCGAAATGGAAGGGGTCTGCCAGGACGAGGGGACCTTTCCGGTGGAAATTTCCCTGAGCCGTTTCACGGACGAGGTGGGAAAACCCCGTTTCACCCTGATCGTGAAGGATATCACCGAACGCAAGCAGGTCAAGAACGCCCTCGCCAAGGCCTACGCCGAACTCGAGGAGCGGGTGCGCGAGCGGACCAGGGAACTGGAAATGACCAACAAGCGCCTGTTCGCCGAAATCGACGAGCGGATTCGCGCCGAGCAGGGGCTGGTGCTGGCCGCCAAGGTGTTCGAAACCGCCGCCGAGGGGATCGTGATCACCGATGCCCAGGTCAGGATCATCAAGGTCAACGAGGCCTTCACCGCCATCAGCGGATATTCCGCCGAGGAGCTGTTCGGCACCAATCCCAAGCGCATGCAATCCGGTCGTCACGACGCCGAATTCTACAAGGCCATGTGGAAGGGGATCCGCGAGACCGGCTCCTGGTCCGGGGAGATCTGGAACCGCCGCAAGAACGGCGAGGTCTTTCCGCAACGTCTTTCCATCTCGACGGTCTGGAATTCCCGGGACGAATTGACCCACTACGTGGGGATCTTCGCCGACATCACCCATCTCAAGGAGACCGAACGGCGCCTGGAGAGGATGGCCTATTTCGACGCCCTCACCCAATTGCCCAACCGGCTGCTGTTCCGGGACCGCCTGCAGCACGAGTTGGACAAGAAGACCCGCCATGATTTCCAGGTGGCGGTGCTGTTCATCGATCTGGACCGGTTCAAGCACGTCAACGATTCGCTGGGTCATTCCGCCGGGGATCAGCTTCTGGTGGAGGTGGCGGAGCGGATCCGGAAATGTCTGCGCAAGTACGACACCGCCGCCCGGCTGGGCGGGGACGAATTCGCCGCGATCATCACCGGCCTGAAGAGCGGACGCGATGCCGCCCCGGTGGCGCGCAAGATCATCGAATCCCTCAAGAACTCCTTCATGCTGAGCGGCCATGAGGTGTTCATCGGCGGCAGCATCGGCATCAGCATCTTTCCTGTCGATGGCGAGGATTTCGAAACCCTCACCAAGCATGCCGACATCGCCATGTACAAGGCCAAGGAGAGCGGCCGGGGGGTATTCAAGTTCTTCGGCGACGCCTTCGACACCGGGGTGCATAATCAGCTCGCCCTGGAGAACAAGCTGCGCCAGGGTTTGAAGAACGACGAATTCGTCGTCTACTATCAGCCCAAGGTGGATCTGGCCACCGGCGCGATTTCCGGCATGGAGTCCCTGGTGCGCTGGATCCCCAGGGATGGCGCCATGGTGTCGCCGGCCCAGTTCATCCCGTTGGCCGAGGAGACCGGTCTCATCCTGGCCCTGGGCGCCTGGATCCTGCGCGAGGCCTGCGAGAAGGCCGCCCACTGGCGCCGGGAGGGGTATCCGGTCAAGATGGCCGTGAACCTTTCCGCCATGCAGTTTCAGAAAAGCGATCTGCTGGAGGTGGTGCGGGTCGTGCTGGAGGAGACCGGCCTGCCGCCCGATGCCCTGGAACTGGAGATCACCGAGAGCATGGTGATGGGCAATGTGGAAAAATCCATCGAGCGGATGAACAGCCTGAAATCCCTGGGTCTGACCCTGGCGGTGGACGATTTCGGCACCGGCTATTCGTCGTTGAATTACCTCAAGCGGTTTCCCATCGATACCCTCAAGATCGACCAGTCCTTCGTGCGTGACCTGAGTCGGGCGCAAGGGGATCTGGCCATCGTGCTGGCCATCATTTCCCTGGGGCAGGCGCTCGGTCTCGACATCGTGGCCGAGGGGGTGGAGACGCGGGAGCAGGTTGTCATCCTGAAAGAAAAGGGATGTCACGAAATGCAGGGCTATTTTTTCAGCAAGCCGCTGCCCGCCGACGGGATGAGCGCGCTGCTGCGTGAGGGCAAAAACTTGAACCATCTGATGCGGGAATGAAACCATGGCAACCAAGAAAGCATGCATCCTGGTGGTGGACGACTCCCGTTCCGCCCGCGAGTTGATCAAGAGCCATCTGGAGCAGGAGGGGTATGCCGTGATCCTGGCCGGCGACGGCAGGGAGGCGGTCAGGAAGTTCCGGGAAGAGGCGTGCGACCTGGTGGTGATGGACGCCAACATGCCGGTGGTGGACGGATACCGGGCCTGCGCCGAACTCCGGAGGCAGCCCAACGGTCGCGAGGTGGACATCCTCATGGCCACCGCCTCGGACGACGACGCATCGGTGGAGAAGGCCTTCGCCGTCGGGGCCGATGAGTATATCACCAAGCCGATCCACTGGGTCGTGCTGAAGAAACGGATTCGTCTCGCCCTGGACAAGCGGCGGGCGCAGGAGGAGGTGGCCGAGGCGCGCGCCCGGATGGAGGCCATCGTCAACACGGCGGCGGACGCCATCATCGTGATCAACGCGGCAGGGATCATCGAGTCCGTGAATCTGGCGGCGGTGCGGATGTTCGGTCATTCCATGGCCGAGGCGGTGGGGAGGAACGTCTCCATGCTCATGCCCTCGCCGCATCGCGAGCAGCATGACGGCTATCTGCGCGCTTATGTGACCACCGGCCAGCGCCGGGTGCTGGGCATGAAACAGGAACTCGTGGCGTGCCGCAAGGATGGCCGGACCTTCCCGGTGGAACTGACCATCAGCGAGGTGAAGCTGCGTGACCGGGTCCTCTTCACCGGCATCCTGCGGGACATCACGGAACGCAAGGAGGCGGAACGGCAGATCTACTTTCAGGCCAATTACGATGTGCTCACCGGATTGGCCAACCGTTCCCTCTTCCTGCGCACTCTGGGAGAAGCGATCGCCGTGGCCAGGCGGCGGGAGCGGGAACTGGCGCTGCTCTTCGTGGATCTGGACCGGTTCAAATGGGTGAACGACACCCTGGGACATTCGGCCGGGGACGATCTGTTGCGTCTGTCCGCCGACCGCATCCGGGAATCGGTGCGGGAGGGGGATACCCCGGCCCGCCTGGGCGGGGATGAGTTCACCGTCATTCTGCCGGAGATTGACCGGGAAGAGGCGATCGGGATCGCCCGCCGCATTCTGGAGCGCATGAACGACAGCTTCCCTCTGGGTGGGGGGGATACCCACATCTCCGGTTCGCTGGGGGTGGCCTTTTTTCCGGGGGATGCCGGGGACATGAACGGTCTGCTCAAGTGCGCCGACGAGGCCATGTACCGCTCCAAAAAGGCGGGCCGCAATGCTTGCCATCTTTTCGCGGGCGAATCGTTCGCCATGCCGATGCAATATTGATTGGGGGGGTTGGGCATGAAGGGTCTTGCATTGGAATTGCGTTTCAAGGTGATGTTGCTGCTGGTGGGCACGCTGCTGGTGCTGGTCGGATTGAGCGGACAGACCACTCTGGGCAAGCTGGCCCAGTCCAGGGAAGCGGCGCTGCAGGCCGGCCTGGCGGAGGCGGCGGTGTTGACCGGCGCGGTGGTCCACGAACTGCAGAAGGAACGGGGGTTGACCTCCGGCTATTTGTCCAGTGGCCGCAAGCGGTTCCGACCGGAGTTGGAGGCCCAGCGCGCCAAAACCGACGAGAAGCGCGCCGTCTGGCAAGCCTGGCAGGATCGGGGTGCGTGGCGCGGGCTGGACGTGGCATTGAGAAAACAGGTGGAGCAGGCGAGTCAGGCCGACGGCGAGGGACTGGCTCGGATCCGCGAGGAGGTGGATGGCGAAAAAGCGGTGGCCAGGGAAATGGTGGCCAGGTATACGGGGAATATCGCCACGTTTCTGGGGTTGATCGTCGAGCTGCCCAGGCACTCGCGGGAGGTGGTCCTGGCCATGCGCGCCCTGGCCTTCGCCAATCTGGTGGCCGGCAAGGAGTTGGCGGGACAGGAGCGCGCCCTGTTGATGGCCCTGTTCACCGAGGATCGTTTCGACGAGGCGCGGTTGACCAGATTCAGCGACCTGGTGGGCGGGCAGGCGATTTATTTTAGAGTGTTACGGGATTTCGCCACCCCACCACAGATGGAACGGATCCAACGGTGGCTCGATGCGCCGGAGGAGGCGGCGGTGCGCCAGGTGCGCAAGCAGCTCTTCGAGCGTGCCCTGACCGGCGGTTTCGGCGTGGATCCGGCCAAATGGTTCGAGATGGCCACCAAACGGATCGATGTGATGAAGGATGTGGAAGAGCACCTGGCCCAGGATCTGGCTGGCGAGGCCGAGGGCATGCGCAAGGCGGCTTCGTCCGCCTTTTGGCTCTATCTGAGCGGAACCGTGGTGGTGGTGGGGGGATTGCTGGTGGTGATGGTGTTCGGCATGCGGACGGTGGCGCTGCGGGTGCAACGGATGCTGGACGGTCTGGCGGGTCTGCGGCAGGGGGATCTGACCAGCCGGATCGCCGTGGAGGAGAGGCAGGACGAGTTGTCCGCCATCGCCGGTGGGATCAATACCCTGGCCGCAGCCATGGCGGGCAATCTGCGCACCGTGCGCAAGCAGGCCGATGCTGTGGCCGGGGTGGCCGGGGAGTTCGTGACCTTGCGGGAGCATCTGGATCGTGAGGCGCAGGCCACCCATTCCCTGGCGCGGGCCGTGGTGGAGGAGAACAGCCGCCTGGACGGGGATTTGCAACAATTGAAGGAGGATATCGACGCGGCGGTGGAGCGGATCGACCGGGTTTGCCATGCGGCGGAGGATCTGTCGGGCAACGTGACCGGGAGCGCGGCGGCCTCGGAGCAGGCGAGCGCCAATGTGGCGGCCATGGCGGCGGCCGCCGAGGAGATGAACGCCAATCTGAACCAGGTCAACGATCATCTCGGCCAGGTCACCCAGGCGGTGGAGAAGGTGGCGCGGGAGGTGGACAACCTGGACACCCTCTCCGAGGAGATCCGGGAGCAGTGCCGCACGGCGGAGCATCTGTCGGTGCGGGCCAGCGAGTCGGTGCGGGACACCCTCGCCACCATCGAGACCCTGGCGGTTTCCTCGGACGAGATCGGTGAGGTGGTGAAATTGATCAACTCGATTGCCGATCAGACCAACATGCTGGCCCTGAACGCTGCCATCGAGGCGGCCGGGGCAGGGGAGGTGGGCAAGGGGTTCGCGGTGGTGGCCGGAGAGGTCAAGGAACTGGCGCGCCAGACCGCAGAGGCCACTCGCCTGATCGACGGCAAGACCAGCGATATCCGGGAGCAGACCCGCCAGGTGGTGGAGGCCACGCGCGGGGTGAACGACCTGATCGAACGCATCAGCAGTGGCAATCAGGCCATCGGCGATGCCGTGGATCATCAGCGCATGGCCGTGGAGGAGATCGGACGTTCCATGGATCGGGTCGCGGATGCCGCCCAGGAGGTGACCCGCAATGCCGAGGAGCTGGGTCATGCCTCCCAGGAGGTGGCGCGCGGGGCGCAGGAGGCGGCCCTGGGGACCGGGGAGGTCGCCCGCTCGTCCGGGGTGATCGCCGCCCATGCCGCCGGAGTGGCCGAGGACAGCGGCGTGACCAGGAACAAGGCGGAGTCGATGCGAGGCACTGCCGGCGCGATTTTCGCCGCTTCCACCGAGGTGCAGATGATGATGCTCAAGACCATGGAACACATGAATGTCCTGATCGATTCCGTGGCGCGGGCCAGTCGTCTGACCGTGGATCTGCGCGCGTCGAGCGAAGCCCTGCGCAAGAGTCGCGAGGGGTGGACGGTGGGCGCGGAGGAGTAAGCCCTCCGTCCCCCTGATCAGGCAGTGTGCTGGTTGGCCTTTTCGATCTGTTCGATCACGATGCGGGCCATGTTGTCCGGCGTGAACTTGGGAATGAAGTCGTCCGCGCCCATCTGGCGGGCTTTGTCTTGATTGGACTTGTTGCTGAGCGAGCTGTTGATCGCCACGTAGGTCTTGCCGAGTTGCGGATGGTTCTTGACCGTTCTGGTGAAGGTGAAGCCATCCATGACCGGCATTTCGATGTCGGTGAAGACCATGGTATAGGGGGTCGAGCCGTCGGGGCGGATGGATTTTTCCAGGAGTGCCAGGGCTTTGGGTGCCTCGTCCACCACGGTGTGGACGATGCCCATCTGGCCGAGGACCGCCTCGATCAGCAGACAGGCGGCCTTGGAGTCGTCCACGGCCAGGATGTGATGGGTTTTTGCGGTCACCTGTCGCCCTTTTTCCACCAGTTCCCGCGAGATCTGGATGTCGATGCCCACGATGTCGTTGAGCACCTTTTCCACGTCCAGCAGTTGGATCGGTGTGCCTTCGTGGTAGGTGATGGCGGTCAGGCAACTGCTTTCGTAGATGTTGCCCGCCGGTTTGATGATCTCCTCCCACCCCTTGGTGACCAGGATGTTGGGCTGGGAGACGAGAAACCCCTGGGTGGTGCCGCTGTATTCGCAAATCAGGGTGTAACTGATCTTGTTGCGGTAATCCACCGGCTCCAGGCCCAGGTATTCGCTCAGGTCGATCAGGTTGATGGGATGACCGCGAAAATTGATCTCGCCCTTGATGGTCGGATGGGAGCGGGGGATGCGGGAAATCTCCCTGGGAGTCTCGACGATCTCGATGATCTTGAAGACATTCAGGCCGTAAAGCTGCTTGTCGCTGAGATAGAAGGTCAGCATTTCCATCTCGTTGCTCAAGGCCAACTGGGTCCGTTTGTCGATCTCGGCGAACAATTGATCCTGCTGCATGGCGTCCCCCCTTTGGTCAAGATGCGTCTTGAGTGGTCCCCGCTTTTGCTGTATGTAAGTTCCTGGGACCACTCATTGTCCATGCGATTGGGGGCAATTTGCAACTGTTTTTTTTCGTTAAACCGCAGCCAGCTTGGGATGTATTGATTTTTTACGTAACTGCCCAGTTACCCTGAGGGAGGGTCATGCATCGGTTTGGTGCGCAAACAACTATTTTTTTAAAACCGCTAATATTTTCTTGAATTTGTGGAGGGGTCCATATATGTCCCTAGAATTCCGAAATCCTACATCCATATCGCCTGGTAAACTACATTTCTTATTTTTTCTACTGTCCTTTCTCCGATACCGTCAATATTGAGAAGTGCATTATCCGACGCATCGGCAACATCACCTACAGTTAGAAATTCATTATCTTTTAGTAATGTGACTTTTGCTTGCGTTAACCCGTAAGGATACGCATTAGATTTAATAAGAATTGCAATTTCCTGATCAAAAATTGAAAGCTTATTATTATTGGAAATATCAGGAAGTTTAAGATCGTTTAATAATTCACTGGTTGCGTGTATCTCAATCATCTCTTTTGAAGAATCCAACCAATTTTTTGCAAGCTCAGAGGTGATACGCGCACCATGAACCTTCTCAAGGATATTGCAAAGATTAGCCATAAAGACGACCCCCCTCCCTCCAGATTTCATTGCGCGCGACACATCCCTTCTGGCAATGAAACCGACATACTCAAGAATTTCAAACGGTTTTAAAAACTTTGCACAAATATTTTTATGGACAATCAATGATCCCCCGGTACGATCACCTAATATTTTAAAGAGTAACTCGCAGATCTCTTTTGCCGTCTCAACCATAGGCTCATAAGCTCCTAATTTTGGTGCAACTTCCTCAAGCAACGGCCAGTAATAGTTTGACGACATATATATTAATCCAGATGTTATCTCTTTATATCCTATATTGTTTTTTTCATTGAACCATGCGCATGCAATAACAAGAGCCCGGATATTTCCCAGCACAGACCTGCCAAGAAATTTTGCAAAAAAACTCGCTGTGATAGTTCCCGAGAATTTTTGATCGCTACCAAGAGAAGGGTAGCGGGCACTAATAACATCGATAAAGAACGCCTCAAAATCACTACTGCGCTCATCTCTAACAATGTCTATGACGGTTGCATCATTGTAAACGTCAAATCGCGTTCCGAATTTTGTTACACCGGGATAGATAGATGCCTTACATGATATTAAATCTGTCGAAAGAACTCGAAAAATATCAAAAAACTCTGTCAAAGGAGCCTCTCGACCAATATGGGCTGCATCATCAAAAAGTAATATTATTCTTTTCCCAAGCTGTCGAGCCAATTCTTTAAGTTTTATTTGAAGATTACCAACATTATTTGTATCATCAAATACGTTTGATATGTTTTGTTTCCTCAGTTCACCAGATATAGCCTTCCCAAGCCAAGAGCAAAAATTATTTTCATATTGTTGACCCTGAGACCTTAATAACGGTAAATAACGCAAGCTTATATAAATAGCAAAAGCAATATGCGAATATTTATTACGGACACGGTTTGTTGCTTCTATTAAAAGAGCACTTTTTCCACTACCTCGACCACCACGAATAAGAACAGGTCCATGAGCAATAAGTTTACGAATAATTATATCCTCATGATTTTTAAATCGGTGAATTTTTAAAAACTGATCTTCAGTACAATCTTCGGAAGCCAACGTCAAAGCGGTATCTTCATCATTTTCTGTAGAATTTATATCTAACACGGAATCTTCTCCTGAATTTTTTTAGCAAGTTCAAACGAACGCTCAAAAGATAAACGCGATTGGGCCGTTTCAATAAAATGAGAAGCCATCGCAAGACAAACAATCACTTTTAACAATTGATCGAATTTATCATTTATTGTCGTTTGATCACAGACTGAGTGTATTGGAACCACAAATTCAGCATGGGTACCTTTTGATAGTGTAGAATAAACACTTGTCGCAATTCCTTTTATCTTTTTAATAAAATTCTCTGGCTCCGTCTCTTTCACTATAGACAGTATTGTAGGCACTTCTGGTAAGGTCCCCAACAAATCAATCAACTGTGTTGCAGATGGTTTCCAAAATATCTCATCCACATATGGACTAAAAAGAGATCTAGAAATCTGCTCTATTTTCAATGGATCAGTCCATATTTTAGGATTTGGTTTGTTGTCAGTCAATATATCTTTATTCCAAGCAATAGCGATTTCATTTCTTTTGTGGAGATCATAAGATTGAGAGCTTTGAAATTTTGAAATAACTAAAATACGAAACGGGTCAATTCGTCCAAGAAGAACTGTCAGGGATGCCTCCAAAAGTGCCCGTCCACAAAACGGACCCAGGAATGTCATGTCCTTGGAATCTATATTTGCATCGCGATAGCTCAATATAAGATTAAAATAATGATCTATCGGGATAGACATATTTTTCAAGATGGCTGACAATTGACTTGTCTCGTTTGTTTCTCCACAAACAAGTGTTGAAAACAGTTTATCATCATTATCAATTGATGTCATGTATTGATATTCCTTTATAAATTATTTTTAATTATCAATAAACATTATCGGTGAACAGAAAAATTCGATGGATTCCGGTGACGCAAATTACCCCCCCCCTCCTGGGCTTCCACTTCCCACTCACCAAGCAATTCAATCATCAAACCCTGTAACACTATGAAATCACACTAAAAATAACTTTAATTCGGTTCTTTTGGAGTCCATTACGGCGGCACCATTCCGAGTCACATCTCAATCATTTCGTTGCCCCGTCGAAGCCGTTTCACCCCCTGACTGGAACTGCATGTATGAAAACACAGAATGGGAAAAAATGCAAGCGCTAAGGTAACTATTCAGCACCCCGCTTAAAAAAGATCCTTGACAGGGTTTTTCGCTATTTTTTGGAAATCCAAGTGCAGGTCTGGAGATCGCCAGATTTTGCTGTTCCTTGACCG
>PDZX01000130.1 GCA_002753185.1 Magnetococcales bacterium WMHbin3
TGAAAGTCAAAGTCCCAAGGGCTTCGCCCTTGGATCCCACCAAGGGCTTCGCCCTTGGATCCCACCAAGGGCTTCGCCCTTGGATCCCACCAGGGGGATAATCCCCCTGGACCCCTGATAATGGTCGGGGCGAGAGGATTCGAACCTCCGGCCCTCGGCACCCAAAGCCGATGCGCTACCAGGCTGCGCCACACCCCGATAAAAGAAAATCATACCGCGAAAAGCACGCCCCAGGCAAGGCGTCATGGCTTCGAGGCGACCACCACCCAACACCAAACCGGCTGCTGGTCGGCCCCGTATTCGTGTATCTGACGACACACCGACACTTGCCTCAGGCCGACGGCCTCAACCGCGCCCGTCACATGCCCGCGCCCGTGCGCGTAACATCCCCCCCGTTCGAACCCCTCCAACGGATGAATCACCACCCCATCCCCCTCCAGATCGGCCTCATGGGTGAATACCGTGAATACCAAACAACCCCCGGATCGCAAGGCACGCAAACATGACGATAAAACTATAAAAAGATCACCAAAATGAATAAAGGTCGCAGCACTCACCACGGCATCATAGGCTTCCGGATGGCCATCCAGAAACGCCACCAAATCCCCAACCTCCAGGCGATCATAAATCCCCTTGGCGCGCGCCCTCTCCACCATCTCCCCGGACAAATCCACCCCATCCAACCGCGCCGCCACATCACGCAGCAAACCACCCACCATCCCGGTGCCACATCCGGCATCCAGAATCACCTCCCCGCCCGCGACCCGCTCCCGCAAGGCGGCGGCCACATGACCAGCGCCAAGATAGCTCTTTTCGTCAATGCCATCCCAGTACCGGGCGCGCCTGCCGTAAATCTGCCGCATCCGCGCCTCGTTCGCCCGCTCCGGCACCCCCCCCTCCCCCATGGCCGCCAAGGCGAAACGCACATCCTCCCCATCCTCCGGATCCAGCATCAACGCCCGCCGATAACTCACCAACGCCTCCCCGGCCCGACCACCACGACGCTGCATGTCCCCCAACCGCCGGTGCGCCAGCGGGGAATCGGGCAAATGGGCCACGGATCGCCGATAACAGTCCTCCGCCTCACCGAAACGCCCCAACTCCTGCAACGCCTGCCCCAAATGCAATGCCGCCATCCCATGCTCCGGCCGCATCGCCAACGCCCGCCGCAACCAAACCTCCGCCTCCTCGTTCCGGCCCGCCTCCCCCAACGCCATGCCGCAATTGACCATCACCTCCACATGATCGGGACGCAACGCCAGGGCGCGCCGATAACACTCCAAAGCGCGCTCCATCCGCCCGGCCTCCTTGTGCAGATTGGCCAGATTGCTCCAACTCTCCACATGCCCAGGGTGGACCGCCAATACCCGCTCAAAGCACTCCCCGGCCTCGACGAACCGCCCAAGCCGCTTCAGCACCACCCCCAGATTGCCCAATGCCCGCGCATCCTCCGGTTGCCGCCGCAACGCCTCCCGCAACGACTCCTCCGCCTCCTCCAGGCGACCCAGCTCCGTCAGCGCCATGCCGCGATTGATCCGGGCATCCACGAAATCCGGCCGCAACCGCAACGCCTCGTCCAACAAGGCCAGCGCCGCCCCGTACTCCCGACGCTGCATGGCCAGCAGACCGCGATTGCCCAACACCGCGTGATACATGGCACTGCCCCGCGCAATGCGCGCGTAACAGGCCTCGGCCTCCCGATACTCCCCGCGCCGATGGTGCTCCACCCCCTTGCGCCACCACGCATCGCTCATGGCAGCCACTCGGCCAGAATGCGCGCCAACGCCACGCCATCCTCAGACTCCAGGCCATGGCCGCTCCCCACCGTCTCGGAGCCGGCCACCTCCCGCAAGGCCTCCACCTTGCGCAGGTCCTGACTCCAGACCGGAACCGTGTTGTCACCCATCAGGGGGAAACTCTCCCGCCGCACCAGGGAATGATAACGGGCCTTGGGATGTGGCTGTCGATTGAGCCAATGGAGTAAATTGCCCGGACGCTCCCGCGCCAGATCCGCGTACAACTGCCGGGAACGGTTCAAGGTGCCCACCCCCATCATGGGCGCCACCATGGACAGCGGCGTGCTCGCCACCAGACCAGCCACCTCCGCCTTGTCCGTGCCCAAATGGGGCGAGGCGATGGTGATCAGGCCGAATACCCCCAGCTTGTCATCCTTCGCCATGGCCAGACGCGCCACCACCCCGCCGGCGGAATGACCCACCAGCACCATCTGCTCCTGCCGGTCGCGCCGCTTCACGACCTCACGCGCCACCTCGCGCAACTGATCCGCCTGCACCGACAGCGGCGCCTCGGAAGCCAGGTCGGCCAGATAATACACCTTTCTCCCGCCACCAGTGGCCGCCGGCGTCACGACGATCCCACGCCCATCCGCCCGCACCCGGCCTCCCGCCTCCCAGCCCCCCCGCGCCAACGCGGCGGTCACGCCACTGCTCACCCAGGCGTCGTCGCCGCTGACATAACCATGCGTCATGATCAGAACGTCCGCCCGCGCCTCGCTCGCCAGCAGCAGCATCAACCCCAACAGCCCCGGCCACCAGCGCGTGCAATCACTCCTGCTGTTCCAACGCCTTCTTGAAAAAGGCTTGAAAATCATTATTCCCCTCCCCATCGGCGGCCTGCCGCTGGGACATGCCGGGACGATATGCCGCCGTCCGACCCTCCACGCCGGATCCCGGTTCCACAACCTGCCTGGCCGGACGCGTCCGTTCCACCCGCCGATACAGTTGCAACATGACTGGATAAGTTACGCTGATCATAATGCCTCGCTTGACACTCTTTTCTGAAAATCGCCTGCCTCCTTGCCGTCCGCTTGTGGATCGTATCGACCAAATGGTCCAACTTCATGACTCTTTTTTTGCCTGCTCCAGGATCACCCGGGCAATGTGACTGGGGGCAATGTGATAGGCCGCCACCCGCATGGTGTACAAACCCCGCCCGGATGTCAGCCCGTTCAATACGTTACCGTAATCCAGCACCTCCACCATGGGGACCTCGGCCAATACGATCTGGCCGCCACCCCCCTTGGGGGTCACCCCCAGCACCCGGCCACGCCGGCTGTTGAGATCACCGATCACATCACCTAAGACATCATCCGGAACAGTAAGTTCCATGGCCATGACCGGCTCCAGCAACACCGCGCCGCCCTCGGCCAGCCCCCTTTTGAAGGCCATGCCGCCAGCGGTCTTGAAGGCGAAATCCGACGAATCCACCGAATGATACGAGCCATCCACCAGGGCCACCTTGACATCCACCACCGGATAGCCCCCCACGATCCCCTGCCCCATCACCTCCTGAATCCCCTTCTCCACGGAGGGGATGAACTGGCGCGGAATCACCCCGCCCACGATGCGGTTCTCGAACTCGAACCCGCCATCCCTGGGCAGCGGCTCCATCTCCAGCCAGCAATCGGCGAACTGTCCCCGCCCGCCGGTCTGCTTCTTCAGGCGGCCCTGCACCCGCACCTTGCGGGTGATGGTCTCCCGGAACGGCGGACGCGCCATCTTCAGGGTGACGGAAACCCCGAATTTGCGCTTGAGCCGATCCAGGGTCACCCGCAGATGGGTCTGGCCCATGCCGGAGAGGATCAGCTCGTGGGTCACCTCGTCGCGACGCAGATGCAGGGTGGGATCCTCCTCGGCCAGCTTTTCCAGTCCGGCGGCCACCTTGTCCTCGGTCTTGGCGTCCATCTCCACGGCGAAGGTGTGGGACGGCTCCATGAAGCGCACCCGCTCGTAGCGCACGGGATGGTCCACGGCGCACAGGGTGTCGCCGGTGCGGGGACTCTCCTGCTTGGCGATGGCCCCCACATCGCCGGCCCGCAGCCGCGCCACCGGCAGCATCTCCTTGCCCTGCAGCCGGAACAGCCGGCCCCCCTTCTCCTTGACGTTGCGCTCGGCGTTCAGGAACGGCTGCTCCGCCTCCAGCGTCCCGGAAAAGACCCGCATGACTGTCAATTTGCCGGCAAACGGGTCCATGACCGTCTTGAAGACCACGGCGCTAAAGGGATCGGCGGCATCCGGACGCCGGGTGACCCCCTGTTGCGGATGGGCGGGATCCACCCCGTGCAACGGCTTGAGATTGGCCTTGTCCAGGGGACTGGGGAAATAGTCGGCGATGCCGTTGGCCAGGGAGCGCACCCCGATGTTGGCCAGGCCGGAGCCGCAGTACAGCACCAGCAGGCGGCGCGTCAGGACCGCCTCCTTCAGCCCCTTTTGCAACGCCGCCACGTCCGGTTCCTCGCCCCCCAGATAGCGTTCCAGAAGCGCGTCGTCCGCCTCGACGATCTTTTCCACCAGTTGCGTGCGGTAGTGCTCGGCATCGGCGCGCGCCGATTCCGGGAACTCCATCTGGCAAAACACCCCATCCTTGGCCGACCAGGCGGTCATGGGCAGCAGGTCCACGATGCCGCGAAACTCCTCCCCCACCCCGATGGGAATCGTCAGCGGCAGGGCGGTCACGCCCAGTTTGCTCTCGATGTCCCCCAGCACCCGGATGAAGTCGGCCCGTGGCCGGTCCAGCTTGTTGATGAACCCCAGAACCGGCACGCCGGCCTCGGTGGCCATGGCCCAGAGACGTTCGTTTTCCGGCTTCACCCCGTAGCCGCCGGAAAAGATCATCACCGCACCGCCCACCACGTCGAGCACCCCGCGGGTCGCCTCCAGAAAGTCGCTGTAGCCTGGCGTATCCACCAGGTTGAGCCAGCGCTCCCGCCAGAGGCAGTGACCCACATGGGGCGTGATGGTCACCCGGCGTTCGATCTCCTCGGGTTCGGTGCTCATCACCGTGGTGCCCTTTTCCACGTCGCCCCGGCGCGCGATGGCCTCGCCATTGAACAGCAGCGCCTCGGCCAGCGTGGTCTTGCCGCCGCCGCCGTGGGCGATCAGGGCGACATTGCGAATCTGTTGAATTTCTGGAGTATCCGGCATGTTTTCCCCCGGTATGATCTGTGACGTTTTCGACGCGAATCGTCAGGTTAATGCGACTCCTTCAGCGCCTGTAGGATCGGGGCCACATGACAACGACAGCGCTCGTTCTCCCTGGGCGGGAGGCCGTCGTTGGCCATGCGGCACAAATCGGTGTGATCCCCCAGGCTGTGCGGGATGCGCCGCAACAGCTCGCGCAGCTCCCGCACCTGCGCTTCCAGACGCTGTTTTTCCTCCTCGTTCATGCCACGGCTTGCAACAGGGCCTGTGCCACCCGCTCCTGCTGCTCTTCGGTCAGATAGGGATGCATAGGCAACGACAGCACCTCCTGGGCCGCCTGGGTGGCCACCGGACAATCCACTCCCTCGTAGCCCATGGCCATGAATACCGGCTGGCGATGCAGAGGGGTGGGATAGTGGACCGCCGTGGGAATCCCGGCGCTGGCCAACTTTTCCCGCACCGTGGCCCGCTCCGCCACCCGCACCGTGTACTGGGCGAAGACGCTCAGGTTTTCGGGGCGGATCGCGGGAATCCGCACCCGGCCCTCCAACCGCTCGGCATAGCGGCGGGCCGCCATCTGCCGTGCCCGGATCTCGGCCTCGAAATGAGGCAGTTTGGCCAACAGAATGGCGGCCTGCAAGGTATCCAGCCGCCCGTTGATGCCGATCACCGCATGCCGGTACTGCTCCACCTGACCGTGCTCGCGGATCACCCGCAGCTGCCGGGCCAGCTCCCCGTCCCTGACGAAGGCCATGCCCCCGTCTCCGTAGCAGCCCAGGGGCTTGGCGGGAAAGAACGAGGTGGCCGCCGCCTCCGTCAGGCCGCACGAGCGGCGGCCCTGGTAAGCCGCGCCGAAGGATTGGCAGGCATCCTCCAGCACCGGCAGGCCGTGCCGGGCCGCCACGGCGTTGATGGCGTCGAAATCGGCGCACTGCCCGAACAGGCTCACCGGCATGATCGCCCTGGTGCGCGGGGTGATGGCCGCCTCGATAAGCTCCGGATCCAGGTTCAGGGTGTCCGGGGAGACATCCACGAACACCGGTCGCGCGCCCACCAGGCAAATGGTCTCGGCCGTGGCGATGAAGGAGAAGGGAGTGGTGATCACCTCGTCGCCCGGACCGATCTCCCAGGCCATGAGAATGGCCAGCAGGGCGTCGGTCCCGGAGGAGAACCCCACGGCGTGCTCCACCCCGACGAATCCGGCCAGCGCCTCCTCGAGCTGTTTGACCTGTGGCCCGTTGATGTAGCGGGAGGCGTCCAGCACCTCGCGGATGGCCAAGTCGATGGGTTGGCGCAGGGCCTGATACTGGGCTTGCAAATCGATGAATTCCATGTCCGCCTCATGAAAACAGGGTTTCTTGATCCAGCAACTGCCGAATGGTCTCCC
>PDZX01000131.1 GCA_002753185.1 Magnetococcales bacterium WMHbin3
TGTCCAGAATCGTGACCAGAATGGCGGTCAGAATGGCGAAAAAACGAGGCGGTGAACGCAGTGGAAACCCCCATGAACAACCTTTGCAGCTCCTGGGTCACCCGATCCGCCCCCACCGAGGGATCGAAGCCGGTCAGACCCAACAAGATCCCGGCAAAGGTGCTGACGATCCCCGCGCCGGTGAGAATCCCCGGCAGATGACGAAAAAACTCCACCCGCATGGGCAGATCCACCAGGGATTGGTGGGAAAAAACCATCTCGGCGGGCTGCGTGGCCAACCATCCCCCACCGGGACGCGCATGCAACGAGACGGCGTATTCCCGCCACAGCCGGGTGAACAGGGGATGGATCATCCAGCCCCAGCGCTCCGGCGGCTTCTCCCCTCCGGCCGCCACCCGGCGCCGCACCCCCACCGCGACCCAGACCAGACGCAAGGCGTCCCACACCGCCTGCAACACGTAGCCGGCCACGAACAGAAACAACAAGCCACTCACCACACCGGCCAGGGTGGAGAGGATCAGGTTGTCCCCCTGACGCTGCAAGGGCAGACTCAGGAAGGAAGGCATCGCGACCCACCGGGTCACCGCCTCCACATCCCAGGCCCCGGCGACCCACACGCCAAGCCAGACGGCCGCCACGGCCAACGCCATGGTCCACGCCAAGGAAAGCAAACCCGATATCAAGGTGCCGGAACCATCCCGCATTGCAACCCCCCCAAGTCAATAAGGCACCACCGCGCCCGGCGATGCATGGCCCACGATCTTTTGACCGACCTGATCCCAGTAATCCGGCGGCAGTTCCATGGCCAGCTTCAGGGCACCTTCCGCGCCGGCGAGATCGGGATCGGCAACCGTCCACGTCCGCGCCTGGCCGTAATCGCCCAACGCCCCCTCGATCGCCGTCCCCAACCCCCGGATGCGCGATCCGCCGCCGGCCAGCACCAGATTCGCCAACGCCACGGGCTGGGATTCCGGGGAGAACAGCGGCAGCAACCGTTTGATCTGCTCCACGATGTCCATGAGGATGGTCTCGCAGGCCATGCGCACGGCATCCGTGACATCCAGTTCCACAGGCCGGCCATGCACCCGCAGGGTGACCAGCGCCTGCCGGTCCGCCTCGCCGACGAAGGCGTGCTGCTCCTTGATGGCGCGAATCAGATAGCGGTCGATGGCCACACCGGGACAGGCGTCGCGGATGGCCTCCTCCAGGCGGGCGTCGATGTAGTCCCCGCCCTTGAGGATACTCACCTGACTCTCCGCCGTGGGGAGCGTGCCGCGCATGGCGCACAGGTCGATGGTCCCGGCGCCCAGGTCGATGACGATGGCGTCGTGCAGCCGATCCTGTCCATAGGCCACCAGGAACGGCTCCGACACCACCATGGCAATGTCCATGAAGCGCGCGGCAATGGCGAGCAGCGCCCCCTTGTTGGCGGCGGTGGCCCGCGCGGGCACGCCGATGATGCCGCAAATCCGCTCGCCGGGACCAGGGCCGGCCATGGCCACGAGGTGTTCCAGCAGATCGTGGGCCGCCTCCAGATCGCGTTCGCTCGCCTCCTTGAGCACCCCCTCTCCCAGGGGGTGGCAGAGATCGAGAAAGGAACGTTTTTCGATGGCCTCCGCGCCGATCACCCGTGTCTGATTGAGGATCTTCACGCCGATGATGTCCTTGGGATATCCCACCACGGTGGCCATCATCGCCCGGACCTGGCGGCTGCTCGCCAGCGCACTGCGCGCCGTGCCCAGGTCGATCCCCAACAGCAAGGCGCTTTCGTCCAGATTGGCCGTCATGACTCCCTCCGAGGTTGATGCATGCCGCCGCAAGGCAATAGATCATTATGCCTCAAGGGAGGATCTCAAGGCAAACCCCATTTTTCGCGATTGCCCATGGCAGCCGGGTATGTCAGAATCCGGGCGAGACCTGATCCATGAATGCCCACCATCCTCGGAGAGACCACCCTTGAGAACCGGCTTGAAGCGTTCGACATTCGGGCTGCCGCTGTTGTTCATCGAGCTGCTGGCTGGGGTATTGTTGCTGTTGGTGATCCTGCTGACCGCCTCGCGCCTCGACGACCTGCTCGCCAGCCGGCCCCGGCAGGCCGAACCCGACACCACGGAGGTCGGGCGATTGCGGGCGCTCAATACCGAATTGACCGCGCTTCTGAACCTGACGCGGACGCAACTGCATGGCCTGCGCGACGAGCCGCCACGCAAGGAGCACCCCGTCGATGCGCCGGCTCCCGGCAGCGCGACCGTGGCCGACAAGGTGGCGACACTGGCCGAATTGCAGGGAGAAGTGGCGGCGTTGACCGCCCGTGACGCGGTGCGGGAACAACGGCTGGCGGTGCTGGAACGGGAGAAGCGCGCACTGGAGGAGGCGGTTCGCGAGCGCGACGCAACCCTGGCCAGGACCCCGGCGCCGGCGCTCCTGGAGGCAGTGGAGAAAATGGCCCCGGAGGAGATGGCCCAACAGTTGGCGGGGCGCCTGGCCGAGGCGCGGGGACTGCGGGAGGAGATCGACCGGTTGCGGCAAGCCGCGCGCAAGGCAACGGCGATGGAGGGGGAGAAAAAGGATCTGTTGACGGCCATCGCGGAACGGGACGCCCGGATCGGCAAGCTGCGCGGGGAGATGGCACGGCTGGCGACGGAACGCGAGGCCATGGAGGAACTGACAGCCCGTTTGCGGGAACGCGAGGCGCGGATCGCCGACCTGGAACGGGAGGGGGAGGAGCAGTCCGCCTGGCTGCGCGAGGACGAGGAGGAGATCGGTCGGCTCAGGGTGGAGAATGACCGTCTGACGGCGGAAGGCAGGATGCCCCTGCCCCTGGAGAGTCCCCACGAGACCGCACGGCTGCGCGCCCTGCTGCGGGAACAGGAAGAAAAGATGACCAACCTTGCGCGCCAGAACGCCGCGCTGGAAGAGCGGACGCGGGGCATGGGCGAGGACCTGGAGGCGTTGCGCCGCAAGCCGGAAGCGGGCAACGCCCCGGTGGCCGAGTTCCAGCAACAGCGCGATGCCTTGTTGACGCAAATCCGCCGCAAGGAACAGACGATTCAGGAGTTGCAGCGGGAAAACAGCGCCCTGGCGGCGACCAGGGAGACGGACGCCCACGCGCGCACCCTGCAAACGGAGGTGGGAGAACTCAAAACCCTTCTGGAACGGCGCGGCCGGGAGCTGGAACGGCTGCGCGAGGATCGTCCCCCCGCCACTCCTCTTCCTCCCCATAGTTGACGCGGGCCAGATAGAGGGCGTGGGCCGGGGCCATGGGGCCGGCCTGGCGGCGGTCGAGGCCGGCCAGGACCTCCCGGAACCTTTCCGGCGGCCATTTGCCGCGTCCCACGAGGATCAGGGTGCCGACGATGTTGCGCACCATGTGATAGAGGAAGGCGTTGGCCCGGATCGAGAAATGCAACTCCGCGCCCGCCACGCGCCATTCGGCGCGCATCACCTCACGAACCGGCGAGAGGGATTGGCAGTTGGCGGAACGGAACGAGGAGAAGTCCTGGTTGCCGATCAGCCAGGCGGATGCCTCGCGCATGGCGTCGAGGTCCAGTGGGCCAGGGTGGTGCCAGACCCGCTGCCGATCCAGGGCCGGGGGACAACGCCCGGCGAGGATCCGATAGAGATACTCCCGCCAGGAGGCGCGGCGGGCATTGAAACCGGCCGGCGCCCGCGCCACATCCACGATCGCCACCTCCGGCGGGGTCAGCACATTGAGGGCACGCCGGAAGACCTGCGGATCGCGGGGGCGGGTGGTGTCGAAATGGGCCACCTGTCCCAGGGCATGGACGCCGGTATCGGTGCGACCGGCCCCGGCCACCAGGACCGGATGGCCGCACATTTTTTCCAGGGCCGCCTCCAGGGTCTCCTGCACGGTGCGCACCCCCGGAGCCTGACGTTGCCACCCGGAAAAGGCGCCACCGTCGTACTCCAGGGTCATGCGAGGGAGCAAGGCTTGCGAATCCTCCGGCAAGGTCAGCCTTCTCCCCCGTCGTCCTCCGTGGCGGCGCCCTTGGCGGGACGTTCCTTTTTCGGTGGTTTGCCCAGGGCGGGGCGATAGATCTCCACCCGGTCGCCTTCGTTCAACACCTGCTCCGGGGTCACCAGTTTGCTGAAGATGCCCAACTTGTTCACGTTCAGGTCGATCCCCGTCACCCTGGACAGGATGCCGGACTTGCGGATCGCGTCTCCGGCCGTGGTTCCCGCATCCACATCCAGATTCAGCACCACTTGCCGCTTCGCCTCGGCATAGGCCACTGCCACTTTCATGTTCTCTCTCCCGATAGTGCAACCTTGAATTGAAGAACCCCACATTAACGGCTTTCCTTCAACCGGCAAAGCCGATATATTAACCCACTGCCACACAAACCACCAGCGCGCCAGGAGCGGAGCAGCCGTCATGAAAATCTTTTCCTTGTACAACATCAAAGGGGGCGTGGGCAAGACCACGACCGCTGTGAATCTCGCTTATCTCTCCGCCCAGGACGGGGCGCGGACCCTGATCTGGGACCTGGATCCCCAGGGGAGCACCAGTTTTTATTTCTGCGTCAAGCCCGAAGTCAAGGGTGGGACCAAAGAACTCCTGAGCAACCACCCGGACATCAAGCCCATGCTGCGCATGACCGGTTTTCCCAATCTCGACCTCCTGCCCGCCGACATCTCCTACCGGCACATGGAGAGCGAACTGGAGGACCAGTCCAAGCCCATGCTCGCCTTGCAGAAATTGCTGAAACCCCTGCAAAAGCATTATGATCATCTCATCATCGACTGCCCGCCAGGGATCGGCCTGGTGGCCGAAAATATATTCCAACTTTCAAACACACTGGTTGTTCCTTTGATTCCGACCCCGTTGTCGTTGCGCGCCTACAACCGTCTGGTGCAATTTCTGGTCAAGCGCCGGTCGAACAGGCTGCACGTGCTGCCCTTTTTCAACATGATCAACGAGCACAAGCCCATCCATCGTGCGGTCACGCGCAACGTCTTTTCCGGCCATCCGATCTTCATGCAGTCGATTATTCCGGAGTCCAACCTCATCGAGGCGATGGGGATCAAGCGCGCGCCGATCTTCTCCTACGCCAGGGAGAGCCAGGAGGCCACCGCCTACCGCAACCTCTGGAACGAGATCAAGCAGCGCGAGGCCCGCCGAACAGCGGCAACCGGCAAGGGGAAGGATCTGAAAACGGAACCTACGGCGTCATGAATTATGCAATCATCCTGTACTGGAGCCGGGAGGACAACGCTTTCCTGGCCGAAGTCCCGGAATTGCCCGGCTGCATGGCCGATGGCGCCACCCGTCAGGAAACCATTGCCAATGCGGAACACACGATCGAGGAGTGGCTGCGAACCGCGCACGAACTCGGTCGCGTGATTCCCGAACCCAAAGGCCGCCTGCTGTACGCATGAGCAATGCAACGCATTCGTCTGGTTCAGGCACCATCCGCCATTGATCTCAAGACGCCACCAGCAGCAACCCGGTCACCTCCTCCCGGTCGTGGTAGAGATGACGGAAACGCAACCGGCACGGGATGCCGGCCTTTTCCATGGTGGACAGGATCCGCTCCTGGCAGTGCGTCAGTTCCGCCAGCCGCTTCTTCATGGGCAGTTTGAGGTTGAACAACGCGCCCCGGCACCAGCCGGAAACGGCCCAATGCCCCACCAGATCGGCGATGCGGCCCGGTTGCTCCACCATGTCGCAAAACAGCCAATCCACCGGCTTGGCGGGACGAAACCGAAAACCATCCTCCCGCACATGCCGCAACCCCTTGTAACCGGTCACCACGCCGGATAGCGCGGCCCGGTCCACGGCGGTCACGTTCAGACCGTCCTGCAACAACACCAGACTCCAACCCCCCGGAGCCGCCCCCAGATCCACCGCCGTCCGGCCGGAGGTCAACCGGGTGCGCCGCTCCCGGGGGGTCAACAACTGACAGAACGCCTCCTCCAGCTTCAAGGCCGCCCGACTGGGCGACCCGCCCGGCAAACGCAAACGGGGAATCCCCATGGGCCAAAGGGCGCCACGACCCGGCCAGGAGCAACCCAACATCACCCTGGTCCCGGCCAGAAACACCACCTCGGCCCGTCCCCCACCCCCTGCAACCA
>PDZX01000020.1 GCA_002753185.1 Magnetococcales bacterium WMHbin3
CCCTTCATGCGGGCTTTATCCAACTTCATCAGGTCGTTGGGGCAGATGTACATGCAGGCGGTCCGGTCCTGACCCTTGCAGCCGTCGCACTTGGCTTGGATGACAAAACTTGGCATGACGATTTTACTCCTGTTTGATTTTATGGACACAAATTCAAGGATGCGCCTGCCGCGCGCATCAGCCGGTGGCCGCCTTGTGCAGCTTGACCTCCACCTTGTCCGCTTCGTTGAGGCTCGCGTAGTAGGCCTGGAGGATCTTGACCACTTCCGGGCGGCTGAATTCCGCCGGCGGCTGTTCGCCCTCGGAGAGCATCTTGCGCAGCTTGGTGCCCGACAGCAAGAGACGGTCGTCCTTGCCGTGGGGGCAGGTCTTCATGGAGGCCATGCCCTGGCACTTGTAGCAGTAGAAGGTCCAGTCGATCTTCAGGGGACGGGTGCGCAGGTCGGTTTCCGACACCTTGTCGAAGATGTGCTGGGCATCGAAGGGACCGTAATAATCCCCCACGCCGGCGTGGTCGCGACCGACGATCAGATGGCTGCAACCGTAGTTCTGACGGAACACCGCGTGCAACAGGGCCTCGCGGGGACCGGCGTAGCGCATTTCCATGGGATAGCCGGCCTGGACGACCGTGTCCTTGACGAAATAATTCTCGGTCAGGGTATCGATCGCCTCGGCGCGCACCTCCGCCGGGATGTCGCCGGCCTTGAGCTTGCCGAGGATCTGATGGATGAGCACGCCGTCCATGGTCTCGATGGCCACCTTGGCCAGATATTCGTGGGAGCGGTGCATGGGATTGCGGGTCTGGAAGGCGGCGACCTGGCTCCAGCCCTTCTCCTCGAACAGGGCGCGGGTGTGATCGGGGCGCATGTAGATCGTGGAATACTTGCTCGGAAACTCGCCTTCGGAGAGCACCTGCACCGTGCCGGCGATGTTGACCGCCTCCTGCTCCATGACCTTTTGCACGCCGGGGTGTTCCATGTCTTCGGTGCCGAAGACGCTGCGGCACTCCAGGCCCTTGTCGATGGCGTACTTTTCCGTCACCGTGATGATGCCCCGGATCTCGCCGCTCTCCTCGTCGATCAGCGCCGCTTCCTGGCCGATCTTGAGGCTGTTGGCCTGTCCCTGGGTGGTGGAGAGGGTCACGGGAACCGGCCAGAAGACGCCATTGGCCAGTTTCATGTTCACACAGACGTTGTGCCAGTCTGCCTGACCCATGAAGCCATCGAGGGGGGTGAAGGCGCCGATGCCGAGCATGATCAGATCACAGGCCTCCCGCGAGGTCATTTTGATCTGGTCGAGATCCTTGGCGCGGATCTTGGCTTCCTTGAGCGCATCGCCGGTCAAGAGCAGGGGCTTGAGTTCTCCACCGCCATGGGGGGGGACCAGTTTCGACATGTTTTGTATTTCTCCTTGGCAAAAAAACGGTTCGATCAAAAACGAGTATTAAACTCGATATTATGTATAGCGCTGGCGAACGCCTCCAGCGCGCGACCCCGATGACTCATAGAATCTTTCATACTGGCCGGCATTTCGGCGAAGGTGCGCTCATGTCCGTCGGGAATGAAGATGGGATCATAACCGAAGCCGTTGACCCCGCGCGCCTCGTGGCCGATGCGGCCTGCCACCGTGCCGGCGAAGAAGCGCAGGCTTCCGGCCGGGTCGGCCAGGGCCAGGACACATTCGAAGCGGGCGGCGCGTGACGCCTCCGGGCGGCTGGCAAGCTCGGCGAGCAGCAGAGCCAGGTTGTCGGCATCGTTGGCATTCTCTCCGGCGTAGCGGGCGGAACGCACCCCTGGGGCGCCGTCCAGACCGTCCACCAGCAGGCCGGAGTCGTCGGCCAGGGCGATTTGTCCGCTGTGGCGCGCCACGGTCAGGGCCTTTTTGGCGGCATTGTCGCGAAACGTGGCGGCGTCCTCCTCGACTTCCGGGCAGCCGGGAAAGTCGTCCAGCGTGAGCAACCGGGTCTCCTCCTGGCCGAGAACACGGCGGATCTCTTCCATTTTCTTGCGATTGCGGGTGGCGAGGACCAGTTGTGACGGTGTTTTCGACAAGGCGGAAGCATCTTCGTAGGGGGTTTTGCGGACTGGCGACATCATGCCCTGGCACAGGTTGGCATGTCAAGAAATAAAAAAAATTTTTTCTCACAAGGTCGAGCTTATCAGCAGGTGACCTCGGCCAGGGTGATGTCGTCCTGCTGCTCCTGTCCCTGACGATGCTGTTCGAGGGTGACGAGGATCCGTTCCAGGGGGAGATCCTCGGCGAGCATGCGGGTCAGGAAGGCTTCGAGTCCCTGGAAGTCGAACGGCTCCTCCTCCGGGTTCTTGTCCTCGATGATCCCGTCGGAGAAAAGAAAGATGCGGTCTCCGGGCTGCAGGTGGAGGATGCGTCCGGGTTTGACGGGCATGTCGCGGATCCCCCTGGGGAGGTTTTCGGAGTGGAGCCGTTCGAGGATGCGGTCGTCCCGGTAGACGAGGATGTCCGGGATGCTGCAATTCCAGGTGGTCATGCGGGCGCGATCCGGTTCGATCTCCACGAAGCCTGCGGCCAGGAACATATCCGTGGGCATGGAGATGGTGATTTTCCGGTTGATTTCGTCGATGATGCGTGTCATGGGGAGATTCTGGGCGGTCATGTCGTAGAAGAGGGAGGTGACCATGGGTCCGCCGAGGGCGGCCTGCAGTCCGTGACCGGTGAAATCTCCGAGCATGACGTGTTGGGCGCCGTCGGGACGGCGGGCGGCCAGCAGCAGGTCGCCGTAGGTTCTCTCCACCGGTTCGATGACGTAACGCAGGCGGTACGGGTCGAAATGGGCGGAGGCGCGCATTTTGGTGAGGATGACCTCGATGATTTCCCGTTCCCTGGAGAGCAGGTCGCGGTGTTTGCGGATCTCCTCCAACTGTTCCAGGTATTCGAGATTTTGGGTGATGCGGCAGAAGAACTCTTCCGGGAGGAAGGGTTTGCGCATGAAGTCGTTGGCGCCCGATTTGAGGAAACGGGCGGGAAGGGAGGGTTCGTCCTCGGAGGAGAGGCCGATGATGGCCATCTCTTCCCGTCTGCGGAAGGTGCGGATTCTGGCGGTGAGTTCGTCGCCGTTCATGCCGGGCATGTAGTAGTCGGTGATGACGAGGCGGATGTCCGGTTGGTGTTCGAGGATGTCGATGGCCTGTTCGCCGCACTCCGCCTCCAGGACGATGAACTGGTAGGTATGGAGCATTTGCGCGGCGAGGTGGCGTGCGATTTTGGAGTCATCAACCAGGAGGACCTCGATGGATTGATTTTTCAGGATGCGCCGGATCAGTTGGAGCATGGCCATCAGGCTGGCGGGGTTGTTCTTGACGACGAAATCGATGACGTGCTGGTTGAGGAGCGCGACGCGCATGGATTCGTCGTACGCCTCGGCGAAGAGGATGGAGGCGACGCCGCGTCCCGATATGGCGCGCAGGGACTGGTCATGTCTGGCGTCCGGCAGGTTGGGGTCGAGGATGGCCAGGGTGTATCCTTGGGGATTGGCGTCGATCCGTTCCAGCGCCTCGTGCAGGGTGCCCGCGATATCGGACGGCAGCCCGATCAGCGCCCGGATGAAGCGACGCAACGCCACGGCCAGCATCCGCGCGTCCTCCACGATCAGGATGCGGGGTTCCTGGGATTTGGGCTGCGTTTCGGTCATGGCAATCATACCGCATACCGGGCGAGGGTTTTTTTGTCATGATTTCGTTTTTTTGTCACATTGTCAAGGCGGGCGTGGCGCCTGGGGTGATTGGGGTGAAGAATTGCAGGGGAAGCCTTTGGAAAATTGTTGCAATTGTCTGGACAATATGCATTAAAATGTTCTGGCATGAATCATTTTCAAACCAATAACAAAATCAGTTGCTCGCATTTCCGTGAGCAATGGTTGTATCGGGAGATCCTCGCGACCAAAGGAATACAAGGGCAGGAGATGGGACAAGCCGTGGAAAATCGCCGGAGTGACGTTGGCATACCTGCACGCCAGGCAGACCCGCAGGCGCATGGACGAGCGCCTGACCGTCAAATGGCTGCTGATCCGCAACCTTTACCATGGCGGTTTCACCCGGCAGCAGGTGATCGACCTGATTCACTTCATCGACTGGGTGCTGCATTTGCCCAAGAAACTCGATTTCCGCTTGCGAGAAAAGATCGTTGCTTTCGAGGAGAGTCAAAAAATGCCATACATGTCGAGCATTGAACGAATCGGACTGGAAACGGGCCTGCAGCAGGGGCAGGCCGCATTGCTCCTCCAATTACTCCAGGAGCGCTTCGGACTGCTGCCGGAGCCGGTGCAACAACAGGTGACCGCCGCCAAAATCGACGAAATCAAGGTTTGGGCCAGCAAAATCTTCAAGGCCGATTCATTGCAGGCGGTTTTTCGCTGATGTCTTGCGCGGGGTCGCGCGGTGCGTCGGAAAAACGGCCCGCGCAGTTCTTGAGCAGTTGCAAAACAGCCAATACCCGGCGCTGATGCAGATCCACCGCGCCACGCTCGGCGGCGATCTCGGTGGTGCGCGCCACGATCACGTTCAGGGAACTGGCGGTTCCGGCGCCGTATTGATGCTCGGCGATCTCCCGGCTGCGGCGCGCCGCCTCCAGGGCCGCATGCTGTTCCTCCGCCTCCCTCTCCAGCAGACGCGCCGTGGCCAGATCGTCCTCCACCTCCTGAAAGGCGGTCAACACAACCTGCCGGTATTGCGCCTCGGCCTGCTCCAGGCCCGCCCTGGCCTGCGCGAGGGCCGCCTTTCTCTGGCCGCTGTCCAGCAACGAAAACGCCAGGGACGGACCCAAAGACCAGTACCGGTTGGGGAGACGGATCAACTGCTCCAGCACCCCGCCCTTGTACCCCCCTTCCGCGCCCAGATTCAATGCCGGAAAAAAGGCGACCCGCGCCACGCCGATCTGGGCATTGGCCACCGCCACCCGCCGCTCGGCGGCCGCGATGTCGGGCCGGCTCTCCAACACCCTGGAAGGAATCAGATTCGGCGCGCGCGGCACGGCCGGGAGTGCCTTGCCCTCCGGCCAGGGCGCCACCTGCAACGTGGTCTTGCCGGTCAGCATGGCCAGGTGATGCTCCAGTCGGGCGCGCTGCAAATCCACCTCGATGGCCTGGGCGCGCAGGTTTTGCAACTGGGTCCTGGCCTGCTCCACATCCAGCCGTGCCGCAACACCCGCCTCATGGCGGGTTTCCGTCAACCGCAAAAACCGTCCCGACTCCCCGATCGCCTTGCGCAGCAGCTCCAGATGCCGATCCGCAGCGCGCAACTGCCAGTAGACCTGCGCCAGCAACGCTTGTGCGCTGAGACGGGCGGAGGCCAGATCCTCGCCGCTGGCCGCGAATTTGGCCTCCGCCCCCTCCACGCCGCGCCGCAAGCGGCCCCACAAATCCACTTCCCAGCTCGCACTGCCCGCCACCCCGTAGCGGGTGGTGTACGCCTTGCCCGTGGCCGCGCGGCTTTCCGTGGCGGACAGGCCCAGGGTGGGCAGCATGGCCTGGGTGGCGCTCTCCATCACGGCCCGTGCCGACCGGTATTGCGCCTCGGCGACCTGGATGTCGGCGTTGCCGATGGTCACCATCTCCTCCAGCCGGTCCAGTTCCGGATCCGCCATCACCCGCCACCAGGCCGCGTCGGGGGACGCGGGCTGGGCCGGCTGCCAGTCGCCGGCCGCGCCGAACCGCTCCGGAATCGCCATCTCCGGGCGTCGGTACTCCGGTCCCGCCTTGGCGCAGGCGGTCAAGGCCAGCAGGCATGCCAGCGCCGGGATCATTCGGGTTCTGTTCGCCATCGTCTTCTCCTTGGTCTTCATCGGCGCTGCCAGCGGTCCAGAACCATATAAACCACCGGCACCGTATAAAGGGTCAACACCTGACTGACCATCAGCCCCCCGATCATGGCGATCCCCAGCGGGGCGCGCAGCTCCGCCCCGTCGCCGGTGCCCAGGGCCAGCGGAATGGCCGCGCCCACCGCCGCCAGGGTGGTCATCAGAATGGGACGGAACCGGACATGGCAGGCCCGATAGATGGCCTGCGCCGCTGTCATGGCGTGGCGCTTGCGCAAATCGATGGCCAGGTCGATCATGATGATCGCGTTCTTCTTGACGATCCCAATCAATAAAAAGACCCCGATCAGGGCGATGATGCCGAACTCCTGGCCGAAGGCCTCCAGGGCCAGCAATGCCCCCACCCCTGCCGACGGCAGGGTGGAGAGGATGGTGAGGGGATGGAGCAGGTTTTCGTACAGCACCCCCAGCACGATATAGATGGTGACCAGGGCCGCCAGGACCAGCCAGGGCTGGTTGGCCAGCGAATCCTGGAACACCTTGGCCGTGCCTTGAAAGCTCCCCATCACCGTGGCGGGAACCCGCAGTTCGCTCATGGCGCGTTCGATGGCGGCGCCGGCCCGACCCAGGGAGACCCCCGGCGGGAGGTTGAAGCTGATGGTCGTCGCCGGAAAGCCCGCCTGATGGTTCACCGCCAGGGGCGCGCTGCCGCGTTCCAGGCTGGCGAAGGCGGGCAGCGGGACGCGCGCCCCGCCGGGAGAGACGATCTCCAGGGAACGCAAGACCTCCGGACCCTGTTGCCAGGCATCGTCCAGCTCCAGCACCACCCGGTATTGATTGAGGGGGTTGTGGATGGTGGCGATCTGACGCTGCCCGAAGGCGTCGTTGAGGGTGGAACCGATGAGACGCATGGGCAGGCCCAGCCGGGTGGCGGCGTCCCGGTCGATCTTCAGGTTGGTCTGCATCCCCTGGTCCTGCTGATCGGTATTGACGTCCGCCAGTTCCGGCAGCCGCGCCAGGGCCTGACGGATGGGATCCTCCCAGGCGCGCAGCTCTTCCAGGGAGTCGGCCTGGAGGGTGTATTGATACTGGGCGCCGCTGGAACGACCGCCCATGCGGACATCCTGCACCGGATGGAGGGTCAGCCTGGCCCCGGGCACATGGGCCAGCCGTTCCCGGAGCCGGGCCATGACCCGGTCCATGGGGATATCGCGTTGCCGCAGCGGCTCGAGGGAGACGAACAGCATCGCGGAGTTGCGCTGTCCGCCGCCGGTGAAGCCGGTGACCGACTCCACCGCCGGATCCTGGCGGATCAGGGCGATCATGGCGGTGATCTTGCCCCGCAGGGAGTGAAAGGAGATCCCCTGATCGGCCTGGACGTGGCCCACCAGTCTGCCGGTATCCTGCTGGGGAAAGAATCCCTTGCGCGCGTTCGTATAGAGATGGACATTCAGGGCGATGGTGCCGGCCAGCAGCAGCAGCATGAACCCGGCGTGGCGCAGGGACCAGGCCAGGCCGCGCCGGTAGCCGGCCAGCAGGCGCGCGCCGATGCGTCCGCCGACGGGTCTGGGATCCCTGACCAGCAGGCGGGCGCAGAGCATGGGGGTGACGGTGAGCGACACCACCATGGAGATCAGGATGGCCGCCGACAGGGTGACGGCGAACTCCCGGAAGAGCCGGCCAACGATCCCGCCCATGAGCAGAATGGGAAGAAAAACCGCCACCAGGGAGAGGCTGATGGAGACCACGGTGAAGCCGATCTCCCGCGCCCCGCGCAGGGCCGCGCCGATGGGGGGCCGGCCCGCCTCGATGTGGCGGACGATGTTTTCCAGCACCACGATGGCATCGTCCACCACGAAGCCGGTGGCGATGGTGAGGGCCATCAGGGAGAGGTTGTTGAGGCTGAAGCCGGCCAGGTGCATGACCGCGAAGGCCCCGATCAGGGAGACCGGGACCACGATGCTGGGGATCAGCGCGGCTTTCAGGCGACGCAGGAACAAAAAGACCACCGCCACCACCAGGATGGCGGAGAGGATCAGGTTGCGTTCCACTTCCCGCAGGGAAGCGCGGATCATGGGGGTGCGGTCGGCGGCCACCGCGAGGTCCATGCCGGCGGGGATGGTGGCCCGCAGGTGGGGCAGGAGCGCCTTGACCCGATCCACGGTGGCGATGATGTTGGCCCCCGGCTGGCGGTAGAGGATCAGCAGGACGGCCCTGCGATCGTTGGCCACGCCGAAGTGGCGGATGTCCTGGACCCCGTCGCTCACCCGCGCGACATCCTCCAGACGCAGGGCGGCGCCGTTGTTCCAGCGCAGCAGCAGGGGCCGGTAGTCCACGGCGCGGTTGGCCTGATCGTTGGCGAGGATCCGCCAGGAGCGGGAGTCGTCCTCCACCACCCCCAGCGGTCGGTTGGCGAAGGCGGCGACCACGGCGGTACGGACCGCTTCCGGTCCCAGGCCGATGTGGCTGGCGCGGTCGGGATCCAGGTCGATGCGCACTGCCGGCAATGCCCCGCCGCCGATGGTGACCTGGCCGATGCCGTCCACCTGCGCCAGGCGCTGGGCCAGGATGGTGGAGGCGGCGTCGTACAGGTGGCCGGTGGTCAGCGTATCCGAGGCGAGGGTCAGGAGCATGATCGGCGCGTCCGCCGGGTTGACCTTGCGGTAGGTGGGATTGGTGGGCATGGCAGAGGGCAGCAGGGTGCGGGCGGCGTTGATCCCCGCCTGCACCTCGCGGGCGGCGCCGTTGATGTCGCGGCTCAGGTCGAATTGCAGCGTGACCCGTGTGCTGCCCAGACCGCTGGACGAGGTGATTTCGTTGACCCCGGCGATGCGGCCCAACACCCGTTCCAAGGGCGTGGCCACGGTGGCCGCCATGGTTTCCGGGCTGGCCCCTGGCAGGGAGGCCTGCACCGAGATGGTGGGAAAATCCACCTGGGGCAAGGGCGCGACTGGCAACGCGGCAAAGGCCAGCAGCCCCGCCAGGGTGATCCCCAGGGTGAGCAGCACGGTGGCCACCGGCCGATGGATGAAGGGGCGCGAGAGGTTCAGCATTGCGCCTCGCGTTCGGGAGCCAGGAGCATGGCACACTCCGAGGCCACCGGGCCGAGTCCGGCGGGACGCACGACGAGGGGGGCGATCGTGACGCGGGCGATCTCCGGAAAATCACCGGCCAGTTGTCCCAGGCGTTGCAGGACCTCCGCCAGGTCGGGCCGGGCATCCGCGCGGATTTCCGGGCAGCCGGCGGCGAGCATGGCCATGGCTTCCCCGGCGGTGATGGGGGCCAGTTGGCGCCGGGCGTCGCTCAGGGAGCGGGGAGCGGCGCTTGCCACGTGCAGGAGGGGGCCGAACTGTTCGTCGCGCTGCATGCCCATCAGCAGGAGTTCCCCTGGCGGGATCGCCTGTTCCACGAACAGGCCGTCCATGCGTCCGGCGGGGATACGGCTGGCGAAGCGCAGGGTGAGCAGGTCGCAGGCGTCCCGGAGTTCGGCGGGGTTGGTCAGCCGGGGGTAGCGGGTGGTCCAGCCCCTTGCCTGACGGCTGTCCGGAGAGAGCAGCTGCAGGGCGACGGGATATCCCAGCCTGGCCGCCGCCTCCAGCGCCTCCTCGACGGTGGCGGCCCGTTCCCCGGCGGGCACGGCGATCCCGTAGGCCGCCAGAATCGGCCTGGCTTCGAAATCGCTCAGGTGGTGTTGGCCGGTTTGCAGGGCCAGCCGGATCCGTTCTCCAGCCAGGGCGGCATCGACCGGCAGGGGGGTGATGACGCGGGGGGCGCGGCGCAGCGAGCGTCCCTGGGCCTCCAGCATGGCCATGGCGGCGGCGGCCCGTTCCGGGGTGGGAAATCCGGCGATCCCCGCCTGGTCGAGGGCGCGCAGGCCGGATTGCGCCGCCTCCCCTCCCAGCAACACCGCGCACACGGGTTTTTCCGCCACGGCCGCCAGCGGGGCGAGGAGCGCCACCGGGTCCAGAGGTTCCGGCATGGGCAGGGTGATGACCGTCAGGACGACATCGGTGTCCGGGTTGCTGGCTGCCGTGGCCACGGCGGCGCGCAGCCCTGCCGATCCGGCGGACCAATCCGGATGCGACACGGTGGCGGCTTGCAGGCCGTGGTCGCGCAGGGTGGCCACCGTCAGGCTGGCCAGGGTGGTTCCGGTGGCGATCAGGGCGATCCGGTTGCCGGCGGGCAGAGGGGCGCGGGCCAGGATCAGCATGGCGTCCAGCCACTCCTGGAGATGGCTGGCGCGCAACGCCCCCATGCGGTCGCAAGCGGCGTGGAACACCTCCGGGGAGGGCATCCGGCGCCGGAGTTCCCGGTTGACACCCTGTTGGTACCAGCTCTCGGTTTCGGCGGTCAACAGGATCACCGGTTTGCGCCGGGTGGCTTCCTGGAGTGCCGCAAGCCAAGCCGCGCCATCGGATATCCCTTCCAGATAACAGGCGATGATCCTGGTTTCCGGATGGCGCGCCAGCAGGGCGAGGCATGGCGCGTCGCCCGGACCGGCCTCCTCCTCCGCGTGGATCATCCTGGCCAGACCCAGCCCGCGCGACGCCATCCACGTCGCGACCGTCTCCCCCATCGGGCCGGAGTGGGTGAGCAGCGAGACCCCGGCGAAACGCGACGCGCACGGAACATCCGGCATGGGATCGTAGCGGTCAACGGTGGGCAAGGGCGGCATGGCGCATCCCGCAGCATAAAAAGAGGTATCGGCCGCCATTCTACCCCGAACCGGATTGCCGGGGCAATGCCCGCGCCCGCCGTGTCAGGAGGCGCCCTGACGGCATTCGGCGACCTCGCGCAGCACCGCCAGCAAGGTCTTCCGGTTGATCGGTTTGGTCAGATAGCGGTCGCATCCGGCCTCCAGGCTCAAGGAGCGCTCCCGTTCCAGGGCATGGGCCGACAAGGCGATGATGGGCAAGGGGGGGCGTCCGGTCTCCCGTTCCCATTCCCGGATCCGGCGGGTGGCGGCATGACCGTCCAGGCGGGGCATCTGCACGTCCATGACCACCAGGTCGAAAGGCTCGGCCTGGATCCGTTCCACCGCCTCCAGGCCATCGACCACGCTCACCACCTGGTGGGGCGTATGCATGAGGTAGGCCTCGAAAAGGACCCGGTTCTCCTCCACGTCCTCGGCGAGCAGGATCCTGAGGGGGCGCTCCTCCCGTGGTGGCGCGTTTTCCTCCTCGGGAGTGGCACGCGACTCCCCGGCGGCGGCCTGGCGAACCGGCAGGGTGAAATGGAACGCGCTGCCCCGTTCCGGCGTGCTCTCCACCCGGATCCGGCCACCCATCATCTCGACCAGCCGCCGGGAGATGGTCAACCCCAGCCCCGTGCCCCCGAAACGGCGGGTGATCCCCGCTTCCGCCTGGGTGAACCGCTCGAAGATCAATTCCAGCTGATCCGACGGAATCCCGATGCCGGTATCGATGACGGAAAAGCGCAGGAATCCCGCCTGGCCAGGATCCCAACCGAGACGCACCTCCACCCCGCCTGACTGGGTGAACTTGATGGCGTTGCCCATGAGATTGATCAGCACCTGCCGCACCCGTCCGTCGTCTCCGGCCATGGTTGCCGGAATGGTGGGATCCACGGTCTCTTCCATGCGCAAGCCCCGCTCCTCGGCGGCCAGCCGCATCAACTGGGTGGTCTCGGCCACCACCCGTCCGGGGGAGTAGGCCACATCGACCAGGACCAGCCGTCCCTCCTCGATGCGGGAAAAATCCAGGATGTCGTTGATCACGGCCAGCAACGTTTTGCTCGAATGGTTCATGACCTGGGCAAAGCGGTGCTGGGTCCGGTCCAGGTTGGTCTCCAGGAGCATTTCCGACATGCCCAGCACCACGTTCATGGGGGTACGGATTTCATGGCTCATGGCGGCGAGGAACTCCCCCTTGGCCTGGGTTGCCGCTTCCGCCTGCTCCTTGGCCTGGATCAGGGCGAGCTTTGCCTCCTTGCTGGCCGTGATCTCCTCCAGTATCGCCAGATAGTGGATCACCCGGCCCGCATGATCTCGTATCGGGGTGATCGTCGTGTTTTGCCAATAGGATTCGCCGTTCTTGCGCCGGTCGAGAGACTCCCCCCGCCACTTCTCCCCCGCGCGCAGCCGTTGCCACATCTCCCCGCCTCCCGCCCCGAAGATCGATTCCGACCCGGCATTGCCCGGATTCAGACCCAGCACCTCGTCGCGATCGTAGCCGCTCATCCGGGAAAAGCTGGGGTTGACATAATGGATGGTTCCGGACGGGTCGGCGATCACCACCGCGACCGGGCTTTGCTCCACCGCCATGGAGAGCTGACGCAGATAGTGCTCCTGACGTTGTTGTCCGCGGCTCGCCCGCAGGTAGAGCAGCAGCAGCGCCATGCCGAGCGCCCAAAAAATGCCGTGCGCCATCTTGAGGTTGTATACCGACTGGGCTTCGCCTTCCAGGAAGACGCGCAACGGCACGCGCACCCCGATGCCTCCCCGCACGTCTCCCTCCTTGTAGCCCTGATGCGCGTGACATTTCAGGCACCCTTGCTGGGTAATCATGGGGCGCATCAGCCGCAACTGCGCATCCAACCCTTCCCCGACCACCTCCATGATCTCCTCGACACCGGTTTCGAACCGGCGCAACGCCTGCGCCTCCCAGGCATCGGGGGCATTATCGGGCTGGAGAAATTTCAACGACGTGATCCGCCCCTTCACCCCATAGATATCCGAGTACTCCGACATGAGTTGACGCACCATGTAGGCCGGATTCATCAGGGTGAGCCGTTTGCCGGATGGCGTGGTGATATCCCGTTCCGGCACGTGGGCCAGGTGCTCATTGGGGGGGGTGCGCTCATCGGCGGGCACGTAAATCCCGCCATGCCGGGTGGCCCACTGACGAAAGGCCAGATCCTTGAAAAAATGGGCGCGGGCGGTATTGACCGCCAAGGTCCGGGTCTGCTCGCGTTCGTCCCGGATGCCATGCAGCAGCGAGAGCGCCACCACGCTCGTGAAGCACGCGGCGATCAATACCCACCGCAACCATATGGCAATACCAGGCTGCATCTCTCACCTCAAAATCTCGCCAGTGGAAAGTTGGAGGTCCATGATCCCCCATTTTGGGATTATTTGCAAGTTTTGCGTGTTTTTTGTATACACCCTATTGCCGGATCGATAGCATCTTGTGGCGCCATGAATGTTCGGCTAAACTCGCATCATTGGGAAATGTGACCAGGTGTCGATGATGCTTCGCATCCCACATTCCACCCTCTTTCGACAACACCTCAACCCATCTGAAACATGGAAACGGAGTGTGGCATGAGCACTGATAAAATCTATCCAATTCCATCGCATGCCGCGGAACGCGCCCTGATCGACCAGGCACGCTACCAGGAGATGTATGCCCGATCCATCGAGGCGCCGGAAGCATTCTGGGCCGAACAGGCACAAGAACTCATCCACTGGTTCCGCAAGTGGGACACGGTGGTGGATTGGGATTTCCACCGCGCCCATGTGCGCTGGTTCGACGGCGCGCAGCTCAATGTCTCCTACAACTGCCTGGACCGCCACCTGGCCACCCGGGGCGAACAGACGGCCATCCTCTGGGAAGGGGACGACCCCAACAACTCCAAAAAGATCACCTACCGGCAACTGCACGCCGAGGTGTGCCGCTTCGCCAATGCCCTCAAGGCGCGTGGCATCGGCAAGGGGGATCGGGTCTGCATCTACATGCCGATGATCCCGGAAGCCGCGGTGGCCATGCTGGCCTGCGCCCGCATCGGCGCGGTCCATTCGGTGGTGTTCGGCGGTTTCTCCCCGGAATCCCTCAAGGATCGCATCAACGACGCCGCCTGTTGCGCGGTGGTCACCTCGGACGAAGGGGTGCGGGGCGCCAGGAAGATCCCCCTGCGGGTCAACGTGGACGAGGCCCTGCTCTCCTGTCCCTCGGTGCATACCGTCTTCACGGTGCGGCTGACCGGAGGCGCGGTCCCCATGGATCCCGCCAGAGATGTCTGGTATCACGAGGCCGTGGCTGCCGCGAGCATGGAGTGTCCCGCCGAACCCATGGAGGCCGAGGACCCGCTCTTCATTCTTTACACCTCCTCGTCCACCGGCAAGCCCAAGGGGGTTTTGCACACCACCGGCGGCTATATTCTCTATGCCACCATCACCCACCGTTACATCTTCGATTACCACGAGGGCGACGTCTACTGGTGTACCGCCGACGTGGGCTGGATCACCGGCCACTCCTACATCGTCTACGGACCGCTCTCCAACGGGGCGATCACCCTGATGTTCGAGGGCATCCCCACCTATCCCGACGCCTCCCGCCATGGGCAGGTGGTGGACAAGCATCAGGTCAATATTTTCTACACGGCACCCACCGCCATCCGCTCCTTGATGGCCCAGGGCGACGACTTCGTCACACGCACCAGCCGTTCTTCCCTGCGCCTGCTCGGCTCGGTGGGCGAACCCATCAATCCGGAGGCGTGGGAGTGGTATTATCACGTCGTGGGCCAGGGCCGCTGCCCCATCGTCGATACCTGGTGGCAGACCGAAACCGGCGGCATCCTGATCACCCCGCTGCCTGGGGCCATCCCCACCAAACCCGGTTCCGCCACGCTGCCGTTCTTCGGCATCGTGCCGGAAATCGTCGATGAGAAGGGGGTGGTCCAGGAGGGCGAAACCTCCGGCATCCTCACCATCCCCCGCCCCTGGCCGGGCATGATGCGCACCGTTTACGGCGACCATCAACGTTTCTTCAATACCTATTTCGCGGCATATCCCGGTCGTTATTTCCCCGGCGATGGCTGTCGCAGGGATGCGGATGGCTACCACTGGATCACCGGACGGGTCGATGACATCATCATCGTCTCCGGCCACAATCTGGGAACCGCCGAGATCGAATCCGCCCTGGTCCTGCACGAAAAGGTCGCCGAGGCGGCCGTGGTCGGCTATCCGCACCCCATCAAGGGACAAGGGATTTATGCCTTCGTCACCCTGATGGTCGGCGAGGAACCCACCGAGGCCTTGCGCAAGGAGTTGGCCGCCCTGGTGCGCAAGGAGATCGGTCCCATCGCCCACATCGACATCATGCAGTGGGCGCCCGGCCTGCCCAAGACCCGTTCCGGCAAAATCATGCGCCGCATCCTGCGCAAAATCGCCGCCAACGAACTGGACAGCATGGGCGACACCACCACCCTCGCCGACCCTGGCGTGGTGAAAAAACTGATCGACGAAAGACAACCCACCTGAGGAGTCATTCATGAGCAACGATACCTCCAACGCCAAATTCGTCCAGCGGATCAAGAACCATCCGCAATACCAGGAGCTGGTCAGCAAACGCTCCCGATTCGCCTGGACGCTGAGCGTCATCATGCTGATCATCTACTATGCCTTCATCCTGGTGATCGCCTTTGCGCCGAAATCCCTGGGCACCAAGATCGCCGCCGGGAGCGTGATTTCCGTCGGCATCCCGCTGGGGGTTTTCATCATCGTGGTGGCATTCCTCCTGACCGGCATCTACGTCCGGCGGGCGAATGGCGAATTCGATGAGCTGACAAGAAAAATCAAGGAGGATACGAAATGAGAGGTATCATCGCATCCCTCTTCGGGCTGCTGGCTACTGTCTGGACCCCGCTGCTGTGGGCCGCAGAGGCCGCCAAGCCGGAAAACAAATTGAACATGACGGCGATTCTGATGTTTTTCGCCTTCGTCGCTGTCACCCTCGGCATCACCTATTGGGCGGCATCGCGCACCAAGACCACCAAGGACTTCTACGCGGCCGGCGGCGGCATCACCGGTTTCCAGAACGGCCTGGCCATCGCCGGGGACTACATGTCGGCCGCCTCGTTTCTCGGCATCTCGGCCATGGTGTTCGCCAAGGGGTATGACGGCCTGATCTACTCCATCGGTTTTCTGGTGGGCTGGCCGATCATTCTGTTCCTGATGGCCGAACAGTTGCGCAACCTCGGCCGCTACACCTTCGCGGACATCGTCTCCTTCCGGCTGTCGCAGGTTCCGATCCGCACCCTGTCGGCCCTGGGGACCCTGTGCACCGTGATCCTCTACCTGATCGCCCAGATGGTGGGGGCCGGCCAGTTGATCCGCACCCTGTTCGGCCTCCCCTACGAGTCGGCGGTGATCATCGTCGGCGCCCTGATGATCCTCTACGTGGCCTTCGGCGGCATGATCGCCACCACCTGGGTGCAGATCATCAAGGCGGTCCTGTTGCTCACCGGCGCGACCTTCATCGCCCTGGGGGCGCTGCATCACGCCGGGTTCAGCCTGGAGGCCTTCTTCCGCGCCGCCATGGAAGGGGTCAAGGCCAGCGGCCTGGCGGACCACAAGAAGGTGGTGGCCGACAGCAAGGACATCTTCGCCCCCGGCGGCCTGGTCTCGGATCCGATCTCCGCCATCTCCCTGGGCATGGCGCTGATGTTCGGCACCGCCGGCCTGCCCCACATCCTGATGCGCTTCTTCACGGTGGCCAACGCCAAGGAGGCGCGCAAGTCGGTCTTCTACGCCACCGGTTTCATCGGTTATTTCTACATCCTCACCTTCATCATCGGCTTTGGCGCCGTGGTGCTGGTGGCCCCCAATGCCCAGTACGTGGACATGATCAAAGGCACCCTGGCGGGCGGCAACAACATGGCCGCCATCCACATGGCCCATGCCACCGGCGGCGACCTGTTCCTCGGATTCATCTCGGCGGTGGCCTTCGCCACCATCCTGGCGGTGGTCTCCGGCCTGACGTTGGCCGGCGCCTCGGCGGTCTCCCACGACATCTACGCCAGCGCCATGCGCGGCGGCAACGTCAATGAACAAACCGAGATGCGCATCTCCAAATTCGCGGCCCTGGGCATCGGCATCGTCGCCATCTTTCTGGGGATCCAGTTCGAAAAACAGAACGTCGCCTTCATGGTCGGCCTGGCCTTCGCCATCGCGGCCTCCGCCAACTTCCCGATCCTGATCCTGTCGATCTACTGGAAAAACCTCACCACTCGCGGCGCCCTGATCGGCGGTTCCCTGGGGCTGATCTCCACCGTGGTCATGGTGGTGCTCTCCAAGACGGTCTGGGTGGACGTGCTGGGCAACAAGGCCCCGCTCTTCCCCTACAAGGATCCGGCCATCTTCTCCATGACCCTGGCCTTCGTGGGGTGCTGGCTCTTCTCCAAAATGGACAACAGCCAACAGGCCGCAGAGGAAAAGGCGCGCTTCGACGCCCAGAGCGTGCGCTGCGAAACCGGCATCGGCGCCGCCGGCTCATCCGGCCACTGACCCACCCCGATGCGCGACCAGGAGGATCCCGCCCCCATCGTGGCCCAACCGGCCATCCTGGACGAGATCCTCTTCCGGACGCAACACAAACGCCGCATCCGTCAGGCCGCCTCCCTGGAGGAACTGACGGATGCGGTGCGCCTCCACCCCCAGTGGGTGCATTCCCTGATTTCCAAGGGAGTCAAAGTACGCTATATTGGCCGGGTGATGCTGGAACTGGATCGCCAGGTATTCGTGCAATTGACGCGCCTGCTGGCGCAGCCGGAGTGGCTGGATCACCTCTGCGTCCTGGTGATGGGCAGCGAGGGACGCGGGGAGCAGGTGGTCAAGAACGATCAGGACAACGCCCTCATCATCGACGGGGTGTTGCCCCTGGACGAGGCGCGGGCCTTTGGCCAGGCGCTCTCCTCGGCCCTGGCGCGCATGGGTTATCCGGCCTGCGCGGGCGACGTCATGCTCTGCAACCCCCAGTGGGCGCGCACCCTGGAAGCGTGGAAGACGACCCTGTTCACCTGGATCCACGACCCCACGCCCACCCATCTCATGTGGCTGGCCATCGCCTACGACGCCCGCGTGGTGATGGGGCGCAAACGCCTGTTCGGGGAGCTGCGGGAGTTCTTCTGGGCGCATCTGCCGGACGACCCGACCTTTTTCGCCCACCTCGCCAGGCCGGCCCTGGCCTTCGCCACCCCCCTGGGGCTGTTCGGGCGCTTCATCGTCGCCAAGGGGGAGCGGGCGGGCACGATCGACCTCAAGAAGGGGGGGATTTTTCCGATCGTCCATGGCGTGAGGGTCCTGGCCATGGAACAACGGCTCCAGGATCCCAATACCGTGCGCCGCATCCTGGGCCTGACGCGGCGGGGGGTGCTGGATCGTCCGTTCGGTGAGGACCTCGTGGAGACCTTCGAATTTCTCGGCGGCCTGCGCGCCCGCACCGGGGACCACCCGACGCCCGCCCGCCTGGGACGTTTGGAGCGGGAAAACCTGCGGGATTGCCTGCGGGAGGTAAACCGGTTCAAACGCTTTTTGACCCATCATTTCCGGTTGCGGGAGCTGCAATGACCGGAAGCAAAAGGAGAGTGCCGCATGTCCCATGAAATCCTGATCGTGGACGATGCCCCCAACATCGTCCTTTCGCTGGAGTTCCTGATGAAGAAGGAGGGATTCGCCGTGCGCTCGGTCGGGGATGGCGAGGAGGCCCTGCGCGCGGTGGAGGAAAAACGGCCCGATCTGATTCTTCTGGATGTCATGATGCCCAAAAAGAACGGCTACGAGGTGTGCGAGGCCATCCGCGCCAATCCCGCCTGGCAGGGGATCCGCATCATCATGCTGACCGCCAAGGGACGGGAGGTGGAACAGGAAAAGGGGTTGGCCCTGGGCGCGGACGATTATGTCATCAAGCCTTTTTCGACCCGTGAGCTGGTGGTCAAGGTGCGAGCCATGCTCGGCCTGGAAGACGCAACCCCGGCATGATGAGGGGACGCACCCGCTTTTGGGGGGCGCTGGCGGTCGCGTTGACGGTCGCGCTGGCCGGGCCGGGACTGGTGGTCTGGCGCATGGCCGAGACCATGCCGGCACTGGACGAGACCGTGACGGAATGGCTGAAACAGAGCCTGGCGATGGGGATGCTGGCGCTCTTTTGTCTGGTGGCGGTGTTGGCGCAACTCTGGGCCTGGCTCGACCGGGGCGTGTGGAAACCCCTCGCCAGGCTCGACCGCGAGCTGGAGATCATGGCCGGGCAGGACCCGCCCCCTTTTGGCGAACCGGAGGCGGACCATCTGCTGGATGCCTTGCCGGAGAACGCGCGGCGGCTGGCGGAAGCCCTGATGCACGCCCGCCGGCAGGTCAAGGAGGCGCTGACCGGCGGCAACGAAGCCATGGAACACCTGGAAAACGTCATCCGCCATCTGAACGTGGGGCTGGTGGTGATCCGCGCCGACGGCGACATCGTTTTGTACAACCCGGCGGCGCAGATGCGGTTCCGCCAGCGTCAGGAGAGCCTGGGGCTGGGGCGCTCCCTGTACGACCTGTGTACCCGCGCCCCGCTGGAAACCAGCATGGCGTTTCTGCAGCGCTGTCACGCCTCGACCCATTGCGGGAGCCAGGGGGAGATCCGCTTCTTTTGCGCCGCCATCCATGACGGCACGCTGCTGGACTGCGCCATGAGCCTCTTTCCGCTGAACCGGCGGGGGGTGAGGCACTTCCTGATCACCTTCCGCCAGGGGCGCGCCCATGCGCCGCAGCCCCCGCAGCGTTCCCTGGAGGGGCTGCGCGGCGCGGTGGCCAGTCTACGCGCCGCCTCCGAGACCCTGGCGCGGCATGGCGACATGGAGGCGGACGAGCGGGAGCGGTTCATGGCCGTGGTACACGACGAGGGCGAGGCGATCGCCGCGCACATGCGGGCCGTGGCCAGCGAACGGCACGACCTGGCGGCAAGCCACTGGGTCTTGACCGACCTCCACTCCTCGGACCTGATCGCCACCCTGGCGCGTCGTCTGAAGTCCGGGGACGGCCCCCGTTTGCGCGAAATCGGTGAGCCATTGTGGTTGCAGGCCGACGCCCCGGCGCTGCTGATGGCCCTGGAGCCAATGCTGCGCGCCGTGGCCGTTCTCGCGCGGGCCACGACCATCGAGGCCGAGGCCCTGCTGGGGGATCGCCGCGTCTATCTGGACTTCCTCTGGCCGGGGACGCCCCTGGCAGCGGGCGATGTGGAGTCCTGGCGCACCCCCTTATTGGAAGAGACCCTGGAGCGCCACGGCTGCGAACCCTGGAGCATGCCCCATCGCCGGGCCGGATACGCCATGCTGCGACTGCCGCTTTTCCCCTCCCCCCGGCAGTGGCGGGGAGCGGACACCACCATCCCGGAACGCCCGGAGTTCTACGATTTTTCGCTCCTGGAGCCGTTCGACCAGTTGGGACGCCGCGCGGGCCAGGCGCTGGCCGGCATGAACTTCGTGGTGTTCGACACCGAAACCACCGGCCTGCACCCCTCGCAAGGGGACGAAATCATCGCCATCGCCGGAGTGCGGATCGTCAACGGTCGCCTGCTGCGCGGGGAGGCGTTCGAGCGGCTGGTGGATCCGGGTCGTCCCATTCCTGCGGCCTCGACCTGGATCCATGGCATCACCGAGGAGGAGGTGCAGGGCCAGCCGGGCATCGGCACCGTGCTGCCGCAATTCCGCGAGTTCATCGGCGACGCGGTGCTGGTGGCCCACAACGCCGCCTTCGACATGCGTTTTCTGAAGCTCAAGGAGCCGGAATGCGGGGTGAGGTTCGACAATCCGGTGCTGGATACGCTGTTGCTGTCGGTCTATCTGCACAGCGAGGTGACCGACCACACCCTGGACGCCATCGCCAAACGGCTGGGGGTGGAGGTGCATGGCCGCCATACCGCTCTGGGGGATGCCATCGTCACCGCAGAGGTATTCCTGAAATTGCTGGATCTGCTGGCAACCAAGGGGATTTCCAGCCTGGGGCTGGCCATCGGCGCCTCGGAGGGGATGGTGCGGATCCGTCGTCAACAAACCAAAGCGGGGTATTGAGCGCATGTCCCTGTCGAAACCGCGCCAGGAACGCCTGGTGGTCCTGACCATTCTGGGGGGCCTGGCCCTCAATTATCCTTTGCTGGCATTGTTCAGCCGCGCCGAGCTTTTCCTGGGGATCCCGGTGTTGTTGTTCTATCTTTTCGGCTTCTGGCTGATCTTCATCCTGCTGATGGCCGCCATCCTCAGGCGCAAAGGCGGGGAGAAACCGTGAACCTCTCCTGGTCGTGGCTGGCGCCGCTGCTATCGATCCTCTACCTGGGCCTGCTGTTCGCGGTGGCCTATTATGCGGACTGGCGGGCGGCCAGGGATCGCTCCCTGATCCGCTCGCCCTTCGTCTACGCCCTCTCCATCGCGGTCTACTGCACCTCGTGGACCTATTACGGCAGCGTGGGGCGGGCGGCGGTGGGCGGCATCGGTTTTCTGCCGATCTTTCTGGGACCGACGCTGATCGCGGCCCTGTGGTGGCTGATCCTGGGCAAGATCATCGCCATCTCCAAGCGCAACCACATCACCTCGATCGCCGACTTCATCGCCTCCCGCTATGGCAAGTCGCCGGTGCTGGGGGGCATGGTGACCCTGTTCGTGGTGATCGGCATCATGCCCTACATCGCCCTCCAGTTGAAGGCCATCGCCGTCAGTCTGGAGGTACTCATCCGCCACATGGACGCCGGATTCGCCAGCAACGCCCCCTTCGTGCCGTGGCGGGACACCGCCTTTTACGTGGCCATGCTGCTGGCCCTCTTTGCCATCCTCTTCGGCACCCGCCACCTGGACGCCAGCGAACGGCACGAGGGGCTGGTGGCGGCCATCGCCTTCGAGTCCATCGTCAAGCTGGGGGCCTTCCTGGCGGTGGGTCTGTTCGTCACTTTCGGTTTGTTCGATGGGTTCGGGGATCTGTTCGGCCAGGCGCTGGCCAACCCGGAGCTGGCGCGCCTGATGACCTTCGAGGCGATTCCGGGGGGCTACTCCTCCTGGCTGGCCATGACCTTTCTGGCCATGATGGCCGTGATGTTCCTGCCCCGGCAGTTCCAGGTCCTGGTGGTGGAGAACGTCAACGAAAGCCATTTGCGCCAGGCCTCCTGGCTGTTTCCCCTCTATCTGCTGGCCTTCAATTTATTCGTGTTTCCCATTGCCCTGGCGGGCCGTCTGCTGTTCGCGGATGGCAGCGTGGACCCGGACACCTTCGTCCTGGTCCTGCCGATTCTAGGCCAGCAGGAGTGGCTGGCGCCACTGGTTTATCTGGGGGGTCTGTCGGCGGCGACCAGCATGGTGATCGTCGAGGCGATCGCCATGTCCATCATGGTGGGCAACGACCTGGTGTTGCCGTTCTTTCTGCAATTCCGCAAGGCGCTGCGCGAGGACCTCTCCGGGATCATCCTGACCATCCGCCGGGGCATCATCGTGGCGTTGATGTTGTTGGGCTATCTCTATTTCCGGCTGCTGGGCGAATCCCATACCCTGGTCGGCATAGGCATGGTGTCGTTCGCGGCGGTGGCGCAGTTCGCCCCCGCGATCCTGCTCGGCATCTTCTGGACCGGGGCCAGCCGGCGTGGCGCTTTGGCAGGGGTGTTGACCGGCTTTCTGATCTGGACTCATACGTTGCTGCTGGCCTCCTTCGCCAAATCGGGCTGGATCGCACCCGCGTTTCTGACAGAAGGCCCGTGGGGCATCGGCTGGCTGAAGCCGGAGGCGCTCTTCGGCCTGACCGGCTTCGATCCCATCACCCATTCGGTGTTCTGGAGCATCCTGTGCAACAGCGGGGTGATGGTGGTGATTTCGCTCTTCGACCGGCAGACCGCCGTGGAGCAGATTCAGGCGCAGAATTTCGTCAATGTCTTTCAGAAGGGGGCCAGGGGGGGCAACGAATACCTGTGGAGCGGTTTCGTCTCCGTGGGGGAGTTGCGTCATTTGCTGGCCCGCTTCATCGGTCCGCTGGCGGCGGAGGAGGATTTCGCCGCATATCACCGTCAGCGTCATCTGCAGCCGGGCGATGACGCGCAGGCCCCCGCCAATCTGGTGGCGTTCGCCGAGAAACGGCTGACCGGGGCCATTGGTTCGGCCTCGGCGCGGGTGATGATTTCGTCGGCGGTCAAGGGCGAGGAGTTGGATCTGCAAGGGGTGATGCGCATCCTGGACGAGACCAGTCAGGTGATCGAATACAGTCAGCGTCTGGAGCTGAAATCCCGCCAGTTGGAGGCCGCCACCCTGCAACTGCGGGAGGCCAACGAACAGTTGCGGGAGCTGGACCGCATGAAGGACGAATTCATCTCCACGGTGAGTCACGAGTTGCGCACCCCCTTGACCTCGATTCGCGCCTTTTCCGAGATTTTGCGCGACAACGAGGAGATGAATCTGGACGAGCGGCGCAATTTCACCGACATCATCGTCAAGGAGGCCGAGCGGTTGAGCCGGTTGGTCAATCAGATCCTGGATCTGGCCAAGATCGACGCGGGCAGGATGGAATGGCATGTGGTGGAGGTGGACCTGCCGCTGCTGGCCAGGGAGGCGATCGACGCCACCCGGCAGTTGTTCGACAACAAGCAGGTGCGTCTGGTCAACAAGGTGCCGGAGATCTCCTGCAAGCGGATGGCGGATCGGGACAAGATCATGCAGGTGATCATCAATCTATTGTCCAATGCGGTGAAATTCTGTGCTCCGCAAACGGGAGAAGTATGCATCGAGTGGCGGGAGACCGGGGAGGGCGTCGGCCTGGCCGTGGTGGACAACGGGCCGGGGATTCCGGTGGGGGAACTGGAAAAAGTGTTCGAGAAATTCCATCAGGTGAATCAGGGTGGGCTGGAGTGGCCGTTGGGGAGCGGGCTGGGTTTGACCATCAGTCAGCGCATCATCGAGCGGCATCGGGGACGCATCTGGGTGGAGAGCACTCCTGGGGAGGGGTCGGCCTTTATTTTTACAGTGCCGCATCCGGAGCCGTCGTCTTGAGAAAACCCATTGCCGACCGAGCTTCTGGATAAATAATCAGCCCTTCGCGGCGCACGATGTCGATCAAGGGGATGCGATCCTCTGCTTCCCATTGGCGCAAGCCCACGCCGACCGGTTCGATGCGCACATCCGCTTGCAGGGTGGCATGCCAGATATGGTTGATATCTTCCCGCCGTTTGGGACCGTCGAAAAGGGAGGAGACCACCATGACATCGATATCACTCCATTCCGTCTCCTCTCCACGGGCGTGGGAACCATACAAAACGGCAAATTCAACGAGTATGCCCTCCTGGTTGAGCACCCGGATATAATGCCTGACTGCTTCTACAATCGCCTGATCAGCCATGTTCGCACCTCTTCGGCTTGTCGAACGGTTCTCGCCGCCTCCTCTGGAGAGGGAGGCGGTCCGAGTTCGGTGGCATAGCGACCTTCCAGGCAGTAACTGTTCAACTCGGCAAGCAATTTGCTCTGTTGCACATCCAATGCGAGGTTGGCTCGCTGCATGAGACGCAATAAATTGTGGATTTTCGGGGGATCCTCCTCCGTTACCCGGCAGACATGGGCTTTGAGGATCTTCTCCAGGCTCAAATGAAGAAAAAAGAGGCCATGACGCAGTTTGCCTCTTTGAATCAGGTCCACCGCCACCTCCCAATCCTCGTCGGAACCGGTGCGCCAGTAATCGATTTTGTTGGTCGTATTCATAGGTCATATGTCCTGCCGATGGTCCTGCGCCCCTGCCTGTCGAAGGCTGGCGTCACAGGTGAAAGCGTAACATCGCCCGTCCCGCCGTTCAACCGGAATGCGCGCAAGCAAGACCCGCATGCGGGCGTTGGACAGCCGCCTCCCGTTCGTGCTATAGTGAGGAGATGGCAGGATTTCGTAATTCCCGATGGAGTGGGGCCTCTTGCATGAATGTGTTTTTATACCATGTGGAAAAATGGACCGGATGCCCGGAGCTGCGCGGTCGCTCCCTGGAGACGCTGCAAGTCAATCTCGGGCTGCGCTGCACCCTGGAATGCCACCATTGTCACCTGGGCGCCTCGCCGCGCCGCAAGGAGACGATGAGCGGCGCGCTGATGGACCGCCTCCTGGAGTGGCTGCGCCACGCCCCCTGCAAGACCGTGGACCTCACCGGGGGGGCGCCGGAACTCCACCCCCGGCTGCGACCGTTCATCGCCGGATTGCGCGGCCTGGGCATGGAAATCCTCCTGCGCACCAACCTGGCGGTCATGATGGAACCGGAACAGGAAGCGCTGCCCCGCTTCCTCGCGGACATGGGGGTCCACCTGATCGGTTCCCTGCCCTGCTATCTGGAACGGAATGTCGATGCCCAGCGCGGCGCCGGGACCTTCCGGCGTTCCCTGGAGGCGATCCGGCGGCTCAATCGTCACGGTTACGGCATACGACCCGGCCTGCCGTTGACACTGGTCTACAACCCCGCCGGCCCCTTCCTGCCCCCGGACCAGGAACATCTGGAACAGGAGTACCGCCGCATCCTGCAAAAGGAGCACGGCCTCTCCTTCACCCGGCTCATCGCCATGGCCAACATGCCCATCGGCCGGTTTCAGGCCCTGCTGCGCCACCAGGGCGCGGAGAGGGCCTATCTGACCACCCTGGAACGGGCCTTCAATCCGCACACCCTGGATGGCCTGATGTGCCGCAAGCAAATCAGCGTCCGCTGGGACGGTCGGCTGTTCGACTGCGACTTCAACATGGCCCTGGACATGCCGGTCAACGCCGGTCATGCCGGCGAGGCGCAGCTCGAGGAGGCGCTGGCGGAGCGGCTCATCGTGACCGGCAATCATTGCCTGGCCTGCGCCGCCGGGGCAGGATCCTCCTGTTCGGGCGCGCTGGCGGCATGACCACCATGAGTCATCAGGGCCAGATTCATCAATTGCAGGCCTCCTACTCCGTGGAGCAGGATCGGGTGCTGCTGCGCGTCAGCACCTCGGATCACGCGGAGTATCGCTTCTGGCTGACCCGCCGCTTCATCCAGCGGCTCTGGGAGGGGTTGCGTCACCATCTGGAAACCCGCCACCGCATCGCGGAATCGGATCCGAAGGCACGCGCCGCGCTCCTGGAGTTCATGCACCAGAGCGCCACCGCGCAGGTCGATTTCGCCTCGCCCTATCAGGAGGACTCGGAGACCGTCACCCCCCTGGGCCGGGAACCGATCCTGGTGACGCGGGCCACCCTGGGCGTGGCGCCGGAACAGGAGGAACTCGTCCGGCTCGGCCTCAATCCGGCCGAGGGCGAGGGGTTGGAATTGACCCTGGACACGCAACTTATGCACGGTTTTTGCAAACTGTTGGCGGAAGCCATGAGCCACGCCGAATGGGATCTGGATCTGGGTTTCATCAATTTCGATCCACTCCCGGTGCTTTCCGAACAGGGAGGCCAGGTATTGCACTGACCGCCACTCACGCCGGCCCCCCCGACGGATCGGGAGGCGGCATTTCATTCATTTTCTTCACGCAATCGTATCGGGGATGTCATGCAAGTCACTGTGGAAAAAACGGCTACCTTCGACCGCCAGGTCACCATCCGGATTCCGGCTGCCGAGGTGGATCACCAACTGGACCAGGAGTTGCATCGCCTGGCGCAAACCGTCAAGCTGCCGGGCTTCCGTCCCGGCAAGGTGCCCAGACACCATCTGGAATCCCGCTTCCGGGACCATCTGAACGGCGCGGTCATGGAGCAACTGCTCAAGACGAGCTATCCCACAGTGCTGCGTCAGGAGTCCCTGGTCCCGGTGGACGAACCCGACATGAACCTGGGAGAGCTGCAACGGGGCCACGATTTCGTCTACGTGGCCAGGATTCAGGTGATGCCGGAAGTGGAGCCGCAAGGGTACCGCGGGCTGGAGTTGACCCGGCGCGCCCCGCAGGTGACGGATCAGGACGTGGATGCGGCGCTGGAAAAGCTGCGCGAGTCCATGGCCCGCTTCGAGGCGCAGGAAGGCGCGACCGCCAATCCGGGTGACCAGGTGGTGATGGATTTCACCGGTTACGTGGACGACGCGCCCTTCGAGGGCGGGGAGGCCACGGGGTATGTCCTGGAACTGGGCAGCGGTCGTTTCATCCCCGGTTTCGAGGATCAGCTCATCGGCGGTAGCGTCGGCGAGGAGCGGGAGGTGCGGGTCACCTTCCCGGAGCAGTACGGCGCCCCCCACCTGGCCGGCAAGGAAGCTTTGTTCCGCTGCCGGATCAACGAGGTGCGGGCACGGGTGCTGCCCCCGCTGGACGACGCGCTGGCCGAGGCGGCCAATGTGGCGGAAGGGGGTTTGGCCCGTCTGCGCGAGTCGCTGGCGGAAACGATCCGCGAAGAGGCGGAACGGGGCGCGGAACGCCTCCTGCATCGGCAGATCCGCAAACAGCTCGTGCAGGCCAATCCCATGGAACTCCCGGAGCGGATGCTGGAACGGGAACGCAATTCCATGGTCGAATACGCCAAGCGGGAGTACCAGATCAAAGGATTGGATCCGGCGCAGGCCGGCTTGACCGACGAAGTGCTGGCGGCCGGCTTCAAGGACGCGGCGGCAAGGCGCGTGACCCTCGGTCTGCTGCTCTCCGCGATTGCGACCAGGGAGAACCTCACAGCGGACGAGGCCAAGGTGGCCCAACGGATCGGCCAGCTCGCCGCCGCCTACGGTCCACAGGCGGGGAATTTCAAGAAATGGCTGCAAAACGACCCCAACCGCATGGAGGAGATCCGCGATACCGTGCTCGAGGATACCGTGTTGGAATGGATCGTGCAGCATGGCGTGGTCACCGAGGAGAGCTGCGCCGCCGGAGAGATGTTCGACCAGGATGAGCAAGAGTGAAAGGTGATACGACGATGAATCTCGTGCCTATGGTGATCGAAACCACCAATCGTGGAGAGCGGGCGTACGACATCTACTCTCGACTCCTCAAGGAAAGGGTGATATTTCTGGTGGGGCCGGTCAACGATCATTCGGCCAATCTGGTCATTGCCCAGCTCCTGTTCCTGGAATCGGAAAATCCGGAAAAGGACATCCATTTCTACATCAACAGCCCTGGGGGGCTGGTGACCGCCGGTCTGGCGATCTACGACACCATGCAATTCATCCGTCCGGATGTCAGCACCCTGTGCATCGGCCAGGCCGCCAGCATGGGGGCGGTGCTGCTTGCCGCCGGCGCGAAGGGGAAACGGCTCCTGCTACCGAACTCCCGCGTCATGATCCACCAGCCCTCCGGCGGGTTTCAGGGCCAGGCCGAGGACATCCAGATTCAGGCCAAGGAGATCATGCGCATCCGCGAGCGCCTGAACGCCATCCTGGCCAAGCATACCGGTCAGCCCGTGCGGCGCATCGCCCGCGACGTGGACCGTGACTACTTCCTGGAGGCCAAGGAGGCCTGCGATTACGGCCTGGCCGACCGGGTGATCGAACAGCGGGAGCTGCCGAAATCCGATGACGAAACGTAATTCAACTCCAAAAATGACGAGTCGAGATCCATGGCGAAGAAACTGACCGATCCGGGAAACGTCCTGCACTGCTCCTTCTGCGGCAAGACCCAGCACGAGGTGCGCAAGCTGATCGCGGGACCATCGGTGTTCATCTGCAACGAATGTGTCGAGTTGTGCCGCGACATCATCAAGGAGGAGAAGAGCGACGGCAGTTTGCGCAAGCAGCGCCCCGGCATTCCCCCGCCAAGGGAGATCAAGAACACCCTGGACGAATATGTCGTCGGCCAGGAGAAGGCGAAACGGATCCTGTCGGTGGCGGTGTACAACCACTACAAACGGCTGGAGAGCCAACAGGGCGGCGCCAAGGAAGAGGTGGAGATCGCCAAGAGCAATCTGTTGCTCATCGGTCCCACCGGCTGCGGCAAGACCCTGCTGGCCCAGACCCTGGCGCGCATCCTGGATGTCCCCTTCACCATCACGGACGCCACCACCCTCACCGAGGCCGGCTACGTGGGCGAGGATGTGGAAAACATCATCCTGCGCCTGCTGCAGGCCGCAGACAACGATGTGGAGAAGGCGCAACGGGGGATCGTCTTCATCGACGAGATTGACAAAATCTCCCGCAAGTCGGAAAATCCCTCCATCACCCGCGACGTTTCCGGCGAGGGAGTCCAGCAGGCCCTGCTGAAGATCATCGAAGGGACCATCGCCAGCGTCCCGCCCCAGGGTGGCCGCAAGCATCCGCAGCAGGAGTACCTGCAGGTGGACACCACCAATATCCTCATCATCTGCGGTGGCGCTTTCAACGGTCTGGAAAAGGTGATCGAACGGCGTTCCAACAAACACCACGGTATCGGCTTCGGCGCGGAGGTGAAGGCCGTTGGCGAGTCGGGCCGCAGGGTGAACGAACTGCTGGCCATGCTGGAGCCGGAGGATCTGTTGCAGTTCGGCCTGATTCCGGAGTTCGTGGGCCGCCTGCCGGTGATCGCCACCCTGGACGAGCTGGACCAGGACGCGCTGATCCGGATCATGCGCGAGCCGCGCAACGCCCTGCTCAAGCAGTACGCCAAGCTGCTGGGCATGGAAGGGGTCAAGCTGACCTTCACGGACGAAGCGGTGCGGGCCGTGGCCCGGAAGGCCATCAAGCACAAGACCGGCGCGCGGGGACTGCGCGCCATTCTGGAAGCGGTCCTGTTGGGGGTGATGTTCGACATCCCCTCCATGCCCGGCGTGACGGAAGTGGTGATCAACCAGGAGTGCATCGAGAACAAGGCGGAACCGCTCCTCATCTACGAAGAGACCGCCCGCGAGCTGCAGGCCTGACCGGACAATACCCATCCAAGGAGCAAGAGTACTACCCCCATGACCAATCCCAAGGATCTGTTCGCCGTCCAGTTGGTGCGTATTCCGGTCTTGCCGTTGCGAGACATCGTGGTCTTTCCCCATATGATCGTGCCGTTGTTCGTGGGACGGGAACGTTCCATCCGTGCGCTGGATTCGGTGACCGGCAAGGAGGAGAGCCGTCAGATCCTGCTGGTCGCCCAGAAGAATGCCACCGCCGACAATCCGGAACAGGAGGACATCCACACCATCGGGGTGATGGGGACGATCCTGCAGGTGCTCAAGCTGCCGGACGGGACGGTCAAGATCCTGGTGGAAGGCGGGCAGCGGATGCGGATTCACCGTTATCTGCAGAAGGAGCCTTATTATCTGGCCGAGTGCCGCATGCTGCGCGACGAGCCGTCCGACCTCACGGAGTGCGAGGCGTTGATGCGCTCGGTGATCGAGCAGTTCGACGTCTACGCCAAGCTCAACAAGAAGGTGGCCCCGGAAGTGCTCACCACCTTCCAGTCGATCCAGGAGGCGGGCCGGCTGGCGGACATCGTGGCCACCCACGTGGCGCTGAAGGTGGCGGACAAGCAGGAACTCCTGGAGATCCCCACGGTCAGCGGACGGCTGGAGCGGCTTTTGCTGACGCTGGAACAGGAAGTGGACGTGCTCCAGGTGGAGAAGCGGGTGCGTGGCCGGGTGAAACGGCAGATGGAGAAGAGCCATCGCGATTACTACCTGAACGAGCAGATGAAGGCGATCCAGAAGGAACTGGGCGACCGCGACGAAGAGAAGGACGAGATCAACGAACTGGCGGAAAAGATCGCCGGCGCGGGCATGAGCGAGGAGGCAAGAAAGAAAGCCGAATCGGAATTGAAGAAACTCAAGCAGATGGCCCCGATGTCGGCCGAGGCCACGGTGGTGCGCAACTACGTGGACTGGCTGGTCAGCCTGCCCTGGAGCAAGACCACGGAGCTGAAACACGACCTGGAGCGCGCCGAGGAGATCCTGGAAGAGGATCACTGGGGCCTGGAAAAGGTCAAGGAGCGGATTCTGGAACAGTTGGCGGTGCAGTTGAAGGTGGAGAAGATCAAGGGACCGATCCTCTGCCTGGTGGGACCGCCTGGGGTGGGCAAGACCTCGCTGGCCAAGTCGATCGCGCGGGCCTCGGGCCGGGAGTACGTGCGCATCTCGCTGGGGGGGATCCGGGACGAGGCGGAGATCCGGGGCCATCGCCGCACCTACATCGGCTCGCTGCCCGGCAAGATCATCCAATCGATGAAGAAGGCCGGCTCGAACAATCCGCTCTTTCTGCTCGACGAGATCGACAAGGTGGGATCCGATTTTCGCGGCGATCCCTCCTCGGCGCTGCTGGAGGTGCTGGATCCGGAGCAGAACGCTGCCTTCAACGATCACTATCTGGAGGTGGATTACGACCTCTCCAAGGTGATGTTCATCACGACGGCCAACAGTCTCAACATCCCGCGTCCGCTGCTGGACCGCATGGAGATCATCCGGCTGGCCGGCTATACCGAGCAGGAAAAACTGCGCATCGCCTCCAAATACCTGATCCCCAAGGAGATGGAGATGCATGGGCTGAAAGAGGGAGAATTTTCCCTCTCCACGGGAGCGTTGCTGGACATCATCCGCTACTACACCCGCGAGTCCGGGGTGCGCAATCTGGATCGGGAGATCGCCAGCCTGTGCCGGAAGTCGGCGCGGGCGATCCTGAGCGATCCGGATCGTCCCCGCAACGTCATCGGCGCGAAGAGTCTCGCCAAGTACCTGGGGGTGCGGCGCTACCGTTTCGGTCTGGCCGAGGACGAGGATCTGGTGGGGGTGGCCACCGGCCTGGCCTGGACCGAGGTGGGGGGCGAGCTGTTGACCATCGAGAGCATGCATATCGAGGGCAAGGGCAAGCTGACCATCACCGGCAAGCTGGGCGATGTGATGCAGGAGTCGGCGCAGGCCGCGCTCACCTATGCCCGCTCCCGCGCCAAGGAGTGGGGGTTGCGCACCGAGGATTTCTTCCAGAAGCGGGACATCCACCTTCACGTCCCGGAGGGGGCCACGCCCAAGGACGGCCCTTCGGCGGGGATCGCCATGTGTACGGCGCTGGTGAGCGCCCTGCACGGCATCGCGGTGCGCAAGGACGTGGCCATGACCGGGGAGATCACCTTGCGGGGCCGGGTGCTGGTGATCGGCGGTCTCAAGGAGAAGCTGCTGGCCGCCCATCGCGCCGGGGTCAAGCACATCATCATCCCGGAAGAGAACGTCAAGGACCTCAAGGAGATCTCCCTGAGCATCCTCAAGGATCTGGAGATTCATCCGGTCTCCCACATGGACGAGGTCCTGAAGCTGGCCTTGCGGGGCGAGTTGCAGTCGGAAGAAGCGGTCGCGGAACCGGACGCCACGCTGGCAGAGCCGCAGGCCGCGCTTCTGATCAAGCCGGATGCCCCCCTGGAGGCCCCGTCCGTGACCCATTGAGGGTTTCGCGACCACCGGTTGCCCGGCGCGCCGCCGTCATGGATGGCCTGGCCGGGCAACCGGCTCCCCTCTGGCACGAATAATTAAAAAATGTAAGCTTGCCAGCAGAAAACCGCTTGACACCGGGAAATCGCGACGTATAGTAACCTCCAAAACGCGCTGAACCCCCAAAGGGGTCGTTACGCCATTCGTCCTATGAACGTCAATACAGGGGAGAGAGTCCATTGAACAAATCCGAACTCGTCGATTCCGTCGCCGCGGAAGCCAAATTGACAAAAGCCCAAGCTGCTGAAGCCATTGACGCCGTCATCAATGCCATCCAGGCCACATTGAAGGCCGGCAATCAGGTGAGTTTGGTGGGATTCGGCTCCTTCATGATCTCGGAGCGGGCCGCTCGCACCGGCCGCAACCCGCGCACCGGCATGGAAATCAAGATCCCTGCGGCCCGGTTGCCGAAGTTCAAGCCCGGCAAGCTCCTCAAGGATGCCGTGGCCGTTCCGAAACCGGCTCCCGCCCCGGTCGCCAAACCGGCTGCCGCTCCGGCGCCGAAAAAGGAGGCCGCTCCCGTTGCCGCCGCCGACGCCAAGAAGCCGGTCGTGGCCAAGAAAAAGAAGTGAATCACCCCTCTCCCGTGCGTCGCCATGACGCACGCGGGAGGCAGCAGGTGCGCGGGCGGGTAGCTCAGCCGGGAGAGCATCGGCTTTACACGCCGAGGGTCACGGGTTCGAACCCTGTTCCGCCCACCAACTCCATGATCAAGACAGTCGGCGAACGCCAGGGGCAGGTTTTTTTCATCCCGGACTCACGGCGGCCATTGTCTTCCATTTTGGAGAGTGGTAGAGTCAGCGAATACAGCAAGGGGGCGTAGTTCAGTCGGTTAGAATGCCGGCCTGTCACGCCGGAGGTCGCGGGTTCGAGCCCCGTCGCTCCCGCCAAACTAGCAAGAAGCGCAACGAAACGGGTACAAGACCGGCCATTCCATCCCGCCGCCTTTACCCGTTTTTTGTTTGGCTTCCGATGGATCAACTGTAAACAAGAGTGAGGAACCGCACCGATGCAAATCACAGGCATGAAATGGGGGGCCAAGTTACTCAAGTACGTCGATTTTCCGACTGCTGAGGTGCTTGGCCCGGAAGCGACGCCGGATGAAATCCAGGCCCTGATCGACAAATGGGGAGGCTGCCTCATCAAGCCCATCTTCAAGGGTGGGATCGGCAAAAAAGGCAAGGCCGGACTGGTGGGCAGGGCCACGGATGTGCGCACCGCCCTCAAGGAAAAAGAACGCCTCTATTTCGCGGAACACACCCACGGCAACCAGACCTCCAAGTCCGAGGGGGTCACCTTCGAGGGATTCGTCAAGGCGGAACACGAGATCTACGTCTCCATCACCGACAACACCCAGTTCCGCGCCCCCACGCTCACCATCACCCATCATGGCGGCATGGACATCGAGGAACTGCCGCCGAGCAAGATCGCGGTGGTGCCGTTCGATCCCCTGACCGGACTGAAGGGGTTCGTCATTTCCAACGCCCTCGACCGGATGGACGCACCGAACGAAATCCTCAGCCCACTGGTGCAAAACATCACCAAACTGTGGGACCTGTTCAACAATTACGGCATGACCACCCTGGAGATCAACCCGATCCGCATGTTCCGCGATCCGGCGTCGAAACGCCTGATCCCCATGGCCTGCGACTTCAAGTGCGCCTTCGACGGCGACGATCGCAACTCCAAACGCCTCAATCTGCCGGCCAACCTGGACAACAGCAATCTCTCCGAATACGAACTGGAGGTCAATCAACTGCGGACCTATCAGGGCCAGTCGGACGTGTATGTCATCAATCCCGCCGGGACCATCACCGCCATGACCTTCGGCGGCGGGGCCAACGCCCTGGTGACCGAACTGCTGGGCGACCGCGCCACCATCTCCTCCGACTTCGGCGGCAATCCCCCCTACGCCAAAATGAAGCAGATCAGCGACATCACCTACCGGCACTGGCTGCCGCAGACCAATGTCCTGTTCATCATCGGCGGCAAGGCCAACAATACCGACATCTACGAAACCTTCCGCGCCATGGGCGACGGTCTGCGCACCTACTTCAACGAACACGGCCCCACGCCTTTGTTCGTGGTGGTGGGCCGCGGCGGCCCCAATCTCATTCAGGGCATGGGCTACATGAAGGACACCCTCGATTCGCTGGGGGTGCCGCATGCCATGTTCGGTTACGATTCGGCCATGAGCGAGGTGATCAATTATGCCCAGGCGATCGATGAGTGGATGCGAAATGGTGGTCGGGACGTGATCGCCAAAAAATTTGGCATCAAAAAATAGGCCGAATCGTTGAGCAACTAACGGGAACGAGGTATTCCATGCCATCATTTCACACACAGCCCCGTGAAGGGCAAAATTTCATGCTACCCCGCGGCGAGAAGGAGTTCCCCTATTACATGGGCATCCACTCGCTGGCCGACATGGCCACCAAGGAAGACCGGGTATGCGTTCTCAACATCCTGGGCGGCGAGAGCACCACGGTCACGCCGATCAGCCATGAGTATTCCGGGGGCAACATCGTCTGCGGCGTGATGCCCGGACGTTCCGGCTCGGTGATGAAGACCAAGGTCGGCGACATCCCGGTCTACAACAACGTGCTCGAGGCGATCAACGACGGCAAGCGTTTCAACGTGGCGGTGGTCTACGTGCCACCGGACGGGGTCAAGGACGCGGTGATCGAGGCGGTGCGGGTCAATCCTGACCTCAAGAAGGTGGTGATCCTGACGGAAAAGGTGAAGGTGAAGCATGCCCGCATGATCCGGCAGTACTGCCAGTGGCGGGGCGTGGACGTCTTCGGTGCCAACTGCCTGGGGATCGGCGACGCGCACAATCATGTCCGCATCGGCGGCGCGCTGGGCGGCAACGCCCCGCACGAGTCCATGGTGCCCGGCTCGGTGGGCGTCTATTCCAACTCCGGGAATTTCACCACCACCATCGCCACCTATCTGCTGACCGCCGGGTGGGGGACCACGGTCTCGCTCTCCTCCGGAAAGGATGTCTACATCCACTTCGCGGCCCCGGAATTCACCCACGCCATGCACAACGACGACCGCACCAAGGCGGCGGTGATGTACATCGAGCCGGGTGGGTATTACGAAAAGGATCTGGTCTTCCACAAGCCGGTGGTGGCCTGCGTCGTGGGCCGCTGGAAGGCCAAGCTGACCCGCTCCTGCGGCCATGCGGGCGCCATCGCCGGTTCCGGTGACGACGCGGCGGCCAAAGAGCGGTGGTTCATGGAGAAGTTCGGGGTCAAGGCGATCTTCACCCCGGAGACTCCCGCCTGCTCGGCGAAGGGCGCGGTGGTGACCAACATCTCCCATATCCCGCAGGCCATGACCTCGGTCATGATGATGAACGGCATCCGTCCCGACTTCGAGCCGCGTGGCAATCTGGCGCCCAAGTGCTGGTTCTTCGCCTCACAGGAGGTCGAACTGCCCAAGGAGCTGCAACTGCCGGTGGTGGAGGCCCTGGAACCCTACAACCAACAGATCGCGGCGTTGGGCAAGCAGGTGGGCGCCATCTTCCCGCGTCAGCCGATGAAGGATTGTTCCGGCGCCTCGCGCATGGACGCGGCCACGCAGGTCTCCCAACTGCATGGCGTGAGCGTGCTGGACGCGGCCACCCACACCCTGGAGGAGAATCTGATCCTCTCCCTGACCCGCGAGTATCCCAACGCCACCGGCGCGGCCATGGCCAACGTGGCGTTCAACGCCTTCGTCAACCAGAGCGGCACCACCGGCCTGCTGGCCGCCGATGCCGCGCGGGAAGCGGGGAGCAGCCCCAACGTGGTTCTCTCCACCGGGGTGGCGATCGTGGGTCCCAACGAGGTGCGTCCGGCCCGCGAGGCGGTGCAGGCGTTCATCGATCTGTTCGGCCTGGCCGGCATGACCGATCCGTCCAATCTTTCCTTCGATTTTCAGCCGCTGCTGGCCAAGGCCTCCCAGGAGGGAATCCGTGAGCGTCTGGTGGGCGGCAAGAGCGGCAAGCGTGGCAAGGCCATGCTGACCGCCCTGGAGAATCGGGGTTGCAAGTCGGTGTTTCTGGAGTTCCTCAAGGCCCTGACCGACGGGGTGGATGGCGGGGTGCGCGACAGCACGGTGCTGGCGGCCATCTGTTGCCATCTGGGGTGGCGTCCCCTCATGAAGCGGCGTATCTCCGTGACCACCATGCTGGCCATGCCGTGGCATTTCCGGATTTTCAGCACGCTGATCGGCTGCGTGGTCCCTTCGGACAAGCAGGACAAGAAGGGCTTCCAGGGCGTGGACAACGGGGAGCTGATGGACTCCTGGAGCTTCACCGAGACCGCGTTTCTGGCCTTGCTGGGACGGCGTCCCAATGCGGAGGAGCTGTTCGGCTTCTCCGTGCTGGTGGGTCTGCTGGTCACCAACGGTCCTGGCACCATTTCCGCCCAGGGTCCCAAGGGCGCGGTCAGCGCCGACGGACCCATGGATCCGGGCCGCATTCAGGTCAACAAGGGCTATATCGGTTTCCTCACCCACACCGGTTATGCCCACGGCGGCAACGGCTACGAGGCGATCGCCTTCCTGATGGAGCGGTTCAAGGATTCCGGTCTGAGCGATCCGGGCAACCCGAATCACGGTTTGAATCTGGACGCCATGGCCATGGCCTTCGCCACGGAGTACAAGGCGTACAAGGCCAAGGCCAAATTCGCCGGAAGCATGGATTACGCCAAGATCCCGTGCGTCAACCATCCGGTCTTCAAGGGCAAGCCGGAGAACTTCGACCCGCGTGAGGTGTTCGTGGACAATCTCTTCAAGGAGAGAAAGTCCTACAACATCTTCCAGGATTTCTATCACCGCCTGGTGCATGCCCTGTTCAAGACCGGGATCAGCTCCAATGTCTACTGCGTCAACGTGGACGCGGTGATTGCCGTGATCCTGCTGAAGATGCTGTGGAAGCCCTATGCGAACGGGGAGATCACGGCCTCCTCCCTGGAGAGCGCCGCGTTCACCACCTTCCTGTTCGGCCGCATGATCGGCTCCGCTGCGGAGATCGACGATCACACCAACCGTGGCCGTGACATGGACACCCGTACTGCTGCCAGCGGCTGTTCCTTCGTGTCGTAATCGACCCGTCTCACGGGTTGTCATCAAACAAAACGGCCACCGCGAGGTGGCCGTTTTGGTTTGGTGTTCGTCCCGGATCGTTACTGCCTGGCGGGAAACTGTTCCCGGATCCGGGCGATCTCCGTGGCGGAAAGCCGGCCGGCCACCTCGTCGCGCTCTGCCGTCGCCTCCTGGAAGCCCAACGTGACGGCCTGATGCAGCCACCGGTAGGCCTGGCCGGCATCCTTGGCGACCCCGATCCCTTTTGTGTGCAACAGACCAATATTGTACATGCCCGCCGCTTCGCCCGCCCCGGCGGCGGCCTGAAACCATTTCGCCGCCTCGGCGTTGTCCTGCTCGACTCCCCTCCCCTGATAATAGAAGACCCCCAGCTCGTTTTGCGCCAGGGCATGGCCCTTGTCGGCGGCGGCCTGGAACCATTTCACCGCTTCCCGATCGTCCTGAGTCTGTGCGTCCATACCCTTGGCGGCGATCACCCCCAGGGCGTACATGGATTCCGCCGCGCCCTGATCCGCCGACTTGGCGAACCATTGTCTGGCGGCGCCGAGATCCCTGGCCACCCCCAGGCCGTGATAATAGAGGGCGCCCACGTCGTGTTGCGCCAGGGCATCCCCCCTTTCGGCCACCTTCAGGAGCCAGCGCGCCCCTTCCGCCGGGTCCTTCGGCACCCCGCGTCCCTGGAAGCTCATCATGGCCAGCACGTACTGGGCCGTGACATCCCCGGCCTCGGCGGCCCGGCGGTACCAGTTGGCCGCCTCCTGGTCGTTGCGGGCCACCCCCCGGCCCCGGGCATGGATCCCGCCCAGCACGAACCAGGCGTTGACATCCCCTTCCCTGGCCAGTTCGAGATAACGCTTCACCATTTCCAGATCGTCCCGCCCCACGCCCTGGGCCTGCACCACGCCCAGATTGTGCCAGGCCAAGGGATGTTGTTGCAGCGCGGCAGCCTGCAACCACTTGGCCGCCTCGCCGAGATCCTTCGGCACCCCCTGGCCATTGGCGTAGAGCAGCCCGAGGTTGTTCAGGGCCGCCGCGTGCCCTTCCTCGGCAGCCTTGAAATACCACTGGGCCGCTTCCTTGTAATCTTGCGCCACCCCCTCGCCCGTGGCCAGCAGCACACCCAGATGGTGCATCGCATCGACGTTGTGCCTTTCGGCGGCCTTGCGGATCCATTTGGCCGCCTCCCCGGGGTCGCGCGCCACCCCGTCGCCCTTGGCCAGCATCACCCCCAGGTTATAACTGGCCGCGACATGCCCGCGCTCCGCCGCCTTGCGGAACCATTGGGCCGCCTCGGCCGCATCCTGTTTGACCCCCTGGCCGCAATCGAGCAGCACGCCCAGGTTGTACTGAGCGGCGGGGAAATGCTTCCGCGCGGCCAGACGGAACCAGGTGGCGGCGGCCTGGTTGTCGCGCGGCACCCCCTTGCCTTTGAGATACATCTCCCCGAGATAGAACTGCGACTCCACGTCCCCTTTTTTGGAGGCGTTGCGATACCACTCCGGCTTGCGGTACCAGATTTCGGTCTTGTCGATGCCGAGCCGTTCGAGTCGCGGCGGGGCGATCTTTTCGGGGAACTTGCGCTCCAGTTCCACCTGCCGTTCGGTCAGCTCGCGCGGCTCGCGCAAGGTTTCGGCGATGTCGAGATTGCGGCCATAGCGGGGGTTTTCCAGCTTGGCGTCGGAGGTCACGCATCCCTGATTGAACGCTGCGAGCGCGATGGCCAGCACCCCGGCCACAATCCTGCGGCGGCAACCGTCCAGGTCATTGCTTTTCATTCGACTGCCCTCATTCGGTTGAACGATAAAAAATCGTCGATAATTTGCCATCATGCCATTTCCCCTTGTAACCCCGTCCCGACGAGAACACGAATTCGCCCTCGCCATGCATCCTGCCGTTCTTCCACTGGCCAATGTACTTGGCGCCATCGGAATACAGGAAGGTCCCCAACCCATTTTTGCAATCCCCTTCCATGCATCCCTTGGTCAATTTGGCTGTTTTTTCCTTTTTTTCCGCGAGTTCCTTTTCAGCGCTTTCCTGCGCCAACCGTTCCTTTTCCAGGCGTTCCTTTTCGGCGTTTTCCTTTTCCAGACGTTCCTTTTCCAGACGTTCCTTTTCCAGGCGTTCCTTTTCCAGGCGTTCCTTTTCCAGGCGTTCCTTTTCCAGGCGTTCCTTTTCCAGGCGTTCCTTTTCCAGGCGTTCCTTTTCCAGCCTGGCCTTCTCCTCTTGCGCCTGTTCGGGCGGGGCCACGGTTTCGGTTTTGACCGGCCTGGCGGGCAGCGCTTCCGGCTCGCCATATTGACGGGCCTGGTGGGAAAAGAGATTCAGGCCGAGAAACACCCCGAAGCCGAGCATCAGGGCAGCGGTGACGAAAAAGATGACGCGCCAGTCGCGCAATTTTTGAATGTGCCGGCGCAACTGCCGCGTTCCGGAGGCCTGATCCGCCTCCTGGGAGTGGAGAATGAGGTCCATCATGGCGCGGCGCTCTTCGAAGCCGGGGGGTTCCGGACTCTTTTCCACCATGCCGGTCTTGACCAGCACCGCGTAGAGGTCGCGCACGGAAATGGCGAAGCCGCAGGCCTGTTTCGGGGCGCACTCTCCGTCGATCCGCTCCATGAAATCGAGGAGATCCTGGCTGTCGGCCATGGGGATGGATTTGCCCCGTTCGCTCAGGAAGACCTCCCAGACCTGCAGCCGCCGCAAATCGAACATCAGATTGTCGGTGACGCCGATGCCTTCCTGATGAAGGACGAAGGCCAGCAGGGCTTCGGAGAGGCCCTCGCGGGAGACGGGGGGGGCGGGCTTGCGTTTCGGACGCCGACCTGCCATGGGATTGGCGGTCAGGAAGCCCGATTGATGCAGGACCGTGAAGTACTCCGCCAGGGTGGAGGCGAATCCGTGGCGGAACGCCTCGCCATCGGTGGCGACGATCCACTCCAGGAAATTTTTGACGTGGCCCATCTGGACCTCTTCCAGGGGGATGCCCTGTTCGGTCAGATAGGTCTCGAAGCGACGGATGCGCGCGGCATCGAAGGAGGCATCCCGTCCGGTATCCCGGCAAAAGGCGAGATAGGCGCGCAATCCCTTGGAGGAGGGTTTGGACGCGACCGGGTGCCATTCTTGCCGCACCGCCACCTGAGCGTCGCATTGGCGGCAAAGGGGCGTGTCGTCGGCATCGACCTGTTGCGACTCATCCAGGTCAATGGCGCCGCCGCATTGCGTGCAGATCAGCTCTTTGTCCATCGGGTCAAATGTCCGAGCGATTGGGGTCGATGAAGATGGCATCATAAAATTTATGCAAAAAATATGCCTGCACATGATTGTTTAAGCAGGCACAAAAAATTTTATCCCCACTGGACAAACCCCGTTGACTGCCGGTAAGCTGGATTCTCCCTAAAACACGCCTACCCACAAACAGGAGCAAACGTACATGAAGAAAATTCTTTTCTCCACTCTTTCGGCCATGAGTTTTTTTGCCCTGAGCAGCGCCGCCATGGCAGGCGATTGCATGATCACCTATCACCGGGTGGCCTGCGCCGGTCAGGAAGCGACTTCCTATGCCAAGTGCGACGGCAAGCAGATGTGCGACAAGGAGAAGGCCGCCGCCAGCCAGGAGGCCTGCGCCGCCGAGGCCGCCAAGGCATGCGACAATGACAGGACCGACATCACCAAATCAAAAGTTATCATGGCCAAATTCAAGGGCGCGGCCCTGACCGGAGGCTTCAACGACGCGGGCGCCGCCGATCCGAAGGGGATCAACTTCTGCGCCGCGAACCGGCCGGACTTCAACAAGTGTAAGTAAACGCCGCGTGCGGTCAGCCGGAGTGGCGATGCGAAATGGCTGAAAACGGATTTCCGGAGGCATGGCGGCTGCTGATCGCCCTGGCGCTCTTCCTGTACGGTTGGGACAAGATTGCCAACGCCTTGCGGGATCGGTTCGGGGAACGGATCCGGGAGCGCGTCTCCCGGCTCACGGACGATGCCCGGCAGGGATTTGCCGCCGGGGCGGCGGCCACGGCCATGCTGTGGTCCACCCACGCCACCTTCGACATCGCCGCCGGTCTGACCGCCGGCCGCCTCCTGGCATGGCGACAAGGGTTTTTCGCCCTCCTGGGCGGTGAAGTCGGCGCCTGTTTGCCGATCGTGCTCCTGGCCCTGCCCATCCCGCCGCATGCGGGCCTTGCGCTCGTGTTCGGCCTCGCGTTGACGCGCGGCGCGCGCATGACCATCGGCCATGCCCTGATCGGCCTGGGGCTGCTGGTCATGGGCCAGGAGATGGCACGCGCCCTGCTGCCGACCGTCCTGCTCCCGGAGGTGACGCTCCCGGTGTGGATCGCCCTGGCGGGGGGGACGCTGGCCAGCCTGGCGACCGGATCCCCCATCACGGCCATGGGCGTTGCCTGCCTCGTGGCAACGCAAGGGGGCGTTTCCCAGGCCACGGGCCTGGCGCTGCTTTTGGGCATCAACCTGGGCGGGGCGTTATCCCTGCTCCTGGCGGCCCGCGCCGCGCCTGGCGCGCCATTGCGCCTGACCATCGCCCTGACCGCAGCGAAACTCCTCGGAGTGGCGCTCTGCTGGTGGATCCCCCTGCCGGACCCCGCCTCCCCGGCCCATCCGCTGCAACTGGCGGTCGGCCATTTTCTGTTCAACGCCATCACCGCGCTGGCCTGCATTCCCGCCATCGCGCCCCTCACCGCACTGGCCACCCGTCTGGCGCCCGAAGAGTTCAGCGCGGAACAGCCGGAAACCGATGTCAACAGCCGCTACTGGCCCCAGTACCTGGACGACGACCTGCTCGCCACCCCGCCCCTGGCCCTGGCCATGGCGCGGCGCGAGGTGAAACTCCTCGCCGCGCTCCTGACGGAAATGGTGCGCCTGATTCCGGATGCGCTCCTGGCGGAAGACGAAAACAGCGCCGGCATCCAACTGCTGAAAATGGATGACCGCGTGGACGAAATCCATCTGGCCATCAGCCGCTATCTGGCCAGGATCGACACCAACAATCCCACCCTGTTCGACGAATGGCTGACCACCATGACCGTGATCAACGAAATGGGAGCCATCGGCGACGTCATCGAAAACAACCTCCTGCACCTGGCCGAAACCCAGGTCAGACAGCGGACACAACTGCCGCCGGAGATCCGCGTCGCCCTCGTGGAGTACCTGCTGACCGTGCGCACCGCCCTCGACCAGGCCGCCAACGCCTACCTGGCCAACCATCCCCCCTTGGCCCTCAAGGTGATGGCCATGAAAAACGACATCGCCGCCCTGGACTCACGCTGCCGCATGCGCGAAATGCAATCCCTGCGCGCCGAAGACGAGAGCCTGGCCGCCTATGCCTTCCGCATCGACCTGTGCGAGAACTTCAAGCGCATCTACTACCACGCCAAGCGGATCGCCAAGGCGGTGGCCAAGGCATGACGCCGCTCACCTGCCGACCTCCCGCAACAGCGCCTCGCCGAATGGCTCAAGAATCTCCAGCAACACCGGCAAATGATCCGGAAAGTGGTGCCTGACGAACTCCGCCAGGCGCGCCAACACCCATTGCGCCACCGCCAGACGGGAGAGTTCCGGACTCGCCTTGCCCAGCGCCCGCATCGTACGATCCAACGCCTGGGAGAGCTGGGAGAGGGATTTCACCCGCTCCAGGGGTTCATCGACCCGCTTCACCGCCTCCATGGCCTCCATGTGCATCCCCAGATACTCCACCAGCAGATCCCCCACCAGGCTCTCCCGGTTGCATTCGGCCAGCCAGTTGACCGGCGCCGCCCCCGCGTGATCCCAGTCGTGATTCGCCGCGCGGTCCTTGTCCCGCCAGCGGCGCGCCGCAGACGGGGAGACCCCGTGCGCCCTGGCCGCCTGGCTCAGATTGCCCCCGTTTTCCCGATAGGCGTTCCTGACGGCCTGTTGCACCTTTTCCGCGAAAACATGATTTCTAGATGTTGGTTCAGGGGGTATTCTTGATTTACAATCATCATTCATCCCGGTCGTTCCAATTATTGCTAGTATTCTGAAAGATACCTTCGCAATCCTTGGTAATCCTGACGAAGAAATTGCATTAATGTAAAGATGAAGGAATTCCACAACACGCGCAAAGTGCCTGTTTTTTGCATCGCCCCTGTGCTATGCTCGCGGACGTGCGACCAATCCTCGACGTCAACCGACCCGAATTCTACAAGAAACGCCCAAGAGGTGGAATGACCATGGCAACCAGCGAAGCAGGCAAAAAACTCGGCATTATCGGCGCCGACAAAAACGCCGCAGAAATCATCGAACTCTTCTCCCACAATAAAGGGGTGGAAATCCTCTACGTCGCGGACCCCGACTCTGCAGCGCCCGCCATGGCGCTGGCCAAAAAACTCAATATCAAAACCCTGACCAAACCCGAAGTCGCCCTGAAGAACTTCAAGCCCGACCTGATCATCGAATGCACCGGCTCACCGGAAAGCCTCGCCATGATCACCGAGTCGGTCGGGTTCGCCGGCGTCATCGATGTCGAGGCAGTGCTTCTGATGAACAAACTCTTCAGCGAGCACCGGGAATCGGCCAATCACCAGGTGTTCGCCGATCTGGCCGGCGTCCGCCAGGAGATCGACCGCAACACCCGTGACGTCTCCAAGACCCTGCATGGCATAGAAAAGATCTCCAACGAACTGGAAGTGCTGGCCATCAACGCCGGCATTCAGGCCTCCCGCGCCGGCGAGTTCGGCAAGGGGTTCGCCGTGGTGGCCGGCGAGGTCAAAAGCACGGCGCGCGTGGCCCGTGACCTGGCCGGCGACATCGACCGGGTGATCAGCGAAATCTCCTCCATGTCCAAAAAGATCGATCAGTCCCTGAAAAAGGTGCTATGAAACACTGGAAAGAATCGCATAAATCTGCCGCTCCGTGAGGGCATGATCCCGCGCCAACTGACGCACCCCCTCCCCGGCGTCGTAACGGCGCACGATCTCACGGTTACGGGTGCGCCGCAACAGTTGCGCGGCGCGCACCACGGTCAGGGTCTCCCCGCCGAAATGGAGCGAAAGCCGCTTGGCTTGCTCATGCCCCAACAGGGTGACCAGTTTGTGCTGCACCCGCAATTTGCGCGGAATGAATATCCGGGTGCCGCCGCACTCGTACACCAGCTTCAGGGCGCCTTCGCGTCCGATCACCTCGGCGATCTCCTCCAGCGAGCCGGGCAGCTCTTCTTGCAGAATCAAATCCAGTCCGTTCATCACAACACCTCCTCGCGGTTCGCGACCGCATCCATGGGCAAGCCGCGCGCGGCTTCCTGACTCAGGGCAGCGGTTTTTGGTTCATACCAGAACACATCCTTGTCGATGCGATCAACACCCAGCAATGCCAGCCTCTCCTCGCTCCATGCGCGCAGGGCGTCGCGATTGACATCCTCCCGGATGCGGATCACCTCACGCTCCCCCAGCTCCTTGATCCGTTCGAGCACCTGCGCCCAGGTGCCCCGCCCGGTGGGTTTGACTTCGCTGGAACGACGGAAACCGAATGCCCCGAACGTCAATTCGATCCCGCGCCGTTTTTCGAACAGGGTTGCCTTATGGAATTCGGCGAAGGCCGACAGGCCGTTGGCCAGGGCCTCCAGGCGCGCCCGACGCGGTGCGGCGAAGGCCTCGGAGGCCCGCTTGATCCGATCGATACTCTCGTTCATGTCCGCTGAGATGATTTCCAAATTGCGCGCCAGTTGCGCGATCTCTCCCAGTGCGGCATTGGCCTGTTGCAAATCCCTTACATGGATGATGTTTTCGGGTTTGATACGTTTCCTGACAGACATCGTCTCCTCCAGGCGGTGGATGGTGCGTAAAGCGTTCTTGCTTGTTTGATAGTTTCGGTTTTTGTGACTGCGAAGTCAAGAAAAAAGATATCACTTGTGGCAATTTTTTTTTCACATTATGAATAACGTATCTCACAAATAAATCATTATGACTGACAAACCATGATGTGAATCCAGCATGCATGCCAGGAAAAAGCAAACAAACGTGGCATGAAACAAGGCGAAACCATCCGTCACCGGGCCGCGCGACAATGACGCGGATCGATGAGAAATCAAATAAAATCAAATAAGATAATCGGAAAATACCCGATTCCGTTGCGCCCGGACTCCCTGACGGCGTACCAAGCCAAATCCGCCCGTTGCAGCAGCACCTCCCCATGCTCTGGATAACAACCGATGACGATACTTAGCCTAATATCTCAGATTATTTCAATAATGATATAAGGTTAAGATACCGCGTCAATCGGTTTCCGCGCTCCAACACCCCGGCCACACATGCAATAGCCGGGACGGATACGGGCACAACGCTGCAAAATCATCGGAGAAAATTCCATGCAAAACCGATCGCGGATCAAAAAAACCACTCGAAAATCGGCAGTTCCGGTCTGGCGCCAATCCTGAGCGGCACAACCGAAGTGCCGATCCCACGGGACACATACATCGGCACATGCTTGTTCTGACACCAGCCGAACCGACAGGTGACATCAACCGGTCCCGTGGGCTTCGGCAGGTGGCCGAAAATGACGATCTGCCCGCCATGGGTATGACCGGCCAAGGCCAAACGGTCGGGCATGCCCGGTTCCAACACGGGCAACTGGTCAACGCCAACCGGATTGTGCAAAAGCGTCAAAACCGGTCCACTCCAACCCGGAAACCAGGCCATGGCCCGCTCCCAGTCCGGCGCACCGCGCAGGAAATCATCCAAACCCACCACCAGCAGACGACCGGCGGCCACCATCACGGCATCGTTGACCAGCAGGGTCACCCCGTGCCGGGCGTAGAAACGGCGCAACTCCCGCATGTCCAAACCGGCCCAGTACTCCCAGTTGCCCAAAATGGCCAGTTTCTCCGCGCGTGCCGGCAGCCGCCGCAAGAAATCCTCCATCGCCACCTTGCGGTCCTTGTGGGTGAGAATATCGCCAGTCAACACCACCAGATCCGGGTCCTCCGCGCCCACCACCCGCAGGGTCTCCTCCTCCACCGGATGGCCGCCCACCAGGTGGAGATCCGAAAGGTGCGCGATGCGCAATCCGGCAACCCCCGCCATCTTCCGGCCAACGGCATGCCGTGTCACCTGGAGATCCCGTGATTCGTCCAGGTGCAACAACAGAAGCAATACCAGCAACAACGCCAGAATGCCGGCAATCCCTTTCACCCACCGGCACTCCCAGACGGATAAAAGGCGGGAACCGGATAAATCGCCCCCAGAATCGCCGGCGCGCTGGCCCCGGTGGCCGCCGGCAGGGACGAGGGCAACCCCTTGAGGGTGCGCACCGCGAACCAGGCAAAGGCCTGCGCCTCCAGGGAGTCGGCATCCACCCCCAGATCGGTGGCATCCTGAATGCGCGTGCCAGGAAGACGCCCGGCCAGCGACTCCACCAGAAAACGATTGCGCGCCCCGCCGCCGCACAGGATCATCCGCTCCGGTCGCGGCGGCAGGAGTACACTGGCGGCATCGGCAATGGTCTCCACGGTGAAACGGGTCAAGGTGGCGAAACCATCGTTGCCGGCCATATGCGGAAACACGGCCAGAAACCGCTCCAGCAATTCGACCCCGAACGCCTCGCGTCCGGTGGATTTGGGAAAGGGACGCGCCAGATAGGGATCCGCCATGAGCCAGGCCAGGGCCTTGGGATCCACCGTGCCGGCGGCGGCCTGACGTCCGTCGATGTCGGAGCGCATGGCGCCCTCGCTGAGCCTGGCCGCCAGCAGATCCAGCAGGGTGTTGGCCGGTCCCACGTCCCCGGCGACCAGCGGGCGGCGCGGATCCCCGGAGAGGGCGGTGATGTTGGCCACCCCACCGAGGTTCATCACCGCCACCCCCTGACCGGGACGGGAAAAGAGCACCTGATGGAACAGAGGCGCCAACGGCGCCCCCTCGCCGCCGCGCACCATGTCGGCAGGCCGGAAATCGGCCACCGTGGTGACCCCGGTGCGAAAGGCGATCTCGTATGGATCGCCGATCTGCAAGGTGAAAAGAGGCGGACGATGCCGGACGGTCTGGCCATGGCTGCCGATCACCGCGACCCGCTCCATGGCCAACCCCGCCTCCTGGCAGACCCGCAAGGCGGCCTGGGCGAACAGCCCGCCCAGTTCCCGATGCAAGGCGCCCATGCGGTCCAACTCGCCGAAACCGGGTTGATAGAGATCCAGAATGCGGCGATGGATCTCCAGGGGATACGGAATCGCGAGCGAAGCCAGCAGACGCGGCGCGCCAATGCCGTCCGTGCGTGTCAGCACCGCGTCGATGCCGTCGGCGGAGGTCCCGGACATCAAACCTACCGCGAGTTGAGGTCCATCCATCGTGCCATCTCCCGCGCTATCTGTTATAGTGGGTAACGTGCGTCAACCGATCCAACAGACTGGAAAAAAACATGATACCTGTCAATGAACAAATGGCTGTCATCCGCCGGGGGGCGGCCCACATCATCTCGGAAGAGGCGCTGCGCGACAAGCTCGCCCGCGCCATGCAAACGGGAATTCCCTTGCGGATCAAGGCGGGATTCGATCCCACCGCCCCGGATCTGCATCTGGGGCATACCGTGCTGTTGCAAAAAATGCGGCAGTTTCAGGAACTGGGCCATGAGATCCTCTTTCTGATCGGCGATTTCACCGGTCTGATCGGCGATCCCACCGGCAAGAACGAAACCCGCAAACCCCTCTCTCCAGAGACCCTGGCCGCCAACGCCGCGACCTATCGGGCGCAGGTGTTCCGCATCCTCGATCCGCACAAGACCAGGGTGGTGTTCAACAGCGAATGGATGGGACAAATGAGCGCCGCCGAATTGATCCGTCTGGCGGCCCGGCAGACCGTGGCGCGCATGCTGGAACGGGACGATTTCACCAAACGTTATCATGCGGGGGTTCCGATCGCCATCCATGAATTTCTCTATCCCCTGGTGCAGGGTTACGACTCGGTGGTGTTGCGGGCGGACGTGGAGCTGGGCGGGACCGATCAGACCTTCAATCTGCTGATGGGGCGCGAATTGCAGAAGGAGTATGGCCAGGAGCCGCAATGCGTGGTGACCCTGCCGATCCTGGAAGGGCTGGACGGGGTGCGCAAAATGTCGAAATCCCTCAACAACTACATCGCGATCCAGGATCCGCCGGAGGAGATCTTCGGCAAGACCATGTCGATTTCCGATGCGTTGATGTGGCGCTATTACGAACTGCTCTCGGATCTGCCCCTGGAGGAGATCCGGCATCTCCAGACGGAGACCGAAGCGGGCCGCTTTCACCCCATGGAGGCCAAGAAGCGTCTGGCCGGGGAGCTGACGACCCGTTTTCATGACGAGCAAGCCGCTCTTCGGGCGCGTGACGGCTTCGAGGCGCGCTTTGCCCACAAGGAGCTGCCCGACGACATGGAAGAAATAACACTTGTCACCAGCGAGGGCGTTCTGGGCTTGGCGGAGGCGATGCGGCAAGCGGGCTTGACGGCCTCCAACGCCGAGGGGATCCGGTTGATTCGTCAGGGCGGGGTGGTGGTGAACGGGGTCAAGGTGGAAGACACGCGCATGGTGCTCGCGCCGGGCGAGGCGATCCTGAAAGTGGGCAAACGGCGTTGCGCGCGGCTGATCCTGACCTGACCATCACTTCCAGAGCAGGCGAATCCCCACGGCGAGCAGAAAAAAACCGAAGCCGCGCCTGAGCAGGACCGGTTCCAGGGCATGGGCCAGGCGCACCCCGACGGGAGTGGTGAGCAAGGTGCCGCAGATGATCCCCAGAAAGGCGACCGGCATCACGTATCCCACGGCCCCGGTGGGCAGTTCGAGGTTGTTCCAGCCCGCCTGGATGTAACCCAATGATCCGGCGGTCGCCAAACCCAGGCCGATGGCGGAGGCGGTTCCCACCGCCTGACGCATAGGGAGTCCGGAGATGAGATTGAGGGCCGGAACCGAAAGGGTCCCCCCACCGATGCCGAACATGCTGCTCAGGCTGCCCACCCCCAGGCCGATCAGGGGATTGAGGTTGGAGGAGAGGGTTTTTGGTCCCGTGTTGTCGCCATTGGCGGCATGGATCATCTTGGCGCCCACGCCGATTTCAAACAATCCGAACAGCTTGATCAGGAGGGCGCCCGACATGGCGGCGGCCAATTGGGAACCCAGCCAGGCCCCCAGCAGCACGCCCGGAAGATACTGACGCGTCAGTGGCCAGTGGACGCCGTCACGACAATGGTGATTCCAGGTGGCCGAGATGTTGGTGACGACGATGGTGGCCAGGGAAGTGCCCACGGCCAGTTGCATGGCAATGACCGGATTGATCCCGTCCAGATGGAACAAAAGCAGCAGGACCGGAACGATGATGATCCCCCCGCCCACGCCGAAAAGTCCGGCGATGACGCCCGCGAACACCCCGCAGATGAGAGCGCCGACAAACATCGCCGCCATGCTCAGGCTGATCCAGTGCACGACGCTACCTGGCGCACCGGAAATGGCGGAATGGGAAACGGCAATGGCATGGCGGGCATCTCTTTGGATCGGCTCCCTGTTGGTCGAGTGAGGCCGCTCGTCTCGTCATCGAGCGGTTGCCGGGACGATTATTCCATGCCATCATCCCGCTGGCAATCGCAAAAGAAATCCGGCCAGCGACATTGAATTTTTTCCAGCGATGGCCATCTTAAGGGTACAGAACCGATCCCAACCACCCGGAACCACGATTGGGGAACGACCATGACCGATTTGCGCACCTATCTTCTGATGGCGGGTTTGACGGGGCTGTTTCTGGCCATCGGCCATGCGCTGGGGGGCCAGAACGGCATGATGATGGCCCTGCTGCTGGCGGCGGGGATGAATTTCTGGGCCTACTGGTTTTCCGACGAGGCGGTTTTGTCCATGCACAACGCCTTCGAGGTCGGCCCGCAACAGGCCCCGGAGCTGCATGGCATCGTCCAGGAGCTGGCGCGACGGGGCGGGATGCCCATGCCACGGGTGTTTCTGATCGACGACGACTCGCCCAACGCCTTCGCCACCGGACGCGACCCGGAACACGCGGCAGTGGCGGCAACCACCGGAATTTTGCGCATCCTCAACCGCGAGGAGCTGGCCGGGGTGATGGCCCACGAAATGGCCCACGTCCGGCATCGGGACATTCTGATCGCCACCATCACCGCCACCCTGGCCGGCGCGATCACCTCCATCGCCCATTTTTCGCAACTGTTTTCGGGACGTTCCAGCAATGACGAGGAGGGACGCGGCGGGTTGTGGCAGATCCTGATGCTCGTACTGGCGCCCGTTGCCGCGATGCTGATCCAGATGGCCGTCTCCCGCTCCCGCGAATACGAGGCCGACGCCGGGGGGGCGCAGTTGTGCGGCAATCCCTTGTGGCTGGCCTCGGCCTTGGGCAAACTGGAGATGGGCAGCCGGCGGATTCCGCTGCAAAGCGCGGAAGCCAATCCGGCCTCGGCCCACATGTTCATTGTCTCGCCTTTGTCGGGTTCCATGTTGGCGGGGCTGTTTTCCACCCATCCTCCCATGGAGGAGCGCATCGCGCGTTTGCAACGGCAGGCCTATCGATGATCAAGATCGCCCCTTCCATTCTGTCCGCCGACTTTTCCCGCCTGGGAGAGGAGATCCGCGCCGTCGAGGCCGCCGGGGCGGATTACATTCATGTCGATGTCATGGACGGGCATTTCGTGCCCAATCTGACCATCGGGCCTCTGGTGGTGCAAGCCATCGGCCGGGTGGCGTCCAAACCATTGGACGTGCATCTGATGATCTCGCCGGTGGATGAATTCATCCCCGCCTATGTCAAGGCCGGGGCCGCCATCGTCACGGTACACGCCGAGGCGACGATCCATCTGGACCGCACCTTGAACCTGATCCGGGATTCCGGTTGCAAGGTGGGCGTGGCCTTGAATCCCTCGACCCCGATATGCAATCTGTCGTCGGTGTTGCATCTGGTGGACATGGTGGTGGTGATGAGCGTCAATCCGGGCTTCGGCGGGCAATCGTTCATTCCGTATGCGTTGCACAAGATCAAGACCATCCGGCGCATGATCCACGAACGGGGGTTGCAGGTGGCGTTGGAAGTGGACGGGGGGATCAAGCCGGACAACATCCGGGAGGCGGCGCAGGCGGGGGCCGATGTGTTCGTGGCCGGTTCCGCCGTGTTTTCGCAACCCGATTACGCGGCGGTCATCCGGGAATTGCGCACGAATGCCGCCGGATAATCCCCGCCGCAGCGCCATCGACGCGGTCGTGCGGGTGACGCGGGACGGTCTGGCCCTGGAGCCGGATGCCGGTTTTTTTGGCCAATTGCCGGCGCGGGAGCGCGGCCTGGCCAGGGAGATCGCGACGGGCACCTTGCGTTTTCTTTCGACAATCGATGCCCTCTTGTTGTCGTGCATGCCCCGTCCCCTGGCCAGGGGGCGGCATTTCCTGTGGGCGGTCATGCGCACGGCCATGTATCAGGCCCGTTGGATGCGGATTCCGGTGCATGCCGCCGTACACGAGGCGGTGGAACTGGTCAAAAACTCGCCGGATCGTCCCAAGGCGGGATTCGTCAATGCTGTGTTGCGGCAGGCGGTGCTGGTGGATCCGACCGGATTGTGGTCCGGCTTGCAGGACCCGGCGGCGCGCCTCTCTTTGGAGTTGTCGTATCCCGAATGGTTGACGAGACGCTGGCTGGCGCGCATTGGCGAGGAACGGACCCGCGCCAGGATGGAAGCCGGCAATCGCGAGGCGGATTTGACGTTGCGGGTCAACACGCTGGTTGCGGATCGGGATTTTTTCATTGATTTTACCAATGGCCGTCCGTTTGGGAGGGATGGGGTGGTTGTCGACACCCCTGGACCGATCGAGGAGATCCCCGGCTATCGGGAGGGTTGGTTTGCCGTGCAGGATGGGGCGGCGCAGTGGGCCGGGCGATTGTTGGGGCCGGCTGCTGGCGAGGAGATTCTGGATTTGTGCGCCGCGCCGGGGGGCAAGACCACCCACCTGGCGGCGCTTGCCGGGGGGAAGGCGCGCATTTATGCCGTGGATCGCAGCGAGGTCCGTTTGCGGCGTTTGCGGGAGAATCTGGCGCGTTTGCGGGTCGATGGGGTGGAGGTGGTGGTCGGGGATGCAGTTGCGGACGATTATCTGCCTGACATGACCTTCGATCGGGTTCTGGTGGATGCGCCGTGTACCGGGACCGGGGTGATCCGGCGCCATCCGGAGATCAAGTGGCGGCGTGGCGTTGAGGATCCCTGCCGCATGGCCGAGACCCAGCGCCGGATTCTGGAGTCGGCGGCCCGGCGGGTGCGTCCTGGCGGTGTTCTTGTCTACGCGGTGTGTTCCCTGGAGCCGGAAGAGGGAGAAGACCTGATCGCCGCCTTTTTGGCCGCCCACCCCGATTGGCGGCGTCAGCCGATCACCGTCGAGGAGGGCGTTCCGGTCCAGGCCATCACTGGTGAAAAAGATTTTTTTTCCGAGCCGGGGTATGAGGGGATGGATGGCTTTTTCCTATCCAGACTGTGCCGCCGATGAACACGATGGAGCAATTGAAAACTCTCGGTGCCGGACGTTCGGCCCCGGAGGATGTGATCTCCCTCTATCGTCAAGCCTTTCTTCAATTTGGCGCCCAGTCGCTGTGGAGTCGTCAACCGAGCGACCAACCCACCCTTGCGCAGGCGCTGGTCATCGCCGATTGCCTGCGTCGCGAGGGTAATCTGGCAACCCGCGCCTTTGCCGCACGGATCGAGGAGGCCTGCCGTGCCGCTCTCCAAACTGCAAAGTGAAATCCTCTTGCTGCTTGCCTCGCACAGAAACCCGGAAAGCCATGTCGCCGGGGCGAGTGCCTTGAACCAGCACGGCCCGCGTTTTTCAGGTGACATCGATATCTTCCACGACCACGAAGAGGCTGTTGCCCTGGCCTGCGAGGCCGATTCCAGACTATTGATGGAAAACGGTTTTTTTATTAAATGGCTGCGGCGGTATCCAGGGTTGCATGCCGCCGTGGTGGAACGGGCGGAGGAAAGGACAAAACTGGAATGGCTGCAAGACAGCGATTTCCGCTTTTTCCCGACCGTTGCGGATGAACTGTTCGGCCACCGCCTGCACATCATCGACCTTGCGACCAACAAAGCCCTGGCTGCCGCTGGCCGCCGTGAACCGCGCGACGTGCTTGATCTCATCTATATTCACGAGCACCATTTGCCCCTTGGCGCGGTCCTCTGGGCAGCGGTTGCCAAGGATATCGGTTACTCCCCGGAAAGCCTGATCACGGAAATCCGTCGCAACGCTCGCTATCGGGCCGATGATTATGCCGATCTGGCGTTGGTCGAGCCAGTCGATGCCGCCACCGTCACCCGCAACCTGCGCCAGGCGCTCGACGAGGCCGAGGCGTTCGTCCGCGCCATGCCTCCTGGCAAGGAGGGGTTGCTGTTTCTGAAAAATGGCGTACCGGTGCAACCGGACCCGGATCACCTAGCCGATTATGTGGAACATGCGGGCCAACGACGCGGCCATTGGCCCTCCTCCCCCGAAATCGCGGCGGCCATGGTGGCGTTTTACGCATTGTCAAACGACGGCAGGATGGCTACATTGACAAGAGATTCTCATTCCAACCCAGATCCAAAAGGAACTCCCCCCATGCAAACCCCGATCGTACTCGACCTGCCCGCCGGCGAACACTACATCTGCGTCTGCGGCAAAACCGGCAATGCCCCACACTGTGACGGCTCCCACAAGGGAAGCGGCAAGACCCCCCGCCATGTGGTCATGGCGCAAGCCGGCACCGTCGCCGTCTGCTCCTGCGGCAAATCCAATAGCCCGCCAACGTGCGACGGCTCCCACAAGAACTGACTTTTGACCGGTGAAAAAGATCAGGCCGGGGTGTAGCCCAGCCAGGCGGCCAGACGCGACTCCACCTCCGTGACGGTAATCCCCAAGCGTTGGGCGTAATCCTCGGCCTGATCCCTGCCAATCCCGTCGGCGCGAAAATAGGCCGCCTGCGGGTGCGCGAAATAAAAGCCGCTCACCGAAGCACCCGGATGCATGGCGAAACTCTCCGTCAGGCGAATCCCGGTGTTCGCCTCCGCATCCAGAAGATCGAACAACAACCGCCGTTGCGCATGGTCCGGACACGAGGGATAGCCCGACGCGGGTCGGATCCCACGATATTTCTCCCGGATCAACTCCTCTTTGGTCAATGATTCGTCCGGCGCATAGCCCCAGAACTCCTTGCGCACCCGCATGTGCAACCACTCGGCGAAGGCCTCGGCCAAACGATCCGCCAACGCCTTCACCATGATCCCCTCGTAATCGTCTCCGGCCCGCTCCAGACGGGCAACCTCCTCCTCCAACCCCAATCCGGCGGTCACCGCGAACAGTCCCAGCACATCTTTTTCGCCAGTGGAACGTGGCGCGAGAAAATCAGACAGGGAAAGAAAGGATTGGCCATCGGGACGCTCGGTCTGCTGCCGCAACATGGAAAAAATCCCAACGCTCCGATTGTCCTGATAAACCTCGATGTCGTCGCTCTCCAGGGCATTGGCGGCAAAAAAGCCATACACCCCGCTCGCCCGCAACACCCCTCCGGCCAGAATCCGCTCCAGGGTGCGCTGGGCGTCCTCGAACAGACGGGTCGCCTCGACCCCCATTACCGGATGCGACAAGATCCCCGGAAAACGGCCAGGCATGTCCCATACCTGAAAAAACGGCGTCCAGTCAATGAACGGCACCAACACATCCAAAGGCTGCTGCCGAATCACCCGAACCCCATGGAATGATGGAAAAACCACCTCCCAGGGACCGGCAAATCGCCTTGCCCGCGCCTCTTGCAGCGTCACCGACCCGCGCGACCGCTTGTGACGGTACTGCTCCCGCAACCGCTCCTGGCGAGCGCGCTCCTCGGCCACGAATACCGGACGCTTCACCCGATGCATCAACTGTCCGGCCACTGCGGCGGCCTGCGAGGCATCCCGCGCGTGAATCACCGGACCCGAATAGGCGGGCGCGATCTTCACGGCGGTATGGGTCGGCGAGGTGGTGGCCCCGCCGATCAGCAACGGCAGATTCCACCCGCGCCGCTCCATCTCGGTGGCCACCAGCACCATCTGCTCCAGCGACGGGGTGATCAGGCCGGACAAGCCGATCATGTCCACCCCGTTCGTGACGGCCTGCTCCAGGATCACCTCCCCAGGGGCCATCACTCCGGCGTCGAGCACCTCGAAATGATTGCACTGCAACACCACCTTGACGATGTTCTTGCCGATGTCGTGTACATCCCCCTTCACCGTGGCCAACAGGATCCGCCCCTTGGACGAAGCCACGCCCCCTGCCCGATCCGCCTCGATGTAAGGGGTCAAGCAGCCCACCGCCTTCTTCATCACCCGCGCGCTCTTGACCACCTGCGGCAGGAACATCTTGCCGGCGCCGAACAACTCTCCCACTTGATTCATTCCGTCCATCAACGGCCCCTCCACCACCCGCAACGGATGGGAAGCCGCCAGCCTGGCCTCCTCCACGTCCGCCTCGATGAAGGTCTCGATCCCGTGCACCATGGCATGGGCCAAACGTCCCTCCACCGGCAATTCCCGCCAGGCCAGATCCTTGCGGGCGCCGTCGCTGCCGGTCTCCCGCGCCTTCAATTCCCTGGCAAGATCCAGCAACCGCTCGCCAGCATCCTCCCGCCGCGCCAGCAGAAGATCCTCCACCCCCTCCCGCAACGCCTTGGGAATCTCCTCGTAGACCGCCAACTGACCGGCGTTGACGATCCCCATGTCCAGCCCGGCGGCCACGGCATGATAGAGAAACACCGAGTGCATCGCCTCCCGCAGCACGTTGTTGCCCCGGAAGGCAAATGAGACGTTGCTGATTCCCCCGCTGGTCAAGACCCCCGGCATCGACGCCTTGATTTGCCGCACCGCCTCGATGAAATCCACCGCGTAACGGTCATGAGCGGCAATCCCGGTGCCCACGGCAAAAACATTGGCATCGAAGATGATCTCCTCAGGGAAGAATCCCGCTTCCCTGGTCAAGAGATCATAAGCCCGTTGACAGATGGCCACCCGGCGCTCCAGGGTGTCCGCCTGCCCCGCCTCGTCGAAGGCCATCACCAGCACCGCCGCCCCGTAACGGCGCACCAGACGGGCCTGGGCCAGAAACGGCCCCTCCCCCTCCTTGAGGCTCAACGAATTGACGATGCCCCGCCCCTGCAGGCAACGCAAGCCCGCCTCCAGCACCTCCCAGCGCGAGGAGTCCACCATCACCGGCACCCGCGCGATGTCCGGTTCGGCGGCCACGCGGTTGAGAAAACGGGTCATCACCTCCGGACCATCCAACATGGCGTCGTCCATGTTGACGTCGATCACCTGCGCCCCGTCCTCCACCTGTCGGCGCGCCACCTCCACCGCCGCGTCGTAATCCCCCTCCTGAATCAGCCGCGCGAACATCTTCGAACCCGCCACATTGGTCCGCTCGCCAATATTGACGAACAGCGACTCCCGCGCCCCGATCTCCAAAGGCTCCAGGCCGGACAGGCGGCATCGCGGATCCAGCCCCGGCGGCTGGCGTGGCGCCAACCCCGCCACCGCCCCGGCCATGGCGCGGATGAACTCCGGACGGGTCCCGCAACACCCCCCGACGATGTTGACCAACCCGGCCTCGGCAAACTCGCGGATCTTGGCCGCCATGGCCTCCGGGGTCTCGTCGTATCCGCCCATCTCGTTGGGCAGTCCGGCGTTGGGATGGACCGAGATCAGCGCCTCCGACGCCCGCGCCAGATTCACCAGATGGGGACGCAACTGGTCGGCGCCCAGGGCGCAATTCAGACCCATGCTCAAGGGACGTGCATGCAGCGTGGCCTGCACGAACCCCTCCACGGTCTGACCCGACAGGATCCTGCCGCTGCGATCCGAGATCGTCCCGGAAATCATCAGCGGAATCGGCTGCGCCCGCCCCTCGTTGCAGGACATGATGGCGAACAACGCCGCCTTGCAGTTGAGCGCGTCGAACACCGTCTCCACCAGGAACAGATCCGCCCCGCCATCCGCCAACCCCCGCGCCACCTCCTCGTAGGCCGCCACCAGATCCCGAAAGGTGACGTTGCGAAAGCCGGGATTGTTGACATCCGGCGAGATGGACGCCGTCCGGTTGGTCGGCCCCAGCACCCCGGCCACGAAACGGGGTTTGTCCGGTGTCAGGGCCGCATACCGATCCGTGGCCACGCGCGCCAGGCGGGCTGAGGCCAGATTCAACTCGTAGGCCAGCTCCGGCATCCCGTAATCCGTCAACGAGATGGCGTTGGCATTGAAATTGTTCGTTTCCAGGATGTCGGCCCCGGCCTCCAGATAGGCTTCGTGAATCCCCAGCACGATCTCTGGACGGGTCAGGGTGAGCAGGTCGTTGTTGCCCTTCAACTCCGTGGGGTGGTGGACGAAACGCTCCCCGCGAAAGGCCGCCTCGTCCAGGTCGTGGTGCTGGATCATGGTGCCCATGGCCCCATCCAGAATCAGAATGCGCTGTTGCGCCAATTGTTCGAATACATCCATGCGATGATTGACCATGGCCGATCCTTTTTTTCGATAACGAAGACGATGCGGACTTGTGAAAACAGGATCTTTCTAGCATGATAAATCCGGTATCGCCAGTTCGCGTGGTGGCTCTCACGCTTGGCCAACAAGGAGCAGGGAGGTGCGGTGGCATGAGATTGTCATGGATTTTCGCGGCATTACTGGTTGTTTTCCCCTGGCATGGCCATGGGGCGGAAAATGCCTACAAGGAAATTTACAAAAATGGCCGCTATACCGTGCGCAAGGTCGAGGGCGCCTGCAAGCTGGAGATCGTCCTGTCCAAGAACGAACGGGATTTCCAGGCGATTCTGGCCCTGTTTCCCTCGGATGATTACTACGGAGAACTCTTCACCGAAAAGGAAAAGGTGGGTCTGGCCCGCGACAAGGTGCTGATCGCCTTCGACAATGGCAAGCCGCGCGCCCATCCCTTCATCCCGGACGCGGACGCCAAGGACAGCTTCTGGCGTTGGCAATACCTGGAGGATACCCAGGACCTTTTGGGATCCATTCAAAAAAAGGGGGAAATGCGCGTCAGTTTTTCCAACGGCACCCGGAATTTCGAGTTCGCCGTCCCCTTGAAGGGGAGCGGCAAGGCGATCCAGGCGTTGCGCAACTGCCGCTAGGAGGAACCGAACACCCCCCAGCGCTCCCGATAGGCCCGGATGGCGGCGAGTTGCTCCACCATGGCGGGATCATTGGACAGGAACCGTTCCAGATCGGCCAAGGTGGCGATGGCGATGACCGGCACGTTATGACTGGCGCGCACCTCCTCGACAGCGCTCCGATCATTCGATCCGCGCTCCTGGCGATCCAGGGCGATGATCACCCCGGCCAGGGTGGCCCCGGCGGCCTGGATCAACGCCACCGACTCGCGTACCGAGGTCCCGGCGCTGATGACATCGTCCACCACCATGACCCGGCCCTTCAGCGGCGCGCCGATGATCGTGCCCCCCTCGCCGTGATCCTTGGCCTCCTTGCGGTTGTAGGCGTAGGGGATGTCGCGCCGGTGATCCCGGTGCAAGGCGATGGCCAGGGCAGAGGCCAGGGGAATGCCCTTGTAGGCCGGACCGAACACCATGTCGAACCCGACCCCCGACCCCTCCAGGGCATGGGCGTAATACTGGCCGAGACGGTCCAGCAGTCCGCCCCGGTCGAAAAGGCCGGCATTGAAAAAATAGGGGCTGAGGCGACCGGCCTTGGTCTGGAACTGACCAAAACGCAATACCTTCGCCTCCAGGGCGAAATGGAGAAAAGAGGCTCCGGAAAGATCGTGCTCAATGGACATGACCGTTGCGCCTGAGTGGGTCAAGAGGGATGGGAATCAACCGATGAAGTGTACGACATGAAAAGCGCGACGTCCAAGGGGGTCATTCTCGGTTTGGCGCTGCTGGTGGCCAATGCCTGGGCGCAATACCTCCTGTGGTTTGGCGAACAGGGGCTGGTCCGTTGGCGGCAGACCGAAAAGGAGTTGCTCACCATGCAGTCCGAGGTGGGTGACGTGGAGGCCCGCATTCAGGATTTGAAGGACGAGATCCTGCTATTGGAGAAAGACCCCACCGCCGTGGAGGCGGTGGCCAGACGCGATCTGGGGCTGGTCTACCCGGACGAGATCGTCTTCATCGCGCCGCAATGAACCGAATCCGGTTTGGAATGTTCCGTTTTAAATTATGGGAACCCTGGGGTCAATTGCGCGTTTATAGCATGTCGGATGTCCTCGCTGTCATCGCTGCCTAGTTGCATCCAACTGCCGAAACTTTCGGCCTGCGGTCTTTTCAGCACACGCGGCATCGGATTTTACCCCTGCTTGTTCTGGGCGGCCAGTCGGGCGCGGCCACGCGCTTTTATGTCTCCCATGACAAGGGAAGTGGCTGGACCGCTATCAAGGCCATCTTGAATGTCACGCCGTAACTCCCCCAGCTTGATCTCGCGCATCTTATCGCGTTCCTCCAAAAGCCGTAGCGCTTCGCGCATGACCTCACTTGCAGAACCATAAAAGCCACTATCCACCTTAGCCTTCACGAAACCCTCAAGATGTGGGGTAAGCGAGATATTCACGAAGCCTCCTCTTGAGCTTGAGATAACAAAAAATGCTAAAGATGGTTATAGCACAGGATGGACAAAACAGCCAGCACTGTCATTTTGTCTAAAAATCCGGGATGAAATCTCATGAACCGCCTGAACTCTCCCCACCCCCGGTAGAAAGATGCAGGGCCGCGGCCAGCAGGCGCTGGGTATAGGGCTGGCGCGGCGCGGCGAACAGCTCGCGGGTGGGACCGTGCTCCACCATGCAGCCGTTTTGCATCACCATCACCTCGTGGGCCATGGCGCGAATCACCCGCAGGTCGTGGGAGATGAACAGATAGGCCAGGCCGTGATCGGTCTGGAGTTTTTTCAATAATTTCAATATCTGCGCCTGCACCGAAAGATCCAGGGCGCTGGTGGGTTCGTCCAGGATCAGCAGATCGGGTTGCAGGATCATGGCGCGGGCAATGGCGATCCGCTGGCGCTGCCCGCCGGAGAATTGATGGGGATAACGGTCCAGGCTGACGGCCTCCAGTCCCACCTCGGCCAGAATGGCCAGGACGCGGGCGCGGCGGTGGGCGGGATCCGGCTCCAGGCCGTGGATTTCCAGTCCCTCGGCCAGAATGTCGCCAATGGTCATGCGCGGCGAAAGCGAGGAAAAGGGGTCCTGAAACACCACCTGGATCCGGCGCCGCAACAGCCGCATGGCGGCGCGATCCGCCTTTTGCAGGTCCAGGCCGTCGAAACGCATCTCGCCAATGCTTTCGTTCAGGCGCAGGATGGATTCGCCCAGGGTGGTCTTGCCGCTGCCCGACTCCCCCACCACTCCCAGGGTTTCCCCCTTGCGCAAGGTCAGGGTGATCCCGTCCACCGCCTTGATCCACCCCACGGTGCGCTTGAGCACGCCGCGTTTGATGGGAAAGTGGCAACACACCTCGCGGGTGGTCAGCAGCACGGAAGTCTGGGCGGGCCGGGGCGGCGGTTCGGGATCGGGCAGGGAACCGAGCAGGACGCGGGTGTAGGGATGGCCAGGGGCAACGAACAGGGTGGCGGCATCCGCCGCCTCCACGATCCGGCCATGGCGCATGACGCAGACCCGATCCGCCATTTTGCGCACCATGGGCAGGTCATGGGTGATCAGCAGCATGGCCATGCCCAGTTCGCGGCGCAGCCGGGTGAGCAGCTCCAGGATCTGCGCCTGGATGGTCACGTCCAGGGCGGTGGTGGGTTCGTCGGCGATCAGCAGGGCGGGACGCCGGGCCAGGGCCATGGCGATGAGCACCCGTTGCCGCTGCCCGCCGGACAATTGATGGGGAAAGGCGTCCAGCCGGGCATTGGGGTTGTCGATGCCGGTCAGCTCCAGCAGTTCGGCGGCCTGGGCGCGCAGACGCCTGGCATCGGTCTCCGGGGGGAGCGCCTCGGCCAGTTGGCGAAAGATGGGGTAGACCGGATTCAGGGCGGTCATGGGTTCCTGAAAGACCATGGCCACATCGCTCCCCCGCAGGGCGCGCAGTTCTTCCGGGTGCATGGTGGCGATGCGGCGTTCCCGGAAGCGCAGTCCATCCGCCTCGACCCGGGCCGAGGGGGGCAGCAGATCGAGGATCGCCAGGGCCGCGACGGTCTTGCCGCTGCCCGACTCCCCCACCAGGGCCAGGGTTTCGCCAGGGGCAATGGTGAACGAGATGCCGCGCACCGCCTCCACCAGGCCGCCTTCGCCGTGGAAGGCGATGCGCAGGTTCTCCACCGCGAGCAGGGAGGTAGCGGGTGTGTTCATTCCTTGCGGGGATCCATGGCGTCGCGCAGCGCCTCGCCGATGAAATTGAGCATCAACATCATCAGCACCAGGGTGACGAAGGCGGACAGGGAGAGCCACCAGGCATCAATGTTGCCCTTGCCCTGGCGCAGCAGTTCGCCCAGGCTGGGGGTGGTGGGGGGCACTCCCAGGCCGAGAAAGTCGAGGCTGGTCAGGGCCAGGATCGCGCCGGAGATGCGAAACGGCAGGAAGGTGATCACCGGGGTCATGGCGTTGGGCAGCAGATGGCGGAACATGATGGCGCGATCCGACGCCCCCATGGCGCGTGCCGCCTTGACGTAGATCATGTTGCGGGCGCGCAGGAACTCCGCGCGCACGTAATCGGCCAGCCCCATCCAGCCGAACAGGGAGAGCAGGATCAGCAGCAGCAGGATGCTCGGATTGAAGATGCTGGCGAAGATGATCAGCAGGTAGAGTTCCGGCATGCTGCCCCAGATTTCCATGAAGCGTTGCAGGAGCAGATCGGTACGGCCGCCGAAATACCCCTGCACGGCTCCCGCCACGATGCCTGCGGCCACGCCGATGGCGGTCAGGGCCAGGGCGAACAGCATGGAGAGGCGAAAGCCGTAGATCAGCCGGGCGAGCACGTCGCGGGCGCGGTCATCGGTGCCCAGGAGGTGTTCTTGGCTTGGTGG
>PDZX01000132.1 GCA_002753185.1 Magnetococcales bacterium WMHbin3
AGACAGAGGATGCAGGATGCCAGAACCGTCCTCGATCTGGGACCCCGCGTCAACACCGACCGGGAGATCCTGCGCCTGCAGGCGGCTTATGAGCGTCTGCGGTCCTCCGGGAATCTGACCGGTCTTGAACTGGCCAGGGCCCATGTGCGCATGACCGAGGGGATCCTCGCCATGCGTGATGGCACGGACGGCTGGTCCGCACGTCTCTCCCTGGTCCGGGAGCAACTGGTAAAACTGGCCATTGCGGGGGCTGCCATCGGTCTGGCGGCCAAGGAGGCGATTGCCTTTGAATCCGCCATGTCGAATGTGAGGAAGGTGGTGGATTTTACCACTCCTGGCGAGTTCAAGGAGCTGACTGCCGACATCAAGGCCATGTCCCGCGAGATCCCGACCTCGCTGGAGGGACTGACGAAGATCGCCGAGACCGGCGGGCAGATGGGCATTGCGGCCAAGGATATTCGCGGTTTCACGGAAGTGGTGGCCAAGATGTCCACCGCTTTCAACATCTCTCCCGGCGAGGCTGGGGAGGCGGTCGGGCGGTTGATGAATATTTTCAAATTGACCGTGCCGGAGACGCAGCGCCTGGGCGATGCCATAAACCATCTGGGCAATAACACCAACGCCGTCGAACGCGACATCCTCAACGTCATGAACCGCACAGGGGGCATGGCGCGGGTCTTTGGTCTCGCCAACACGGAGACCGCCGCCTTGGGAACCGCCATGCTCGCCCTGGGCCGTCCCCCGGAGATCGCGGCCACGGCCATCAACGCTCTGATGCTGATCCTGCAAACCGCGCCGACCCGCGAGGCGGACTTCAAACAGGCCCTGGCCCGGATCGGCTATTCCGCCGAGCAGTTGTCCGCCAGCATTGGCCAGGCCCCGCAGAAAACCCTGATGACGTTTCTGGAGACCCTGAGCACCCTGGACAAACAGACCCAGTCCGAAACCCTGGCGACCCTCTTCGGCAGGCAATACGCCGATGACATCGCCATCCTGCTGGCCGGTCTGGAGACCTACAAAAAATCCCTGGATCTGGTTGCCAAGGAGACGAACTTCGCCGGGTCGATGCAAAAGGAGTTCAACGAACGTGTCAAAACCACCGCCGCGCAGATGCAACTGGCGGGCAATGCCATCTCCGAGGCGGGCGTGAATCTGGGGAATGCCTTCCTGCCCGCCATCGTCACGGCTTCCAGGGCCATTGCCTCCATGACGCACGGGGTGGCCGATCTGGCCGACCGTTTTCCCACCCTGTCTGCGGGAGCCGTTACCGTCGTGACCGCCCTGGCCGGTTTCGGAGCGTTGCGTTTGCTGTGGAGCGTCATGCGTGCTGGGGTTGTAGCCCTGACCGCCGAAATGGGCGCGCTCGCCCTGGTGGCCGGGCGTTTGATGTTTACTCCAGTCGGAGCCGTGCTGACCGCCGCCAGTGTCGCGGCCTATGCCTTCTCCCAGGCCACGGCATCCGGTGTCCCGCCGCTCTTGGAAAGCCTGGCCGCCATCAAGAAGACCAGGGAGGCAACCGGTGAAAAGATCAAGACCCTGGAGGAGCTGAAGGCCACCCTGGCCACCACCCGTGAAGGAACCCAGGAACACACCGACGCCGAAGAGAAACTGGCAACCCTGCTGCCGGAGGCCAACCTCTCTCTGGACGCCCAGGGGCGCATCATGGCCAAAGTGGGCGATGCTGCGCAGAGCAATGCCGAAAAACTCAACCAGTTTTTGAACCAGCTCAAGGCCAGGGACGCCTTCGACTTGGCGTCGCAGTTGGAAACGCAAATCCAGGCGATGCGGGCCGCGCGCAAGGAGTTGAACGCCTTTCAGGAGAGCATGGCGAAGCGGTATGGAGCCACCGGGGATGTGCAAACCCCTGCGCAGAAAAACTGGCAGCAGATGGACCGCCTGAACGGATCTCTGGAGAAGAACAAAGTCGCCGGCAGCGAACTGCGCCGCACCTACGACGAGATCGCCGCCGCGCTCAACAAGACGATGCAGGAGGCTCGCAAGGCCGGCATCTCCGTAGACGGTTTGGGCAAGGCGTTGGATGGCATCCATGCCGATCCGGGAACCAGAGAACAAATTCTGACCCTCTTCCGGGGCGTGAGCGATGCGGCGGCCTCGGCCACTGGCAAGATGGGAAGCCTCGGTGACACCCTGAAGCAGTTTTCCATCGCCATCTCCGGCCCGGTGGCCGCTGCCAGAAAGGGTCTGGTGGATGCCATCGGCGCCGCCGACCTGCAATTGGGAAAATACCACGAAGCCTTGCTCTTGCACCGTGGCAAACTGAAAGAAGCGGTGGACGACGAGACCAAATCGTATAAATCCCTGGCTGACGCCGCCCTCTCTGCGTTTGAAACCGTCACCCGTTCTCTGGACGAGCAGTTCGCCATGCGCCGGGAGAGACTCCAGGTCATGGGGGCCAATGTCTCCCAGCGCGCCCTGCTGCAAGCCACCAAGGCCATGGCCATCGAAGAGACCGAGGCCAAGCTGGCAGAGGCCAATCGTTATCTGACGCAGGCTTTTGTCCTGTCGAAGAAGGAGTTCCAGACCAAATTCGACAACGCCAAACGGCTGGGAATCGATGCCACCAGGGTGGACGAGGAGCGGTTGCAATCCCAGCGCAACGTCCTGGAGAAAACCGCCGCCGCATACCGCCAGAACATCGACCGCTTGATCCAGGAGGAAAAACGCCACCGGGACGCCGCCATCCAGCTGGCCGGGGAACGGCGTGACTTCAATGCCTCGGTCGCCGACCGGCTGGCCAATCTGACCGAGAAAGGGATGGACCCGGTGCAGGTCTACCGTTCCAGGCAGCAGCGCATCGCCGCCGAGAAGTCCCAAGCCGAAGCGGCATTGCAGTCCGGGAATTTCGAACTGGCCCGCAAGCACGCCGACAAGATGATCGCCCTGGCGGAATCGACCTCCGATGCAGTGAGTCGTGGCGACAAGGTGGTCATCGGCTCGAAGGAGGCGCTGGCCCGCGCCATCGGGCAGATCCAGGAGGCCGCCAAGATCGAGAACCAGGCCTTCAAAGGCGAGGAGTCCGCCCATGCCCAGGCAGCCGACGCCCTGCAAAAATCCACGGAATCGGCCACCGACAGGCTGGACAGACTGCGTGCAACCTTGAAGGAGGTGGACGCCTCACTGGCCAAGGACCACACCCTGATCATCACCGCCAACCTCGACAAAATCCGCGACGCCGGAAAGGAGATCGATGACCTCCTGGAGAAAAAAGAGCGGGTGGTGACCATCAAGGCCGAACTCCAGGGTGGCGCAAGCGCGCTCGACTCCGTGGGCAAGGATGTTCTGGCCGGTGAGACCGATAAGGTGCAAAGGAATCTCGATCTTGTCGCCCGCGTCTTCGAGCGGTTCAAAAGCGAATTCGCGGGCTGGCAACCGGAGGTCAAGGCCACCTTCGACACGATTTCGGCCACCGGGGCCATCGACGGGCTGATGGCCAAATTCCGGGAGTTCAAGGCGACCGTCCCGGATGTGCCGAAAATCGCCTTTTCCGCCGAGGTCGATGCCGCGCTGCTCTCGATCGACACCCTGATCGCCCGCATCGCCGGCATCCCGGAACAAAAAACCGTGACCGTCAACTACGTCGAGCGAAGAAGCGCCGCGCCCGATCAGAGTCCCGGCTTTGCCCGTGGCGGGTTGTTGCCCGGTTGGGGAGGTGGTGACCAGATTCCGGCCTTGCTGGAGGCAGGCGAGTTCGTGCTCAACCGGTTTGCCGTGCGCAAATACGGGCTGGAGCGGCTCCACGCCATGAACCAGATGCGCATGCCGCAGTTCAGACATGGCGGTTTGGTCTTCAAGATGCCCTCCATCCCGCGTTTCGAGATGGGCGGCGTGGTGCGCAATCTGGTGATCCCGACGATTCCACCCATGGCCCTTGCCGGTGGAGGATCGGTCACCCCCCAGGTGGAGGGCGTGATGAGGCTCGATTTGACCATGAATGGCCAGCCGCGCGGCTCCATCACCGCACCCCGCCAGGAACTGCGCGGGCTGGTGAACATGCTGCAAGAAGTGCAACGGGGGCTGGGATGAAACAACTCGACTCCATCCTGCTGCCCGACTCCCTCCAATGGAAAAACCGCTACGACTGGTCCCCCGTGGCTCAGGAGACGACTCGCACCCTGGGTGGCGGCCATGTCGTCTGGAACTCGCCTTTGACCGGTGGCCGCCCCATTGACCTTGCGGCGGAAGACGATGTCACCTGGCTCACCTTGGCCCAGGTGGTGGCGATTCATGCCCTGGCAAGCCAGCCGGGCGGCGTCTTCGATCTGGTTTGGGAGGACGAGGTGCTCCAGGTGATGTTCCGCCACCAGGAGCAACCGGCCATATCGTTCACTCCCATCCGGCCTCACTGTTCGTTTTTCAACGGCTCGATCAAACTCATGGAGATCTGAGATGACCATTTCCGACAGCGATATCCAGTACATGACGCCCCAGATCGTCAGCGACTCCGACGGCAACGGGGGCCGCATGTCCGATGTGGAGGCGGCCAGCAGCGTCAAGAACAACGTCTGGCCCGATGTCCCGGCCAGCGAGCGCAAGAACGGCTCCACGAAATATCGAAAAGTCTTCATCAAGATCGCCAATGCCGACAACCTGAAAATGGTCGATGCGCGGATCTTCGTGGACACCCCGACTCCTGGCGCCGACCGGGTGGTGATCTTTGCCGGGACGCAGACCGACACGCAGGCGGATGTCTCCGGTGTGGTGCATGATCATTACGGCTGCGCAACCCTGGACGCCGACCTCCCGGATCAGCGGGGCGCGGGTGGGGCGACCCTGGTGTTGAACACCGAAAACGGCGCGGACGCGATCTTTCGCTCAAACGGCCTGATCCGCATCTCGAACAAGACCTCTCCGGACGACCTGACCGGCACCGAGGAGTTCTTGCGCATCTCCAGCACCCCCGTGGTCTGGAGCGGCTCCACCGCCACGGTCATTCTACGCCCCGACGCGGTGATTGAAAACGTCTACTCCGCATCCAACACTCGCATCTCCTCGGTGATCGAGGCCGGGGATATTTTCGGTACCACGAGCGACTGGCAGATTCTGTCACCAGCCGGAAAATATGGTGGCTGGAACGGCTCCGGAGCCATTCCAACTCTGCTGACCGATCAGCGAATGGTGAGTTCCATCGGCGGGTGCGAGCAGACCTGGACGCTCACCTTCAGCAATGCCACCACCTTCACCTGCGTCGGAGATACCGCCGGATCGGTCGGTGGCGGGACCATTCATGCCGACTTCGCGCCCAACAATCCGGCCTGGTCCGCGCCCTATTTCACGCTTGCCTCGGCGTTGTTCTCCGGGACATGGGCCAACGGGGATGTGCTGCGCTTCAAGACCCACCCGGCAGCCTTCCCCGTCTGGGAAAAACGCATCATTCCGCCCAACACCCCCTCGCTGTCGGGCAACAAGGTGATCATCGGGATATCAGGGGAGAGTGAATAATGAGCCAAGTTGCTGCGGATCTCCAGATCAACTTTGGTACACGCGACCAGTCGGGCGTCCTGGATGTCGTGGTGGAGGATACCGGCCTGGTGGGCGATTCTCCCGTCAAGGTGGCCTTCTCGCCCGACCTCACCGTCAAGATCATCTCTTGGGAGATCGCGGTCTGGCAAGGGGCCAAAAC
>PDZX01000133.1 GCA_002753185.1 Magnetococcales bacterium WMHbin3
CCATCGCGTTCTCCATGTCAGTTCAGTTGGAGCTAACGCAATCTTATCAAATCTCCATGTCGAAGAGAAGCAATACACTCCTCGACCAGGTCGGCAACGGTCGCCCATGGTGTAACGGCGGGCATCCGCACGAACTTGGGACAGTCGCCCGCCTACTGGCCGGAATCATGATCTCTATGGACGGGATCGGCACGAATCGGATAAAGTATTCTGCAACTGCGTATCGCCTGCCAGGAGGAAGCCCACATGAGCCTATCGCCAGCCATTGCCTTCGACACCCATCATTTCGTGAAACAGATGATGGCCACCGGCTTCACGGAAGAACAGGCCGAAACCCAAGTGCGCATGCTCACGGAAATTCTGGGTTACCAGCTCTCCACCAAAGCGGATGTGGCCAACCTGGATACCAAGGTGCTGGAAATCAAGCGGGACATCGCCAATGTGGACGCCAAGATCGAAACCACCAGGGCGGAATTGAAGCGTGATATCAAGGAGTTGGACGTCAAGATTGAAGTCGCCAAGGCGGCATTGCAGCGTGATATCAAGGAATTGGACGCCAAGATCGAAATCGTCAAGGCGGATCTCCAACGGGACATTGAAACCACCAAGGCGGAATTGAAGCTAGATATCAATGAGTTGGACGCCAAGACCGAAACCCGGCTTAAGGAACTGGAACTCCGCATGGTGATCAAGATGGGTGCCATGATCCTTGGCGGGATCGGTCTGCTTTTCGGACTCATGCGGGCATGGCCCCTCCCCGTGCAGTATGTTTCCGCCAGTCAGGAGATGCGCATGCCTGCCCCGGCCCAACCGGCACCACTTCCCGGTCAGGGATTGCCTGCCCCGGCCAGGTGATACCCGCACCGCGCACCAAAGCGGCACTGGGCTTCGACGATTCGCAAGATCCCATCATGGTGTGAAATTGACCGACCAACCCTGTCGGTCACCCCATGATCAAGCTGCTTTCCTCATCCGCACGTGAGTGGTGCCTTCTGAAGCCCCTTTGACAGCTGGCACATCACCTGTCGTCCAATGACGACGAACAAAGTTATGATTTGTGGAACTCTGTTTCGGAGGAGCTGGCCGCATCCCATGCAACCAAACCGGATTGACGCCAATGACCCCGCTTTCGAGCGCATGCATCATTATTTCTGGCAGGGACGGACACAGGAAGCCCTGAACGAAGTCACCCTGGCCCTGACCGCAGACCCGGAAAACATCGACCTGCTCAATCTAGCGGCGGTTTGCCACATGACGCTCGGTGATGCCGCGCGCGCCGAGGCATGCTGGCAAGATGCCCTGCGCCTGCAACCGGATTCCGCCAGGACGCTCAACAATCTGGGCCATTTTTATCAGGCCGGACAGCGCCTGGGCGAAGCCGAGGCCGCCTACCGGGAGGCGATTCGCGTCCAGCCCGATCATGCCCTGGCCCACAAGAATCTGGGTATCCTGCTGCTCTGGCTCGAACGCGAGGTCGAGGCGGAAGCGTGCTGTCGCCAATCCTTGCGGATCGACCCTCACGACGCCGAGACCCACAACAATCTGGGGGTCTCCCTGCGCCAGCAAGGACGCGGGCGCGAGGCGCGCATCGCCTTCCTGACCGCCACGCATCTGAAGCCGGATTACCCGGAGGCTTTCGCCAATCTGGGCCGGCTGCTGACGGAAATGGAGCACCTGGTCGAGGCCGAGGCGGCCTTTCGGCAGGCCGTGCGTCTTTGTCCGGACTCACCCGCCGCGCTGTGCGAGCTCGGCCATGCCCTGCTTCGATTGAAGCGTCCGGACGAGGCGGAAGGCCATTTCCGGACCGCGGCGCATCTGGCCCCGGAGGATCCCGATGCCCTGCTGCCCCTGGCGCGTCTGCTGCTGTTTCGGCCCCGTCTCGACGAGGCCGCCGACCTGCTGACCCGGATCCTCGCGCTGGCCCCCAACCACGGCAAGGCCATGTACGAGCTGGCCAGGGTGCACGATCTGCGTGGTGATCCCATCCGGGCCGAGGCCTTCTACCGGATGACGTTCCTCATCGCGCCGGATCATGTCGATGCGTGCTTCCACCTGGGCAGACTCTTGCAATCCCTGAACCGCCCCGACGAGGCCGTGGCCACATTCCGGGATGCCTTGCGCATCCGGCCCGGTCATGTCGAATCCTGGTCGTATCTGCTCCATCAACGCCGCCTGGTCTGCTCCTGGTCCGGCCTGGCGGGGGAAGAGGCCCTGCTGCTGGACCGGGCGAGTCATGACCTCGACTGCGCGGTCCAGCCGTTCCTCATGATGGCCCTCCCTTCCACCCGCGCGCAACAACTGGAAAATGCCCGCCGCTATGCGCAACGCTTCGAAATGGTCTCCGCCACCTTCGACCACCAGCCCGCCATGCGCCTGGCCGATGGCCGGCTGCGGATCGGCTATCTGTCCGATATCGGCGACAATCCCCTGGGAACCCTGTTCTTCGAGGCCCTCGAACGGCACGATCGCTCCCGCTTCGCCATCATTGCCTACGCCATCGGTCCCCGGCCCCCGGAACCCTTTTGGAGCAGGCTGTTGGCTGCTTGCGAGCGGGTGGTGGAATTGCGCTCCCTGACCGACCAGGAGGCGGCGCAACGCATCCACGACGACGGCGTGCACATTCTGGTCGATCTGCTAGGTTATATTCAGAACAGCCGCACCTGGATCCTCGCCCTGCGGCCCGCGCCCATCCAGGTGAACTACCTGGGGTTCCCCGGCACCCTCGGCGCGAGCTTTTACGACTACCTCATCGCCGACCGTTTCATCATTCCCCCGGAGCATCGGGAGGATTATCAGGAACAGGTGGTCCATCTGCCCGACTGCTATCAGCCCGCCGACAACCGCCGCCGCGTTGGTGCGCCCATGACCCGCGCCCAGGCCGGCCTGCCCGCGCAAGGATTTATCTTCTGTTGTTTCAACAACCCCTACAAACTGACTCCCGCCTTTTTCGACATCTGGATGCGTCTGCTGCAACGGGTTCCCGGCAGCGTCCTGTGGCTGCTGGAAGAGACGGAGTTGGTCAGGGAAAACCTGCTCCACGAGGCCGCCCGGCGGGGTGTCGGCCCGGAACGGCTGGTCTTCGCCCCCAGGATCGACAACCCCTCCCACCTGGCCCGCCACCGGCTGGCGGATCTGTTTCTCGACAACCTGCCGGTCAATGCCCATACCGGGGCCAACGACTCCCTGTGGGCCGGAGTGCCGGTGGTCACCTGTGTCGGGGAGACCTTCGCCGGGCGGGTGGCGGGCAGCCTGCTGCATGCCGCCGGCCTCCCCGAACTGGTGACCCATGATCCGGCGGCCTACGAGGCCCTGGCGTTGCGACTCGCCCTGGATCCGGAGCGGCTGCGGGCCATCCGAGAGCGGTTGATGCGTCTGAAAGAAACGGCCCCCTTGTTCAGGACCGAGCGGTTCGTGGCCAACCTGGAGGAGGCTTATCGGTACATGTCGATGCTGGTGCTCCCCGCCGTGGCGAACGGCGTGAAGTACGTCTCCATGGGGGGTCGCACCGGTTATGCCGTGGCCGCGCAACAATATCTGCTCCTGTTGCGGCAAAGCGGCGTCCCGGTCACCTGGACCCCGGTGGTTCCGTTGGGCAAGGGAGAGATCACCAGGCCGTTCACGGAGTGCCCGGAGCCGCGGCTCGCCGACATCTGGCGGAGCGCCATCCCCTACGACACGGTGATCGTGCATCTCATGCCGGATGACTTCCCGGAGTGGATCGCCCGCGAGCGGCGTCCCGGTCGTCGCATCCTTGGCTATACCGTCTGGGAGATGGATCGGCTCCCCAGCCACTGGCCCGCCATCCTCAACCATCTCGACGCCGTGCTGGTGCCGTGCGTGTGGAACCGGACCCGCTTCCGGGAGGCCGGGGTGATGGTGCCGATCCATGTCGTTCCCCACCTGCCGCAATTCGCTTCCGGCCAGCGGGCGGCCCCGACGCGGCCGCCGATCGACGAGGAGGCGCTGACAGGGCGTTTCGTCTTTTACACCATCGGCACCTGGATTGCGCGCAAGGCCCCTTTTTTGGTGATGGAGGCCTTTGCCAGGGCCTTCGCCCCCGATGACCCGGTCGCCCTGGTGGTCAAGACCGGCGCGCGGGACAACATGCGTCTGCAACCCGTCGTGCCAGGGTCGGATCGCCTCGATTTTCCGCCCCTGGCCGACACCCTGGAGCGCTGGCGCAGGGAACACCCCGTCACCCCGCCCATTCTGGTCATCGACGATGAGGGGCTGTCCGAGGACGAGATGCTGGCCCTGCACGAACGCGGGGATTGTTACGTCTCCCTGGCCCGCGCCGAGGGGTGGGGCCTGGGGGCCTTCGATGCCGCCATGCGCGGCAAGCCGGTGATCATGACCGGTCATGGCGGCCAACTGGATTTTCTGGACGCCGATCTCGCCTGGCTGGTGGCGTTTGTCATGGTCCCTGCCGAGGAGCCGGCCTGGCATCACTATTTTCTGCCGGGGGATCAATGGGCCGAGGCGGACCTCGGACACGCGGCGGAGTGCATGCGTTCCGTCTTCCGGGACCCGGCCTCTGCCCGTGCCAGGGCCAGGGCGCTTGGCGAGCGTCTGGCCGAACGGTTCTCCCCGGAGCGGATCGGCCATGCCTGGCGCGAGGCGCTGCAAAAGGGGAGCGTGCCGTGACGCCCTATCGATTCAATCCGATCCTGCCCACCACCGATGACATCCTGCGCCAGCAGGAACTCCTGCGTTCCGGTCCTCCTCTGATCTCCTGCCTGATGGTCACCAGGGGACGTTTCGCTCAGGCGCGTCTGGCCGTGGAGTGTTTTTTGCGGCAGACCTATCCGCAGCGGGAGTTGGTGATCGTGCATGACGGCCCGGATTCCGCCTTGCGGGAGCATCTGGCGGGGTTGAACCATCCCGCCATCCGATTGATGGAGTTGCCGGACGAAAACGCCCCGCTGGGCGCATTGCGCAACCTGGCGGTTCGGGAGGCGGCGGGCAGCCATGTCTGCCAGTGGGACGACGACGACCTTTATGATCCCCTGCGTCTCGAACGGCAATGCGACGCCTTGATCCGATCCTATGCCAGCGCCTGTCTGTTGCACTCCTGGATGATCTGGTGGCCAAGGGAGGAGCGTCTGGCCATCTCCTGTCAGCGGTTATGGGAGGGGTCGATGCTGTGCGAAAAGGCGTTCCTGCCGCCCTATCCCGAACTGCGCAAGGGGGAGGACACGCCGGTGGTCGAGAGGCTCTGGCAAACCCGGCGGGTGGTGTTGCTGGATATGCCCCGCCTTTATCTCTATATCGTGCATGGTGCCAACACCTTCGGCGCCGGCCATTTCGAGCGGCACTGGCTGGAGGGGAGGCAACGCTTCAGCGGCGCGGCCTTTCATGAGGCCATGCGGGAGTTGGACGGGCGTTTGCCATGGCGGGATTGTGTCAAAAATTCATATTGACAGCGCGTTTGTTTCGTATTAAATTTACCCAATGAATGGTAAGTAAATATATAGTGCCTGGCAGAAAAAGCCGATTTTTTTGACATCACCCATCCTCAAACACGCTCTTGGGTGCAAAATTAAGACAAATTGAGTCAGAATAATCAGCCAAAATACAACAATTCA
>PDZX01000134.1 GCA_002753185.1 Magnetococcales bacterium WMHbin3
CTGATTCGAGGAGATTCCCGTTGAGGCTCAACGCAGACGAAATCCGCTCCACTGTCGATCAAGTGCGCCGCTTGCTCCAGGAGGAGACGACCATTTCCCCGACGCTCCGGGCCACCCTGGAGATGCTGCTGGTGGTTGTCACCATCCTGCTCAACCGGGTTGGACTCAACAGCCGCAACAGCAGCAAGCCGCCGTCAGATGACCCGAATCGGGAGAAACCCACTCGCAACGGCAATGGCAAAAAGCCCGGTGGTCAAAAGGGGCATCGCGGATCAAACCTCGAACCTGTCACTGACCCGGACGAAATTATCGTCCTGAAGGTAGACCCGGCTACCTTGCCGAAGGGCGTCTATCGGGAAAACGGCTTCGAATCCCGCCAGGTCTTCGATGTGGATATCTCGGTGCGCGTCACCGAATACCAGGCGCAAATCCTGGTCGATCAACAAGGCAAGCGGTGGGTCGCCCCATTTCCACAGGAGGTCGCTGCCACCGTTCAATACGGCAACAGCGTCAAGGCCGGCGCCGTCTACATGTCCCAGTACCAGTTGCTGCCCTACAACCGGGTCGAGGAACAGTTCGGCGACCTGTTTCACATCCTCTTGAGCGCCTCCTCCGTCTTCAACTTCAACCAGGACGCCTTCAACCGCCTGGAGCCATTCGAGCAATGGGTCAAAAAGCAGCTGCTTGCCTCCCCGTTGCTCAACACCGACGAGACCGGCATCAACATCGCAGGTAAGGGGCACTGGCTGCACTGCCTGTCCAATGACCGCCTCACTCTGTTCCACCCCCATGCCAAGCGGGGTGGAGAAGCCATCGATGCCATGGGGGTGCTCCCCCTGTTCCATGGGATCCTGTGTCACGACCATTGGTCGCCCTACTTCAAGTACGGAGGCACCCATGCCCTATGCAACGCTCATCACCTGCGAGAACTGGAGTGGGCCGCCGAGCAGGAGAAACAGTCCTGGGCCAAAGCCCTGCAAGACCTGCTCAAGGAGGCCAGCCATGCCAAAAATCTCTCCACAGGTTGCCCGGATCCACAAATCGCCCAAGGGTTCCGGGAACGCTACCGCAAAATCCTGGCGGAGGCCGAAACCGAATGCCCGCCACCCGACGAAAACAACCGCAACGGCAAAAGGGGCAGGCTCAAACGCAGCAAGTCCAGAAACCTCCTGGAACGACTGCGGGAGCATGAGCACGGCGTCCTGCTGTTCCTGGACAACCCCCAGGTGCCGTTCTCGAACAACCAAGCCGAGAACGACCTCCGGATGACCAAGGTCCATCAGAAAATCTCCGGCTGCTTCCGCTCCCAGGAGGGAGCCGCCATCTTTTGCCGCATCCGCAGTTTCATCTCCACCTGCCGCAAAAACAGCGTCTGTGCAACCCAGGCGCTCAAAGACCTGTTCCAGAGAAAATGGCCGGATTTTATGACGGCCTCCTGACCCGTTGCCCCTCCCGCCGTGAAAATGGCCCACAGGGGGCGCTGAATAGTTACGGAGCATGTTTCATAAGGAAACCATTTTGTTACCAGTCTTGCTACCTGTCTAGCCAAAGCCAACCAGGACCATCTGCCGTGTTGGAGCCACTTGAAGTAGGTAGTCCAGTGCCGTTCCAGGTCGATAACCAAACCAACCTGGACAACAAAGCCAGACTGGGTGAGCATGGCTCCGACCAGCAACTCAATGAAGGTTGGAACAGATCTGATGGGTAGCGATTGTGCAAGAAATGTGATCCAATCAAACAGGGCGATGGGGATGGAGCTACATCCCTTGATGTCCATGGCGGTACTCCGGTTGGCAGGGCGGAACCTGCCTCCAGAGTACCGCATCAAAGATACCTGAACCTCACCTCTTTATAGAGTCTTCAACAATTTACACTCCGTGCCAGTGACTTTTTATGCCCTTGCTGATTTTCTGAAACTCTAAAGTCCAGGATAAAAACGACTACTGCTTCGTGGCCACAAAGGCTCCATTGCCGCTATCCCGACAGAAGCCGACGGCGGCATTGACGGCTTCATAGGTACCCTGGAACGTACTGCTGGTTGTAAAGGTGCCGCTGATGGTCACCTCCCAATAATTATTACCGTAGGAGTTCTCCCCTTTGCTGTAGAACAGCTTCATGCCGAAATTCGACGAATCAACAGCGCCCGGGGTCGCGGGTATGGTTGCGGAGAACGGTTCCCCCAAGAAACACCACCCTGAGACTTTCGACACATAGTCGAAGGCCGAAGTATCACCCGAGCTGCTCACGGTGAAGGTCGCGGATTGGCCCTGCACCTTCCATGTTCCCGCCAAATCAGCGAGCTTTGTGGGCTTGGCGCTGCTTGTGTTGCTGGAGGGGCTGTTCGTGCCGCTGCTCGTGCCGCTGCTGGAGGGGCTGTTCGTGCCGCTGCTCGTGCCGCTGCTGGAGGGGCTGCTCGTGCCGCTGCTGGCTGTCGAGAGCGTGAGGTTCCCCTGGGTGGTACCGGAACAGCCGGAGTTGGTCCAGCTTCCGTTGAAGCTCAACGTGGAGCCACTCACCTTCCCGCTGCCGCTCATTTCGAAGGAACCAGCACCGCTCCCCGCAACAATTTTCTCTTTGAAGCTGAAGTTGCCATTACCGGTATCGGTAAACATCCCCTCGCCCTTACTTACCTCGCCGGTCCTGTTGTTTGTCGGCAAAGCGGTGAAGGAGCAATCGCTCTTGACGATAACGGTGTCCGTGTAGGAATCGGCGGAGCACATGCCTTCGGTGATGGTCTCCTGCTCTCCCCCGCGCCATGTCCCGGCGAAGGAGGCACAGGCGCCGGTTGTTGCGCTGGCCGCTTTGGCGATGTTTATTTCCAGGTTCGCCGCAGCAACGTCAGGCGCTACCTGGGTGGGCAGACCGCTCTTGTAATCGTCCGTTGATGTCACCTTTGCCATCACGTTGGTCAGAATGGTGCTGAAACCGCTGGAGCTGCTGAAATTGAGCGTCTTGACCGTGCTGTCATCCTTGAGCGCCACAAGCTTGGTATGCACACCGGTTGGAATGACGATTTTGCCGCTGCCGGGAGCGCTGTTGAGTGACTGGAGAAACGAGGCGATGTTTTTGACCGTAGCGTTCGTGGCGCTGGTTGCGCCGGGCACAAGGTCGACCGGGGTGACGGTGGTTTTGGCGGTTGCGGGCTGCCCTAGCTGGATGCCACCCACGGAGAAGGTCACCAGTTCGCCCGGCGCATACTTGAATTGGCCCCCATTGCCGGTCACGCCGCTCTGCGTGGCGGTGGTGTAAGTCACGCCGTCCACGGGGTCGTCAACGAAGGTACCCGTCTGCACCAAAACTGTGCTGCCGGTTGCGCCAGTGGTCGTGGTCGTACCACCCCCCCCGCCTCCGCCCCCGCAGGCGCCAAAAAAGGCAGCAACGAGCACAATTGAACACCCGTGTAATGTCCTTAACCACGCCGAAGAAGCGGAACGAACTACCATGACCATCCCTCCATGCTACGCCAGTGCTACGTCGTGACCCTGGGGTGACGAAAAAACTTCCCCCCCCCCCACTCTTTTTGGCACACCCTTATCACGAAAAACTAGCACCATGCAAGTTATTTTTCGCTCACCTTTTTTTTCGTTCGATACAGACGCCGACCGTGCGGGCAAAACGCAACGCACCGGGTTTTTCCAACTCGATGCGCACCAGTTCCACCAAAGGCTCTTCCAGACAGAGATCGGCCAGGGTTTCAGCCAAAGCCTCGACCAGGTTAAAAGAGGAACCTTCCACCAGGGCGATGATGCGTTTGGTGAGGGTCTTGTAATTGACCGTATCGGCAATCTGATCGCTGCGTCCGGCCCGGGAAAGATCGGTCGAAAGGGTGATATGCAATAAAATATCCTGGCGCGTCTTACGCTCCCACGCCTCGATGCCGATGGTGCAGCGCAAATGCAGACCCTGGATGGTGATTGTGTCGTTATGAGAGGGTGCCGAACAGTGACTCATGTCCACGCCTTTCTGAAGGGATACCGAGTGGCTACGACGGTCTACAGCAAATGCTCACCGCCATCCACGCACACCATATCGCCTGTGATGTAGTCATGTCGCAACAAGAACAGAAGCGTTGCCGTGATCTCTTCCAGGGTTCCCGGGCGGTGCATGGGGGTGGCTGCGGCGATGCGCAGAAATTGCTCCGGGGTAGCATCCGGGGCGGGCAGAATGGGACCAGGAGCCAGGGCATTGACCTGGATCACAGGCGCCAACTCCATGGCGGCCATCTGGGTCACACTCCACAGGGCGCTTTTGGCCATGGTATAGGCCAAATGGCCCGGACGTGGATGCTTGATACGCTGGTCCAGAATGTTGATCACCTTGCCGCGAACAGTCGCATCACCCGAATGGTTCAGGTGCGGCTGCCGGGCAAAAGCCTGCAACAACAAAAACGGCGCGGTCAGGTTGATGGCCAGATGCCGTTGCCACGCGGGGAGTTCCGTGTCACAGACCTTGCCAGGCAGAAAAATGGCGGCACTGTTGACTAAAATATCCACCCGTCCCATGACATCCACTGTGCGTGGCAACAGCGCCTGGGCCTGCCCGGGGTCAGCCAGGTCAGCGGCGAGAAGATGGGCCCGGCCACCGGCAAGACGAATCTGTTCACAAACCTCCAGAGCCCCCCCTTCCGTCTGGCCATAATGAATCATGGTGGTCACGCCAGCCTTGGCCAGAGCCAGGGCGCACGCAGCCCCCAGTCGTCGCCCTCCTCCTGTAATCAGAGCCGTGGTTCCGTTCAGTTCCAAGGTGCTTGCTCCGGCAGCGTGGCCGCAGGACAAGGGTGGGTGCTGAATCTGCCAGAGAGCCAGCCCCCTGGATCCCGATGCGTTGCCGGGTGGTGAATGGTTACCCAAAACGCTGCATGATGAAAACGCTCAAGAGTGGGAAAAGATATCCTCCTCTTCCCACCCCCCCAGATCCAACAAGGCACGGGTGGGGAGGAAGGCCATGCAGGCCTGGGCAAGTTCCAGGCGCTTTTCGCGCTGCAGCATGGTGACCAGTTTTTCCCTGATCGCAACGAGGTGAACGACATCGGCAGCCGCATAAGCCTGTTGCTGCGGCGTCAGGGTTGTCGCCGCCCAATCCGAGGATTGTTGCTGTTTGTCCAGACGGATATCCATGAACTCCGCAACCAGATCCTTGAGTCCATGTGAGCTGGTGTAGGTGCGAATCAGGCGTGAGGCGATCTTGGTGCAAAAAACCGGCTGCACCTGAATACCCAACCGATGGCGTAACATGGCCACATCAAAACGGGCAAAGTGGAAAATTTTTTCCACCCCGGAGGCCTCCAGAACCGTTTTCAGGCGCGGAGCCTGATCGCGCCGGATTTGCACCAGGGTGACCAATCCCTCTTCGTTGCACATCTGGACCAGACACAACCGATCACGCTGCAAATGCAACCCCTGGGTTTCGGTGTCAACGGCCAGATAGCGACTTTGGAGGTAGCGTTGCTGACGCTCTTCATCCAAATCATCCTGCAAGACCAAGGTCTGGGGTTGGGTGGCAATCATGATCCATATCTCTTTCGTTGGCGTGGTGGTGTCTGAAAATGAAGAAATTGCCCCTGTCTGGGTGGAAATC
>PDZX01000021.1 GCA_002753185.1 Magnetococcales bacterium WMHbin3
ATAAGCTCGTGGACATGGTTGGTCTCCTTTTTGGTTGAGGGTGGTACCCCCATTAGGAGACACATGTCCACGCCTTGTCACCCCCTCAGGTACGCTTCCGTCTGAAGAGCCCTTTTTTTCGTTTCCAAAAGACGCGCGAAAAAAGCTTTTTGAAAAGAGCGCGCCAAAAGGCAAAGTCAAAGGCAAAGTCCCAAGGGCTTCGCCCTTGGATCCCACCAGGGGGATAATCCCCCTGGACCCCTAATATTTTAATGAAAATCCAAGATCAATGTGAAATGACTCTTCCATCGGCATCAAATAAACCGGGAATCCACTCATCCCCTCGATGCCACTCACCACCTCCCGCATCCGCCCCCCGTCCCGCGCTGTGATGACAAACCATAAATTAAATGCATGTTCCCGCTCGTAATTGTGATTCACTTCCTGAAACCGGTTTACGATTTCAGCCACCTCCTCCAACCGCTCCCCCGGCACCCGCATCGCCGCCAACGTACTCACCCCCGCCCGGCGCGGGTGCAATACCACCCCAACACGACTGACCTTTCCCACCCCGATCAATCGCTCCAAACGGGCCAATACCTCCCCCTCGTCCACCCCCAACCGCTCGGCCAATACCCGATACGGCTCTGCCTCCAAGGGAAAATCCCTCTGAAACTCGTTCAACAAACGACGATCCAACCCATCCACCCCAACCTCGCCCCACTCCGGCAACGGCACCCCGTCATGCATCACAAACCCTCACAACCCGATCCGATGCGCCCGCGACGTGAAAAAAATCCCACTCGGCTTGCGCGCCGACAAACTCCCCACCCGCTCCAAACTCCGCGTGGAATAAACCTCCACCCGATCCAGATCCCGCACCGACAACCACGCCTGCTCCCCGCGCGGCGTGAACTCCATGTGCATCACCCCAGGCCCCGGCGACAACGTCTTCACCACCTTCATGGTCATGGTGTCGATCACCTGCACCTTGCCGCTTTCCGGATGCGCGAAATTCACCCATACCTGCCGCCCGTCCGGCTGCGCCATGGCGAATACCGGTTGCGAATGAACCGGTATACGTTTTACCTCCTTCCAGTCCGACCGGTTCACCACCAATACCTCATGCCGCCCCATGGCCGGCAAAAAGGCATATTCGTCCGTCAAGGCCCAACCCCGCAAATGCGGCATCTTGAACACCGATTGCCGCTTCTCCCCGCGCCCGTAATCCGGCAAGATCCGCTTGACCCCCGCGTCCGGCTTCCACAAATCCACCAACGCAAAACCATCCTCCCCGAACAGCCCGGCAATGTAATAGCGCCCGTTTTGCGAAACCAACGCATCATACGGCTTGCTCCCCACATCCGTGAATTTCCGTATCACCGGCTTGGCGGGATCCTGCACGTCCGCCAACCAGATCTCATCCGCATCGAACAGGCTGAAAACGAATTTCTGCCCCGGCACATCCGCCAAACCCACCACCTTCGACGGCTTGCCACTCGCGCTCAACGCCGGAATGTCCGCCACCAACTCCAGGGTCTGCGCATCGAAAATCTTCACCCCGCCCGGCTCGTAATTGGCCACCGCCACCAGCCGGCCATCCTGCGAAATTGATCCCCCGATGCTGTTGCCGGCCTGGATGATCCGATTGACGATCTGCCCGCTCAACAGATCCACCTTGGTCAACCCACCATCGCGACCAAAAACGAAGGCATACCGGGCATCCCGCGAATAGACCAGCGAGGCGTGCGACATGTCGCCAAGCCCCTCCACGCGCGCCAATACCGTGCCTCCGGTGCTCTCCACCACCTCGACACTCCCGGTCGCCCGCTCGATCACCACCCCCATGTCGCCAACGCCCCGTACCGAGCCACATCCAGACAACACCAGCAGCGCGGCAACCGCCATTTCCCGTTTCATGGGACCTCTCCTTTCATGAGCCGCTCGACCAGCCAGTGGATCTCCTCCCGGCTCAACAGACCCTGCCATCCGGGCATCGCCAACTCCGGCTTGCCATAATAAATGATGTCCTCCAGCAGATCCGTCCGCTTGCCCGCCAATGCCTCGCGGGTCAAGGGCGGACCCAACCCGCCGCGCAACGTCATGCCATGACAGGATCCGCAATCCTGCCGCAACAAATAGATCAATTGCTCTCCCTGCTCCGCGCTGACATCGGCCCACGCCTCGCCCATGCCCGCCCGCATGAGCAACGCCAAGCCAAACAACAGAGGAATCTGGACGGTTCGCTTCATCCGAAATCTCACTCCACCATTTTTTCGGGCCATGGATTCGACTCAGTCGTTTGTAGAACGAAATGGCCGATATTTGCAAGGCGTAAACAACGCCAAACCCCGCCAAAAGGGTTGCCAAGGTCCAATCGCCCATGGCATGATATCACTTTCATGCCATCGCGCTCAATAACCGTGGAACAGGAGAATCGACCATGTCCCCATCCTCCCTGGCCAACCGTTGCCTTCTCTCCGGCCTGCTCTGGCTGGCCCTCTCCAACCAGGCCATGGCCGATGCCCCCCCGGCGCCGGCGGAAGTGGCGATCCGCAAAATGACCTTCCACCCCGCGACACTCACGATCAAGGCCGGCACCACCGTCCGCTGGCAAAACCAGGAGGCGGGAGCCACCTATCACTCGATCGTCAGCGATGAACCGGGCCAGTTCCTCTCCAACGACTTCTTCCCTGGAGAGGCATGGCAGCATACCTTCACCACCCCAGGCGTCTATCCCTACCACTGCGGCCCCCACGAAAACCGCATGCGCGGCCAGGTGATCGTGGAACCATGAGGACGGGTCAGGGGGCACGCTCCTCGCGTATCAGACGAAACCCCAGATTGTCATCCCGGTCCCGCTCCTCGCCCACCCCGCGAAAGGCGCAGTGCAGATGAATCGCGCTGCTCGACCAGGAGCCGCCCCGTGAAACATGAAACAAATCGTCCTTGACGAACAGGGGGGCCTGCTCGGTATGCGACTCGTACGCGCGGGCGTCGAAGTGGTCGGCAACCCACTCCCACGCATTGCCGCTCATGTCGTATACCCCATACCCGTTCGGATGCTTCTTGCCCACCGCGTGCGTCGTGCCCCCGCTGTTGGCCGAATACCAGGCAAACTCCCCGGACACCTCGCCGCTGGCCCCGATTTCCTCCGCCACGCCACCCCGGCAGGCATACTCCCATTCGGCCTCCGTGGGCAGACGAAAACGATGCCCGCTCTTGCCGGAAAGCCACTCCCCAAAACGCTGTGCATCAACCCACGAAACCCCGACCTGGGGATGATCACCCGCCCCCAGTGACGCCCCCATGCTCTCATAGCGGTCATCGTTGCCAGTGCGAAAATGGTCGTTGGGCGTGGTGTTCCTCTGCTCCGGAGCCGGACACCCCCCCTCGGCGACACAACGGCCATACTCCGCGTTGGTCACCTCGTGACGCCCGATCCAGTACGGTTTCAGACAGACGCGATGCACCGGCCGCGCGGCCAGCGCCGGCTCCTCGGACCCCATGCGGAAACACCCTCCGGGAATGCGCGCGAACGCCATCCCGGTGCGCTCCTCCCGCCAGATCGGCGCTTCCGTTGCCAGGGCGTTCGTTGATAACAAATAAAATAATAAAATAAAATATTTAGATACATGCATAAGAACCACTCTCCATGTGTGTCTTGTGACAAAGGCCGCAATGAATGCCATTGCGGCCTTTGTCGGGGGAACACCGTGCGCGATGCGGACGGCTTACTTGGTGAAGGCGCTGCGCATGTAAGCGATGATCTTCCAGATCTCTTCTTCCGAGAAATTCTGTTCGGAACCTGGTCCGAAACCCTTCATGTCGGTATTCGGGCTGCCGTTCATCGCAATCCAGAAGAGTTGCCCATCCTTGCGGCTCGCCATATAACCGGGGGCGGACATGTTGCTCGGCTTGATGGTCAATTCGCCAGCCGCCGATCCCTTGCCGTCGCCGGTTTCGCCGTGGCACTTGGCGCACTTCTTGGTGTACATTTTGTTGCCTTCCTTGAGCACCGCCTCGTCGGCTTCGTCCGCTTTGATCGGACTGGTTTTGCTCAGGAAGTCGGCGGGGGCGGTCGGGATCTGACGATCCGCAGCACTCGCCGTCTGCACGGAAAACAACGCAACCGCACCCAGCATCGCTACGAGAACCTTGCTTGCTCTCATTCCATTGGCTCCTCATGTAAAGAGAAATATTCCGGAACCGGGGACCGGTTCCGGAATACGGTTGGTTTGGATCAGTAGACGTCCATCTGGGTGTTGTAGACGTTGAACTTGCCGGTCGGGGTGTTGAGTCCGCCGATCCGGGCTTTTTCCTTCAAGGTCTTGTCATCCAGGATGACGATCTCGCCTTCCTTATCCCACAAGGAGACCCACACTTCGTCGCCCGCCATGTTGTACTCCATATGCACCACCTTCTTGTTGAAGGTGATTTCCTTGGGCGCTTCGGTGGGCTTATCGACGTTGAAGACGGTCAACACGTTCGACTTGTTGGGGTTGATCGTGTTGTCGCAGAAGACATTCTTGCTCTTGGGATGGGTCTTGATGAACAGCGAGTTGCCGTTGAGCTTCCATTCCCGCACCACGGTCCAGGCCTTCGGGCTTTTCGGATCGGTGCTGATGATGGAGACCAGGCCCTCGCCCAGGTGAACCGTGGCCCAAACCGGCCCGAATTCCGGATCCACCCAGTTGGCGCCACGGCCGGGATGGGGCTTGGTGCCGGTCTTGATGTTTTTGACCAGCTTGCGATCCACCGTGTCGATGACCGAAATGGTGTCGCGCGCGTTGGCCGCCACCAGGAAGTACCGCTTGCTGGCATCCCAACCGCCGTCATGCAGGAAACGCTCGGCGTTGATCTTGGTTTCGGTGATGGTGCCCTTGTCCACCTTGCTGTAGTCCACCAGCAGGACCACGCCGGTCTCTTTCAGGTTCAACACCCATTCCGGGGCGTGGTGCGAGGCGACGATGGAGGCCACGCGCGGCTCGGGATGGTATTCGTTGGTGTCATAGGTGTAACCGCGGGTGCCCACGATCTTCATGGGTTCCAGGGTGTCGCCCTTCAGCACCACATAGTGGGGCGGCCAGTAGTCGCCAACAATGGCATAGGTGTCCTCGAAGCCCTTGAACTTGGAGGTGTCGATGGAACGGGCGTCCAGACCGGTGCGGACTTCCGCGACCAGATTCGGCGGATCGGCCCACATGTCCATCATGGTGGCCTTGCCGTCGCGACCGATGCCGAACATGTAGCGTCCGCTGGCCGAGGTGCGCAGGATGTGGGTGGCGAAGCCGGAGGGGATGGTGGTGAGCACCTTCTTGGTGTCGCCGTCGATAATGGCGATCTGGCCCTTGTCACGCTCCACGACGCCAAAATAGTTCTGCCAGTTCTTGCCCTTCGGGGGTTCCTTGGGACGTTTTTCCACCGGGACATGCACTTTCCAGGTGGCTTTCATTTCTTTCATGCCCCATTCCGGCGGCATCGGGGCTTCGAGTTGCACGTACTTGGCCATCAGATCGGTTTCCGCCTTGGTCATGAAACCGCTCTTGCCCCAACCGGGCATGCCGCCATCGGTGCCTTCGAAAAGAATCTTCTCCAGCGCGGCCACGGTCTTCAGACGGGTTTTGGCCGGGGTGATGTCCGGTCCGGTCGCGCCCTTGCGCAACGCACCGTGACAGCCGGAGCAACGGTCGAAATAAATTTGTTGGCCTTTCTTGAAATCGTCTTTGGAAAGTGTCGGCTCCGGTTGGAGGGCGGGAGCGGCGGGTGCATCCGCGGCCTGCAAGGTACCGGTCATACCGATCATCATCGCGGCTCCGAGCATCGCAGCTTGCCACAACAAGGCTTTTGTCTTCATATTTGGCTCCTTAACAGCAAATCTGGTGGGGGGTGGGTGTTTCTGGCTCATCAATTTTTTCAGCATAATGGAACTTTCGCCAGGATTGTTTGATCAATATCAATTTCCGAGCATTTTTTTTAAATTTTCTCGACAATGCGGTCACATGTCGGTTTCACACATTGATAACATAAAAAAAAAGGGTTTCCCATGACGGGAAACCCTTCGCAATCAGTCACTCTCACCAGGCCCGCGCATCAGTCCACCGACCAGGGAACGGCTTTGTGGACGATGTTATGATGGCATTCGACGCAGGTCTTGGCCGTTTCCTTGTGCGGGTCGAGCTTCTTGAACCACTCCCCGTCCGGTTTGTGGCAGTTCTTGCACTTCTCCGAATTCTCCCGCAGCATCTCCTTGCGCACCCGCTTCGCCAGTTCGACGCGCAGCTTCTCCCATTCCGGGATGTCGCGCAGGCCGCTGGAAATTTCGTGGAACGGGCTTTCGCCGTATCCACCCTTGTTGAGATAGAAGAATTTCCAGTTGAGGAATTGATAGACCGTGTGCGGTGTGTGACACCCCATGCATCCCGGCTTCACCCCTTTCTGGTTGTCGAAGTGGGGGGAGGCGCGATACTCCTCGTAAGGATAGGCGTGGCATTCGGCGCATCCCACCGTCACCTTGAACAAACCCGGTTCGGGTTCCTTGATCGGGTTGAAATCCTCCTTGGACTTGCTCAGGGCGCCCACGGGTTTGTATTCGTCATAATTGACGAAGATCTCGTGGCACGACATACAGAGACTGATCCGGTTGAACCGGTGGCTGCTCCAACCCAGCCCGAGGGCGATGACCAGCACCAGACCCGATATCACCAGAATGGATAATTTGCTCTTGAGAAAATTCACTCCAACCTCTCCATGCACGCCGGTGTTCTTGGGAATCTCTAAGCCGTCATTTGTTTGTAGAGTTCGAGATGCTTGGCATTGTCCACGCGGATCGTGCCATAGACATCACCGGATTGGGCTGGAGCGACCGTGACCACCGTGTCGTTCCAGGCCTGGTCGCCGTTCCCCTTGATCAAGGCGAGCGGCAGGATTTCGTTGGGGTTGACCCCCTTGTCACGCCACCAGATATTGTCTTCGATGTCCGCGTCATGCAGTTGCGGGTTCGCATGGGCCGGGATCGGCAGGTCGGGTTTTGCCTGGGCCACCCGGCCATACGAGGTGCGGCCCGCCGATGTGGCGATCCCCACTACCTGCGGATGCATGCCATTGGTCAGCATCGCCTTGGTCACCAGATAGCCCACCGGCGAGGTTACCCGCACCAGGGAGCCATCCTCGATCTTCAACTCCCGCGCCGTCGCCTTGTTGATCATCAAGGGATTGGCGTGGGAAATCTCCGCGAGATATTTGAGATTCGCGGTCATCGACAAGGCGTGATAGGCCACCTTGTAGGTCGTCAGGACGAACTGTCCGGGTTGCAGTTTGGCATGCGCGGGATTGGGCTTCAAATCGGGAATCGCGACCTGGATCTTGCCCGACTCCGTGGCGAAACCCGACTTTTTGAATGTCCCGTATTCGCCCGCCACCGGTTCGCCATCCTTGATGATCTGCCGGTTGGCCGGATCGATTTTGCCGTAGTCGGGCCAGAATCCCTTGGAGACCAGTTTTTTGTAGTTGGCCTCCAGGCCGGGGGTGGCGGCGCACGACTGTTCCACCCACTGCTTGGCGTTGGCGAAGGCCCAGAACCCCTTCATCCCCTTTTGTCCGTCCGCATCCAGGGCCTCGACGATTTTCTTCAACGTCTCCCGCACGTCCATGGCCATGGCCACGGGCTTGACGCCGGGCACGCTGATGCTGGCCCATGGCTTGAGCGCCGTGGGGCTGCTGACCAGGGCATGCCGTTCCACCCCCACCACGTCCGGCAGGATTAGATCCGCCCATTCCGAGGTCTCGCTCATGAAGGGCGAAAAGTCCACGACAAAGGGAACCCGTTGTTCGTCCTTCAGCATTTCGCGCCACAGGCTCGCGGCGGGCGCCGAATAGACCGGATTGCTCATGTGGTTGAACAATACCCTGACCTTGCGCTGTCCGTTAATCACCTCGAAGGGAAAGGTGTGATTCATTTTTGCCGCAGGGCGCGACAGCGGCTTGGGGGCCGGTTGCGGGTCGGCGATCTGGTACTGTCTGGGCAGGCAACAGCCACCTTCGTTGTCGATGTTGCCGGTGATCACCGCCAGCAGCAGACAGGCCTGCTCCACCTCCACCCCCTGCTGCCGGCTGCTGACGCCGTTCATGGTGAAGACCGACGCCGGATGATTCTTGGCGAATTCCACGGCGATCCGCTTGATGGTCTTTTCCGGCACGCCGCTGATATCCGAGGCCATCTTCGTGGTGTAGGGGGCCAGGGCTTCCAGCAGTTTTTCGCTGGTGGTGTTGGTCCAGGTGTCGATGAACGCCTTGTCGGCCAGCCCCTTTTCCAGGATGTGCCGGCACATGGCCAGCGCAATGACGCCATCGCTGCCGGGCTGAACCGGGATCCATTCGTGGCTGCGTCCGGCGGTATTGGAGAGCCGGACGTCGAAGGTCACCATTTTCAGGCGATTGTTGACCAGGCCGTCCGTCAGGCGCTGCGCCAACGGCAAGGCGGTCTCCATGGTGTTGCAGCCGAAATTGAGCAGATATTTGCTGTGTTCCATGTCGGGCAGCAGGAACGATACCCCGAACATCTGGCGCAGGGCGGTCTGCTTGGCCATGCCTCCCAGGCCGGGCACGCAACTGCGCACCAGGGAACTGGAGCCGAGCGTGTCGAGAAACCGCGACATGGCAGTGTCCTGGAATCCCCCTTCGTTGGCGACGATGGTGTCGGGTTCGGCCAGCGCCTCCTTGACCTTGCCGGTCACCTCGGCGAGCGCCGCTTCCCAGGTGATGGCCTGCCACTTGCCGGACCCGCGGGGGCCGCTCCGTTTGAGCGGGGTGGTGATCCGATCCGGATCCTGGGCGCTCAGGAAGGAGGCCAGTCCCTTGGCGCAGAACTTCCCGCGACTGGCGATGTGATCCGGGTTGCCTTCGGTCTTTTTGATGGCCCCGTCCTCCACATAGGAGAATCCCCCGTCGAAATAGGGACAGAGGGTGCAGGCATAGTGACTGCGGGTACGGGCATTATAGGTGCGCAGTTGGTGATAGTTCTTGCCTCCCAGTTCCAGTTCCATCGCCTGGGCGGGCGAGAGCATGGCCGCGCTGGCGAGAACACTGCCGCTGGCTACCAGGAATTGCCGTCTGCAAATTTCAACCATGTTCTCTTACCCCGATCAATAGAACGACTGAAGATATTGACCGCCCAGCACCCACCAGATCCGCATGCCATACACGCCCACGGCCACCAGGAGGGAAGCCGTGACCGCGCCGGTCATCGTTTTCTTCAGCGGGGAAACGAGGATGATCAGTGGGACGAACAGGCCGATCACCATCGTCAGCCACAGGTACGGAAAGCGGAAGATCTCCATCAGGACCACGGTGTGTCCCATCACTTCGTTTTGGTTGCCGTAAACGGTCTGCATGAAATCCAGAAACAGCAGAAAGATGTCGAAGACGATCCCGTAGACCATGAAACTGGCCATCTCGAAGATCAGCGCCGGATCGAACTTGTTTTCCTCCGACCGGAACAGGTTGCGGATCCAGACGATCACGTTCATCAACCCGATGCCGGAGATGAAGGCGCCGGTCAGAAAGAGCAGCGGGGCCAGGGCGGTATGGTTCAGGAAGCGTCCAGGATTGAGTTCCATCACCACCCCGGTGTACCAGTGGGTGGAGAGCGCCAGGACAATGGCCACGATGCCGAAGACCTTGGCAAATGTCTGGTTGTTCTGGAGCACGAAGTAGCTGTAGACGACCATCGACATCGGATACAAACAGATCAGCAGCGTACCCCAGGCCATGGGACCGGTGCTGTGCCAGTAGCCCGGTATGAGCAGGTAGATGAAGCGGATCGGCTTGCCGAGGTCCCAGGTCAGCAGGAACGGCACCAGCAACAGCATGATGATGGCCGTTACCGACGCGGTCATCGTCAAGGGTTTGTAACGTTTGATGCCGAACACCCATCCAAAGCAGGAGATGACGAACGATCCGGCGCTGGCCCCAACCAGCCAGAAATAGACCGAAATGGTCGTACCCCACGCTACATGATGGAAGGCATTGTATGTGACGATGCTTTCTCCCATATTGAATCCGTCCTCAATCAAAAAGAAAAATCTTGAAGGCTTGGAAAGTCTCTTTTGCCTTGTGTGGTATGGTCTTGAGATAGCCCACCCAGTTCTTGCCCACCTCCGCCATCAGGTTTTCGCCTTCCTTGATGTCGGCGAAGGCGTCGCCATTGTGGTACTCCTTGAAGTCGTTGAATTCGGCTTTGCTCTGCGCGGTGCGGTTGGTGTAACTGTGCGGTTCGTCCATAATCTCCCAGTCCGCCCCGACGTAATAGACCGAGGGAGAGGTTCCCAATTCGGGCTTGAGCACGGTGACGGTTTCGGTGGAGACCAGTTTGTGGACTTCGCTGTTGGGATCGTTCAGGTCGCCGAAGATGCGCGCGCCGCCCACGCAGGCCTGCACGCACGAGGGTACCAGGCCCTTCTTGACCCGATGGATGCAGAAGGTGCATTTGTCCACCACCATGCGCGGCAGTTTGTCATCCGTGCGCTTTTCGGGCAGCAGATGGCGCGCGTTGTACGGGCAGGCCACCATGCAGGTCCGGCAACCGATGCAGCGGTTGTAGCGCTGCAACACGAAGCCGTCCTCGTGTTTGTAGGTCGCCTGGGTGGGACAGTTGCGCACACAGACCGGGTAGTCGCAATGGTTGCACAAACGGGGCATGAAAATGCGTTTGGTTACGGGATAGCCCCCTTTTTCCATCACCTTCACCCAGGTCCGCCATACGCCGAGTGGCAGTCCGTATTCGGTCTTGCAGGCGATCGAGCAGGACATGCATCCGATGCATTTCCTCAGGTCGATGACCATGGCATACCGTTTTTTGCCGATCACCCCCTTGGTGCCGGGAGTCTGGAGTCCGAAGGAGCGTGGTTCCTTCTGTTGGGGTTCTTGGATGGCCATGCAGGATTCTTCTCTCGTAATGAATGGAGGCAATGTCCCGACTGTTTCTGGGACGGCGCGCGCCGCGCCGTGGCGGGCATCGACGTATTCCGTCCACAATGCTTGCTATGGTAAAACACTTGCCATGGTAGACCCTCGTGAAAAACGGGACCTTGATCAATGTCAATCTTGGACGATTTTTTTTCAGAGACGGGCAAAATTCCGCCTGGTCGATTTTTTTTTGTCTGCGGGTCGTCAATCTATGGCAGAATGGTTGCCTTGGCAAGGGATTGTCATAAAGGATTAACAAATTATCTCGGCATGGGAAGACAAGGAACCAGATATATGGAGATCATCACCTTCACGATTGTCGGCGCGGTTCTCTATCTGGCGTCGGATTGGGTACTCAACCGTTTGGAAGATGCCCGCGGGGCGCGATTCGCCCATCGCTCGTTGATCTTTTTCGCGATCATTCTGGCGCTCACCATGCCGGTTTTCTCCTGCATGCGCGGCGTGACGCGGGAAGGGGAGGCGCCGGAGACCGCAACCCGGCCTTCCGCCCCGCCGGACGCCGCCTCCCCCCAGCCTGATGTCACTCGAAAGTGAACTGCTCCGAGTCCTTCTGGAAGCCGATCACGATGGATTGGCCCGGTTGCCAGTCGCGAACCGCCTCGCCGGAGTAATCGAAACCCTCCTTGCGGATGCTGTCGCGCATGCGCACGGTCAACTTGTGCTGGCCGGCGGGCAGGGAGTGCTTGGAATAGACGAAAGTCGCCATGTCGTGGCTCAGTCCGGGGGCCGGAAAGCTCCTGGTGGCCACGAAGCGGTCGTCCAGCAGGAGTTCGATGTAGATGGGCGCCCGTTGGCGCGGGCAGTCCTGCGGGCGGCGCATGTTGGGGGGGAGCTTCATCATCTCCTCCTGGGTGCGTTTGTGGCACTCCTGTTCCCGTTGCGAGGTGTGCTTGAAGGCCAGTTTCACCTCGGCCTGCCCGGGTTGCAGATAATGATAGGCGGGCGAGGTCGAGAAATAGTAAATCGTGGCGAAAAAGACCAGATAGGCGGTCAACTGGATGGTGGCGCGGCGGATCATGGCTGTTGGTCTCCTTGCAGCGAGAGGCGGAATTCACGCAGACGCTTGGCCAACTCGGCCTGCTCCGCGCGGGAGTGGGAGGCCTGGTACCGGGTGACCCGCTTGCGGTCCACCCGGGTGACCAGTTTCGGCTCCCGTTCTCCGTCCAGCCGTTTTTCCGTCCAGCGGTTGCCGCAGCGGTGATAGCAGTCGCTCTCCCGGCAACTGGTGACGAACACCCCGTCGGCGCCCTTCTTCAGGGCGTATTCGATCATGGAGGGGGGCAGCATCCCGCTGCAGGGGAGCTTTACCACCGCCACCGAGGCATCCTGCATGGGCACGACATCCACGCCGTGTTCGCAACCGAACAGCAGCACCCGTCCCGAACCGGCGAGATTGGCCAGTTTCTGGTTGACCTCGATGCGCAGGCTGTCCACGCCGCGCCACGGCATCTCGATGCCGGTGAGCAGGGTGGTGTCGGACATGCGGAACGGGTTGGACGAGGCGCAGGAGCCGCTGCAGATGCCGCAGGCCGTACACAGGGTCGGATTGACCGTGGGTTCGAACTCCGCCTGCTTGCCATCGGTGCGGGGTTGCATGGAGATCGCCCCGTAGGGGCAGTCCAGCGAACACTGCGTGCAGCCGCTGCAATGTTCCAGATTGACCTCGGCCGGGGGTTGTTCCTTTTTGCGCGGCAGCCACGGCACCAGCATCAGGAGGATGGTCAGCCCGGTGGAGAGGGACCAGGCCCAGCCGGGACCCAGCAGATCCACCAGTGGATAGATGTTGAGATAAAACCAGTCCAGATGCAGCACCACCGGCGCCTTCCCGGCCGCCACCGGCGCGTGGCTGACCGCCGGTTTCACCAGGGAGAGCAGCAGCAGCGTGCCGAACGCCCCCAGGGCCAGTTGCCGGGGGGGGTTGAACTCGATCTGGCTGATGCGGCTCACGTGGGTCCACAACAGAAAGACCAACGCCACCGGAAAGCCCAGCAGATGCAGGAAGGCCATCAGGGTGAAAAACCGATCCGTGATCTGATTGTCCAGAAAGTTGAACACCATCGAGCTGGGGATCATCGGGATCCAGTCCACCATTTCCGCCGTGGCCAGGGCTACGTACTGGGCCAACTGGTCCCATACCAGCCAGTAGCCCGTGATGCCGAGGATCACCACCAACCAGAGCGTCGGCACCCCGGTGAACCAGGAGAACCACCGCACCCCCCGGTAGCGGTCACGGAAGAATTCGCGAAACAGGTGAATGAAGATCGTGATGACCGCAGCATCCGACGCATAGCGGTGCAGGCTGCGCATGATGCCCGCCATCCACCACTGCTCGTGGGTCATGTACTCCACGGATGCATACGCCCCGGCAACGTTGGTCTCGAACAAGGCGAACACGTACAGCCCGGAGACCAGAACGATCCAAAAAAAGAAGAAGGAGAGGGAACCGAGATGATAGAATGGGTTCAGCTTGGGGCCGAAGCCGGCGTTGAAGCCCTTTTCCACCGTCAGAATGAGTGTGTTGCCCGCTTTGCGAAATGCATCCATGCTTTTGTAACTCCGACCTGATGCGTGTGTAGTATCTTGGTATTCTGCAATATCAGAATCGCGTCGCGCTTGTCCAGCATTTTAATAAATTATTTTTCATGCAGATTATGCTTGATCCGTGTGCAAGTATTGAGTTATGCTGGATGAATTGCTGCCTTGATCCCTGGGCGACCAGTTGAGGAGCGATGCCCCACAAGGGGGGGCTGGCGGTTATTCGAAGATTTTTTCCAGGCTTTTTGATCCAGGTCAAAGAACACAAAGAAACCGATTTGATTCTGTGCGCGGATCCTGTAAACTGATCGGCGTTTTCGGAATTTATTGATTTACACTCACCACAAACACCAAGACAAAAGGGTAATTTCACATGGCAAACACCGACAATCGAAACAATCAAGGCGAGGAACCCGTGCCAGGCATGCAGCAACTCCTGGACAATCCATTTTTGCTGTTGGCGATCGGCGTCCTCTCTCCGACGGTCCTGTATACCCTGTGGGGCGTTGTGGAAATCATTTCCATCCCCACAGTCACCCAATAAAATTTAAATAATAAGGAAATCGACGATGCGCAAAGAAAGAATCAGGAGGCCCAACGCATGAGCATTACACCTCCGGCCCACAAAATCTGGTGGAAAGAACATATCCATGGCATCGAGCTGATGTGGATCATCATCGCGCTCATCTGGTGTCTCGTCCTCTTCCTGTGGATGCCCTACTGGCACGTCTACGGCAAACAGAACCTCTCCAACGAGTCCTACAAGACCACCCCGGAGTTGTTCGAGGCCAAGGCCAACAAAATGGCCCAGGCCCACACCGTCCGTACCGAGGCGAAATCCAATATTCCGGTCGTCCATCCCCCGGCGGGCAGCGATGTCTATCTCCTCGGACGCCTTTGGCAGTGGTGGCCCATCCTGGAACTGGAAAAGAACAAGAGCTACCGTCTGCACATCTCTTCTTTGGATTGGCAGCATGGTTTCTCTCTGCAACCCGTCAACGTCAACTTGCAAATCCTTCCCGGCTACGAAACCGTGGTGACCATCACCCCGGATCAGTCTGGTGAGTTCGCCATCGTCTGCAACGAGTTCTGCGGCGTTGGCCATCACACCATGCTGGGCAAGATTCATGTCAAATAAGGAGCCGCAAACCGCCATGGCCGCCAAAATGTTTCGTCAATGCCCGGATTCGGGCCTCTTCTTCCACAAATCCGCCGAGTCCCTGATGAAGGCCCACGCCGTCCTCGGGGTCGTCTATCTCCTCATCGGCGGTTTCTTCGGCCTGCTGGTCGCCGTCACCCGCATGCCCACCATTCACCTGCTCAGTGCAGAACAGTTCTATCAGGCCCTCTCCATCCACGGGACGGCCATCCTCATCTTCTGGGTCATCTTCTTTGAAATGGCGGTCCTTTATTTTGCCGCCTCCACGCTGTTGCGCTGTCGTCCGGCCACCCCCGGCATCGGCTGGGTCGGCTTCGTGCTCATGCTCGTCGGCTCGACCATGGTCATGTATGCCTTCCTGCGCGGCAACTCCAGCGTCATGTTCACCTCCTATGTGCCCATGCCTGCGGAGCATACCTTCTACCTCGGCCTGATCCTCTTCGCCGTTGGTGCTCTCATCGGATGCTTCATCTTTCTGGGTACCCTCGTCGTCGCCAAGCAGGAAAAGACCTATGACGGCTCGGTTCCGCTGGTCACCTTCGGCGCCCTGACCGCCGCCATCATCGCCATCTTCACCATCGCCACCGGCGCGGTCATCCTCATTCCGACCTGGCTGTGGTCCCTGGGCGTTCTCAATCACATCGACCCGCTCCTCTATCGCACCATCTGGTGGGGCCTGGGCCACTCCTCCCAGCAGATCAACGTCTCCGCGCACGTTTCCATCTGGTACGCCATCGCCGCCATCGTCTTCGGCGCCAGGCCGATGTCCGAAAAGGTGAGCCGTGGCGCCTTCCTGCTCTACATCCTCTTCCTGCAACTGGCCTCCGCCCACCACCTCCTGGCCGACCCCGGCATCGGTTCGACCTGGAAGGTGTTCAACACCAGCTATGCCATGTACCTCGCGGTCCTGGCCAGCATGATCCACGGCCTCACCGTTCCGGGCTGCATCGAAGTCGCTCAACGCAAGAAAGGGTTCAATAATGGCCTGTTCGAGTGGTTGCGCAAGGCGCCGTGGGGTAATCCGGTCTTCTCCGGCATGTTCATCTCCCTGATCGTCTTCGGCTTCATCGGAGGCATCACCGGCGTCGTGATGGGGACCGAGCAGATCAACCTCATCATCCACAACACCATCTTCGTGCCGGGTCACTTCCACGCCACCGTCGCCGTGGGCACCACCCTCGCCTTCATGGCCATCAGCTACTTCCTGATCCCGGTCGTCTTCCGTCGCAAGCTGATCTGGCCGACCCTGTGCAAATGGCAGCCCTACATCTTCGGTGGCGGCATGCTCCTGGTGATCCTCTTCCTGCTGGGCGCCGGCACCCTGGGCGTGCCCCGCCGTCACTGGGACATCAACTTCTCCGACGCGGCCCTCCAGTTTCAGTTCGCCGGTACCGCCATCACCATGATGGGTATCGCCGGTCTGGGAGGCATCCTCGGCTCGGTGGGCGGCGCCCTCTTCTGCCTGATCGCCGTCGGCTCGCTGGTCTTCGGTGAAAAACTCGACCGGGGCGCCACCTTGCTGTCCAGCTTCGGCTTCCCGATGGCGGACTCCTCCTACCCCATCGAAAAACCGGCCACGCTGGAACGCACGCCCATCGAACAAACCGGTTCCGGTGGCGTCGAGGCCAAGGGCACCTTCGTCCTGGCCCTGGTCTTCCTGGCCACCTTCGTCGTCTACTTCTTCATCAACGCCAAGTATCTCTCTTCGCTCTGGCCGATGGGTTGACCTCGACAAAACCCCGGGGCGGGCTTCCGCCCGCCCCGGAATTGGTTTGTGATCATTTTTCGGGAATTTTCGCGGCAATGTCCATTTTGACGACCACCAAGGCGATTCTCACCCTGTTCAAGCTGCGCATCGGCGTGGCCATGGCCGCCACCGCCGGCGCCGGAATCGCCGTCATGCCCGGCCCTGGCCCGACCTGGACCGATACCGGCCTGCTCATCCTCGCCGTCCTGCTCTCCGCCGGCGCGGCCGGAGGACTCAACCATTACCACGACCACGATATCGACTCCCTCATGGGACGCACCAGCAACCGGCCCTTCGTCACCGGAATCCTGCCGCACTCCAGGCTGTGGCTTGTGCTTTTCGCCGCCCTGGTCGTGCTGCCGGTCTGGGCCGTCTGGCGCCTGATCAATCCCACCGCCGCCATCTACGTCTTCATGGGGGCCTTCTTCTACGGCGTGGTCTACACCATCTGGCTCAAACGCCGTACCTGGCTCAATATCGTCATCGGCGGACTCGCCGGCAGCTTCGCCATCCTCGCCGGCACTGCCATTCTCCATCCGGAACCCACTCCCTTGGCCATGGCGCTCGCCTTCGTCCTGTTCCTCTGGACGCCGCCCCACTTCTGGAGCCTCGCCATTGCCCTGAAAAAGGATTACGTCGCCGCCGGCATCCCCATGCTTCCCGTGGTCGCCGGCGAAACCAAGGCCGCGCGTTTCGTTCTTTTCAATACTGTCCTGCTTGCGCTCGCCTCGCTGCTGCCCGCCTTTTTGGGCCTGGGGTGGATCTACCTCGCCTGCGCCGTGGCCGGTGGCGTCTTTTTCCTGATACGCAGCGTTTCCCTGCTGCACGATCCGGCGCCAGGTCAGGCCATGAGCAATTTCCACGCCTCCCTGGTCCAACTGGCGCTGTTCCTCACCGGCCTCTACCTGGAAGGCGCCATTTGACCAGTTTCCGGCGCTTCGGCTTCGTCCTGTTTGTCCTGTTGTTCGTCTCCGACGCCCTGGCACTGCCTCCGCCAGGGCGCGGACGCGATCCCGTCTTCGATGGCAAACTCGCCCTGGAAGCCAGTCAGGCCGCCATTGGTCGCACCCTGGACGCTTATGCCTTCACCGATGTCACCGGCAAACCGGTCACCCTCGCCGAGTTCCAGGGCAAGCCTCTCCTGATCAGCCTGATCTATACCAGTTGCTACCATACCTGCTCGGTGGCCACCCGCCATCTGGCCAGCGTGGTCGAAAAGGCCGCCGAAACCTTCGGACCGGACAGCTTTCACGTCGTCACCATCGGCTTCGATACCCGTAACGATACCCCTCAGGCCATGGAGCGTTACGCACGTCAGCAGGGCGTGGCGGATCGTCCCTACTGGCGTTTTCTCAGTGGCTCCCAGGAGGAGATCGATCGTCTGACCGACCAACTCGGCTTTCAATACGCCCCTTCCCCAAAGGGCTTCGACCACACGGTGCAGGTCTCGGTCGTCGATGCCAAGGGGGTGGTCTACCGGCAGGTCTACGGCGAAACCTTCCTGACCCCGGTCCTCACCGAACCCATGCGCACCCTCATCCTCGGCACCCCCCCGGAGGCGGAAACCCCCATCGCCGAACTGACCCGTCGGATTCGCTTTTTCTGCACCACCTATGACCCGCAACGGGATGGTTACCGTTTCGATTACTCTCTTTTCGTTGGGATGTTCTGCGGAGCGACCGTCATTTTCGGCGTCGCCTACTGGGTGGTGCGGGAATGGTTGCGCGGTCGCAGGGCCGCCAGGCGCTGACCGGTCATGGAAACGGTTTCCGTTCCACTGCCCGATGATGTGTCCGCACGGTTGGATCGTCTGGACGACCTTGAATATCTGTATATCGCTGAGCAACGCTTGGCCGAAATCCACGCTGGCCGCAGCAAGACACACACATTGGCAGAAGTGGAGCGCAGCCTTGGCTTGGTGGATTCACTGCGACGACTGCGACCAATGCGGGTTTGGCACAGTTGGACAAACAGATCGCCAGACGTATCGCAGCCTTTTCGGCATTCTTGTTTCAGCAACAAGCCACCATGCGTTCCCATCGAGTGCCGGTTTGGATATTCGATACCATCAACATTCCTTGGTCAGGCTGTAACATCTGTTCGTTGGCGTTGAGCAACTCGATACCATACACCCTGCCATCGGGAGACAGATCGACGTTCAGTTCATCACTGATGCGCAGCGTTTCAACCTCGCCTACCTCTTCTCTGAGGCGAATATAGGCAACATTGTAGCTGGGGTCGTAGGTTATACGCATACTCTTTTCTCCTGTATTGGAAAAATTTACCAATTACGATCACCAGAACCCATTCGCTATGTTCTGTAATCTCATATACCTAAACTTGTTTATTGCCCCTCCATCATACTGCCGTATCATGTAATTATATATACTAACTGAATGCGCGCTGCGTTTCAAAGCAAATGTAAGCGCAAAGCTAAGAAATTTCCATGGTCAAATGGCATTTCTGCAGTATCAATGGGTTGATGATTAATAAAAACGATTGATTCTTGATTTCAAATGCAATTGCCCCGCCGTCGCCCGTGCCACCCATTGACCTGACCACGCCGATCGGGATAACCTGCACCTCCCAATCTTCTCCCGCAGGGGAAACGGCATGTTTCGTCTGACCCAATTCCTGTCTCGCCTCTTGCGGCCGGAGGCGGCACGGCGTTCCCGCGTGAACGCCACCACCGGCCCGGTGATCGTTTGGAACCTGATCCGGCGCTGCAATCTCGCCTGCGTCCACTGCTACTCCGCCTCGGCGGATCGGGATTTTCGCGGGGAGTTGACCCATGAGGAGGCCCTCCGGCTCGTCGGGGAATGCAGGCAGGCCGGTGTGCCCGCCCTGATCCTCTCCGGCGGGGAACCGCTGCTGCGGCCCGACCTTTTCGACATTGCCCGCGCCGCCAAGGAGGCGGGCTTTTATGTCGGACTTTCCAGCAACGGCACCTTGATGGACCATCCCATGGCGCAACGCATCGCCCAGGCTGGCTTTCATTATGTGGGGGTGAGCTTGGATGGCCTGGAGGCCAACCACGACCGCATGCGCGGCATGCCCGGCGCCTTCCGGCGGTCCCTGGAGGGAATTCGCCACTGCCGCGCCGAGGGGGTCCAGGCCGGCATCCGCTTCACCCCCACCCGCGAAAACGTCGCCGACTTGCCGGGCCTGCTCGCCCTGATGCCGGAAGAGGGGGTGGAACGGCTCTACCTGTCCCACTGGAATCACGCGGGCAGGGGCCGGGCCAACCGCGAGGCCGATACCGATCACCAGGCCACCCGCCACACCATGGAGATGCTCTTCGATCTGGCCCTCCATGACCTGGAGAACGGCACGTCACGGGAAATCGTCACCGGCAACAACGACGCCGACGGGGTTTTTTTTCTGTTCTGGGTGGAGAGGCGTCTGCCGCATTTACTGGCACGGGCCGAGGCAATGCTGCTAGAATGGGGGGGTAACGCGTCGGGAGTCGGTATCGCCAATATCGACGAGCAGGGCGAGGTCCATCCAGACATTTTCTGGCGTCACCACTCCCTGGGCAATGTCCGCAATCGTCCGTTCGCGGATATCTGGTTCGGGAATGACGACCCCCTGTTGGCCGGTCTGCGCCAGAAGCCCAGACCCGTCAAGGGACGCTGCGGACAGTGCCGATACCTGGCCATCTGCGGCGGCAATACGCGTGTACGGGCGTATCAATCCACCGGGGACCACTGGGCGGAGGACCCCGGATGTTATTTGACCGATGCGGAAATTTTGTGAAACGAAGCGAGGCGGATGCATGCGATATCGTGATTGGCGGCTGTGGTTGACCGTTGGGCTGGCGTTGGCGGGTTGGCCGGAGTGGGTCCGGGCCGAGGCGCCGCGTGGAGCCGATGCCCTCTATAAGCAATATTGCGCCGAGTGCCACCATCCGGAGCGGCTGGGGGCCATGGGGCCTGCCTTGCTGCCGGAAAATCTCGACCGCTTTCCCAAAAAGGAGGCCGCTGCGGTGATCGCCAAGGGGCGACCCGCCACCCAGATGCCCGGTTTCGAGACGCAACTGTCCGCCGACGAGATCCAGGAACTGGTAAAACGGATCTATACCCCCCTCGCCACCCCGCCGGTCTGGGACGAGGCGGCCATCAAGGCCAGCCACGTCATCCACCACGCCAACGCCACCCTGCCGGACAAGCCGGTCCATGCCGCAGACCTCATGAACCTGTTCATGGTGGTGGAACTGGGCGATCACCACGTCACCGTGCTGAATGGCGACGCCCTGGCGCCGATTCATCGTTTTCCTTCCCGGTTCGCCGTGCATGGGGGGATCAAGTACTCCCCGGATGGCCGCTTCGCCTACATGGCCTCCCGTGACGGCTGGGTCAGCCGTTTCGATCTCTTTGGCCTGCAAATGACCCACGAGGTCCGCGTGGGGGTCAATACCCGCAACATGGCGGTCTCCGGCGACGGTCGTTTCGTGATGGCGGCCAACACCTTGCCGCAAAATCTGGTGGTGCTCGATGCCGCCGATCTCTCCCTGGTCAAGGTGATCCCGGTGGTCAACCCGAAAGGGGAGCGTTCCCGTCCCAGCGCGGTCTATACGGCGGCTCCCCGCAATTCCTTCATCGTGGCGCTCAAGGACCTGCCGGAGGTGTGGGAGATCCCCTACCACGACAAGGGGGCCAAAGAATCATTTCCCATCCGCCGCATCGAACTGGACGCCATCCTGGACGACTTTTTCTTCGATCAACCCTATCGCCATCTCATCGGCGCCTCCCGAACCGCCGCGAGCGGCCAGGTGATCCAGCTCGACGAGGGGAGAAAAATCGCTGCCATCGACATTGCCGGCATGCCCCATCTGGCCTCCGGCATCACCTGGCCCTATCAGGATACCCTGGTGATGGCCACCCCCAACCTCAAGGAGGGGGAGGTGACGGTCGTGGACCTGAACACCTGGAAGACGATCAAAAAGATCCCAACCCTGGGTCCGGGCTTCTTCATGCGCAGCCACGAAAACACCCCTTATGCCTGGGTGGATGTCTTCTTCGGCCCCAACAAGGACGCGGTGCATGTGATCGACAAGCGCACCCTGGAGATCGTCAAGACCCTGCGTCCCGCGCCGGGCAAGACAGCGGCTCATGTCGAATTCACCAAGGATGGCCGTTACGCCTTGCTGAGCATCTGGGACATGGATGGCGCGCTGGTGATCTACGACGGCAACACCCTGGAAGAGGTGAAACGGATCCCCATGAAGAAGCCCTCCGGGAAATACAACGTATCCAACAAGATCAACCGATCCGCGGGGACCAGCCATTGAGCATGCCAGCCGTATCCAACGCCTATCCACTCCCCGGCATGGTGCTCCTGGTGGGGGCGGGACCGGGGGATCCCGGCCTGTTGACCCTGGCCGCCCACGAGGCGCTCCAGAATGCCGACGTGGTGGTCCATGACTCCCTGGTCTCCAGGGAGATCCTCGACATGATCCCGTCCGCCTGCGAGCGGGTCCATGCCGGCAAACGGGGCGGACGACCCTCCGCCAGCCAGACGGACATCAGCGCCACTCTGGTGCGGTTGGCCAGGGAGGGCCGTCGGGTGGTGCGCCTCAAGGGCGGGGATCCGTTTGTGTTCGGTCGCGGCGGGGAAGAGGCCGAACGCCTGGTGGAAGAGGGGATTCCCTTTCGGGTCATCCCTGGGCTGACCTCCGGGGTGGCGGGACCGGCCTACGCGGGGATTCCCATCACGCATCGGGATGTCAATGCCAACGTGGCCTTTCTTACCGGCCACGAATCCGCAGAGAACTCGCCGTTTCTGGATGGTGGGGATGCCTCTTCGCGCATCCACTGGGAGGCGGTGGCCCTGGCCTTTCCGGTGCTGGTGCTGTACATGGCGATGCAGAATCTGACCCTGGTGGTCCCCAGGCTGATCCAGGCCGGACGCGCCGCCGAAACGCCGGTGGCGGTCATCCGCTGGGCCACCACCCCCCGGCAGCAGACCCTGGTGACCACCTTGGGGAGCGTGGTCGAGGATGTGCAACGGTTGGGTCTGCAACCGCCGGCGGTGATCGTGATCGGCGATGTGGTGCGTTACCGGGATCGTTTGCGCTGGTTCGTGGATGAAACCTTGTCCAGGGAGGTACCGTCGGTATGAAATCTTTATTGTTTATTATTGTGTTGCTTGCTGCGGGACCGGTATCGGCGGGGGGGGTCAAACCCGAACATGTGGAGCGGGTGAAGCAGGAGAAAAAATGTCCCAGATGTGATCTGCAATATACCGATTGGCGCAAGGTCGATCTGGCGGGGGCGGATCTCACCGGCGCGACCTTGTACAAGTGTCAATTGGGGGAGACCAATCTGTCGGGCAGTCGGCTGGTGTGGGCCAACCTGGAGATGGCCGTGATGCCGGGCGCCGACCTGAGCGGGGCCGATCTGACCGGAGCCGACCTGCGGCAGACCGATATGAGTGGGGCCAAATTGGTCAAGGCCAATCTCTATGGCGCGAACATGGAAAAGGCCAAGGCGGGCGGCGCCGATTTTTCCGGGGCGAATCTCAAGGGGGTCAACCTGGTGGGCGCCGATTTGCGTGGCGGCAATCTGACCGGGGTCAATCTGGAGCTGGCCGTGTTGAACGGCGCCCTGCTCGGGGGCGCGACCTGGACCGATGGCCGTGTCTGCGGTCAGGAGTCCAAGGGTCAATGCCAATGAAGCGTGGCCTGTTTCTGGTGTTGGCGTGGCTGCCCGCCTGGGCATGGGGAGGGGGATTCGTGACGCCGCCGCCGGAGTGGCCTGGGAACAAATGGTGCGTGAAATGCGATCTGTCCGGCGCGGATCTGCGCCGGGTGGAGATGGTCGGGGTCATGTTGCCGGGCAGCAATCTGGCGGGGGCCGATTTGCGCGAGGCCAATCTGCGCGGGGGGCGTTTTTTCAAGGCGCGTCTGGCCAAGGCGAACCTGAGCGGCGCGAACCTGCAAGAGGCGCGCATGAAGGAGTGCGACCTTGGGGGGAGCATCCTCAAGGGGACGGACCTGCGGCGCGCTTATCTGGAGCAGGTGAATCTGGAGGGAGCGGATCTGGCCGGGGCGGATCTGCGCGGCGCCACGCTGGAAGGGGCCTTCATGAGGAACAGCTCCCTGGCCGGAGCGGATTTGCGGGATGCGGTGCTGTTTGGCGCCAACATGACCGGGAGTGATTTTTCCGGCGCCGATCTTTCCGGCGCCTATTGGTTTTCCGGGAAGCGTTGCCGTGCCGGTTCGGTGGGGCGCTGTGAACTGGAACAATAGGAGTGTCCCGGTTGCATGATCACCTTTGAAAAATTTTTTTCCGCTCTCTTGTTGGCCGTGCTGCTGTGGATGCGCGCCGGGGTGTGCGGCGCTTATGAACTCGGCGAGATCGAGGTCCACAATCCGGCCAAGGAGAAGTTTCGCGCGGAGTTGCAACTGCGCTTGAGCGAGCAGGAGGAGATTCGTACCGTCCGCGTGGGCAGTGCGGCGGATTACAAGGAGTTGCAGATGCCCCATCCCTGGGCGGTGAAATCGATCACCGTGACCACCAACTTCCAGGATCGGGGCGCGACGATCCGATTTGTCTCGTCCAAGCCGTTGCCCAGACAGAAATTTTCCCTGTTGGTATTGATTTCGTCCAGCAAGAAGACCGATTATCACGTTTTCACCATTGCGCCCGATGGCGTCAAGGCGCCTCCTCCACCGGTGGTGGCGGAGGCGACCGGCAAGGGCGACCAGGAGACCGCCGATGTCGCACCGCGTCGTTATGGTCCGGTGCGCAAGGGGCAGAGCCTGAAGGTGATCGCCAAGGCCGTCCGTCCTGACGGGGTGACGCTGGCCGAGATGATGTCGGCCCTGTACAAAAAGAATCCCGATCGTTTTCGTCCGGGCAAAAAGCAGACGCCCATCCCCGGTGGCTATCTGATCGTGCCGTCGCCCGATGAGATCAAGGCGGATCGGGTCTCGCGCAAGAGTGTCGCGGAGACGTCACTCCCCCCTGTTGTGCTTCCTGTCGCCCCTGGGGATTCGGAGACACCCGCGCCGTCCGCGCCGCCTGCGCCGTCCGAATCCATGGACAAGATCGTGGACCAGATGCGGACCCGTGTGGATGAACTCGCCAGACTGACCAGGGAAAGCCGGGAGCAGCAGGCCGGCCTGGAGGAACGGTTGACCAACCTGGAAAATGCTCCCCTTGGTGACGTCTCCCTGGAACACCGCGTTGTCGCGCTGGAGCTTGCCATGCGGGAGCCTCCGCCCTCTGGGGAAAAGGGATCCATGGTGGCGCGGGGGATCGATCTGGCGCAGTCGTGGTTGCCGTTCCTGCTGGTGGTGGCCGGCGTGTTGTTCGTGGGGGGCATGGCCTGGAGCGGACGGCGCTGGAACCGGTGGGAGCAGTGGGAGAATCTGGAGGGGTTCTTGAAGGATACCGCCCAACACCATCCGGTGATGATGCGCGAGGCGTTGATCAAGGTCAAGGAGCACGAGGGCGAGAGCACCCCTCACGAGGGATGATGCCGGAGGTCGCCCGCTCCGCTGCCCGGACGTTCGAACTGCGGCGTTTCGACCGGCTGGATTACGCAACCGCCTGGCAAATGCAGCGCGAGCGCGTGGCGAGGATCCTGGAAGGTCGTGCGGTCAATCTGTTCGTGTTGCTGGAACATCCGCCGGTCTATACCCTGGGCCGTTCCGGCAGTCGAACGGAGATCCTCGACCATCGCATCCCTGTGGTGGTCAGCGATCGTGGCGGCAAGGCGACCTATCACGGCCCCGGACAGTCGGTGGGGTATGTGGTGCGCGATCTGCGTGCGTCGCGCTACGCCGTGCGGGAACACGTGGGCAAATTGGAGGAGACCATCCTGCGCGTCCTTGCCGCCTGCGGCGTGGCGGCCATGCGGGAGGAGGGGCATCCCGGAGTGTGGGTGGACGGCGCGAAGATCGCGGCGCTGGGCGTGCGCATCCGTGAGGGAGTGGCCTATCATGGTTTTGCCATCAATCGCTCTCCCGATCTGGCGGCGTTTCGTGGTATCGTTCCGTGCGGTCTCGCGGATCGTCCGGTGACCTCCCTGGCCGCACTGGGACGCATGGTGGATCGGGAGACGTTGGAAACCCGCATTATCGAGGCTTTGAGCGAGATTTTTCTTATCGATTGGATTCAGGAGTGATCGGCAGTGGCAAGACAATTGGCAACCCCTTATCTGGCAGCGGACGTGATCATTGAAATGGTGGATCGTCCGGGATGTCCCATCGTATTGATCGAACGGAAGAATCCCCCGTATGGCTGGGCGCTTCCGGGCGGTTTCGTGGATCGTGGCAAGGAGACCGTGGAACAGGCGGCCGTGCGCGAGGCCCTGGAGGAGACCAATCTGCGCGTGCAACTCAAGACGCTGCTGGGGGTCTATTCCGATCCGGAGCGTGATCCCCGCTTTCATACCGCGACCGTGGTCTACGTTGCCGAGGCGCAAGGGTTGCCCAAGGCCGCCGACGATGCCATGACCCTCAGGGTGGTGTCGGTGGAGCGCTTTCCGGAGAACCTGGCGTTTGACCACGCCAAGGTTCTGGAGGATTATCTGGTGTTTCGCAACGAAGGGCGCGTGACGCCCTTGCGGGAGGGAGAAAAATGAAGCCAGGCTGGAAATGGCTGACGGTGGTCTGCTGCGGCCTGGGATGGGCGGTTCCGGCGTGGTCCGGACTGCCCGTGGCCGTGGACGGACAACGCCTGCCGAGTCTGGCGGACATGGTGGAACGGGTCATTCCGGGGGTGGTGAACATCGCCACCACCAGCCATGTCAATCTGCCGGAACATCCCCTGTTCAGCGATCCGTTCTTTCGACAGTTTTTCGATCTGCCGACACTGCGCAACCGGCAAAAGGAGAGCCGCAGCCTCGGTTCCGGGGTGGTGGTGGATGCCCGCAACGGATACATCCTGACCAATCATCACGTCATCGACAAGGCGGACGCCATTTCGGTCACCCTGCGCAGCGGGGCGACCCTGCAGGCGAAACTGGTGGGGGTGGACAAGGAGACCGACGTGGCGGTGATCCAGGTGGCCGCCAAGGGGTTGCACGCCATTGCCATGGGGGATTCGGATGCCTTGCGGGTCGGGGATTTCGTGGTGGCGATGGGCAATCCCTTCGGACTTGGCCAGACCGTCACCTCCGGGATCGTGAGCGCCCTGGGTCGCAAGGGGTTGGGGATCAAGGGGTACGAGGATTTCATTCAGACCGACGCCTCCATCAATCCCGGCAACTCCGGTGGCGCCCTGGTGGACTTGAGCGGCAAGCTGGTGGGGATCAACACCGCGATTCTCTCCCCCGGCGGGGGCAAGGGCAACGTGGGGATCGGATTCGCCATTCCCATCAACATGGCGCGTCAGGTGATGACCCAGTTGGTGGAACACGGAGAGGTGCGGCGTGGTTTTCTGGGGGTGCATGTGCAGGACCTCACCCCGGAGCTTTCCAAGGCCTTTGGGGTGCCGGAGGGGATCGGCGCGGTGGTGACCCGCATCGGGTCGGGATCCACGGCCTATCGTGCCGGTTTGCGTCCCGGCGACGTGGTGATCGAGGCCAATGGCCGTCCGATTCACGGCGCGGCGGACCTGCACAACGTGGTGGGCCTCTCTCAGGTTGGAGACCGTATCGCCATTCGTTTCGTCCGCGAGAAACAGGAGCATGAGATCCAGGCGGTGGTGGCCAAGCCCGAAAACAGCCAGATCAAGGGGGACAAGATCGACGCCCGTCTGGTCGGGGCGCTTTTTGGCACCGATACCGACGAAGAGGAGAAGCAGTTCATCAAGGTCATCAAGGTGATTCCTGACAGCGTTGCCTGGCGTGCCGGGTTGCGGGACGAGGATCGCATCCTGTCGGTCAACCGGATGCTGGTGAGCGACTTTGTCGAGCTGGCCAAGGCGGTGCAATCCGACAAGCGCCAGATGTTGTTGAACATTCAGAGGGGTGAAGAGCGTTTCTTCATCCTGGTGCGGTGATCGCTGTGGCGCGTCTCTTTTTGCTCTTTGCGGCGCTGGTGGTTGCCGGGCCGCTGTTCGCCGCCGAGGCTCCCCCTCCCAAGGAGTTGTTCGGTCAATATGTGGATATCGACCGGGCCGATCTCAAGGCCAAGGGCAAGATCACCCTGCATCGTTTGCAGCCGTTGGCCGGTCAGTTGCGCCTGGAGCACGCCAGTGGCGATCCGGGATGGATCTTCAAGACCATCTCCCCGTGGAATTCCGGTCTCTCTTCGTTGTTGCAGGGGTTGAACATCAAGCAACTCGCGTTGACGGATGGCGATCTGCTGTTGGACGGACGGCGGGTGGACCTGCGGCTGAAAAAGGCTGTCATTCCGGAGGGGGGCCTGGATGACGTGACGTTGCAAGTCCGTGAGAACGGCACCTGGGTAATCCGCACCGCCCGCATGCGCAAGGAGCCGGTGCCTGGCAACGTCGTGGGTTTTTTGGCGCCGTTTGCCGCTGGCAAGGCGGGTTACGAGCGCATGGAGGCCGCCGGGGATGCCTTGAAGGGGGCCGGCTGGGGCGAGGGGGTGTTTGGCGAGGGTTGGCGCGCCAGGCGCGTGGAGGGCACGGGCGAAAGGCCGGCCCCCAGTACCGCCACCCGTTTCGATTGGAAGGCCGAGGCGATCGATGCCCCCGGCTTGCGGGATCTGGCAGCCCGTATTCCGTCGGTGGCGGAGATGTTGCGTTTCGGCGGCAAGGAGTCCGCGCCCGCCGAGGCGTTGCGTTTCGACCGCTCCAGCGCGCGGGTGATGTACGAGCCGAACGGCGCGGTGGTCATCGAGGAGGTGCGGCTGGAGGCCCCGTGGCTTCAGGTGACCGGCAACGGCAAGCTGGACAATCAGGGACGGCTGGTCCTCGATCTGACGGCCAGCAACGCCGCCGGCCAGAAGAAACGGTTCCGGATCAACTGATCCGTGTCAGGCACCAGATTCGCCACATCTCCCGCAGGGCCTGCGCGAGGTGTCGTGCGAAACGGGGGGCGTCGCACAGCGGGGAGTGATCGAGTTGCTCGCGCAGGCTGGCGCGCAGGGTGGCAAGATGATTTGAATCGTTGGAGAATGCCACGGCCTTGGCGATGTAATCGGACGGATCGTCGGCGATCCAGTCGGGCAGGCCGGCGTGGGTCAACAGGGTTTCGCCCTGATGACCGATGAATCCCTCGCCGCGCATGGTCAGACAGGGAACCCCCATCCACAATCCTTCCACGGTGGTAGTCCCGCCAGGAAAGGGGAACGGGTCCAGGGCGATGTCCACCCGGTGGTAGGCGGCCAGGTAGTGCGTGCGGGGTTGCGTGGCTTCCAGGAGCAGCCGCTCCGGCGCGATGGCCAGCTCCCGGAACTGCCCGATGAGTCGTTGCCGGATGGTGGGGTCGGCCAGCGAGGCGTTCTTGAGCAACAGGCGGCTCACTGGCGCGCGATGCAGGATCTCCGCCCAGCAGGCGAGCACCTCGGCGTTGAGTTTCATGTGCTTGTTGAAACAGCCGAAGGTGATGGAACCACCACGCGAGGCGGGCAGGGGGGCTACCTCCGGGGCGTCTCGTGGCGGGGCGAAACAGAGATGGGACTCCGGCATCCGCCAGGGTTTTTCCACGTATTGCCAGAGTTCCTCATCCGGCAGATTGATGGCGTTGCCCAGCAGATAATCCATGGCCGTCACCCCGGTACTGGCAAAATACCCCAGCCAGGCGACCTGCACCGGCGCGGGTTTCCAGGCGAAGACCGGCAGCCGGTTGTCCACGGTGTGCCCGGCCAGATCGATCAGGATGTCGATGCCGTCCTCGCGGATCCGGGCGGCCAGCCCGGCGTCGGAAAGGGAGCGGATCGGACGCCAGTTGGGGACGGATGCCCGCATCCGTTGCGTCATGGCATCCTCGCGCAGCACGGCGGAGTAGGCGAACAGTTCGATCTCGTCTTGCGGGATGGCGGCCAGGACCCCTTCCAGGAAGTAGCCCACCGGATGGAAACGGAAATCCCCGGAGACCAGTCCGACACGCAGTCGCCGGTGGACCTCCTCCGGATGCGGGCGATGGGAGAAGGGCGTGGCCAGGTTGGCGACCAACTCCCCGTACCGTTTGGCGTCGGCCAGGAACTGGCGCGCGTCCAGCCCCGGAACGAAGAGCAGATTGTCGTGGATCGTCAGGGCATCCGGTCGGAGCGCGAGCGCCCGGCGATAGCAGGCGTCGGCCTCGGCGAGCCGGCCTTGATCCCGCAGCAGGTGGCCGAGATTGTTGTGGGCATCGGCATGGTCCGGCTGGAGCGACAACGCCTGATGCAGGCTGGTTTCGGCCAGGACGATGCGGCCCTGTTCCGCCAGGACGATGGCCAGATTGCCGTGGATTTCGGCCTGTCGCGGTGCGAGGGTCAGGGCGTGTCGCAGCACTTTTTCGGCAACATCGAGACGGCCCTGCCTCTGGTGGACCAGCCCCAGATTGTTGAGGGCCGGCACATGATCGGGATCGTGGGTCAGGGCCTCGATCAGGCAGGCTTGCGCCTCCTCCAGCCGGCCCGTTTCCCGGAGGAGGTCAGCAAAGGCGGCGAGGGTTGCGACGGCATTTTTCTGCAGTTGCAAGGCTTGTCGGAAGTGGGTTTCCGCGCTTTCCGGCCGGCCTTGTTTCTGGAGGGCGGTGCCCAGGTGGGTCAGGATCTCGCAACCACTGGCGCGGTATTGCGGGTGGCTGGGATTTACCGCGAGGGCGGCTTGCAGGTGGGTCAAGGCGGCTTGCGGGTGTCCGTTCTGCCAGGCCAGGATGCCAAGGTTGTGCTGGGCGTCCGGGTGGCGCGGATCGAGATGCAGGATGGCCCGGTAGCCTTGTTCCGCTTCCGCCAGGCGTCCCGCGTGATGATGGTCGATGGCTCGATGCCATATTTCTTCGAGGGAGGGAGTACCTTGCACGGCGGATCGTCCTGGTGGGAAAATGGTGCCATTGGAGGGGGCTGGGGCATCCTACCGCATGGGTTTTACAGGAGACAAGCGAAAAAATGCGTGGTGAACTGGTACGTTGGATCTGTCTTGGCGTGTTGCTGTGGATGCCTGCCGCAGCCATGGCCCTGGAGGTGGTGGCCACCATTCCCCCCTGGCACTCCCTGACCGCAGGGGTCATGGCAGGCGTGGGGAGTCCCGTATTGTTGATCCGGGGTGGGGGTTCGCCGCACACCTATACCTTGCGTCCCTCCGATGCCCGGTTGCTGGAACGGGCCGATCTGGTGGTCTGGGGCGGGGAGGGGCTGGAGACCTTTCTGACCCGTCCGCTGGCTTCGCTGGCCAAAAAGGCCGACAAGCTCGCCTTGTTGGAGGTGGAGGGGCTGACCCGTCTGCCTGTCCGGGCGGGCGGCGCCTGGGAGGAGGAGGACGATCACGATCACGGCCACGATCATGCCGCCACCGATCCTCATCTCTGGCTGGATCCGGTCAATGTCCGGCTCATGGCGATTGCCATCGCTAAGCATCTGTCCCGGCTCGATCCGGGGAGTGCCACGCGCTACCAGGCCAATGCCGCCGGGTTGTCCGACCGTCTGGAGGCGTTGGACCGGGAGTTGGCCGACGCGCTGGCCCCGTTGCGGGAGCGGCCCTACATCGTTTTTCACGATGCCTATCACTATTTCGAGCATCGCTATGGCTTGAACGCCGTGGGCGCGGTGGTGGTGCATCCCGACCGTCCCCCTGGCGCCCGCCGGGTTGGGGAGATCGTCCGCCGGATGCGGGAGAGCGGGGCAGTGTGTCTGTTCGGTGAACCCCAATTCCCTTCCCGGCTGATTGCCACCGTGACCGAAAACCACCCGGTGCGGGTCGGTCGCCTCGACCCTCTGGGCACGGGGGTGCCGGAGGGACCGGAGCACTATTTTCAGATGATGCGCAATCTCGCCCGGTCGTTTCGGGAGTGTCTCGCTCCTTGAGGGGGGCAGGGAAGCGGGGTACCACCGCACCTAACCGTGGACGAACAAAAACCGATTGATTCTTGTCATCTTCCCGTGTATGCTTCCGTGAGCAGTTGATTAAAGCAACTTATTCAAAGGGGTACGCAACATGGATAGTATGATTCAATTTTGTTCGAATCCAGACTGTCCCGCCCATGGGCAGGTAGGGCAGGGAAATCTTGTTGGCTACAAAATTTCTCCACAATGTAAAACTTTCATCAACAACGGTTAGATGCGGTGGTACCTCCCATGGAGCAAACCGCGCGGGTCGGCGAGCGGGAGGAGGGGGGGGAGGCCGCCTTGCGGCGGGCCATGGACCATCATCGGGCGGGCCGTCTCGCGCAAGCCGAGCATGGGTATCGGCACGTCCTGTGCATTCAGGGGGATCATGCGGATGCGCATCACAATCTGGGGGTGTTGGCCATCCAGACCGGGCGGCATGAGTTGGCCTTGCGGCACTTTCAGGCCGCGTTGGCGGCTGATCCGGGGCGTGGGCAGTTCTGGTTGAGTTGTCTGGGCGCCATGATTCAGGCCGGTCGGCTGACGAGCGCCAGGGAGTGGATGGATCGGGGCCGCGCGGCGGGGTTGCGGGGCGAGGCGGCGGATGCGTTGGAACTGGCTTGGCAACGCGCCAGGGAGTATGCGGACGCGCATGACGATCTGGGCAGCCTGCTGCTGGGGGAGCAGCGTTGCGTCGAGGCGGAGGCCGCCTTGCGGGAGGCCCTGCGCGTCGATGGCGAGCATGTCCTGGCCCTCTATCATCTGGGCAATCTGCTGCAAGGGTTGGGTCGTCCCGCCGAGGCGGAGGCCGCCTATCGGCAGGCGTTGCGCCTGTGTCCGGAGTGCGCCGAGGCCCACAACAATCTGGGGGTGTTGCTTCAGGGGCAAAATCGTCCCGGCGAGGCGCAAGCCTGTCTGATGGAGGCGTTGCGCCTGCGACCGGATTATGCCGAGGCTTTCAATAATCTGGGCGCGTTGATGCAGGCCTGGCGCCGTCCGGTGGAGGCGGAGGCCGCCTATCGGGAGGCCACGCGGTTGCGTCCGGAGTTCGCCGATGCCCATTGGAATTGCGGTCTGCTGCTGTTGCGGGCCGGGAGATGGGCCGAGGCGTGGCCGTTGTACGAATACCGCCATCATCCGGCCATCGGCGAGGCGATCATGGAGGGACCTCTGCCCGCCTCGCCCCGCTGGCGGGGGGAGGATCTGTCCGGCAGGTCGATTCTGGTTCTGGAGGAGCAGGGGCATGGCGATGTGATGCAGTTTTGCCGTTTCCTGCCGATCCTGAAGGGGCTGGGGGCGCGTGAGGTGGTTTTGGTCTGTCACCCTGGGTTGGGGACCCTGCTGGGGACGTTGCCGGGGGTGGACCGGGTCGTTGCCGCGTGGGACGAGCGGCGGGAATCCGTCGATTTCTGGACGTTTCTGCTGTCGATCCCCATGCATCTTGGCGTCACGCCGGAGACCCTTTCCGCCGAATTGCCCTATTTGCGGGCCGATGCGGAGCGGGTGGCCCATTGGCGCGCGCGGCTCCCAACCGGGGGGGGATTGCGGGTCGGTGTGGTGTGGCGGGGGAGAGCCAGCCACAAGAACGACCGGCATCGCTCCCTGCCGGAGGTGACCCTGCTGGCCCCGCTCTGGTCGGTGGCGGGGGCGCGGTTCATCGGGTTGCGCAAGCACGAGACGGGGGAAGAGGCGCCTGTCATGCCTGCGGATCAACCGCTGCTCGATTTGGGGGGCGAGATCGGCAATTTTGCTGACACCGCCGCCATCGTGGCGCAACTGGATCTCGTCATTGCCGTGGATACGGCCATCGTGCATCTGTGCGGGGCGCTCGGCGTGAGGTGTTGGGTGCTGTTGCCCGCCATCGGCACGGATTGGCGTTGGGGGGAGGGGCGTGACGACTCGCCCTGGTATCCGGGGGTGTTGCGGTTGTTCCGGCAGTCCGAGCCGGGGGATTGGTCGGGAGTCGTTCTGGAGGCGCGGCAGGCGTTGGCCGCCTTGCGCGAGTGAAACGGGATCGGGAACGGGAGGGAAACATGGTGGAAATGGCGCAATCGGAATTCTTGGCAACCTTGCTGCGGTTTGACGAGCAAAACGATCTGGAGGGGTTGCTGGCCCAGATCCAGAATACGGAGCATCCGCCGGAACGGCTGCATGCCGCCATGACAGCGGCGCTGCTGGCGGGCCGCATGCGGGTGGCCTTCATTCTGGCGATGCTGCTGGGCAACCGGGGGCAGTGGAATGCGCTGGTCTCCCTGGCGCTCGCCTTGGGGGGGCTTCTGTTCGGCAATGCCGCGGAGGAGCGGCGGGGGATGGACGGGCTGCTGCTGGGACGCGATACCCTGCCGCTGGCCGACGCGGAGCGGGAGACGTTGCATGGGCGTGTCGTGGTTCCGGTCTTTTCCCCATTGCTGCAAACCGCGTTGGCGCAGGCCGATTCCGGGCGTCTGATGCGGCTGATGGAGATTTTGCATGCCGTGACACCGGGTTGGGCGGCGGGTTTCGATCGTTTTTGCGCCGAGCGGCCCCGTGGGGAGACGTTGTTGCGTTTCATCCTGGAGCGTCCGCACCGCTATATCGACAAATGGTCACATTATCTGGAAATTTACGAACGCTATTTTGCCAGGTATCGTGGCGGGGAGGTCACGCTGATCGAATTCGGCGTATCCCATGGCGGGTCGTTGCAGATGTGGAAGGAGTATTTCGGTCCTGGCGCCCGAATTTTTGGCGTGGACATCGATCCCCGCTGCGCGGTCGTCAACGAGGAGAACATCACCGTCTTCCAGGGCAATCAGGACGACCGGAATTCGTTGCGTGCCCTGCGCGCCGCCTTGCCCCGGCCGGACATCATCATCGACGATGGCGGTCACACCATGACCCAGCAGATCAACACCCTGGAGGAGTTCTTTTTTCATCTCAAGGACGGGGGGATCTTCCTGGCGGAGGATCTGCACACCAGTTACATGCGCAGCCATGGGGGGGTCTATCGCGCGTCGGACAATTTCATCGAATACACCAAGCGGCTGATCGATCAACTCAATGCCAGATACTCCGAGGATCCGGCCCTGTCGCTCGACGATTATGGCCGTTCCATGTTTTCCATGCATTATTTCGATAGTGTGCTGGTGATCGAAAAGCGTGCGGAAAGCGCGCCGATCCAGTTGCAGCGGGGGACTCCTTCTTTCAATAATTTTTCATAATAAAAATCAAGGGTCAGCAACTGCCAGGTGTCCAGGGGGATCCCCCCCTGGACACCTGATTTGCCAACCGGGTTGGTTGCGGCGGGTCAGAATTGAGCGCGGTAGTTTGCCATGAGGGTTGTTGCCCTGGTTTCCGACCGGCCGAAGCTGTTCGTGACATCCACGGTTAAGGTGTGATTGTCCTGTACGGCATAGTCGAAACCGACCTTGCCCGCCACTTCGTCGCGGTCGTGTGGCTTGTTCCCTGGCAGCACGTCCTGATCGATAAAGAAGTCGTACAGGTAGCTGGCGCCAATGAAACCGGAGAATCCTTGCACGGTGTGTTGCAGGTTCATGGTCGCCTTGGCTTCGCCCAGACCGGAATCGTTCTTCAGGGGGCTGGTGTTGTCGGATTCCGTATAGCTGTTCCTGTGATCCCAGGACCCCAATATGCCAGCGCCGATGTTGCATGTTGTCGCGCTGCCGATCGGGAGGTAGGCATCGATGTTGGAGGATGCCAAGATGCGGCGGCTGTCGTATTCCCCGGTCACTTTCGCAAGGCTGCCGGGGGTCATCCGGTCGGTGTTGTTCGTGTAGGTCCCATAGCTGCCGACCACGTTCCAGATGAGTTTGCCATCGAGAAAACTCACGCCGTAATACGGTGAAAAGGAGATGCCCGTGGTGTCGAGGCTGCCATTGTTGAAGCCGGTGTACAGCGTATTGTTCTCCAAACCGATCGTGGCGCCGATCAGACTGCTGTTGAGCACCTTCATGTCACCCCCTACCAGTAACACCTTGAGTTGCCCGGTATAAGGGAGGTATGGCGAAGTTCCACGCACCCAGGTGTTGCCAACCGTGGTCCATAGCCCTTTGGATGGGGTTCCCGCCTCCCCTGAAGCCAGACCAATGGGTAATGCATCCAGGCTTGAAGTGTTATTGTCTTGCTTCGGGGTACTTGGACGAGGGCTGCCGGGGGTGAATTTCATTGCCTTGGACAATGTATTGGAAATTCTGAGGGAGAGGGTATTGGCGAGGATCTGGGAAGAGGTGCGATTGACCTGCTGTTGGGTAGCCGTGCCGGAATCCAGGGTGCCAATGGCGCCCAGAAAATTCAGGATGTCTTGCAAGCCAATCTGTCTCTCGGTGCCGCTGAAAAGGGTGGCGCCATCCACGGAAATCGTCGTGACATTGGAGCTGGATGATGTCATCCAGGTGGATGCGTTGGTTGAAAAGTTTAGAGATTTACCATTGATCGCAAAGCTCATCGTCTTGCCGCTGCGCATGTTATTGAGATTCGCCCAGGTCCCGTCGTATATTTTGACTCCTGAAATGCTTAGCGAAAACGAGTAATTTGTTTTGTCCGGGTGTGAGCCGATATCCTTGATGGGCACGCTGCTGGTGAACACGAAAGGAAATCCGGCAATCGTTCCACTAATGGTCTGCTCATTTTTCAGGGTTGAAGGCAAACCGGGGCTGATCGAATAAGATTGACCACAAAAAGAACCACTCAGGACGGTAGGCGAGTTCTGGTTGAATTCTGTTTCCAGGGTACGGAAGGTCGCCCGGAGATCGCAGGCCCGCGCTTCCGTCCATGACATTCCAAAAAACGTTGCTATGGCGCACAATAAGATTTTTTTTGTTTTTCTGCTGCACATGTTTTATTTCCTTGCGTGTATTGCCGAGTTTTTTGTTATCCGACTAACCAGCCTCCCACTAGGGAATGCTGACGGTCAATGTGTAACGAGTCGGGAGTTAGCAATAACAGTGCCGAACAAATGGCAGTACCCCAGGAAACTTTGGTCAACCCTTCAGCGAGGAAAACGTTCAAGCCGTCTTTGCGCTGGCGGCGGGCACCACATTCGGCAGGATCCATTTTGTCAGGGTGATCGAAAGGCGGGTGGTGAGCGCGCCGATCCAGTTGCAAAGGGGACGCCTTCTTTCAATAATTTTTCATAATTATAGAAGATTTTGTCTTTTGGCCTCTTGCCACACCAATGGAGATATTTTTTTGAAATAATCTTCGATATAATTTTTTTCTATATAACCTTGAAAATGGCGCGCACGCATATTTCGATGCATGGGGTCGTCCAGTTCCAGGCGCGTGATGGTCGCTTGAACTTGTGCTCGCCTCTCCGGGTCGAGGGCAGAATTGGGAAAGATGCGTCCGGTCACCAGTTCCAGATGAAACCAGCCATTTTCGATCAGGAATGGATCCAGGACGTCATCGAAATGGTTTTTGCTGGCATTCATGCTGCGGCAGGCCAACCGGTAATTGCTCCATTCGTAGGCATCTTTCGGCAGTCTGGATTTGGCGACGAAGTGATCCACCGATGCGGTTCCCGTGCTTCTTTCGAAAAAGACCGCCAGATAGGCGCATGTCGCGTGGTAGGAGGCATAGAGGTCATCCAGGCAGGCTCTCCAATAGTCGGCGATTTCGATGCCCTGGGGCAGGGGTTGGTCGAGCGGGAGTGCTTTTTTCTCCAGATGGGCAAGCCCTTTTTGACGCACTTCCGCGTCGAATCGAGAGGGTTCGGGCTGGGCGTCCACGTGAATCATGTGTTCCACCCCTTCTTTTCCATCACAAAGCGCCAGCGAACCCAGAACGGATCGGTATCCCCCAACACCTCTCGCAATTTTATTTCCAGGTTTCTGGCGCTACTTGCCGTCGCGGTTGGATCGCTCAACACTTTGGCAGCCTCGGCCAGGGCCTCTTCCGCTTCCAGGGAGAGGGCGCTTTGCAGATCGAAGGCCTTGCTGGTCAACCAGTTCGCGGCATCGCCACGGCGGGTGAAGGGCTGTTCCGTAATCTCGATTCGTGGCGGCAACGGGTCCTCTCGGACCAGATCGATGTCGAACCATTTGTCTCGGTTGGGATCGAAATACGGCTCCAGGGATGCCAGGATCAGGGGGGAGTGGGTGGACAAGATCATTTGAACCTTGCTGTCGGCCATCTCGCCCAGGCGTTGGGTGACGTTCAGCAGGGAACGGATGATGCTACGTTGCCATTTCGGGTGGAGATGGCATTCGATTTCATCCACCAGAAATACGATGTCGCTCACCCTGGGCACGCCGAGCAGTTTGCACGCCAGAACGTGTTCCTGCCAGGCCCAGATCAGCAGATACGCCAGGGCGATGATCCGGCGCAGCCCGGACGAGGCGTGCAATACCGGCACATCCTGTCCGTAGGGCATGCGCAAGGTTGGGATGTCCCGCGCGTCGTCCAGACGGATGCGGGTCAGTTCGCCGATGGCGATGCGTTCGTCGGAGGCTGGGGAAAGCGCCTCCAGAACCGCTTGCAACTGTCGAAAGGCTTGGCCGTTTTCCTTTTGCCAGTTGGCCCAGTCGGCGATCAGGCCGTTGCACAGTCGTCTGCCGGAGGCGTCCTCCAGGCCATGCCATACCTCCTGTTGGGTGAACACATAGGCCGGCGGCAGGTTAAAACGGGAATTGCGGGTCGGATCAAAAATGGAGAAGCTGCCGTCCACCTGCACGTAGATGGATACACCTGGTTTCGTCAGGGGCGGCTTGCCTCTGTCCCATTTCTGTTCGATGCGATTAAAATAACTTGTATTATCATTAATGATCTTATTTATAATAAATTTATAATAAATAGACGCTTGATCTTCGTTACATGGTTTGGCCATCATGCCGCTGGAGAGATTGGCATTGACCTCTGCGGGCCATGTTCCGGTCAAGGCCCACCAGGCGATATCCAACAGGAAGGTCTTGCCCGCCCCGTTGTCGCCCGTCAACAGGTTGATGCGCTCGCCGAACTTCAATGCCATGGACGCGGCGGGTCCCACGTTTTTCAGGATCAACTCGGTCAGCATGGCGATGGCCTCGTGGGGGATATCAGGCCGCCAGCCTGCTCTCGTTTTCGCACACGCAGGGGCCGGGCGGCGCCTTTTGTCCGTCGGGCAGGGCAAACTTGACCGGGACACTGGAAAAACAGTACTGCTGATCCGCCTTTTGCAGCATCACCTGCCCGCCGTGCCGGGCCAGGATCATGCGTTCCCGGTCCACATGCATCAGTTGGCCGCCAGTGACGATGGTGATCGCCAGATCCAGCCAGATCGGCAGGGGCATGGTGCCCCAGCCGTTGGCGAGCAGCGTGCTCATATGCTCGCGCCGGAAATCCAGCAAGGCCTGCTCGGCGTTCATGGTCTCCAGGGAAGGGGTCAGGGCATGGGCGTTCATCGCAAGAGGTCCTCGGCGAATGGTGGGAGTCTTGTCTCACTACCATTCAATGATTATGCCAACTTGTGATAAAATTCCGCCTGCCGCTCAGCCCAATTGGCCACAGCAGTATTTGTATTTCTTGCCACTGCCACAGGGGCAGGGGGCGTTGCGGCCCACCTTGTCCCCGTCGCGGCGGAACGGAGTCGGATGGGTGGCGGCTTGGGCCGGCTCCGCATGATCCTCGCTCCAGGAGTCGGCGTTGGGGTGGTGCATGGAGAGCTGACGATCCCGCGCCGCAGCCCGTTCCTCCTCCATGCGCTCCACCTCTTCCGGTTGACGCACCTCCACGCGACTGAGATATTCCACCGCCTCGGACTTGATCCGGCCCAGCAGGGTGTCGAACAGCTCGTAAGCCTCCCGCTTGTATTCGTTGAGCGGATCCTTGGAGGCATACCCACGCAGATGGATCCCCTCCTTGAGGTGATCCATGTTGAGGAGATGCTCCTTCCAGAGGCTGTCCAGAATCTGCAACAGCAGGGTCTTTTCCAGATAGCGCAACAGCGGCGCGCCCATGTTCTCCTCGCGCATCCGGTTGAACGCGTCGATGCGCTCCCAGGAGCGCTCCCGGATGGTCTTGATGGTGAGTCCCTGTTCGTGCAGCCACTCCTGAACCGGCAGCGTGACATTGAATTGCAGAAATACCGCGTCCGCGAATTCTTGCAGTTTCCACTCCTCGGGATGGGACTCCTCCGGAAGATGGTCGGCGACGATCCCGTCCAGCAGGTCCTCGCGGATCCCCAGGGTGAAATCGGAAATGTCCTCGCTTTCCATCAATTCGCGGCGCTGCTCGAAGATGACCTTGCGCTGATCGTTCATCACGTCGTCGAACTTGAGCAGGTTCTTGCGGATGTCGAAGTTGCGGCCTTCCACCTTCTTCTGCGCCGACTCGATGGCCTTGTTGATCCAGGGATGGATGATGGCCTCGCCCTCGGCAAGTCCCAGTTTTTGCAGCATGCCGTCCATCCGTTCCGAGCCGAAGATGCGCATCAGGTCGTCTTGCAGCGACAGATAGAACCGGCTGGAGCCGGGATCCCCCTGACGGCCCGAGCGGCCGCGCAACTGGTTGTCGATGCGCCGGGATTCGTGGCGTTCGGTGCCCAGGATGTGCAGACCGCCGGCGGTCAGCACCGCCTGTTTGTCCGCAGCGCACTCGGCGCGGATCTTCTCCTCCAAGACCGCGCGTTGCTCCTCGATGATTCCGGAAGGGATCTCGGAGGCGATGCGCATCTCCGGGTTGCCGCCCAGTTGGATATCGGTGCCGCGCCCCGCCATGTTGGTGGCGATGGTGATCGTGCCGCTGCGTCCCGCCTGGGCCACGATCATGGCCTCCTGCTCGTGATGCTTGGCGTTGAGGACGTAGTGGGGAATACCGAGTTTTTTCAGCCGGTTGGAGAGATCCTCGGATTTGTCGATGGAGATGGTGCCGACCAGCGCGGGTTGGCTGCGGCTCCGGCAATCCTGGATCTCCTCGATGATCGCGGCGATCTTCTCTTCCTGGGTCCGGTAGACCACGTCGTCGCTGTCCTCGCGGATCATTTTCCGGTTGGTGGGGATCACCACCACCTGGAGGCGATAGATGGACTGGAATTCCGAGGCTTCGGTGTCGGCGGTTCCGGTCATGCCCGCCAGTTTCCCGTACATCCGGAAGAGGTTCTGGAAGGTGATGGAGGCCAGCGTCTGGGATTCGTTCTGGATCACCAGTCCTTCCTTGGCCTCCAGGGCCTGGTGCAGTCCTTCGGAGTAGCGGCGGCCCGGCATCATCCGGCCGGTGAATTCGTCGATGATCACCACCTCGCCGTCCTTGACGATGTAGTCCCGATCCTTTTCGAACATGGCGTGGGCGCGCAGGGCCTGATTGAGGTGGTGGACGATCTCCACGTTCTGGAGGTCGTAGAGGTTGCCTTCCTTGAGCACATTGCGTTCCCGCAGGAGGTTTTCGGTGAATTCGTTGCCTTCCTCGGTGAAGATCGCGCTGCGGCTCTTCTCGTCCACCGTGAAGTGGGTGCCCTTGATCAGTTTGGGGATGACACGGTCCAGTTTGTAGTATTTGTCGGTGCTCTCTTCCGTGGGGCCGGAGATGATCAGCGGGGTGCGCGCTTCGTCGATGAGGATGGAGTCCACCTCGTCCACGATGGCGTAATGGAGTTCCCGTTGGCACATTTCGTCCAGGGAGAACTTCATGTTGTCGCGCAGGAAGTCGAAACCGAATTCGTTGTTGGTGCCGTAGGTGATGTCCGCCCCGTAGGCGTCGCGGCGTTCCCGGTCGTCCAGGCCATGGACGATCACGCCGGTGCGCATGCCCAAGGCCGCGTAGACCCGGCCCATCCAGGCGGAGTCGCGTTTGGCCAGGTAGTCGTTGACCGTGATCAGGTGGACCCCCTTGCTGGTGAGGGCGTTGAGGTAGAGGGGCAGGGTGGCGACCAGGGTTTTGCCTTCGCCGGTTTTCATTTCGGCGATTTTGCCCTGGTGCAGGACGATGCCCCCCACCAGTTGCACGTCGAAGTGGCGCAGGCCGATGGAGCGGCGGCTGGCTTCGCGCACGGCGGCAAAGGCTTCCGGAAGGAGTTGGTCCAGGGTTTCTCCGTTGGCGTGGCGCTGTTTGAACAGATCGGTTGTCGCCCGGAGTTCCGCATCGCTCAGGCGTTCGAATTCGGGTTCCAGGGCGTTGATTTTCTGAATGGTGGGATTCAGGGTTTTCAGATAGCGATCGTTGCTGGTTCCGAACAGTTTGCGGGCTATGGCACCAAACATATGGCGGGTATCCTTGGCTCAAGGGGCGGAAAAATTCAATAAGGTTAGCATGGCGGAGCGGGTCTGGCAACCCATAACCGTTTCCTGGCGCCGATGGCGCGTGTGTCTCGTAGGGTTGGCGGGCAGTTGCTGTTTATTGGAGTGTATTCATCCGTGAAATATCTTGATCTAGATCATATCGATTGTGCATGAACCCTGCCGGATTTGTAGGCTTGGGTAAGAAAATTTTATCAAATTGTTGCGCATCTGTCTTGCATGTTACATGGAGGTTCGTATAATGTTAATTCACTTTTGACAGTTTCCTCGTTGAGGTTGCCTGACATGGATTACTCGGAAATCGTGCGCGCCTTGCAAGCGGCCACCCCCTTCGATCTCTACCGACTGCGCATCGGCATCGACGCCTTGCTGGATGACCCGGCGCGTCTGCTGCCGATCAAACGGCGTGTTTATACCGGGCTGGAGATCCGTTTCTTCAATGCGCGGGAGAATCGCATAATGACGGGAGTTGTGGAAAAGGTGCAAAGAACCACGCTCGACGTCCGTGCCAAGCCGGAAGGAACCTATTGGCGCATCCCTCTGTGCGCAGTCAACATGGCAGGCGTGGAGACCGATATCTCTCCAGCATCCAGCGCCGAACCCTTGGCGAAAAATCATTTCAAGGTCGGCGACGCCATCGGATTCCAAGGCCGCGACAACCGGGAGCGCTACGGCGTGATCCTCAAGCTCAACCAGAAGACCGCCACCATCCTCACCCGCGAGGGCACACGTTGGCGTGTGGTTTTTTCATTGCTGTTCAAGGTGATGGATGGTGGCGGGGATCCGGGGGCGTCCTCTACTCCTCCTGATATCCGTTCCGTTCCAGGGCCTGGCTGACCAGCCATTCGGAGCGTTCATCGGCCAGGACACGGGCCAACTCCTGGTAAGCCTTCAGACCCCGCACGCTGCGCACGCAACTGAACAATGGCCGTCCCTGAATCTCCATGCGGCCCTCCTGGCGGCGTGTCTGCAAAATCCCGCGCAGTCGGCTCAACCGCTCCTCGGTGAACCAGGAGCGCCACAAATGGGTCAACCGGTCCCAGGCGGGTGTATCCCCGTCCTGGCCGGCATGGGCCGCCTCGTCGAAAATCCACATCTTGGTATCCAGCACCGAACGTAGGATGATCAGATTCAGGCTGTAAATCGCCAGATGTCCCAGCAGCGGGGCAGGGGAGAACCACTCCCCAAGGCCGCCGGTCAGCAGTGCCGGGGGGGAACTGCCGCGCAGTATCCAATGCAACTGCCCCTGGATCATTTCGTCCAGGGTGGCCAGAAAGTCGTTGCGGTCCAGGCCGATCCCGCGCTCCCCCTTTTCCGGGGCGAGCATGGAGTGCAGCCGTTCCCGCATCATGGCCAGGACCCCGGGTCGGTCGAAGAGCGGGGTATGGGCCAAGGTGGCCAGCCAGCGCAACGGGGTATGGGCCGGATTGGCGAAACGCTCCTCGGCCAGCTTGCGTTGTGTCCGGTTGCGGCCCCGCCGCTCCCGGTAGAGGCGCGTCACCTCGTCACAGGTCATGCGCACGATGAAGTCGGCGGTGAGAAACTCCGCGAACGCCCCGTGCCAGAACGAATAGCTGCGCGCCGACTCCTTCTCCCGGTGCATGGCTCTGGGCATGGCCTGGCGTCCGCGGTCGGCGACATTGACGAAAAACAGCCGCTCCAGCAGAGGGGCCACCGGTTGGCCCGGAATGATCTCCACCCCTTCGGCGTGCAGGATGCGGGAGTCGTTTTCCAGTTGATCGGCGCGGATGGACAAGGCATGCCGGTGAAACATCCCCATCGCCGCCCCCCCCAACCGCAACAGGGCCATGGCGCAGGGATCCCCTTCTCCGGGCGTCAGGGCGCAGGCCACGTACCGTTGCGTGATCTGCTGATACAGTCCTGAGCGGGTCAATGCCCCACAGCCGCGCAAGGGGTTGCCATCCGCGTCCAGGACCGCCAGCAGGGAGAGCAGAAACGGCGTTTCCGCCAACTGCAAGAGTGCGGGATTCTCCGGGGCATGAAAGGGTTGAATCCCGGTCTGCTTGAAAAAGGGGCGGTTGGTCCGGTTCCACAGGCGGATCCAGTGGGCGCGCTGTCCCTCGTCGAACGGCTCCAGTCGTACCACCATCGCCCCTGCCGGGATGTCGGCGCGGTCGATCACCTCGGTGCGGCTGGTGATGATCACGCGTGCCGGCCTGGCCAGCGCGCTTTCCAGTTCCTGGAAGCGGCGTACCTTCTCCGGATAGTCCCGGAACACCTTTTCGTTGGCGCCCAGCAGGTCGTTCATCCCGTCCAGGATCACCACCGGAAAGCGGGTCCGCACCGCGCGGCTCAGGCTGCCCCAGTCGATTTTGCTTCCCAGGTCGTTGCGCGCCTGCTCCTCGATCTGCGCCTGGATCGTGGCCTTGGGGTCCACCGCGCCCAGCACCACCCGCACCGGATGAAACGCCGATGAGGAGAGATGCGCGGCCAGCACGCGCGACAGCAGGGTTTTGCCCGCTCCGGGCGGGGCCAGGATCACCAGCGGCGTGAACAGGCTGTACACCGACTGCAGCCACAACAGGAGGAAACGCCCCAGGTCCGCGCGGCGCGTGAATCGCGCCCAGAACAGGTCGTCTCCGTAATGTCTCTCCTCCGGCTCGTGCCGGACTCCGCGAAACGCTTGTGGAATGAAGGCCTGCACGATGCGTGGCGCGGTCAGGACGTTGCCCTGGATCACCGGCGCCTGCTGCACCGAAAAGAGCGGCGCCAACAGTTCGCTGGTGTAGATGCGGCTCAACTCCGTCCAGTGGGCATCCGCTGTCCATGGCTCGCCCGTCGCGGGCAGGGCGCGGATCGCCTTGCGAAAACGGGCGAATCCCACATCCGTTGATTCTTGGAGTGTAGGAGCCAATAATCGCTTTATTTTGGTATTCAGATTGCCTTCTTCATGCTTTATGAAATCATCTATATCGTGAAATGGTAATCCATGTTCCATATGTGCTACTGTTTCCCTCTGCGCCTTGTCGTGATTGTCTTGCTCCAAGGGAGGTGTTATAACATGAAAAATGCCATACCAAAATGGTTTGATAGCAAGAATCCGGCACGCACCCAAAAAAAAACGCCCCCGGCCAAACCGCCGGGGGCGCGCACGCGATGAAAAACCGATCCGCTTACGCGAAACGGCGCAACGGTTCCGCCGCAACCACCTGCTGATGCAAGGCGGCATCCTGCCAACTGCCGCCCCAGGCGAGGACGAACAACTGCGCATAATACAGAATGGGGATGTTGAAATTCGTCCCCAGATTCTTGTTGATCATCCCCTGGTACACCTCCAGATTCAACTGGCAAACCGGACACGGGGTGATGATCACCTCGGCGCCGTTGTCCACCGCCGATTGCAGAATCTGCTTGGTCAGAACGCAGGACTTCTCGGTCTCGGAAAACATCAATGCCCCGCCGCAACAGGCCACCTTCATGGGAAAGGGGACCGCCGTGGCGCCGGTGGCCTCGATCATCCTGTCCAGATAGAGCGGATTCTCGAAGCTGTCCCCGCACACCCCGAAAGGCCGGTTGGTCTGACACCCCACGTACCCCGCCACCTTGAGACCCTTCAGGGGCTTGGTCACCTTGGACTTGAGGGCCTCCCAACCGATGTCCTCGATCAGCACCTCCACGAAGTGCCGGGTGCGGATGTGACCGTCATAGGAAAGCCCGGCCTCGCCCAGCGCGGTGTTGATCGCTCCCTTGACATCGGGTTCGTGCTCCAGGCGCTCGTTGGTCTCGCGCATGGCCAGCCAGCAGGCGGCGCAGGTGGCCACCAGGTCGGTGTTGCCCCGCTGCTTCTGGGCCAGGGCAAAGTTGCGCGCCGACATGGCCATGCGCGGCAATTGCCCGCCCCCGGCATAACCGATCGAGGCGCTGCAACAGTTCCAGTCGTCGATCTCGTTGAGCTTGATCCCCAGTATCCGGCACATGGACTGGATCGAGTTCTCCATGTTGGCGGCAGAGGCGTTGTGTTCGGAACTGCAACCGGGAAAAAACGTGTATTCCTTCATGCCTTGTTCTCCAGCTTGACCTCGAGTTCCGCGGCTTTCGCCAACATTTTCTTGAAGCCGTCGTATCCCTTGATCTTGCCCCGGAAGGGAATGGGATTGAGACGGCGCGTCTTGAGCATGCCCAACGCGGAATCCTTCATCTCCAGCCCGCGCTGGATGCCGGCGCCGATGCCGTCCTGGAAGTAGAGGCGCATGGTGAGCATCGCCTCGCCGACCCGGCCGGTGGAGACGATGTTCTCCCAGAACACCTCCACCGCGAAACGGCGCGTGGGCTGCGTGGGATCCACCTTGCCCTGGGTCTCGGCATAGCGGGCCAGGCCGTGGATGATGTGGGTGATGGGCAGATTGCGGGGACAACGGGCAATGCAGTTGTAGCAGGAGGTACACATCCACATGTCCGAACTTTTGAGGACTTCATCCTTCTTGCCGGCCCGCACCATCTGGAACAACTGCCGGGGAGAGTGCTGCCAGTGGGCGCGCAGCGGGCAGGAGCCCGCGCACACGCCACACTGCATGCACATCTTGATCCAGTGCCCCATTTCCGATTTTTTGTAGACTTCTTTTGCGAAGGAAAGGTCGTAAGCCATGGTTTAGAATCCCTTGTAAGGATTGGGTTTCAGTTTGGCGATCTGTTCCACGAAAGCGTCGATCGCCTTCGGCAGGGTATCCGCGTCCATGATGTTGACTTCCATCATCTTGACCCGCACCGATTCCAGTTTCAGGCGGTCCAGGGTCTCGGAGACCTTGCTCAGGCGGACTTCGGCCAAGGCCGAGCCACGCACGTTGTGGCACTGGTAGTCGTCCCCGTGCCGGCACCCCATGAGCAACACCCCGTCGAACCCCTTGGACATGGCGTCCGCGATCCAGACCAGGCTCAGGGAACCCATGCAGCGCAAGGGAATGATGCGGATGTAAGGGCTGATCTTGCCCCGGTTGCGGCCCATCATGTCCATGGCGGGGATGGCGTCGTTGGTGCAGGCGAACATGAGGATGCGCGGCTTCTCCTCGTCCTCCTCCGGGATCTCGATCTCCTTGATCATGCTGCTGATCATGTCCACCGAGTAGTTGGCGAAGGAGATGATCTTCTGCGGGCAGGCGCCCATGCAGGTGCTGCAACGGCGACAGCGGGCGGGGTTGAAGAGCGGATTGCCCTTGTCGTCCTCGTTGATGGCGCCGAACGGGCACTCCTCGGTGCAGCGCTTGCACTGGGTGCAACCCTCCGCCCGGTAGGACGGAAAGGAGAGATCCCCGGAACGGGGATGGACCGCCGCGCCCCCGGCCACCGCCTCGACGGCCTGAATCGCCTTCAGGGCCGCGCCGGAAGCATCGGTCATGGTGGCGGCGATCCCCATGGGACGGCGGGCCGGGCCGGCCACGTAAATGCCGGTGCGCCGCGTCTCGTAGGGAAAACAGATGAAATGGGAATCCGGGAAGCCGGCCTCGCCCAGGCGGGGCAGGCTCGGTCCCTGGCGGTACTGGAGATTCAATACCGATCCGGGCAGCTCGTCCCGCGCGGCGCCGATCTGGGAAGCGACGTTGGGATCGATGGTGTCCACCGTGGTGACCATGCCGGTGGCCAGCACCAGCAGATCCACGTCCAGGGATTCGGTACCGCGCAGCAGGTGATCCTTCACCTCCACCGCCACGCCGCCGCCGGAGCTGGCCGTCACCTTGGCCACATCCCCCTTGATGAAGACCGCGCCCTCGTCCTGTGCCCTGCGATAGAAATCCTCCATCTGGCCGGGGGTGCGGATCTCCTGGTAGATCAGGAAGGTGGAGGCCTCCTGCTTGTACTGCTCGATGACGTAGAGCGCCTGCTTCATGGAGTAGATGCAGCAGGCCCCGGAACAGTAGTCCAGATGGGCCTTGTCCCGCTGCCCGGCGCACAGGGCGAAGGCGACCCGCTTGGCGGGCTTGCCGTCGGACTTGCGCACGATCTGACCGGCCTTGGCCATCTTTTCGAATTCGGCGCTGGTCACCACGTCCGGGGAGGCGCCGTAACCGAGATTGCCCGGCAGTTTGGCCGGATCGTAGAGGTCGAACCCGGTGGCCACCACGATGCTCCCCACGCGGATATCCAGCGGGGTCCCGCCGGACTTCAGGGTGACATCGAAGCGCCCAGGCTGACCGGCGGTCTTGGCGACCACCGTGTTCTTGAAGATCTTGATGCGGTTGTCACCTTCCACCTGCGAGATCAGATCGCCGATGAAATTGTCGGTCAGATCCCGGTAGGGGGGACGGTTGTCCGGGGTGACCTTGAGCATGTTGTTCATCTTGCCGCCCAGGGTCTCGGCCTTTTCCACCACCACGGCCTGATAGCCGGCCAGGGCGATGTCCCGCGCGGCGGTCAGGCCCGCCAGACCGCCGCCCACCACCAGCACGTCCCTGGAGCCGTCGGAATGGAGGAAGGGATCCGGGACGTTCATCTTCTTGATCTTGACGCAGCCTACGCGCAGATAGTCCTCCGCCGCCATCTGGCGGTCCTCCTCGGCGGTCTCGTCACCCTCCTTGACATCCAGCATCCAGAGGCACTTGTCGCGCAGGTCCACCCGGTCGAACAGCTCGATGTCGAAGCGGAACTCGGCGGTTTTCTCGCGATGGGAACAGGCGGCGACGATCACCGCGTTCACCCCGTCGTTCTCCAGGTCGTTGCGGATCATGGCCACCCCTTCCGGACCACACAGGAAGGCGTGCTCCTTGACCACGGGGATTTTTTGTTCCTTGGTGGCGATGGCCTTGAGGGCCTTCATGTCCAGGGCATCGCCGATGCCGCAGCCGGTGCAGAAATAACAACCGATTTTTTTCACAGCGCTCATAGTCTTATCCTCTCCTTCCCGCGACCTGAATCGCCTTCATCGCCATGGCCGTGGCCGACTGGACGGACGAAGCCACATCCGTGGGGTAGGCCGCGCAGCCCGCAGAGAGCACCCCACCGGTGACGAAGCCGTAGTCGTCGTAAGCCGCCCCCTGATAGGGAACCTTGCCTGCCTGCGCGGAATTCGGTTCCATCCCGGTGGCCAGTACCACCAGATCGAACGGCATCGCGTAGCGTTCGCCGGTCAGGGTGTTCTCGCCGATCACCACCGGGTTGCCCTGGGCGTCCTCCTCGATGCGCGCCGGCTTGGATTTGATCCAGCTGATCCCCTGGTCGGCGCGGGTTTTTTGCAGGAACGCCTCGTAACGGTCCATGGCCCGCAGGTCGATGTAGAAGATGGTCACCTTGGAGTCGGGGTACTGGTTGCGCACGTAGGAGGCCTGCTTCATGGAGGCCAGGCAGCAGATGCGCGAGCAGAAGGGCAGGTAGTTGTGATCCCGCGACCCGGCGCACTGGATCATGGCCACGTTCCTGGCCTCCTTGCCGTCCGAGGGACGCACGATCTTGCCGCCGGTGGGGCCGTAGACGTTGGCCATGCGTTCGAAGCGCATGTTGGTGGTGACGTTGGCGTACTGGCCGAAACCGTAGGGGCGGATTTTTTCCGCGTCGTAGGGCTTCCAGCCGGTGGCCCATACCACGGCGGAGACCTTCTCGGTCACATCCTCCGCCTGCATCTCCGGCTGGATGGCCCCCACCGGACAGACCTTGGCGACCTTTTGGGCCTCCTCGCTTTTGGCGTATTCCGGATCCATGTGGAACCAGACCGGGAATGCCATGGCATGATTGTTGCGGATTGCCTTGACCGTGTTCATGCCGAAGTTGTATGGATCCGGGACCTCCACAGTGCAGGCCTTGGAGCACTCGCCGCAGCCGGTGCAGGCCTCGGTGACGTGGCGCGGATGCTTGCGGATGCGCACGGTGTAGTCCCCCTCGGCGCCCTGGATATCCACCACTTCGGCCAGGGTCATGTAGCGGATGCGGGGATTGTTTTTGATGCGCTGATAGTTGATCTCCAGACCGCAGGTCGGGGAACAGAGTTTGGGGAAATATTGATTGTGTTGAGCGACCCGTCCTCCGAAGTGCGGATCCCTTTCCACAAGCAGGACGTTGTACCCGGTTTCGGCAGCCTCAACGGCGGTCGTAAGCCCGCTGATTCCACCGCCGACGACCAGGATGGTGTGGCCCGCGGCATGAACATCCGCCATGGTTTACCTCCGATTTGGTTGTTTGATGGATTGAAAGTGTTTTTCCGGAGTGGGGACTGGCGAGGTCCGACGCTGTCCGGTTCGATTTTTTTCGTGTACTGTTGCGCCATGTTCAGCATTTTCTTATATACTGATTTTCTTACACCGGCTGTATCTTAAATGCAAGGGCCGTCAGTTTCAAACAGGTATTTGGGTGCCAGAGCATTTTTTTTGGGGCCACTCCCGCCAATCCCTTGACGTGAAGGAACGTTATGAATCACCCCGCTTTCGAACTGCTGCGCCGCGAACCCGTGGAGTCCCTGAAATTGACCGTGGAGTCCTACCGGCACCGCGTGACCGGCGCGCGTCACCTCCATCTGGCGGCGGCGAACCCCCACAACGCCTTTCTGGTGGCCTTCCTGACCATCCCCCAGGACTCCACCGGGGTGGCCCACATCCTGGAACACACCACCCTGTGCGGCAGCGAACGTTTCGCGGTGCGGGATCCCTTCTTCATGATGCTGCGCCGCACGCTGGCCACCTTCATGAACGCCTTCACCTCCAGCGACTGGACGGCCTACCCCTTCGCCACCCAGTCGGGCAAGGACTTTCAGAACCTGCTGCGGGTCTATCTGGACGCGGCCTTCTTCCCCAATCTCGACCCCCTCGATTTCGCCCAGGAGGGGTGCCGCGTGGAGTTCGACGAACCGGAAAGCCTGCTCTTCAAGGGGGTGGTCTTCAATGAGATGAAGGGGGCCATGAGTTCCCCGGCGCGGGTGTTGTCGCAAACCCTGGCCGAGCATCTCTTTCCCACCACGACCTATCATTTCAACAGCGGCGGCGACCCGGAATGCATTCCCGATCTGACCTGGGAGGGGCTGAAGGCATTCCATGCCCGCTTCTACCACCCCGCCAACGCGATTTTTATGACCTACGGAGAAATTACCGCCCAGGAACATCAGGAGCGGTTCGAGGAATGGGTTCTGTCACGTTTTTCAGACAATCCGGGTGGGGCATTGGTTCCCGACGAAATGCGTTATCGGGAACCACGGCGGGTGGAGAGCCACTACGCCCTCGACGGCGAGGAGGATTGCACCGCCAAGACCCACGTCGTGTTGGGGTGGCTGCTGGGGCCGAGCATGGAAATGGAAAGCCTGCTGAATGCCCATCTCCTCAACGGGGTGCTGCTGGACAACAGCTCCTCCCCGCTGCTGAAGATCCTGGAAACCACCGAATTGGGGTCGGCTCCCTCCTCGCTGAGCGGCCTGGACGACTCCGGCCGGGAACTGGTCTTCGCCTGCGGCCTGGAAGGCTCGGAACCGGAACACGCCGACGCGGTGGAAACCCTGGTGATGGATCTGCTGCGCCAGGTGGCGCAGGATGGGGTGGAGCCGGAACGGCTGGAATCGGTGCTGCATCAACTGGAACTCTCCCGCCGGGAGATCGGCGGCGACGGCCTGCCCTACGGGCTGAAACTGCTGCTCAATGCCCTGACCCCGGCCCTGCATGGCGGGGATCCGGTGTCGGCCCTGGCCCTGGATGGCGCCCTGGATGCCTTGCGGGAGCGGATCCGCGACCCGGAATTCATCAAGGGGCTGGCGCAACGCTGGCTGGTGGACAACCCCCATCGGGTGCGGGTGACCCTCATGCCCGATCCCGCGTTGAACGCCCGGCGCGCGCAACAGGAGAAACAACGGCTGAGCGCAATCCTCGCCGGCATGGACCAGGAGGAACGGGAACGCGTCAAGAGCCGGGCCGCAGCACTCGTGGAACGGCAGGAACGGGCGGATGACCCGGAGATCCTGCCACGCCTGGAATTGACGGATATCCCGGAGACGATCGCCATCCCGTCAGGGGAGCGGGATCGGGTGGGGGCTTTCCCCCTGGTGCGGTTCAAGACGACCACCAACCGGTTGTTCTATCACCAGTACGTGATCGACCTGCCGGAACTGGACGAGGAGGCGTTGCGGCTGTTGCCGCTTTATTCTTCCTGTCTGCCGGAGGTGGGGTGCGGGGGACGGGACTATCTGGAGACCCAGGCCCATCAGTCGGCGGTGAGCGGCGGGATCGGCGCACGGGTGGGGATTCGCGGCCATGTGGGGGAGATGGGGGGCTTTCGCGCCCTGTTCACGATATCCGGCAAGTCCCTGACGCGGAATCACATGGCGTTGATGCAACTCCTGCAAGACACCATCGTCACCCCCCGTTTCGACGAGCTGACGCGCCTGCGGGAACTGGTGGCGCAAATGCGCGCCGCCGCCGAGATGCGCGTCACCGAGAATGGCCATCAACTCGCCATCTCCGTGGCGGCGGCGGGGTTGAGTCCGGTGGCGGCGCTCAATGACCTCTGGGGTGGTCTGGATGCGGTCAAGCGATTGAAGGAACTGGACAAATCCCTGGATGATCCCGCGAGGCTCGCGGAGTTCGCCGAGCGCTTGGCCGCCCTGAACGAGACCCTGTCGCGGGCGCCCGGCCAACTGTTGGTGGTGGGGGAGGAGGAGGACATGGCGGAATTCACCACCGGGCTGGCCCGTCTGTGGGGCGACATGCAACCGGGGACGCAGCAGACCCGGCTCGCCGCGCCGGAGGCGCTCAACGGAGCGGGCCGACATGCCTGGGCCACGGTCACCACGGTTCATTTCTGCGCGCGCGCCCACAAGGCCGTGCCGTATATCCATCCAGATGCGCCGGTGCTGTCGGTGTTGGGACAATACCTGAAGAACGGCCATCTGCACCGGGCCATTCGCGAGCGCGGCGGGGCCTATGGGGGCGGAGCGGCCTACGACTCGGATACCGGTCTGTTCCGTTTCTACTCCTACCGCGATCCCCGGCTGGAGGAGACCCTGGCCGATTTCCAACAGGCCCTCGACTGGCTGGCGAGCGGCAAGGCCGAGGAGCGCGCCCTGGAAGAGGCGATCCTCGGCGTGGTGGGGAACATCGATCGTCCCGGTTCGCCGGCCGGGGAGGCCAAGCGGGCGTTTCACGACGCCCTGCACGGCCGGACGCCGGAAGTGCGGCGCACCTTCCGCGAACGGGTGCTGGCCGTGACCAACGCCGATCTGACGCGGGTGGCCGAGACCTACCTGAACGACATCAGCCAGGCCGGCATCGGGGTGCTGACCAACCCCGAAACCATGGAACAGCGTCTGGACGGGGAGTGGATCAAGCGCCATCTGTGAGCTTCCCGCCCCGGAAAAGGTGGCGTGACGAGCGCGTCACGCCACTGCCCGCGCATGGAGAAGCCAGGCTACCTGGCCGAGGCCCTCTGCATCTGGATCTTCCTGATCTCCTTGCGGAACTCCGGAAAGGCGTTCATCACGTCGTCGAAATCGTGTTTTTCCAGTTTCAGGGTATTGCAGGCGGTCAGGGCGCGGATGTTGGCGGTGCGTACCGTATCCTGCAACAGGGCGATCTCGCCGAAGATATCCTTGTTGCGCAACTTGGCCAGCAATTCCCCCTGTTCGTTGGTCACCGACACCACGCCATGGACCAGGATGTACATCTCTTGTCCGACATCGCCGATGCGGATGATCTCCTCGCCGGGCAGGAACATTTCGCTCTTCATGCGCGCGCCCAGGGCCTCCAGCAATTCCTGGCCTGCCTTGTGGAACATCGGGCCGCGCCGCAACAGGTGAATGTTGACATGCTGGTTGATCCGCTCGGAAAGCTTGACCGGCAACTCGCGCAACAACTCCTCGCCTCCCGCGCTGTGCTCCAGCAGGAAATGACGGTAGAAGCTGAAGATGTCCTGCTGGACCAGTTGCGGCAACTCGTACTGGCGCATGAAGACGGTCAATTTCTCCAGTTTTTCCATGTTTTTCTGGCGCAGGGCGTTCACGTTGACGAGCACGGTCATGATGTTGCCGACGATGACGGCATACATGGCCACGCCCAACAGCATGACGAACATGGCGAAAATGCGCCCCACGTTGGTGGTCGGGGTGATGTCCCCATACCCCACAGAGGCCATGGTGGTCACGGACCAGTAGTAGGCTTTTATTATAAATGTAGTTAAGTTTTCGTCTTTTGGAACGTCATTGATCATCATCCAGAGACTGGCGCACCAACTCGTGATGATGATGACCCAGAAGGACATGGAAAAGATCCTCTCTCCCTGGCTGGGCATGGTGTCGGTACGGTGGAACCGGAGGAGTTCCGGGAGGCGGACGATACGCAGCAAACGGGTCAGGGTCAGGTAGATGGCCGCGTCGTGGAAACCCAGGAACATGGCGAGAAAGTCCCAGGGAATGGTGGCGATCAGGTCCAGGGGGAACTTGCCCTTGAGGTAGGCGGGACGAATGAGATCGAGGCGGGTGGCCAGTTCGCCATCGATCAGGATGGCGGTGCGGAAGTTGATCAGCAGGTCGAAACAAAACAGAATGGACAAGACCAGATCCACGCCGCGCGACCATGCCGGGATACCGATATGCTGGACCAGAAAGAGGGGCACGGTCCAGGCGTACCAGATGGTCGCCGCCAGGATCAGGACATGCCAGACCTTGCGAAATGGCGTGTCCGGCAGAAAAGTGGTTTCGGACATGATTCAACCCTCTCCGGTGGCTGATGAAAAGGATGGAGGTGGCGTTGGCATGCGCCAACACCCCGCATGGATCGGTTCGCCGAGGTCGGCGGCGATCAGGCGTGCGCGTACGGCCAGGAGTTTTTCCACCAGTGCCGGTTCGATGCGGTCATAGGCGGCTTCGTCCTCCGCGCGGCGCACCACGATGCCGAGCAGTTCGGTGATGGCGTTGCCTACCGAATTCTGGCTGATGGTCACGATCAGTCTGCCCAGGTCGTCCCGATAGAGGATCTGCTTGTAGGCGGGGCGCCAGCGGATGTCGTTGGCGAAGCGGGGATCGGCCTTGACGTGATTGCGGACATCCCGCGCCACCTGGGCGAAGCGGTTGGAAAAGAGCAGGATGTTTTCCACCTGATCGGGGAAATAGATATCGGGCGGCACCCCGGCCCCGCGGGTGGAGACCTGGGCGAAAAAGGTGCGATAGAAGTCGAGGAAACCCTTCAGGATGAGGTCGTACTCTTCCCAGAAGCGGGGATTGCCCAGTTGTTGGCTGCCGCCGGTCACGACCCAACTCGGCAGTCCCTGGGGATAACCGGTCATGCTCAGGCAGGCATCGCCGTGCGCGATGGGCTGGAGGATTTCCAGGCGGAGGATTTCCAGGAAGCGGTGGTAGATGTCGGAGAGGTGTTTTAGAAAGAGACTGTTGTGGCCGCTGTCGGTGAGGTTGGGATCGTTGGGATCCGCCGGGGCGGCCGCAGCCAGGGTGGCAGTAGGGAAGGTGATGAAATGATTGTGGATCATGCGGATGCTGGGGACGCCCGGCTTGCTCAAGGGCCAGGTGGCGTCCAGGCTGGCTTCACCGCACAGGAGCACGGCCTGTTCCGGATCGGGGTAGTGTTCCAGCATGTACTCAAAAATAATTTGAGTCATTAAACTCCAGACTCTTTTTTGTTGTTTGGTGAGCTGGTCCCGTCGCACTGGTCTTCCGAGGGGATCGAGAATGGTCCTGGAGGTGTCGAGGATGATGGAAGTATCGAATTCGACGCTGTGTCCGAGCAGTTTGCGATAGAGCAGGAAGCCCTCCTGGTTGACCAGCAGGCCGTTTTCCCTGGCCAGATGCTCCAGGTTGGCGGCGCTGTTGAAGAATTCCCCTGGCGACATCCCTTCCGGAATATGGATGGGGATTTTTCGGCGTGGCGTGAGGATTTCTCTTGGTCCTATTGGCATTGTCGATATCCCTGGTATTTATTGAAAATATTTTATAATAGTACGGGGTCTCTGTCGTGTCAAGCGTGGCGCGAGGGGGCGTGACGGCTTGGGCTTGACAATCTGATTGGATGACAATAAGAGTGTGGAATGGTTGGGTTGTACCGGACATGGGCGGGCAGCGGGAGAAGGGTGATGATTGGAGCGGGAAGGCGCCTGAAGCATGGGATGGTATTGTTGAGCGTGCTCGCGTGGCTTGGCATGGGGTCGGCGTGGGCGTTCGAGTGGCCCATGTTGGACCGGTTGTCGGGGGGGGCGAACGCGTCGGGGTCATCGTTGCCGGGGAAGGGTGCGCCCGCCAAGGGGCAGAAGAAGGCGCCGGAGAAGGAGGTGGTGGTTGCCAAGGGGGGTGACTTCAAGAGATTTGCCTTGGTATGGCTCATGATGATGCTGGGTGGGGTAGGGGTTTGGTGGATATGGCGCAAGGGTGCGTTGTGGTACGCCTGGTCACGTGGGGGCAAGGAGGAGGAGCAGGAGGCGTTGCAGGATCCTGTTGTCATTGCGCCGGGCAATCAGTTGCGCAACGATCTGTTGGTGGTGGGGCGGAGGTGGCAGGAGCAGTTCGGGATGACGCCGATCAATTATGCCGTGATTGCGGTGTATGATGCTGCCATGCTGGTGGGGATGACGGAGGAGCAGTTTGCCGAGTACATGCAGGAGCGGGTGTTGTCGGTAGGCCGGGAGGCGGATTTCGTGTTCGAGAGGAAGCGTTATCTGGTGAAGGCGTATCGTCAGACCGACACGGGTGGCGGCAATCGGGTGCGTTATGTGCCCAAGGCGCAGCACATGCAGTGGGACTTGTTGGTCATGATCCTGTACGATGCGGAGTTGATCGTCATGGGGGCGTGGCGCATGACCTGGGACGAATACATCGCCCACTGCGACAACAAGGAAAAGCTGACGCTGGAGGATTATCAGAAGGGGGAGCGGATTGATTTTGCTTGATTTTATTGTAGATTGGTTTGTCGCGCTCCCCGCCCGCATCGGGTAAGGGGAGGGGTTGTTTCCTGGCGCCCGCATTGGCCGATGGGAACAAATGTGACTCGTGCATGTTTCTCCTTGCCATCGGTCGCGATGTCGTGGATAATGGCGGAATCACAAGGGGGCCGTAGCTCAGATGGGAGAGCGACGCGTTCGCAATGCGTAGGTCAGGGGTTCGATTCCCCTCGGCTCCACCATTAAAAAATTTAAGAAATGTCTCGGCATGGAAGCCGCCCACAAGGGCGGCTTTTTTGTTGGGAATTTTTCAAACAATTTCAATGCTTACTGGATAGGGTGGAAACGTGGGTTGGGCGCTGCGAGGTCGGCCCCCCGCCCGCCAGGGCCAAAACCGGCCCGGAAGCCTCTCTCATTCTCTGTGCCCGAGGACTTTTGCCAATCCGACCTCTGGCCCCCTCAACCCCGACCTCTCCAAATAATATCAATAGGTTGCGAGTACGCCGACCTTTGGCCAGTTTCGATCCCCCTTCGCACTGTTCCGGGGTCGAGGGGACCAGGCGGCGAACCGGCGACCTCGGAGTGGGGGATTGGGCTTGACTCTTGTTGTGCGTTATGTCTATGATATGAGTGTTGAAAAAGTAACAGGTTTGGCAGTTGGATGCTGCGATCAGGGAATTCGGGGAGGGGGAATGGATATACTGTCGCCGGATTTCACCCTGTCCTCGGATTTCCCCATATTTTTGGCAAACATGAAGAACCATGGATAACTCTATTAGGGCAAGAACATGATAAGCGTCCAGCCACAATGCGAGAAGAAAAGGCTTGATGAGTCAGTTGTAAAAAATTCCCTTACGGCGCTTAGGTGGGATGACCTTCACGCCCATCTAGTAGATGTCTCTATATCGCGCGACAGCATGAGTGATCTCTGTGGCTATATTCGGCGATGCAGCGATCTGATTTGTAAATATCAGGACAAGAAATTTGAAAAACGTCGGCATCAGTTTTTTGCGAATCTGCAGGATTTTGTCCTCAATCAACTGGGGACTGAAGCAGAAGACAAAGTCCGCCGAGAAGTTGAACTAATCGCAAAAATTGAACACGGTTATCAAGGAATTATAGGCTTGCTGGATAGGTGCGTCATTAGCCAACATCCGGCAACGGTGCGGGTCAGTGGTTGCATTAGCCGTGCCTGCTTCGATTACCAGGAAGTCATACGACGCTATAACAGACTTTTAACCGAAACAAAAGAGCTCAACCCGATGTCTGGCCTCTATCTGGAAGATGATGATGGAAACAAGGTTTCCATTGATGCCATCGTAGAGGGTTTGTCTGGTGCGGTAGCCTTAACATTGATTATGGAAGCCTATAAGAATAACTGGTTTGTCAATGACATTGTGATTCTACCCGATCTCGCGCAAGTAGATGACAAAATTCGCTATCAATCGGGCTCAACTCAAGCTCTTGCCTTATTTTGGCGCCAGTGGCAACGCGTTGAAAAACGCCGCAGATTCTTAGGTGGAAATTTTTCAGTATACTCTGGTGACAAGTTGCCAGCTGGATTACCCGAACCGATTGCGGCGATGATCGCATACACCCCTCATGAAGAAGACGAACTTTTCAAGCGCGATGTGTATGACTTTCTCGCCAATACCCGTCTTAAAGACCGTCTGATTCAGACCTTTATAGAGATGGAAATCGAGACGGGCTTATCAGGACAAGGCGTTGGCATAATTGGTGGAGCAAAACTTCCACCGGCGCAACTGGTTTCATTAGAAGAGGTGCATGTCGGTGTTTCCCTCTCGGAATTGCTTGGTTATTCAATTGCCCACGACCATGAGCGACCGGGCGGCCTTCGCCTCATAGAATGGGTCCGTGGCTACGTTGTGCTTAAAGAAATAGCAAAAATGCGGACCGAAAACATTTCTGAATCTGGAGATATCTATGCAATTGTTCTTACTGAAAAAGAACTTATCGAGACCCTTCATGCGTGTGGTCTGGAAGGCGAAATAGCGCGACTGTTCGTTGCGAGGACTTGCCTGCACCGGTCCAGCCGCGATATGTTCGATTGCCCACTCGTCCGTGTCTCCACATCAAACTATCTCCTATTTGGACCAGCCATCATCAATCTCAACGTTTCGATGGCAGTCCTCTCGAACCTGTCGAATCGCAGTGAAAATATTGGCCACAAGGGCAAGGCGTTCGAACACTCCATACAAAAATTTTTCCAAAAGCTTGGCATGGAGGTATACGCCTTCCGTGCAAATCGTAACGGGGAGGAATTCGAGTACGATGCAATCGTCCCCTGGGATGGGTATCTCTTCTTATTTGAGTGCAAAAACCGAAGCCTCTCTGGTAACGACCCAGCACAAATTTACTATTTCGACTTGGACGTTGCCTCGCAGGCAAAACAGGTTCGGAGGCTTGCAGATGCGCTTGAAAAGTACCCCGATATCATCAAAAAACACCTTGGATCAAAATACGTCGGCATGACAATCATCCCGTGTGTACTCCATTCGTTGCCATATTCACGGACTGATGATCTTGATGGGGTATATTTCACCGATGCATCAGCGCTGACCCGCTTTTTCGAGCAACCATACTTCCGGATCAAGGTTCCCCATCACATTGGCAGTGCAACGCTGCTTCACCGAACGGCGGTCAAGAAGATATGGAAAGGCGATACACCCACAGTGCAAGACTTTCTTGGACAACTACGGAAACCGTTCCAGCTTGAGTTATCGATGAAGCACCTTGACATATCCACGATGCAATTTTTCATTTCAGAGACTGAGATAGCAATGACGAAAGAACTGATTCGAACGGATATGACAGCTCGCTCTGTCTGCGAAGCAGTCGGTGTTGATGCCGACAGTGTACTCCAGGAAATTTCGTCCGTTGCCGAGAACTCCAAAACCATGAGGTCCACTTTGGAGAAAAGCGATGCTCGGTCCACAGACTGACTATCTGTCTAGTGGAATTCCGGGGACGCCATACCAATTGGTACCACCGCACCTAACCGTGGATGAACAAAAACCAATTGATTCTTGTCATTTTCCCGTGTATGCTTCCGTGAGCAGTTAATTAAAGCAACTCACGCAAGAGGGGTATGCG
>PDZX01000022.1 GCA_002753185.1 Magnetococcales bacterium WMHbin3
CAGGAGGATGTGTTGCGGCTCAAACTGGGACCAGTGACTTTGATCCATTCCCATCCGGAGCGGTTTCGCGCGATCAGCCGCAAGGAGTTGGGGGTGTTGTTGTTGCGCGCGCCCGCTGGCCATGCCGGGGAGGGCTGCGGGGTGCGGGGGCGGCGGGGATGGCCGCCCTGGTTGTTGGGATTGACCCTGGGTCTGGTACCCTGTCCCACGTTGGCTGGTTTGCTCGCCGCCTGCGCCATGAGTGGCGATGTGGGCGAGGGTCTGTTGCACGGTCTGCTGTTCGGGGTGGGCGCCACGCTGGCGCCAATGGTGTTGGTGGTCGGGGTGGTGGGCCGGGCGGGTGGGGCATTGCGGGAGATTTTTCCCACCTTGGCGCCCTGGTTGCGGCGTGGGGCCGGGGTCGCCCTGATCGCCCTGGCGTTTGCGCAGGTCGCGTGATGGTCAGGGCCAGCGCATGGGGGTATGCCTTCGGGGTGGCGCTGGCCTGGCATGGCGGGGTGTTCTGGTGGTTGATGCGGCCGGGCTTGTCCATGCCGGATTCGCCACCGAGGCCGGTGGTGCAATTCGAGATGGCCACGCTTCCCCCTCCGCCTCCGCCATTTGTGGAGCCGCCCGAACCCTCCCCGCCCGTGGAGGAGGTCGTGCCTCCTCCCCCTCCTCCGCTCCCGGCGGAGATGCCCAAGCCGGATCCCCCGGTGCGCAAGGCCAAGCCGGTCAAGCCGCGCAAGGTTCCTGTGGCGCAACCGGTGACGGAACGTCCGGCGGAACCGCTGGCCGCGCCGACTCCGGCGGTTGCCGCGCCTCCCGCCCCTCCCGCGCCCGTGGAGGAGGTCTATCACCCCCCGGACGTGCGCGCGGCGTATGCGAGCAATCCGAAACCGGCCTATCCCCCCGCCGCCAGGCGCATGGGGCAGCAGGGTGTGGTGCTGCTGACGGTGGAGGTGGCCGCGAGCGGGGAGGTGGCGCGGGTGGAGGTCAAGAGCGGTTCCGGGGTGGATTCACTGGACCGTGCGGCCCGGGCGGCGGTGGAAAAATGGCGTTTCGTTCCGGCGCGGCGCAATGGTCAGCCGGTGGCGGCTACGGTGACGGTGCCGATTCGCTTTCAACTGGATGCGTGACGGAGCAAAGGGAGAAGGGTGTGAACAACGCGGTCTCGTGGGTGGATTGGTGGTTCAACGCGGATTGGGTGGTGCGGGGGATTTTTTTGTTGTTGGCCGGGTTGTCGGTGACCGCCTGGACGATCATCTTGCACAAGTGGTGGCGGTTTGGCGCGTTGCTCAAAAAGGAGCGCCGTCTGCGTGCCGCCCTGGAGCGCGGGGATCGGGTGGATGGCAAGGAGTCTCTGCTGGGAGGGGTGATTGCCTTGAGTGGGGCGCGTCAGACCCTTGGGGCGCGGGAGTTGCGGGTGGATCTGGAGAGCGGCTTGACCTTTCTCGCATCGATAGGTGTTGCGACCCCGTTCATCGGTCTGCTGGGCACGGTGTGGGGGATCATGCATGCCCTGGCCGGGTTGGGCAAACAGAGTTCGCTCTCTCTGGATCTGGTGGCCGGTCCGGTCTCCGAGGCGTTGGTGGCCACGGCGGCCGGGTTGTTCGCCGCCATTCCCGCTGCCGTGGGGTATAATTTATTGATTCGCCGGTTGCGGCGTCTGATGACCTTGGCCGAGGGAAACTTGTTGCGCCTGGAGGAGAAAGACGCGGGGGGCGATCATGGCCGGCGGGATTTTTGACCACGAGGGGGAAGACCGTCCCCTGACCGAGATCAACGTCACCCCGCTGGTGGATGTGATGTTGGTGTTGCTGGTGATTTTCATCATTCTGGCCCCGGCCATGGCCAACTCCCTGCGGGTGACCCTGCCGCGCGCCAGCGGCGAGAACGTGGTGGCCGCCGCCCCCCTGACCGTGGTCCTGCGCGCGGACGGCTCCACCGCCATTGGCGAGGAGACCTTGTCCGCCGACGCATTATCTGTCCGGTTGCGCGAGGCGGCCCAACGCGATCCGGAGACCCCCCTGCGCATCGACGGGGACGGGGCCACGCCCTATCAGCAGGTCGCCCAGTTGCTTTCCCTGGCCCAGAAGAGCGGGATTCGCAAGATTGCTTTTACCACTCAGGCGCCGTAGAGGGTGCGAGATGCCTCTTATTGGATCAGTCCATGTTCCCTTGCCTGCATATCATTGAGGACAGCGACTGAGTTGGGCGACAAAGACCAGGTTTTGATGGTGGTATGCAGCGCTTCCTTCAGTGCAACCTGGATGGGAGGCAGCCAATCTTCCTGATGACCGTTGATTACTAAAATAAATTTAACTTCAATTTTTGATAAGTCAAGATTCTTGTAAAATTTAGGAAGTTCTGAGAATGTCGGTTGGTGTCTGTTCATGCAAGATGCAAAAGACAAAGAAAAGGCATTGACCAATTTTTCATGTATTGCCCTGATGAAATCATCGAAATTCGGTTGTGTTTCTGGTCGTGGAGAGCTTTTTTTGGCCTCAACCACCCAAAGTACTGGCGACTTGTTGCGATTGGTGCGCAGTAGCAGGAATTCCGCCATTTGCACGCCTTGTTCTATCTTCTTGTAGGTGTTACTTTTTTCAATTACCCAACACAGACCGTCAGGATATGGCCCAAATGTCATGTCGGATTCGATGATGGGCTTTGTCGTCATTGGAGTACCAACTTGACCTCTTCCTTGTAGAGTCGTACGGACTCGTCGATGATCGGGTTGCCGGGCATATCGTCCTTGAGATCCGCCAATCTCCAACTGTTTTCGCAATGAAAAACAAATGGTATTGAGAGGTGTTGCTGCTGGGCGATCAGGAATAATTTTTTCACCACGAAATAGGAGTGGCTGGCCAGAAAGAACTGGATCCCGCTCGTGGCCAGCAGGGCGATAATGTCCAGGAATTTGGCAATGGCTGTGGGGTGGAGAGCGGACTCCGGTTCGTCGATGAAGACGATGGAACCTGGGGCCAGAGAACGGTTTCCAAGTAGAATGTCGAGAATGGCGATTTTCTTGATCCCTTCCGCCGTGACACCCATCGGGAATTTCTGAGACCCTTTCTTGAACTGCCAGCGCTCCGACGCTTTGTCGAATTCGACACGACCGCCGAGGATTTCCTCTAAATTCTGTCGTGCATCCGCAAAGGTTTTATAATTTTTACCCATGGTGGGAAGGTAACGAAGGGCACGGGCAAGATCAAGGTAGGTGTCATCAAATCCGAACAGCATGTCTTGCTCTCTGGACTTGAGAATAATGTGGTGCAGAGACAAGACCTCCTTGGCGGGCAAGAAGATCGAGTTGTTCTCTCTGGGCTGGACATGGTTTTCCAACGAGGTAATCTGTTTGGTCGTATCTTTTCCAAATTTGTAAATGAAATCCCGGCCGTCAAGCTGTACCAAACAGGATAGTGGGGAGTCTGCTCCCTTGGTCACCAGATCGCCGATCTTGTCCGGCTGGAAAGTCCAAAAGATTTTGTCAAAAAGAATTTCCGCCGCTGTGCGCTGGTTGTCGCCACGCTTGTAATCCTCCAAGGCGCGAATGGTGCTGTAGAGTATTTTCATTAAAAAAGTTTTTCCTGAACCGTTTTCTCCTATAATTAAATTAATTTTTCCGAGACTGGGCCATTCCAGTAAGGCAATAGGGCCGCAATTTTTCAGCTCGATTCTGTTGAACATGGTTCACCTGATGCGCGTAGCGTTGCTTGGCCAGTATCGGATTATTTGATCGGAAAGTTTGGGGATTGTCTTGTTGGAAGTCAAGATTTTTCTGTTTTGGTGTTTGGAAATGTTTTGGTCTCCGTGCCAAGTCCAATCGAGTGATGGTGATTTTTTTTGGTTTATTGTGATACGGGTATGCGGTATCATGCACGCGCTTAGGTCGCATGTGTCATCCATGACAGATTTATTGGATTGTTGCTTCTTATGAGCACCTTCTGGATTGTCGGCATTGTCTTCAACGTCGGCCTGACCGCTCTGGCGATCTGGTGGCTGTGGGGGTTGCGCGCGCCGAAAGATCCCAAGCAAGACAAATAAACGGTGGAAAACGTTTCTCTTCTGGTCCCCCTGCTGCTGGCCTTTTCCAGCGTGCTGCACTGCCTGGGGATGTGCGGTGGCATCGTCGGGGCCATGTCGTGGCATCTGGCCTCCTCCGGGCAGCCGTGGGGCTTTCTGTTGGCGGCCAACGCGGGGCGCGTCGCGAGTTATACCCTGGCGGGCGGACTGGTGGTCCTCTTCGGCCAGACTCTTTTCACCACTTTCTCTCCAGAGTACGGACATGCCCTTCTGCAAGGCTTCGCCGGGGTGATCCTGGTGGGCAATGGCCTGTTTCTCCTGGGGCGTCTGCCGGGCTTTCGCCACATGGAAACTCTGGGCAGCCGCCTGTGGGGCTGGCTCGACCCGGTGGCACGCCGCTTCATGACCCCAAGAACCATGGGGCAGGCGCTTCTTTTCGGCGTGGTTTGGGGCTGGTTCCCCTGCTCCCTGGTCTACGGGGCGCTGCTGTGGAGCAGCACCGCCTGTTCTGCCCTCTCCGGGGCTGCGGTGATGCTCCTCTTCGGCCTCGGCACCCTGCCGGTGCTGGTCTCGGCGGGGTGGCTCACCGGCTATCTGGGCCGCTTCCGCCGCGTCGGCGCCTGGCTTTTGTTGGGAATTGGTATTTTAAACTTGATCTTTCTGGGCTGGAACGCCCATAATGCTCACTGGCATCCAACCGACAACCGGGTCAATTGTCTCATTCCGCCATGAAACCAGCGCAACATATTGAAATGATGGGCGATTCTCCGGCATTCGCGTCGGTGATTCGCGCCGCGCGACTCGTGGCGGTCACCGGGGCCACAGTCCTCATCCAGGGCGAGTCCGGCGTCGGCAAGGAACTCCTCGCCCACGCCATCCATGCCGACTCCCCACGCGCCAAGGGCACCTTCGTGGCTGTCAATTGCGCCGCCCTCACCGAATCCCTGGTCGAAAGCGAACTCTTCGGTCACGCCAAGGGCGCCTTCACCGGCGCGGACCAGGAACGCGCCGGACGCATCGCCACCGCCCACGGCGGCACCCTCTTCCTGGACGAAATCGGCGACATGCCCCTCTCCATCCAGGCAAAACTCCTGCGCTTCCTGGAAAACGGCGAATGCCATACTCTCGGCCGCGAATTGCCCAAGCGGGTCGATGTCCGGGTCATCGCCGCCACCAACCGCGACCTCGCCACCCTGGTGAACGAGGGGGGCTTCCGCCAGGATCTTTATTACCGGTTGCAGGTCGTCCCCCTCTCCCTGCCGCCCCTGCGGGAACGAGGGCAGGACGTGGCATTGCTGGCCAACGCCTTCCTGCAACGGTTCGCCGTGCGGCATGCCGTTCCCGCTCCGTTCTTCTCAAAGGACGCCTTGCGGGTCATGCTCGGCCACCCCTGGCCAGGCAACATCCGCGAACTGCGCAATCTGTGCGAGCGCGCCGTCATCTTTCACCAGGGCCAGGAGATCGGCATCGAATTCGTTCATGCCCAACTGGCCCTCCCCATGCCCTCTCCCCGCGCCGCCGCCATCACCCTGCCCAATGGCGGACTCAGTCTCGACCACCTGGAACGCGACCTGATCCTCGCCGCCCTGGAACGAACCCAGGGCAATCGTACCCATGCCGCCCGCCTGCTGGACCTGACGCGCGATACCCTGTTGTATCGTATGAAAAAACACGCCCTGCGCTAATCCTTCCCTTCTCGCTTGACATCCGTTGCGCGTTTTGCTATTATTGCAACCCAAGACAACAGGGGCGACTCGAATATCAGGGGAGAAAGAACATGGAACAAAACATGCAAGTTGGAATACAAGAAAACGATTATCGTTGGATGCGCAGCCACGGCTATTTAAAAGCGTTCGAAACGCAGGAATGCCGTGAACTTATGGAGATGGTGCGGCATATCAATGTCCGGGATGGAGATATCCTCTTCGGGGAGGGGGAGAGGGGCAATCAACTGTATGTCATTCGGGAGGGCAAAGTGGTGATCGGGCATCGGACCACGCCGGGACAGTGGATGGACTTGGGTCCCTACGGCGCCGTGGACATGAACGAGGAGAGGCCGGAGGATCGCTGGAAGGACTGGCAACTGCTGGGGGAAGGGGACTGCCTGGGCGTGGAGGGGTGTCTGTGGGGCGCGCGCCACGATCTTTCCGCCATGGCGGTGGGCAGTGCGGATCTGTTGAGCCTGAACTTCCATCAATTCCACTATCTGGCGAGCCATCATCCGCAATTGTGCCACTGTTTCGCCGACGGGTTGCGGCGTGCCTGGCAGGCGCAACGGCATCGCACGATATAGGCGCGGTTTTCAGTCATCCGGCGTGATCATCTCGCTCAATTGCCGCATGTCGGTTTTGCCATTGGCATTGACCGGCAATTGAGCGAGACGCCTGATGCGCCGGGGGACCATGTAGTTGGGCAGACGCCTGGCGCACGCTTCCAGGATCGCCTCGTCCGCCAGGGGCGACCCGCAGACGAATCCCACCACGTGCGTCACGTTTTCTCCCTCCGGGGGCCAGCCGATCACGGCGACCTGATCGGTGCGGGCCACCTGACGCAGCACGTGTTCGATCTCGGACAACTCCACCCGATAGCCCCGGATCTTCAATTGCCGATCCACCCGATCCAGATAGTGCAAGCCAACCCCGTGCTGCCAGGTCACCAGATCGCCGGTTTTGTACCAGCGTTGCATTTGGCCCTGACTGTCGGCAAACTCCACATAGGCGCGGGCGGTCTCGTCAGGGTTCTTCCAGTAGCCCGGCGTGACCTGGGAACCGCACAGGAGCAGCTCTCCCCTGGCGCCATCGACCTCCTCCAGGAGGCGCTCGCCGTCCAAAATGGCGGTGCGTTGGCCGGGATAGGGGAGGCCAATGGGAACGTTGCCGTTGCGGCACTCCTCCTCGGAGCGGCCCGGTTGCCAGAGGTAGCCGGTGATGCAGATGGTCCCCTCGGTGGGGCCGTAGGAGTTGTCGAGGCGCGCGTTGGGGGCGGCGGCCTGCCAGAGGCGGGCGGTCTCCAGCGTCAGCTTCTCGCCGCCGAAGACGCTCCAGCGCAGCGAGGGAAAGGTGCCGGGCTTGAGCAGATACATCCGCTTCATGAACGGCACCACCGCCGGAACCGATTCCCAGAAGGTGAGGCCGTGGTCGCGGATGAACTGGGCCGGGGCCATGCGCACCTTCTGCGGAACCGGGTAGAGACAGGCGCCTGCCGCCCAGCAGACCAACTGGTCGTAGACCGAGGCATCGAAGGTCAGGTCGCTGTGCTGGGAAAAGCGGTCCTCCGGGGTGGGTTGGTAGCGCTCCAGCATGGTGGCGACAAAGGCGTTGACGTTGTCCGGGGAGACCATCACCCCCTTGGGTTCGCCGGTGCTGCCGGAGGTGAAGAGCAGATAGGCCAGCGCTCCGGCCGGTTCCCTGGGACAATCCAGATGGGGGGGCGGGGCGAGGATCTCCCGTTGGCAGGCGAAGCGATGGCGCGACAGCGTCCCGGTCCACTCCGGAAGGGTGGCATGGTCGGGCAGCAGCACCGTCAGGTTTTTGCGCACCGCGTTCAGCAGTTCCGGGGCCATGGGTTCGCAATGGCGGTCCACGATCAGGAGTTCGATTGCGGCCAGGTCGGCGATGTGGAGGTTGCGGGAGACGGGAAAATTCGGATTCAGAGGCAGGTACCCCTTGCCCGCGTACAGGATCCCCAATACCCCGGCATAGGCCGTCAGGGAGCGGTAGGCGAACAGGCCAATGGCGGGCGCCTCGTTCGGCGCGAGACGTTCGATGGCCGAGGCGAGACGGATGACCCGCTGGTGCAGCTCCTCGTACCGGAAAGTGGTCTCCTCGACGTGCAGCGCGGGGTGCGCGGCAAGGTTCATGGCGCTACGGTGGAACCAGTGGGCGATGTTGTCGGATTCCCGTGGGGTGGTCATGGGGTGGGTTTACCGTGAGTGTTGAAGGGGTCGGCGACCCCATCATCATCCCGGATTTGTCGGACGAGGTCAATCGTTGTGAATTTTTTTGATATGTGGATAGAGAATGCAATTGATTTATTTTTTTGGATGGAGATATGGTAAGATGAGCTGGCTGCCTCTGGTGGGGTTGTTTCTGGCGATGGCATGCCCGGCGTGGGCCGAGGAGGGGCGCAAACTGTTTCTGACCTTCGACGATGGCCCCCGCGAAGGGACACGCGCCATTCTGGAAGTGTTGACCAGAGAGCAGATCCCAGGTACCTTTTTTCTCGTTGGAGATCATTTCATCGATGCGGGGCGCCGGGAAACCTGGCGGATGCTGCGGGCAAGTCCGTTGGTGCAGATCGGTAATCACTCCATGACGCATGCCCACGAACGCTATCGTGCGTTCTATGCCGACCCGGAGGGGATGCTGGCGGATTTTTCCAGGAACAATCAGGTGCTGGAGTTCCTGAATCCCCCGTATCCCGCACGCCTCCCCTCCCGCATCGACTGGCGTTTCGATGACCGGTACGTCTCGGAGCGCTCCTATCCCACCGGGCGGAACGATGAGGTTCCGGAGGGGATCGCCAAACTTTTTGCCAACGGATTTGTCCTATATGGTTGGGACGTGGAGTGGGGCAAATCGGCAAGGCGGGGCGCCCTGGAGGCGGTGGACTCACTGTTCGCCCGGATCAGGAACCGTTTCGCCACGGGACAATCGGTCAAACCGGGCAAGGTGGTGGTGTTGATGCATGATTTTCATTTCAATACTGGTGTCGCCATCGAACAACTGAAACACTTGATTCGGCTCGGCAGGCGGGAGGGTTACCGTTTCGGGCTGATACGGGATTATTGAACATGAACGGGATGGATGAATCGACCAGAAGGCGGCGGGGCGGCAGACAGTCTTGCGAGGATCAGGGCGAAGTGGCCTGCATCGATTGCAATCTCTTCGGCTTTCTGCAACTCTTCGCCAGCCTGGAGCCGGAGATGCTCAGGCATTTCCTGACCACCCATGTGCCGTTGGGCAAGGGGGAGGTGCTCTATCGGGCCGGCCAGCCGTTCGAGGGGGTCTACGCGGTGAAGAGCGGCGGCTTCAAGAGCATCGTCATGCAGGAGCCTTACGGCGAACAGGTCGCCTCGTTCCACCTGCCGGGGGAGATGATGGGGGTGGAGGACCTGCAATCGGAAACCTGCAGCTTCACCGTCCTCGCCCTGGAGGAGAGCAAGGTCTGTTTCATGCCGGTCAAGCCAGACAGAAACCTGAACGAACACTTTCCAACGTCGCGAGAGCAGATGGTCAAGATCCTCCTGGAACACCTCAGGCAATGCCAGAGGCAGGGATTGATCCTGGGCATGCGCACCGCCGAGGAGCGGCTGGGGGCATTTTTCCTCAATCTCGCGGAGCGGTACGCGCGTCATGGTTTTCCCCTGCACGAGTTCCGCGTGCCCATGATGCAGAACGACATCGCCAATCATCTGGGCCTGGCCATGGAAACGGTCAGCCGCACGCTGAAGCATTTTCGCGAACTGGAGATGTTGACCATCCGTGGCAAGCGGGGACGGATCCTCAATCCTGGGTGCCTGCAGTCCATCACGCAGTACTGCTTCCGGAAGAAGGAGACCGACGCAACGGAGTGATCAACCGCTGAACATCGCCCCCTCCGGCCCCAGCAGTTGGCGCAGTTCCTCCAGGAGGAGGCCGTTCGGGGTGACGCGCAGACCCTCCCCTAGCACGAACCGGGCCACCTTGCCGGGCAGGCGCAGTTCCAGATGGGCCTGGCACGCCGGACCGGGGTGACGCGCCAGGATGGCGCGCAGCTTCACCAGGGCGGCATCGCTCCAGGCGAGCAAATCGGCCCGCAGCAGGAGTTTCCGGCACCACTCCCGACGGATCCTTTCCAGATCGAGGACCCTTTCCACCATGATTTTGGGTTCCTCCTCGCCCGGTTCCAGGCTCCCTTCCAGGACGATCAGTCCCTCCCCCTCCAGAAGTTCCTGGCTGGCCTGATAGACGTCGGAAAAGAGCACCGCCTCGATTTGCTCCTCGTGATCCTCCAGGGTGAGGAAGGCCATCCGGTCGCCCTTGCGGGTGCGGTGGAGTTTCTTTTCCGCCACGACCCCGGCCACGCGGCTCTTGACGTTGCTGTCCATGCGGGAGCGGGCGCGTTGCCGGGTGCGGGCGATGGAGTCGATACCGTAGGATGCCAGTTCGGCGGCGTATTGGCTGGCCGGATGGCCGGTGATGAAAAAACCGATGGCCTCCTTTTCGAACAGGATCTTCGCGTCGAAGGACCACTCCGGGATTTCCGGCAGGGCCGGGGCCTCTTCCGCCTCGTCGAAGAGGGTCAGGAATCCCTTGTCCTGGTCGGCATGGCGTTTGGCCGCCTGGTTCATGGTGTCCGCGAGTCCGGCCAGCATGGCGGCGCGGCTGCCGCCCAGTCCGTCGCAGGCGCCGGATTTGATCAGGTTTTCCAGCACCCGGCGGTTGAGGCCGGCAGAGGCGATGCGCCGGCACAGGTCGTAGAGGCTGGAGAATTCGCCAGCGGCGCGCGCCTTGACCAGCGCCTCCATGATCCCCTCGCCCACGTTCTTGATGGCGGCCAGCCCGTAGCGGACGGATTGCTCCTGCACCGCAAATACGGTTTGCGAGCGGTTGACGTCCGGCGGCAGGACGGGAACCTTCATGTTCCGGCACTCCCGGATGAAGAGGGCCAACTTGTCGGTGTTGATGATGTCGCAGGTCAGGGTGGCGGCCATGAACTCCACCGGGTAGTGGGCCTTCAGCCAGGCGGTCTGATAGGAGATCAGGGCATAGGCCGCCGAATGGGACTTGTTGAAACCGTAACCGGCGAATTTCTCCATCAGGTCGAAGATGAATTCCGCCCGTTCCTTGTGTACCCCGTTGGCCAGGGCACCACGCACGAAGATCTCCCGCTGGGAGAGCATCTCCGAGAGTTTTTTCTTGCCCATGGCGCGGCGCAGCAGGTCGGCCCCTCCCAGCGTGTAGCCGGCCAGGACCTGGGCGATCTTCATCACCTGCTCCTGATAGAGGATCACCCCGTAGGTCTCCTTGAGGATCGGTTCCAGTTGGGGCAGGGGATAGGCCAGATCGGCCCGGCCGTGCTTGCGGTCGATGAAGTCGTCCACCATCCCCGACCCCAGCGGCCCGGGTCGGTAGAGGGCCACCAGGGCGATGATCTCCTCGAAGGCGTCCGGGGCCAGTTTCTTGAGGATCTCCCGCATCCCGGAGGATTCCAGTTGGAACACCCCCCTGGTCTGGCCGCTTTGCAGCAGACGGTAGGTGGCCTGGTCCTCCATGTCGATGAGGTTGATGTCGATTTCCGGCTCGCCCCGCTTCCGGCGACCCGAGTTGACCATGCCCAGCACGTCGTCGATCACCGTGAGGGTCTTGAGTCCGAGGAAGTCGAACTTGATCAGCCCCACCTTTTCCACGTCGATCATGTTGAACTGGGTCACCGGCATGTCGGAGCGCGGGTCCAGATAGAGGGGGACCATCTCGGTGAGCGGGCCGTTGGCCATCACCACGCCGGCGGCGTGGGTCCCGGCGGAACGGGGCAATCCCTCCAGGGCGAGGGCCAGTTCGATGAGTTCCGTGATTTCCGGTTCGTCCCGGATGAGTTGTTGCAGCCGTTCCTCCTGGTTGATGGCCTCCTGCAGGGTGATGCCCAGGATGTTGGGCACCAGCTTGGCGATGCGGTCCACCTGGGAGTAGGGGAACTGCAGCACCCGTCCCACGTCCCTGAGGGCCATGCGGGCCTGGAGGGTGCCGAAGGTGATGATCTGGGCCACCCGGTCCTTGCCGTATTTGTGCTGGACATACTGGATCACCCGGTCGCGGCGATCCATGCAGAAGTCCACGTCGAAGTCCGGCATGGAGACCCGCTCCGGGTTGAGGAACCGCTCGAACAGGAGTTGATAGCGCAAGGGGTCGAGGTCGGTGATGTCCATGGCCCAGGCCACCACGGAACCGGCCCCGGAGCCGCGGCCCGGTCCCACCGGGATCTTCTGGCCCTTGGCCCAGCGGATGAAGTCGGAAACGATGAGGAAATAGCCCGGAAACCCCATCTGCGCGATGACATCCAGTTCGTACTCCAGCCGTTCCCGGTAGTGTTGGGTTACGGCGGGGAGTTGGGCGGGATCGGTTCGGGGGGCGAGGACGCTGGTGATGCGTCGGGTCAGGCCGCGTTCCGCCTCGCTGCGCAGCCAGGTGCCGAGGTCCTCGCCGTCGGGGATGGTGAAATCGGGCAGGACGGTCTTGCCCAGTTCCATGCGGAAGTTGCACCGTTTGGCGATGCGCAGGGTATTGGCCAGGCTTTCGGGCAGGTCGGCGAACCGTTCCTCCATCTCCTCCGGGGAGGCGAAGTGGCGCTGGTCGTTGATGCGGGGGCGGTTTTCCTCCAGGAGGGTGTTGCCGGTGCCGATGCAGACCAGGGCGTCGTGGGCGCGATGATCCTTCTTGTCCAGGAAGTGGACGTCGTTGCTGGCCACGATCGGCAGGCCCAGGGTGTGGGCGAGGGTCACGGTCGCCTGGATCACTTCTTCCTCGCCGGGGTCCCCATGACGCTGGAGTTCCAGATAGAAGCCGGGTGCGCCGGTTTCCGGATCCTGGAAGAGTTCTCCCAGCCGGCGGGCTGCGGCGTTGGCCAGGTCGGGGCGACCGGCGGCGAGGTAACGTCCCACTGCCCCCTTGGCCCCGGCGGAGAGGGCCAGCAGGCCATCCTTGTGGCGTTGCAGCAGTTCCGGGTCGATGCGGGGTTTGTCGTGGCTCCCTTCCAGGAAGCCTACCGAGACCAGGCGCATCAGGTTGCGCCATCCGGTGGCGTTGCGGCATAACAGGATGATCTGGTCCCGTTCCTCCTGATCGGGACGGGCGTTTTTGTCGTGGCGGTTGGGGACCATCAGGATCTGCGCGCCCAGGATGGGTTTGATGCCGGCCTTCAGGCAGGCGAGTTGAAACTGCACCGCCAGAAAGAGATTGCCCTGATCCGTGAGGGCCAGGGCCGGCATGCCGAACTGTTTGGCGCGGGCGACCAGGGACTCCAGGCTGATGGTGGAGTTCAGCAGCGAGTAGGCGGAATGGACATGCAGATGAACGATCAAAACGAGGCCGCCTGGCTGGAGGAGGGCGGCGTGGCGCCGGAAGCGCTCCCTTTCGCCACGGCGGGAGGGGTCCAGGCAGCGGTTCTTTTTTGCGCTTCGGCGATCTGCTCCGGGGTCATTGTCTTGAGGAGCGCTTCGCGTTGCCTGGCGGCGTTGGGATCTCCCTGCTGCAGGGCGAGGCCGAACCACATGGCCGCGTGTACCGGGTCCTTCTCCACGCCCCTCCCTTCGGCATGCAGCATGCCGAGGCTGGTCTGGGCACGCGGGAACTCCTGATCGGCGGCCAGGCGGAGCCAGCGGGCGGCCTCCTGTTCGTCCGGCGCGCCCCCCTTGCCATCGAGAAACATCATGCCCAGTTTGTACTGGGCGCTGGCCAGGCCCTGTTCGGCGGCGAGCCGGAACCATTGACGCGCCTCCGGCTCGTTGGCGGGGAGGTCCGGTTGGCCTTTGAGGTATTGGACTCCCAAGTGGTAGCGCGCTTCCGCGAATCCTTTTTCGGCAGACTGTCGCAGCCATTTGCGCGCCTCGGTGTCATCCTTGGCGACCCCCTTGCCGTCCTCATGCATGAGGGCCAGGTTGTACTGGGCATCGGGCAGCCCCTGTTCGGCGGCCTGTCGGAACCACTTCAGAGATTTTTTGTAATCACGCGGGACGCCGAGACCGTCGCGGTAGACGATGCCGAGGCTGTTCTGGGCATCGGCCGCGCCCTTGTTGGCCGCGCGCAGGGTTTCGTCGAGGGATTGTTTGCCTTCGTATTCGTCGGCCATCAGGGGGGGAGGGCATGTCCAGGCCATGGGAGCCATCACGGTAAGCGCGGCAAAAAAACGGATGATTGACCGTTTATTGTTCATGGCTGGACTCTTTTCAGGTTTGGCTGAATAAGCTGACAATATATTTTACCAGATCCGATGGGAAACGCATACAAAAAAATGTTCTCTGGCGTTCATCCCTTGGAGAGATTGATGGTGACCTTGACCTGTCTGTCGGGTATCTCTCGCCCCTTGACGACTTCCACTTCCATATAGATCAGTTTGATGACGTTGTTGTGAAGATGTAAAAATTTGGCGGCCCCTTTGCGGACGCGATCACCAGCGAAGATGGTATCGTGATAGGCGTCGTCGATAATATAAATCGCTTGTTGAATATAAAGATCGACGCCGATTTGTAATCCGAGAGGGGATTCCGAGGTTTGGTTGGCAATCGTGAATTGATTGAAATGGGCATCGAACGCCTTGAGGGTATCCACACTGATCGGTCTGACGTGGGTCGGATCACCGATGAAATCATTGTGTCTTGGGTGCGGCACAACAATATAAATAATTGCGCCAGGGGCACAAATACGATTCAACTCCTTAATAATGTCAAGAAAACCATCCCTGGTGGGACCCAGGTGCTCAAGAATGTTGAAAAGCCGCACCGCGCCAACGCTGTTGTCCTCCCATGGCCAGGGCAACCGTTCCAGATCCCAGACCTGGTCCGGGCCGCACGTCTGGGAGTGATCGACGTTGATCCAACCCTCCTGACGATCGAATCCACAGCCAAGATTCAGGCGCAAGAGGGAGGATGGGTCGCGAAGTGTCATGAGGTTCACCCAAGATGGCCTTACAGGTTTTGCGCCATCTCCATGGCCCGGATCACATGTGCCTTGGCGGCGTTCAGATGGGAACGGACGGCGGTTCCGTCGTGCAGTTCGCCCCGCTCGTTGAGTGCCCCGTTGGAAAAATAATCCAGCGCCTGCCTGGCCCGGACCACCTGGTCCAGGAGGTCGCGTGTTCCCTTGGCGGCCCCGGAGGGTTGCGAAGGGTTACTTTTGTCCTTTCTTGGCATTCCACTTCCTGACCAGCATCTTGGCATCCACCAGTTGGGCCTGGCTCATGTTGACGGCCATGCGGTCGCGCCGTCGGAGCGCATCGGGATTGGCGTCCCCGGCCAGGGAATACCAGTAATAGGCCTGCACCAGGTCCTTCTCCACGCCGGAGTTGCCCTCCTCGTACAGCGCGGAGAGGCGGTAGCGGGCGCGATTGTTGCCCATTTCTGCGGCCTTGCGATACCACTTGGCCGCCTCCTTCATGTCTGTGTTCACCCCCTGGCCCAGGAAGTACTTGGCGCCGAGGTTGTAGCTCGCCATGTGCGAGCCTTGATTGGCGGCCTTGCGATACCACTTGATGGCCTCGATGCGATCCTGGGTGGTGCCGATCCCCTGATCGAACATGCCGCCGAGATTGTTCATGGCATCGGGATGGCCATTGGTGGCGGCCTGGCGGAAGTATTTGAAGGCCACCGATTGGTCTGCCGGACTGGCCGCCGCCTCGACACCCTTGACCGCCACGTTGAACTGGGCCGCCGTGTCGCCACTGCCGGCAGCCATTTGAAACCACTTGATGGCCTCCTTGGCATTTTTTTCCACGCCCAGGCCGTTGTCGTACAACACGCCGACGTTGTTCTGCGCGCCGCTGCTCCCTTCGTTGGCCAGGGGCAGCCACAGCTTCATGGCCGTGGCGAAATCACCTTTATTGTAAGCTTGCAGCCCCGCTTCGAAAGGTTCCGCCTCCGCCCGGGCGACCCAGAGCATGCCGAACAGGCCGATGGCCAGGCGCAGGTGATGCGTTCGGTTGGTCTTCATCGTTCCCATCCCCCAATGATAACGTCGCCGACCCCCTCCCGCATCACGACCGGTTTTTCCGCGACCCTGGCGATATCGATGTTGCCCGTGCCGTTGAGCGCCACCTCGGCCTGACGGGCGACTCCTCCCACATGCACGTCGCCGGTTCCGTTCAGGGTGACCCGCAGCATCTCCAGCCGCCCGTCGTTCACGTGCAGGGAACCGCTGCCGTCCACGACCGCCTTGAGGTTGCCAGTGACATGGGAGACCCGGATCTCGCCGGCGCCATCCAACAGCAACATCGTCGCGCCTACGCGTCCGATGTCGGCCTCGCCGGAGAGCAGCGAAAATTCCACCGGTCCCTCCACATCGCCGATGCGCCACTTCCCGGAGGATTGGCGCGCCCGGATCGTCGTCCCTTTCGGGACCACCAGTTCGAGGCGCGGCGGGGGTTTCGAACGGACATCCACCGAGGTGCCGGAATGGCCCACGTTGACGGAAACCCGATTCCCCACCCCGGACTCCACCACCGTGACCCCGCCCTCGGTCCGCACATTCACCGACGACCCGCCGTCATTGCCGGGCTTCGGAGAGAAACGGACTACGCCATTCACCAATTGTCCGTTGAAGGCAGCGGTGGCGCCCTTGGCATGCCGCCATTGCACCTGATTACCACTCCCCCCCGGCATGATGGAGACCTCGCCGTGAATTCCCTCCAGTTCGATGGCGCGGGCGGCGAAGTTGGTCTCGTCGGCGGTCACGCCCAGACCGGGAGCCAGCGTCAGCCATCCCGCCACCACGCCCAGACGCCATCCGTTCACGGCTCGCCTTGCACGATGCAGAAGGTTTCGCCCATGTTGAAGATCTGTACCGGCAGCCGTTCCTTGCCACGGGTGACGAACTGGAGCGGCGACTGGCCCAGCATGGGATGCTCCTTGAGCGTGGCGAGATTGCCGCGCTCGACGATCTTCACCCCCTGCTGCCAGCAGGTCAGGGAGTAGTGGCCGGGGCGGGAGAACAGCGTGCCCTCATCGTTGGTGACCTCCGCCAGGGCGGAATGGAGCGGCGTCACGCCGACCATCATCAGAACTGCTGCCAAAAGAAGTCGCGGCATCGTCGCCTCCCGAACCCAAGCGGATCAGTTGTTGTTTTTGACGAATTCCACCCGCCGGTTCTCCTCGGCCCTGGGATTGGTCCGGATCAGCAGTTCGGAGGAACCCATGCCGGCCACGCTCATGCGGGAGGGATCGATGTTGTGCCTGTCTTGCAGATACTGCTTGACCGCCTCGGCGCGCCGCAGGGAGAGCGGCATGTTGATCTCGTCGCTGCCTGAGGCATCGGTATGGCCGCTGATGTAGAGGGCCATGTCCGGCTTCTGTTGCAAGGCGGCAGCCATGCTGTCCACGTAGCTCATGGCCTGCGGGGAGAGGTTCGCGGAATTGACCTCGAAGGTCAGGGGGAAGGCCACCTTGGGTTGTTTGGCATAGGTAGCGCTCTTTTTGGCGCTCTTCCTGGCCGGGGCGGGGCGGGACTCTTCCATGGGTTCCGGGGCGGCCATCTCTTGTCGCGGCGGAGGGGCGCTGGCGGCCATCGGTTCCGGGGCGGCAGGGGCCGAATTGTAATCGGGGACATCGGGAGGCATCGCCGGCGGGGCTGCGGCCGCAGCGGATTCACCCTCGATCACGATGGCGCGGGTCTTGGGGCCGCGATACTTGATTTTGGGCTTTTCTCCAAGGGCCTCCAGGATTTCGGCGGGATTGGGCGGGTCCTGGAACATCGTGGTTCCCCCCTTCTTTCCGCCATCGCCGGCCTCCACGGCGGAGACCGCGACGGTCAATCCCACCATCAGGACCAATAACCGTAAACTCCGTAAAGCCTTCATGATCCGCCTCCGTTGACACAAACGCTTGAAAAAGGGACAGGCCCCCGACGTTCGGGGGCCTGTTTCGTTCATCTCATCTGACCCTGACCTTCAACCGTTGCACGCTCGGCTTGATGGAGGTCATCTTGGTGCTGCGTTCGGTCATGGTCTTGGCGATTTCATCCAGGCTGCGTACCTTCATGGGGGTCAGTTCCTTCACCAACCACTCCTTGGGCAGCAGGGAGCCGATATCGGCATCGCTGGCCATGCACATCACCTCTTCCTCGACCCCGGCCTTGCTGAAGGAGAGCGCGAAGCCGCTGCCGGGAGGGATGGAGATGGGCTGGCCGCCCTGCACCTGCTTGTCCGCCTGGAAGCGGTTGGGATAGATCTGGGCGATCACCCCGTCGCCATCCCGGTAGTAGCAGTAGGGATAGCCGCCACGGGAGAGGGCCAGATTGACCACCAGTTTCTCGCCCACCCGGAATTCCGTCCGGTCGCCCTCGGTGGAGAGACGGAGGTTGATCGGATTGGCCGAGGTGATCACATCCTGCTGCTTGGGCGTTTCGGTGGGCATGGCCGCAAGATTGACCTTGCCCTGCATCAGGGCCTCGTAGACCTCGAAGGAGATGTTGCCGTTGGGGACCAGGTTGCGGTCGGTCTGGTAACGGGCGATGGCGGAACGCAGCGTGTCGCTTTCGCGGCTGTCCACGTTGCCCTGGTAATGGCCGCTGCCCTTCAGACCAGCTTGCATGAACTTGATGCGGTCCTGCGGGGTCATGCGATCGTACCATTCGCGCAGTTGGGCGCGGACCTGGGGATTGTTGCCCTCGATCTCCAGACAGGTCCAGTAGGGGACCTTGGTCCATTTGCCGATCAACTCCATCAGGCCCAGTTGCACCAGGGTGCGCACGGCCTGACCGCTGCTTTCCGCGCTGTCCTGGCTGACGTTGAACTGAATGCCGGCCTTGATGATCTTGCCGCCGGAGATGCCGGCGTCCATTCCCTGTCCGGAACGGGTGACGGCCATCATGTTGCTGGCGTGGATGCCGGGGATGTTGGTGCGCGAGGCCATGTCCATGAGCAGCATGTCCATGGTGATGGAGGAGACGCTGCGGTCCTGGGAGGCGCCGATGTCGATGATTCCGGTGGTGATGGCGCCGCCCTTTTTGCCCGACATCACGGAGTCGTCCACCTGACTGATGGAGCCGCGGATGTAGGCCTGGGGCATGTCGATGCGCATGGCGTTCATGCTGAGCAGTTTTTCGGTGAGGACGTTCACCGAGTCGCTGCCGCCGGTCTGGTCCATGTCGATGTAGGTGACCGCGCCGCTGGCGGCGCTCATGGCCGAAACGGTGGTCATCAGCATGTCGCGCACCCCCAGCGCCAGCTTGCCGGTGGAGTCGTTCATGGCGGTGCTGGTGAGTTTGTAGCCTTTTTTCCGGTGTTCCAGGAACAGGTTGTCCATGCAACGCAGGGCATCGGAGAATCCGGTCAGGTTGCGGGTGGGCATGCCCTTGGGGGCCATGGAGACGCTGGCCTTTTCCGGATCGGGCAGGGCGCCGCCGCAGGAGGCGGCCAGGATCGCGGTCAGGGTCAGCAGGGTAAGGCGGGCATGGTGTGAGAAACGGCTCTTATTTGCAGACACTGATCACATCCCCCTTGACAAAGGTATTGACTTCGCGAGGCGCCATGGCCCCCTTTTGAATGGTGACGTTGCCGACGCTGGTGTTGCATTTGGCCGGTTTGGTCAGGGACTTGCCGGAGCGCATGTCCTGGGCCGATCCTTGCCGCATAGCTTCGGCCTCGGCGCGCAACATCTTGGCGGAGGAACTGCTGTCCATGTCCCTGCGTTTGTTGAGGTCGTCTCCCCAGACCGTGGCGGAGGCGGTGAAGGCGAGCAGGAGCGCCCCTATCCCCAAATTGATCGTTTTCATCTTTTTTCTCCTCTGTTGTTCTGTCCGAACGATTACTAAAATTATTTATTCTGCATGCCGCCAATATTCATATCATTGTTATTGTCGCGACCTTGTGACTTGTGCTGCACTCCTCCTTGCATGCCCGTATCCATTTGGGTATGGCCTTGAAGTTGGACTCCCGGGTTGTTGGAGCGGATCTGGACACTCCCTGGGGAGGGCATGGGCTTGAACTTGGGATTGGGGACATTGTTGCCGCGGATCTGCATGGTGGGCATATCCGCCTGGGAGATATCCGTGTCGGGGATCTCCTTGAAGGACGGTTTGGATTTGTCCGGGGCTTTGCCGCCGGCATGTTTTTGGGTGCTGATTCTGGGGGCGAGTTGGAACTCGACGGCCTGCGGGTCGTCGAGTCCGGGGGGGTCTTCCGGGATCACCCCGGACCATGCGGAGGCGCTCGTCAGAGTGGCCAGCAACATCAGGCCCGTCATGAGGGGCTGCGTGTGATGGTTGTCGGACATTCCGGTGCCTCCACATGGTTGACGGGGGAGAGGGTTACTTGCCCTGGATGCCGCCCACGCTGAGTTGGGAGTCGTTGTTGGAGCCGCTCACTTGGTTGGTGACGCCGCCTTTGACGTTGGTGCTGGACTTGGTGTTGCCCTTGACCTGCACGGTGCCCTGGACGCCGCCGACATTGGTGGTAGCTTTGTTGTTGCTGCCCTTGACTTCCTGCTTCACGCCGCCCTGGACGTTGGTGTCCAGGTTGGTGTTGCCCTGGATCTGGACGGCGCCGCCGGTCTGGCTTTGTCCGGTCGGGGTTTGGGAAGCGGCGGCCCAGGCCGAGGAGACGCCGAGTCCGGCGATGATGGCGGCGGCGGCGACGAATTGCAGGGTCTGTTTGAGTTTCATGGTGTTTCGTTCCTTGAGTTCAGATTGTTGGATTGATAAAAGCAAACGGCTCACTTGCCCTGGATGCCACCAACGTTGAGTTGGGATTCGTTGTTGCTGCCCTCGACGGAATTGACGACGCCGCCCTTGACGTTGGTATTGACCTTGGTGTTGCCCTGGATCTGCACGGTGCCCTGGACGCCGCCGACGTTGGTGGTGGCCTTGTTGTTGCTGCCCTTGACGCTTTGTTTCACGCCGCCCTGGACATTGGTGTTCAGTTCGGTATTGCCCTGGATTTGCACCGCGCCACCCGGCTGGGACTGTGTGCCGGCGGCCCAGGCGGAGGATCCCATGATCACGGCGCCCGCGACCAAGGCGGAAAACATCACAACTGGTTTTACGATTGTTTTCATGATTCTCTCCTGATATGGGATAATATTTGGGTTGGGAACGCCTTTGTGTTGGCAATTTGGATCGATGCAAGAATTATCGCAAATCGTTGTTGCAAAGTCAAGCGAAATCGATGCAAAAGGAGATTGCGTTATTGATGAGATTTAATGCGGAAATGGCGGGGGGGTCGCATCCGGCGGGGGCCGGATGCGACCGGGGGGGGTCAATGCATGCCGATGGCTTCGCGATAGAGATGGATCATGGCTTCCTGTTCATCGAGGGCGGCCCGTTCCATTTTGCGGATCTTGAGGATTTCGCGCATGGTTTTGACATCGAAGCCGTTGCCTTTGGCGTCGAGGAAGATGGCCTTGATGTCGTCGGCGATGGCGACCTTCTCTTCTTCGAGGCGTTCGATCCGTTCGAAGTATTGGACGAGCACTTCACCGGCAATGCCTTGGTATTCGGTGGGTTTGGAGGCGGTATGGGTCTGCGGCATGGGTAACTCCTTGAAATCGTTTGCTAATGCTTGAGAAATGTCAAAATTGCCCCACCTTGCGGGCGGTTCGAGGTATTTTCAAGCAAGAGTCGTGCCATTAAAAGATAAGTATCCATGATGCATGCCATCCCTTGCGGCCCGCGAGGATCACTCCTTCCGGCACAACAGAAAATAACGATCCAGACGTTCCCCTTTCCTCAGTTCGAGACGCACCGCAAAACCGGTGCGGGCAAGCATCCGGCGGAAGCGATCCGGGTGGATCTCGATGAGCGGTTTCCGGCGCAGCCAGGATTTGCACCGCTTCCAGTAATGGCCCAGGGTGCGGGGCGGGGCGGTCAGGGAAAAAAGGCCGTAACCGTCAGGATGGAGCAGGGAATGAACCTTGCGCAGGGCCTCCTCGGTGTGGGGGAGGTAACTGCCGTGAACGCCGGCGGTTTGCACGATGTCGTACAGACGGTCGGGGCGGAAACTGGCGAAATCCGCCACCGTGGCCTCGACGTTGCGCATCGCGAATCGCTCGATCAGGGCATGACAGGCCTCGATCATCTTGGGCGAGTAGTCGATGCCATGCACCAGTCGGGCGCGGGGATGCAACCGCAGAAATCCCCCCGTCCCACACCCCACGTACAGCAGGGTGTACTCCTCGAACAAAGCGTCCACCAGGAGATTTTCCGCATAATCGAACCGATAGGCCTGCGAAATCGTATCCTCGTGGCTGCGAAGATAATTGCCGACATAATCGTCCGAGCAATCCCCCCCGAACATGGGTGCCCTGCCTTTTCTGTCCATACGCCCGCGCCTCTCATCCACAAGTCGAAATCGAACACCCTAGAGGATTCCTGTGCGCGGGTCAACGATCCTCCATGCCAGGACGTCACGTGGGGTGGGCGTCCATAAACGACAGTTGATATTTCCCTGGCGCTCCGCCAGTTTTTCGGTTAAAGTCGCTTCTGGCGTATTTTATCGGCTCGTAATTGGAAAATCAAAAAATGATCGCTATTAAAATAAAAAATTTTCGTAGCAGTCTGAAGACCACAGTCCTGACCACCATCCTGATCTCGCTGCTCGGCGTCGGATCGCTGCTGGCGGTGCAGGCCTATCTGCGCTCCCACGCACTGATCATCGAACGAACCGACGCCACGGTGGCGATCTTTCAAAAAATGCTCGCCGACCAGATCGTCGTGAAAGGACGGGACCTCTCCATGGCCATGGAGACGCTGCTGCGCGACGAAACCGTGCGGGATGCCTTCGTCCGGCGCGATCGGGAGACTCTGTCCAGGCGGCTGGTGGACTCATTCCAAAAACAGTTGAAACCCCTTTACGGCATCGAACAGTTTCAGTTTCATCTTGCCCCCGCCATCTGTTTCTTCCGGGTACACAGCCCCGGCAAATTCGGTGACGACCTCTCCGGATTCCGCAAGACCGTGCTGGCCGTGAACAGCGAACGCAAGCCGGTGGTCGGCATCGAAGTGGGCAGCGCTGGTCCGGGCTTGCGCGTCGTCTATCCGATCTTCGACCAGGAGGGGCGGCATGTGGGCAGCGTCGAATACGGCAGCAGCCTGCAAAGCATCTTTGCCAGCGTGGCCGAGGTCACCGGTACCGATTTCGCCATCGGCATCGACCAGAAGGTGTTCGAGGAGTCCAAGCGGTTCACGGATAAAAGCAATGACGTGCTGTGGAACGATACCGTCTTTTACGAATTCTCCTCCCAGAACGCCAAAAACGCCCTCGGCACGCCGACTCGCACCAGCCTCCAGCAGGTGGTCGAACTGGACAACCGGCGCATCTTCAGCCGGGCCTTTCCCCTCAGCGATTACAGCAACCGCGAGATCGGACATGTGGTCGTCTTCCAGGACATCACCGCCATGGTCGATCAGGCCCGTCTCTATCTTTTCGTCCAGATCGGCCTCATCGTTCTGGTCAGCATTCTGATTTCGTTGCTGATCTTTTGGATCCTCAACCGTTCCCTGCTCGCGCCGCTGGATGGGATGGTCCGGCTGATGGGGGATGTGGTCAAGGGGGATCTGACGATCCGTCTGCCCGTCTCTGCGGCCGGGAACGAACTCGACGTGTTGGCCAGGAGCGCCAACGCCATGCTGGGCGGCATGGCCACCAATGTCCGTCGCATCATGATGCAATCCGATTCCGTGGCCGCCTGCACCAACGAACTGTTGCACATCAAAACCACGCTGGGCAAAGATGCCGACCGGACGATCGAGGTCATGGAAGGGGCAGGGGAGCGCTTCAAGCATCTCGAGGGCGCCGTCGCCAAGATTCGCGACGATGTGGGCGGCGCCAACGGGCACATGGGAGAGGTCTCCTCCGCCACCGAGCAGCTTTCCGTCGATATCGGCACCATCGCCGCCGCCGCCGAGGAGGCGAGCCAGAATGTCACCACCATGGCCTCCGCCGCCGAGGAGATGACCGCCAATCTGAGTTCCGTCAACAACAGTTTGCAGGATGTCAACAACTCCGCCAGCAGTGTCGCATCGGCGGTGGAGGAGATGACCGCCACCCTCGACGAGGTGCGCGCCCGTTGTCTGTCCGCCAGCCAGGAGTCGGAACGGGCGACCCGGCAGATCGAGGATACCCTCGAGGTCATGGACAAGCTCTCCCAGTCCGCCGAGGAGATCGGACGATTCATCGAACTCATCAACCAGATCGCCGACCAGACCAACATGCTGGCGCTCAACGCCTCCATCGAGGCGGCGGGCGCCGGGGAGGCGGGCAAGGGGTTCGCCGTGGTCGCCAACGAGGTGAAGGAGTTGGCCAGACAGACCGCCGATGCGACCCACCTGGTCGCCGAACAGGTCCGGCAGATCCAGGACAACACCCGTGAGGTCGATGCCGCGACGCGGGAGGTGTCCCAAATCGTCGGCGACATCAACAACTCCAACCAGGAGATCACCCTGGCGGTGGATGAGCAGAGCGCCGCCATTCAGGAGATCGCCAAGGCGCTGTCCGCCGTGACCCTGGCCTCCGATGATGTCACCCGCAACGCCCAGGAACTCCAGTTCGCGGCTGACGAAGTCTCCCGTGCCGCGTTGGAGGCGGCGGCAGGGGCAGGTGAAATCGCCCGTTCCTCATCCAACGCGGCTGTTTCCGCGCACAGCGTCCTGGAACGCAACCGCGAAGCCAGTGCCCTGGTGCAATCCATCTTCGACGAGACCAACATCGCTTCCGCCAGCGCCGAGGAGGTCATGAAGGATGTGGAGACCGCCAACAGAATGGCCGGATACATGTCGGTTTCCGTGCATACCTTCACCATTCTCATCGATGTGGTGCAAGGCGCCATGGAGGCGTTGCGGGCCTCGCAGATCCGCTATGTCACCGCAGCCAGGACCTTCGACACCCGCGTGGTGAAGGAGGGGCATCTGGCGTGGTTGCGGCGTCTGGAGGAGGCGAGCAGTGGCCGGATCACGGTGCAGGCCGAGGAGGCCGGGGATTTCCGTGGGTGCGCCTTTGGGAAATGGTATTTCAATGATGGAAAACAGGCCCTTGGTCAGGATCCGCTGTTCCTGGAGACTGGCGCTGTTCATGAACAGGTTCACCAGACTGCGGTCGAGGTGTTGTCGAAAGTCGGCGCGGGAGACAAGCAGGGGGGCATGGACTCCCTGGAGCGGTTCCGCGATCTGCGTGGCCGTCTGTTCATCCTGCTGGATCGGTTGTACATGGTCAACAGTCCAGATGAGCGGAAGTTGATCGAGTGGGACGACTCCCTGGATGTGGGGGTGCGGCAGTTCAATGAGGATCATCAACGGCTGATCGACTACATCAACGCCCTGCACGCCGCCATGCGGGACGGATTGGGCAAGGCCAAGATGGCCGAAATCCTCCAGGGCCTCACCGATTTCACCCTGACCCACTTCGCCCGCGAGGAGGCGGCGATGCAGCGCCACGGCTACGAGCGTTATCCGCAACAAAAGGAGCAGCACGTCAAACTCGTCGCCCAGGTTGTCGAGCAGAAGAATGCGTTCGAGGCCGGTTCCACCACGGTGGCGCTGGACATGCTGAGCTTTCTGCAGGATTGGCTCATCAAGCACATCAAGGGCGAGGATATGCGTTATCGACCGTTCTTCGCCGCCAAGGGGGAGCAATAGGGGGTGTTACAAGATCGCATTGCCCCGTTTTAATTTGACCCCATGTTCGGAGAGTTTTTTGCACTCCTTGGAGCGACTGGTGAATATTACTTTATCGGTTGGAATCCATATGCGTTGCTGTTCATAAGTGCCTCCTTTTTCAAAAGGGGTCTTTTTTATCCACTGATCCAGCCATTGCGATTTGTTGCAGACCTCATCGATATTTCTGATGTGTGCGGCGGGGTGGATTTCGATCCAGATCAACTCTTCTTTGCCTGCCGCATGCCCGACACCCACAAGGTAATCCCATCGGGCCGCGTTGGGTTGGCTTGGGAGCAGCGCCGAGTCGATATTGACGCTGCCTGACAGGCTTGTGGGGTTGTTGCAGGTGATGTGTTGGCGATCATGTTTCAAGAGTGCCTGCAATCCCGATTTGTAATGCCCTTTGAGTTCTGGTACTGCATTGACATCCCTTTGAAAAGGCATCGATGTATTCCTTGTCGTCATGAGTTGGCCATGACATCCGCCACAATCTCGTTGGCCAGATCGCTGAAGTGCAACAGTCCTCCCCAGGAACTCTCCATGGTGGAAGATGCGTCGGCGTTCCAGTTGGTGATCTCTTGGGTGACAAACCCTTCGTCGGTTTTTTGATAACAATAAACAGATGATTTTTTTTCTGCAATGCCGTTGATCATTGTTTGCATATTTTGTGAGGGATTTTGGATCGAAAATAGCTTGAACAATGCCTGTATGTTGCCGCGTTGCTTGCGAATCGTTTCCATGGCCCAAATCAATTCCAGAATTTGTGGGGAATGGGTGGAGAGGATCACCTTGTAACCACGAAACAGCAATTCCAGGATAATCAACAGCACGGAGGTGATGGCACGCGGATGCAGGCCCATTTCCGGCTCCTCGATGATGACCCATTCCAGTTCATCGCGCCGCGTCGTGCCTCCGGCGGGCAGCAACCAGCTCAGTGTCAACAACAGGGGGACAAGCTCGCGCTGACCGGCGGACCATGCCATATAGGGGAGTCTTGTTGCCTCACCTTCCAGGACCAGGCGTTTCTGGCTGCGGACCTTGTCGATTTTCAGCGTGAACTCTCCAAATACGGTTGCCTGCAATTGCTCGCGATGTTCCTGGCGCAGCCGATCCGGGTTGGGAAACAGGTGGTTCTCTTTGGTGTTTTCCTTGCCGATCTCAAAATGCCGCCGCAATTTTTCACTGAAAGCGCGCACCATGTACGGGTCGCTCGATGAGTAGCTCAGAAAATTTCTTGGCCATCCATCGGTAAAAGAGATCACTCTGTGCGCGGGAACGATGATGACGGATTCGTGATTTTGATTTCTGCCTGTGAGAGTCGTCGGGTTTTGGATTAGGCGATTATCGACCAATACCCTGCTGTCCGGTGTCCAGGAGGTATGCATCCCTTCCCCGAAATAGAGATCCAGAAACTCGTTCAAGTCCCCGCCGGTTTCCAATCCATGCTCCATCCACTGGTCGCGAATTTGTTTTGCATCCAATAGCAATTTGATCCATTGCAAGGTAATACTCTTGCCGCATGCCTGCGGTCCCACGAGAACGGTCAAGTCCGCGAACCGGATGTTCGCCTCCTTGATCTGTCCAACATTGTGGATGCTCAAGAGTCTCAAATTCGAATCCTTATTGATTCATGGTCCGCGAATCGCACCGGCTTGCCATCCTCCACCACAAAACGGGCCAGCGTGGCGATGCCGGAATCCTCCCGGCGCGGGTCCTCCAGCACGCGCAAGGCCACCTCGGCCCGTTCCGGGGTCAGTTCCACCATTCCGTAGCCCCGTTTTTCGGTATTGACCAGCAGACACTGGGGATTCTGCGCGGCATGCCGTTCCGCTTCCTTCTGGGAGCGTCCCATGCGCGAGGTGATGCTGGTGCCGACGAACTCGCTGGCCACCACCGGCGAGCGGATGTCGTAGGGGTCCTGGTGCAGGCGCGCCACCCAGTTCTGGTGGATGTCGCCGCCGATGATCAGGGTATTGCGGGGCTTGTGGCGCACCAGCGATCCGATCAGGCGCAAGCGTGATTGATGATAGCTGTCCCAACGATCCGCCGAGGCGTTTTTGCCCGCTCCGGAGGGGTAATTGGCCGGCGAAACGCGATTCTGCTGCACCACCACGTTCCAATGCACCCCCTGCCGCGCGCATTGCCCGATCCCCTCGTCCAGCCACCGCTCCTGGGGCTTGCCGAGCATGTCGCGGCTCTCGCCCGCCGCCGGGTTCCGGTATTGACGGCAATCCAGCAGGTGAAAGGTGGCCAGACCGCCATATTCCACTCTGTCATAAATGCGCAACTCCTTGCCGCTCAGTAACCCCTCCACCCCGGCCAGCATGGTCGAGGGACGCAGGGGCATGTGTTCGTAGTAGGCCTGATAGGCCGCAGCCCGCAAATTGGTAAAATGTTCCGTCGAGTAGAGGGAACTCAGGCCGGCGTAGTCGTTTTCCACCTCGTGATCGTCCCAGATCACCAGCCAGGGGCAGTGGGCATGCATGGCCTGCAGCCATGGATCGCTCTTGTAGATGGCGTAATGGGCGCGATAGTCCTCCAGGGTGCGCGCGACGGGGAGTCGATGATGGCGCACGGCGAACTCCGAGGTGCTGGATGCGTATTCGTAGATGTAATCCCCGACGAAGAGGACCAGGTCCGGATTGTCGTCGCGCATGTGGCGATAGCCCGCGTAGAAACCGTGTTCCCAGTGCTGGCAGGAGGCGTAGGCGAAACGCATCCGCGCCGGGGTCCCGGCCTTCGGCAGGGTGCGGGTTTTGCCAATGGCGCTGACCCACTCGCCGAGGCGAAACCGGTAGCCGTACCAGCGATCCGCCGCCAATCCCGCCACCTCGGCATGCACGGAATGGGCAAGCTCCGGCGGGGCAGGGGTCTGGCCCCTGGCGAGGATGCGGGCCGGATCGTCCGGCTCGAACACCTCCCAATCCACCAGGACGGCATGCCCTTTCGGCGGATTCTCGCCCATCAGCCGGGTCCACAGGACGAAACCGTCACTGGTGGGAGAACCGCTGGCAATCCCCAAAGTAAAGGGCGAACGCTCCGGTCGCCATGCCTCGGTGGCCCCCGTCCCGCTGCGCGGCGTGGCCAAATGGGTGGCGAATGCGGCCAGGCCAAGCAGAAATTCCCGGCGTCCGCATGGATGGGCGCGCATCATTCCGTCGCCACCCGGAAGAGTTGCGACAGATCGATGATCCCCTTGAGCACCTTGGCCACCCCGTCCTGAATCAGGGTGCGCATCCCCTCCTTGACCGCCAGGTTGCGCATCTCCTCGGCCTTGCCGCTGCTCACGATCAGGTGTTTCATGGTCTTGGTGGCGACCAGCAGTTCGTGTACCCCGACCCGGCCCTTGTAGCCGGTTTTGCCGCACTTGCCGCAGCCGCCGGGACGAAACAGCACCGTATTGGCCTGCGTGACCCCCAATTCGGGGAAATAGGCCTCGCCGTACAGGCGGATCAGCCGTTTCCACTCTTCGTCGTCCGGCTTGTAGTGTTGTTTGCACTCCCCGCACAGGGTCCGCACCAGGCGCTGCGCCAGAATCCCCAACAAGGCGTCGGCGAAATTCAGCGGGTCCAGCCCCAGATCCAGCAGCCGCACGATGGTCTCCGCCGCCGAGTTGGTGTGCAGGGTGGAAAAGACCAGATGGCCGGTCAGCGAGGCTTCGATGCCGCTGTGCGCCGTCTCCTTGTCGCGCATTTCGCCGATCAGGATCACATCCGGATCGGCGCGCAAGAAGGAGCGCAACGCCAGCGCGAAAGTGAAACCGATCTTGTGGTCGATCTGCACCTGTTGCAGGCCGGTCTGGGTGATCTCCACCGGGTCCTCGGCGGTCCAGATTTTCCGTTCCGGGGTATTGATCCGGCCGATCACGGCGTGCAGGGTGGTGGTCTTGCCCGAACCGGTGGGTCCCACCACCAGCAGAATCCCCTGGGGGATGTTGATCAGGCGTTCCAACTCATGATAATTACGCTCGGAGAGCTGCAATTTATCGAAAGGCAGCCCCCCACCGGAGGCCAGCACCCGCAGCACCGCCCCTTCGCCGTAGACCGTGGGGATGGTGGCCACCCGTAGTTCCAGGGGTTGGCCCTTGACCTTGACCACGATCTTGCCGTCCTGGGGTTTGCGTCGTTCGGAGATATCCAGCCGCGCCATGATCTTGATGCGCGACAACACCGCCCGCATGTGGGTGGAGGGGATATCCAGGGCTTCCCGGCACAGGCCGTCGATGCGCAGTCGCACTTTCGAGGGCAGCCGTCCCGGTCCTGGTTCCACGTGGATGTCCGAGGCCCCGGCGCGTTGCGCGTCGATGATCAGGCGGTTGACGAGCTGGATCACGGTGTTTTCGTTTTCGTTGATCTCCGCTGCTTCCATGCCTTCGTCCACGGAGCTGCCGGTATCTTCCAGGGTCTCGTCTTCCAGTTTGCTCGCCAGGCCGTGCAGGTAGGAGGAGACCCCGCCACCGCCCAGATATTGCAGCACATCCTCGGCAAAGCCGATGCGGAAGATGTATTTTCTTGCCGGCAGGGCGCGTTGGATCTCCATCTGGCGGGACATGTCCGTGGGATCGTCGATCAGGATCAGGATCTCTTCGTTGATCTCTCCGGCCAGCGGCACCCAGAGCTGGCGCCGCAGATAGGACATGTTCAGTTTGCTCAGCAGTTTTTTTGGTGGCGTGATGTTGGGGTCGTAGCGCATGAACGGCAGCAGGTAATAGCTCTCCAGGGAGGCCGCCACCAGTTCCGGAGCGATTTTCGTCTCCGAAACCAGCAGATAGAGCATCGTTACCCCTTCCCGTTTGATCCGTTTGGCGAACTCTTCCAGCTTTTCCGGGGTCAACAGGCCGCGCTTGACCAGATATTCGTAGGGGCCGGAGGTTCCCTCGAACTCCTGATGGAATTTTTTCCCCAGTAGCAGCGCGAGGTGTTTGGCATAGATCAGATCGGTATCGGTGAAGGCGTCGCCTCCCACCTTGTTGATCACCTGCAACACCCCCAGCAAAGGCGGTCCGATGCGGATGGGGATGGCCATCATGGAGCGGGTGCGGAATCCGGAGCGTTTGTCGAAGCTGGAGTCGAACTTCAGGGATTTGTGGATTTCGCTCAGTGCCTGGGCGTTGTAGACATCCGGGATGTTCACGGCGTTGCCGCTCACTGCCGCGTAGCCGGCCACCGAATTGGCGGTCAGCGGCACCCGGATTTCCAGGAGTTCCAGGCCGCTTTTGAATTTGGCGATGATTTCCTGGCCGTCGCGGGCGTTTTGGTAGATGGTCAGGCGTTGGGCTTGCAGAAACTTGAGGATGATCTCCTCCAGTTCCGGCAGGATTTCGGAGAAGGTTTTGGCAGCTTCGATGCGGGTTTGGAGTTCGTTGAAGAGTTGTTGTTTCGGCCCTGGCAGGGGGGGGAGGTCGGGTTTGGCGGTGGTTTCTTCCCCGGGTTGCGGTGACATGGTGGTTCCTTACCTTCCTTCCAGGATCAAGTGGGCCAGGGCGAATCCTTCTTCGTCCGCCAGGGAGAGGTGGATGACCGCGCGGGAGAGTTGTTCCCTGTGTAAAATGTTTTGCAAAAATTGTGCCGATTTTCCGGTGAGCGTCACCAGCGGCTTGCCCAAGGCATCGTTGAGAACCTCCACGTCCGTGAACCACACCCCGTCCCGCATGCCCACCCCCAAAGCCTTGACCAGGGCCTCCTTGGCGGCGAACCGCTTGGCGTAACAGGCGAAACGCATCCCGCCCCCCTCGCACAACCGCTGCTCCGCCGGGGTGAAGATCCGTTGCGTGAAGCGTTCCGGAAAACGACCGATGGCCCGCTCCAGCCGTTCGATCCTCACCAGGTCCGTCCCCACGCCCAGAATCATCCGCACGCCTCGCGCATCAGCCGTTTCATCTCCCGCACCGCCCCCTCGATGCCGTCGAAAACTGCCCGCGCAATGATGGCATGGCCGATATTCAGCTCCGTCAAGCCGGGAATGCGGGCGATGGCGCCAACGTTGTGATAATGCAAGCCATGACCGGCGTTGACCATCAGACCCAGGGAAAGCCCCAACGCCACCCCATGCCGGATCTTGTCCAACTCCCGATTGGCGGTCGCCTCGTCGCCGGCCTCGGCGTAACGGCCGGTATGCAGTTCCACCACCGGCGCCCCCAGGTGCGCTGCGGCCCGGATCGTTTCCGGCTCCGCGTCGATGAACAGGGAGACCCGCACCCCGGCCCCGCTCAGCCGTTCGATGGCCCGGCGCACCGCCTCCCGGTTGCCGAGAATATCCAATCCCCCCTCGGTGGTCAGCTCCTCCCGTTTTTCCGGCACCAGGCAGCAATCCGCCGGCCGCCAGGCGCAGGCCATGTCCAGCATCTCCCCGGTGATGGCCATTTCCAGATTGATCTTGGTTTGGGTCGTCTCCAGCAACAGACGCACGTCCCGTTCCTGGATGTGGCGGCGATCCTCTCGCAAGTGCAGGGTGATGCCGTCCGCTCCGGCCCGTTCGGCCAGCAGGGCCGCCTCCACCGGATCCGGGTAGCGCGTCCCGCGCGCCTGCCGCAGGGTGGCGACATGATCGATATTCACGCCCAGTTTCAGCATCTCCCGTACTCCAGCGTCAGCAGTTCCTGCATCGATTGACGGATCCGTTTCAGTCGGATCTCTCCGGTATCGGTCTGAAAGATGATCTGACGCGCCCAGGGACCTCCCACGTCCGACGCGGTCAGGTGCAGGCGTTGGGAGCGGATGATCGTCATGGCGGTATCCACGTTGCGCTTGCCCATGTTCAAGGAGGGCGTGACATCGGTCTGGGGAATATTGTTGAACATCATCGACCCGCCGAACAGCTTGACATCCAGTTCCTGACGGGGGACCCCCCGCTGGTCGAACCAGGCCAGCATGAAGTGCAGGGAACAGGAGACATAATCGCCCAGGTCTTGGCAGACCTTCAGGCCGTGTTTGTCGTGGTAGCACTCCCGGTCGGGCTTGCGGGCATGACAGATGGCCCCCAGCCGCAGCCTGGCATGATGGATCACCACCGACACGCAGGACCCCAACACCGTATGCACTTCGGCGGGCGTGGAACCGATGAACAACTCTCCAGGGTCGAGTCTGACCATTGTCGAACGTCCTTCCTCAACCCAGACAGCGGGTGATGTAGCGGGCGATTTCCGCCCGCAACGAGGGCAGATGCCCGCCATCCAGCCAGGTCAGCAGCGAACCGGCCACCTCTTTTTCGATCAGCTTGAAGTCGAACCGCAACAACAAGAGATCTCCCTGCCCCTCTCCGATCAGCGGATGCGACGGCAAATCCTCTGGACTGCCCTTGAAGTAGACGGGATTGTCGCTGACGATCTCCGAGGCGAAAAAGGCGCTCAGTGAGCTGATGCAGGTATACAACAGGATGTCGGCCGCGCTGCGGAACGCCTCCTCCTCCACCCGCATGGCCATCTCCTCCGGGATGGGGGTGCCGTACAGCGCCTCCAGGAAATGGGTCACTTCGGTGGCGCGGATCAGCAGGACCGCCGTGCCGGGCAGGTCCTCGCCCCCATCGAACACGAAACGATGGGGCAGATAGACCATGCGGATCGACGCGCCGTACAGATCGCGCAGCAACCGCGCGACGTCCGCGCGGGGCAGCAGGGCGAAGCAGGGGAGCGCAAGGGAGACCTCCGCGTCCACCATTTCGCTTAAGGTGGCCGCAGCCTTGCCGAAACTCAGGTTGAACAGCTCCAGAAAGGCATCTTCCTCGGCATCGTCCAGGGGGGGGTCGGCGTGTGGCATCGGCTTACCGCATGGCATGCGCAAGACGCGTTCGTCGTTGGGCGACTTCCAGCATCTTCCAGTGGATGATGGGGGCATCCAGGAGTCCTTCCGCCCGGATGCACAGCAGTTCACAATCCTCGGCGGCCCGGAAGTTCCAGGGGTTTCGTGTGTCGCGCAGGTAGCCCTGTTCCCCGAAGAAATCGCCGGGTTCGATCATGGCCACCTCCTGACCGTGGGCCGAAAGCATCGCGACGCGGCCACACGCGAGCATCCACAACACGGGATGCTCCCCGGCGGGGGGAATCGGCTCCCCCGCCGTCATGCGCGTCACCTCCATCTTCTGGGCGATGCGGGTCAGGAAGACGAACGAGGTTTGTTCCCCGAACAGCCAGGTGTGACGCAGCCGCCGGACCTTTTCCAGCAAAGGCGCCATCCAGTCGTACAGGCCGCTGTTTTCCAGGAAGATCCGGAACATGACCGCCGGAATTCGCAAGACCGCGCTGTGGGAGAGGGCGCGATAGCTCCCCTCGTCGGAGGCCGTCTTGGGAAAGATGGTCTGCAACCCAATGAAGGAGCCGAAACCCAGATGATAGCGGATGCCGAAATCGGCATCCAGATAGACGATATCCCCGGAGATGGTCATCTCCACGAAGCCGTTCTCCTCGTTCTCCTTGCGGATGGAGGCCCCGGCGTTGTGGTTGACGATCGGACCGTTGATCAGCATGCGGATGGTGTCCTCGCAGATCTCCGGAAAGAGTTGCCGCAGATAATAGAAGCAGCGCTGACGCCGGTACTCCTGTTCGCCGGGGATCAGGATCTCCAGGGCGCCGAAGGTGGCCTCGGAGCCGATTTCCATCTCCTCGGTGGTCATTTCCCGCGCCTGGTGGGCCAGGATCATGCGTCTGGAGCGATCCTGCCGGAAATCCTGGGCCTGGCCATGGATCATGCCGCCGCCCACGTCGAGTTTCTTCAGGTCGGCGGGGATGTGGTAGTTGGCCTTGATTTGTTCGATGAACGCCTCCGGGACCGCGAAGGGACCGGGTTTGGTCATTTTGTCCATCACCGCGAAGGAGGAGAGGTCGGTCCAGTGGGCATAGTGGCGATAACCGTCGCCGTCCAGGGCGCGGAACAGCAGCAGGTTGGTCTCCACCGGATGGGGGGAGTAGAGCGGTCGCACCTCCAGGCCGCCCACGGCGTTCCAGGTGTCGAACTCCAGGTCGTGGATTTCGAAGAACTGCTGAAACTGCTCCTCCGTGATGGACATCAGGGCCGCGAACTTCTTGGCCACCGAGGCGCGCACCAGGGGGGTGGCATAGTATTTCAGGCGGCGGTCGGTCTGGATCAGGGCCGGCAGGCCGGCGAAGTGGTCGTCGTGGGCGTGGGAGTGGAAGATCCCCTCCACCTCGCTGATGTCGATGCCCAGGGCGGTCAGGACGTTGAGCACGCCTGGGATGGCGTCGATGAGATAGATGCGGCCCTGGAACATCACCACGCTGCTCATGCTGGGGCGTTCCGGGTCCCAGCCGTCCCCCTCGCCGGTGTGCAGCACCGCGAAGTAATGTCGTTGTACCCGGTGAAACCCCAGGGGGTAGGGGGATTTGTAGACCACGTCCTTGGGGAGGTTGAGGTCCACATCCGCGCTCTGGCCGCGGAAGGCGAAGCGGAAACGGTTGAAGCCGATGCGCTGGATGGTCGCGCCGTTGCGGATCTCCTGGGGATCGTCGTCCACGATCAGGGTGTCGAGGAATTCGGACGGTTCGCGCACCTTGCCGAAGGCGAATTGCAGCTTGATGCGCATCATGTTGTCGGCGGTATCCTCGTCGATGCCGGTGGCGAGGATCTCGTCCCTGGAGAGGCCGTAGTTGCCGCGATGGATGTAGGCCATCTGGGCCAGAACCTGATCCGCCGCGCCCATCAGCATGGGTTGAGCCCCGGTGTTGTTGGGATGGCCGGGCAGGATCATCCCCTGGCGGTAGAGCATTTGCAGCACCGGGAATTCCGCCATGTTGGCGAAGCCGCCGTTTTGCACCAGCAGGTCGGAGAGCAGGATGACGTTGGGTCCGGTCTCGAAGCTCACCCCGTTCTTGATGGCCGGGGAGTTGAGGCCCTTGAGCATCAGGAGTTTCACCACTTCGCCGGGACAGCCGCACAGGACATGGAGGCCGGCTTCCGGAATTTGCAGCCAGAACACCCCTGGTCCCACCTGAATGGTCAGCAGGTTGCCCATGGCGGCGCGCAGTGCCTCGTGCGCCTGTTCCAGTTCGCGGGTGCGTTCCTCGACCTGGCGTTCCAGTTGGCGGTTCTGATCCGCCAGGGCCAGATGGGTGCGCACCCTCGCCAGCAGCAGGTCGGGAATGATCGGCTTGTTGACGAAATCGACCGCGCCCGCCGCGAAGCCCCTGGTCTCATCGCCGTAGGGACCGGCTCCGGTGACGAAGATCACCGGGATGTTCCGGGTGGCCGGATTCTGCTTCAATCGGCGGCAGACCTCGATGCCGTCGATGTCGGGCATCATGACGTCCAGCAGAATCAGATCCGGCGGCGGCTCCGCGCTGGCCCGCCCCAACGCCTGTTCGCCATTCTTGGCCACCACGATCTTGTATTGATCGCGCAACAGGCTGACCAGGACGTCGATGTTGGTCTTTTCGTCATCGACGATCAGGATGCGGCTGGCGTTGTCTTGCATGGCTCGACGGCCCTCGATGCGTTAACACGTTAATTGCAACTGGAAACATGCCCCACGATCCGGGTTGTTGGTCACGGTGATCTCTCCAGCGTGGGCGTCCACGATCTTCTTGACGATGCAAAGCCCCAGGCCGGTGCTCTTTTCGTTGCCGGTGGGACGCACGCTCAATTTTTGAAAGGCGCCGAACAGGCGGTGCCGTTCCTCCTCCGGGATGCCGGGTCCCTGATCGCTCACCCGTAGCAGGACGTACCCGTCGCACGATTCGGTCATGACATGGATATCGGATTGCGGAGGGGTGAACTTGATGGCATTGCTCAAAAGATTGTCCACCACCTGCGCCAGCCGGTCCGGATCGAACGATAGCGTGGGGGTGACGCGCAGATCGGTGAGGATGCGCACCTGTTTTTTCTCCGCCATGAACCGCATCAACTCCACCCGTTGCCCCACCAGGCGGGTCAGATCGCCCGGCTCGCGATTCAGGGCGAAGCGACCGCTCTCGATGACGCTCACATCCAGCAGATCGTTGATCATGCCGAGCATCTGCCCGGCGACGACGTGAATGGTGCGAATGAAACGGGTGCGTTCCTCGTTGTCCACCGGCATGGTCAGCAGGATGTCGCTGTAGCCGCAGATCGAGTTGAGGGGATTGCGCAGATCGTGGGCGGCCATGCCCAGAAACCGGTTCTTCAGTTCGTTGAGTTCTATCAGATGGCGTTTCTGGCGGCTCAGCGTCAGGTGGGTCCGGATGCGCGCCAGCACCACGGTGGGACTGAAGGGTTTGCGGATGAAGTCCACTCCCCCGGCCTCCAGGGCCATGGTTTCGTCGCTGATCGAGTCCTTGCCGGTGATGAAGATGATGGGGATGTCGGCGGTATCATGGTCTGCGTGTAATCTTTTGCATACCTCGTAACCATCCAGATCCGGCATCATGATGTCCAGCAGGATCAGGTCGGGCCGGGGTTCGGTTTTGGCGCGCCTGATGGCCGTTTCTCCGTTCTTGGCGACCATGGTCTTGAATTCGCCTTGCAACAGGCTCACCAGGACATCGATATTGGTTTTTTCGTCATCGACGATCAAAATCTTGCCGTTTTTGTCACTCATCTGCCCCTCCATCCCGATTCGCGCGCAATTCGGCCAGAATCGGTTGCAGGATTCGTTGCGCCTCCTCGAATTCGTAATCCTCGACGCATTCGGTCAGCGCCTGCATTGCGTCGGCCATCATGTCATGCCCCATCCATTGTCTGGCCTGGTCGATCCGCTCCATGGCATCCGAATCGCCATCCGCGAGCAGGGCCTCCAGTTCGAGGAGGATCGTCAGCAGCCGTTCCTGGTCCACGGGGCCGGATCTGGGAGGCATGGCTGGCGTCTCCCGTGGCGTGTCGGCCAGCCCGGCGAGGGCGGTCATGACCCGCGTCACTTCCGGTTCCAGCCTTTCCAGCCGATCGGGGACGAGATCCCGGTGGTTCTCCTTGAGCGCCTCCTCCAGGTGGGCGGCGAGCCGGTGGAGTTCCATGGCGCCGATGGTCCCCGCCACCCCCTTGAAAGTATGACTCAAGCGCAGGGCCACGTCCATGGCCCCGGTGCGCAATGCGTCGCGCAGGCGGGCAATGACATCCGCGAACCGGTCATGCACATCCTTGAGCACCTTCCGGTAGAGTTTCCGGTTGCCGTTGACGTTGCGCAAACCGGCGGTGATGTCGATGCCGTCCAGGGCGGCGGGCAATTCGTCCGCAGGCGGGGCGGGTCCCTCTGTCCCGGCCGGCTCCGGGGTCAGTTCGCACAGTTTGAGATGACGGGCCATGGTGGCGAACATGACCGGGGGGTCGATGGGTTTGCTGATATGGTCGTTCATGCCGTAGGAGATGCATTTCTCCCGGTCCCCGGCCATGGCGTTGGCGGTCATGGCGATGATGGGCAGATCGCCCAATTCGGGCAAGGCCCGGATGGCGCGGGTGGCGGCGTAGCCATCCATGACCGGCATCTGGACATCCATCAACACCAGGTCGAAGGAGGCCGCGCCAACCGCGTCCACCGCCTCCTGGCCATTGTCGGCGATGGAGACCACGACCCCTTCCTCCTCCAGGAGTTCCCTGGCCACCTGCTGATTGATCTCGTTGTCCTCCACCAGCAGGACCCGCACCCCGCGCCAGTCCATGCGCGGACCCGATCGTCCGCTCTCGTCTGGGCTGGCGTGCGCGCGGGAGGTGGAAAAATCCTGATGCAGAATCGACAAGACCGTCTCGAAGAGCACCGACAGGTTGATCGGCTTGGTGAGATAGGCATCGACCCCCGCACCCTCCGAGGCCAGCTTGATGTCCTCCCTGGCATAGGCCGAGACCATCACGATCCGGGGGATCTTGCATCCCGGAAAGCGGCGCGCGATCTCCCTGGCGGTATGGATGCCATCCAGTTCCCGCATTTTCCAATCCAGAAAGACCATTTTGTACGGGTTGTGTCGGGCATGGGCGCGCTCCATCTCGAAGAGCGCCTCCTCGCCGGATGCGACGCAGGTGACCTGAAAGGAGAAGGATTCGAAGGATTTCTGCAAGATTTCCCTGGCCACGGGGTTGTCGTCGGCCACCAGGACCCGCGTGCCCACCAGGTCGCGGGAGGGCAGGCGAAAACGGCGGCGGTCCTTGTTCTTGATGGCGAAGATCGCCGTGAAATGGAATGTGCTGCCCTCGTTGGCGGAGCTTTCCACCCAGATGCGGCCCTGCATCATCTCCACCAGACGCTTGCAGATGGTCAGCCCCAGACCGGTGCCGCCGAACTTGCGGGTGGTCGAGGAGTCTGCCTGGGTGAATGCCGTGAAGAGCCGTCCCATCTGTTCGGGGGTCATGCCGATGCCGCTGTCTTGCACCTCGAAATGGAGCGTCACCCGGTACTCCTCCAGTTTCTCGATGCCGATCCGGACGATGATGTTCCCTTCCCTGGTGAACTTGACCGCGTTGTTGGTGAGGTTGATCAGGATCTGCCCCAACCGCAGGGGGTCGCCCAGCAGATTGAGGGGCACGTCCAGCGCCACGCTGAAGTTGACCTCCAGTCCTTGTTCCTCGGCCTTCAGGGCGATCAGGTTGCCCACGTTGTTGAGGACATCCTCCAGGTAGAACGGGACGCTTTCCATGGTCAGCTTGCCCGCCTCGATCTTGGAGAAGTCCAGGATGTCGTTGATGATCCCCAACAGGGACTGGGCGGAGGTGTGTACCTTGGTGATGTAGTCCCGCTGCCGGGGGGTCAGCTCGGTCTTGAGGGCCAGATGGGACATGCCGATGATGGCGTTCATCGGGGTACGGATCTCGTGGCTCATGTTGGCCAGGAAGTCGCTTTTGGCCTTGCTGGCGTCCTGGGCGCTCTCCTTGGCGATTTTGAGTTCGTTGGCCTGATTTCTCAGGATGTTCTCGCGAGAGACCGTGTTGGTGATGTCCTGGATCTGGATCAGACAGAAGCGCGCGTCATGGGCGTCGCGGATCGCCTTGATCAGCACCATCTGGCTCATCCTGGCCTCCGCGCGGGTCATTTCCGAGGCGGTATACAAGGGGAACGGGGTGGGGGTGAGCCGGTGGGAGAGCATGGTGGGGAGGCCGGAGTGCAGGGCGGTCTCCACGGCCTTGGTGATGCGGGTGGCCCGCAATTCCGGAAACACCTCCAGCAGGGAGTGGCCCAGAACCTTGGGCGCGAGCAGGCGCGATCCCTTTTCCATCCAGTCGTTCCAGAAGTGGATACGCAGGTCGGAATCGAGGATGATGACCCCCACGGCGCTGACATCCAGCGCCCTGGCCAGCAGTTGCGGATCCAGGTTATCCATGGCGCATGTTGGTTCAGAATGCCCCCAGGATGGTCTTCAGTTCGCGCTTGAGGATTTCCATCGAAGGTTGTGAAAACAGCAGGACCACGAAACCGCTCAAGGTGTGTTGCGCGTCCTCCTCGTCGTGGGTCTTGAAATCCATCATCAGGACAAAGGCCCGTTCGTTCTCCTCGTTGGCTTCCTCCTGCATGGCGAGACGCTGGGCGGCCAGATGCGAGGTGATGTCGAGCAGAAACGCGCCGCTGCCCTTCAGGAACTCGGCGGCCTCGAACTCGAACTGGATCGACATCATTTGGGTGAAGCTCTCCAGGAAGGCGTTCAGCACCACGTTGCCCACATCCTGGAGCGTCTCCTGTTCCAGTTCCATGAGGACTTCCAGGGGCATCTGTTCGTTGAGCAGGGTGCGGACCAGTTCCAGGCTTTCGGCCCCGGGAAAGATCAACAGGGATGTGCCGGTCAACTCGCCAGAGAAATTCTGACGGATGGCGACCAGTTGCTCTTCGTCATTGGCGACCAGCATGCGCGTGGCCTCGTCGTAGGGCACCACCTTGAGCTGCGGCAGCGAAAGGAGCACTTCGTTGTTGACCATCTGACTCAAGGATGCGGCGGCCATGCCCAACCCCATGTTGAAGAATTCCTTCAACGCATCCTCTTCCATTTCGGTCAGAAAGAACATTTCTTTCTCCTTGGTCCGCATGGTTGATTACTTGATTTTATCGAGAATATCCGCGATCTTGGGTTCGTCGATGGGTTTCTTGATGAAGCCGATCCCCATGCTTTCCGCCCGTTGGTGCATCCGCTCCTGAATGTTGGCGGTCACCAGGAAGACCGCCAGGTTCGGGAAGCGGGTCAGCAGTTTTTCGGACAACTCCAGACCGTTCATGCCCGGCATGTTGAAATCGATCAGGGCCACGTCGAGGACTGGCGGCGCCATGGCCAGCGCTTCGTCGCCATCCTTTGCCTCCAACAGGCTCCAATCCGGAAATCGGGTGGTGAAGATTTTGCGCGCCATCATGCGCGCCAGACTGCTGTCATCGACGATTAGCGCCGTTTTGTTCGCCATTGGCTCTCTCCAGACTACAAATTAATACTATTGTTTAACAAGTTCCGCAACGTTCAATAGAAAGGAAACCGAACCATCCGGCATCACCGCGCTTCCCGCCAGGATCGGGATGTTGGCGAAGATCCGGTTCAAGGGTTTGATGACCAGGCTGGCCGGCTCCTTGATGCCATCCACGGCCAGACCGAAGCAGTGCTCCTCGGACTGCAACACCACGATGTGCAATGCCGGCATGGCGAGGACCTCCGGCATGCCGGTGGTCGCCAACTCCCCGTCCGCGCGGAAGGCGACCTGGTCCGACAGGAAGATCAGCGGAAAGAGCCGCTCCCGGACCCGCACCATCGGGGATTGCATTTTGCCCTCGACTTGCGTTGCCACCTCCTGGCCGTAATAGGAGATCAGTTCGACGATGTTGACCTGGGGCACGGCATAGGTCTCGGCCCCGTCGGTGACCAGCAGCACCGGCACGATGGCCATGGTCTGGGGGATCCGCAGCCGGAACCGCGAGCCTTGCCCGGCCTGGCTGGTGATGGTGATGGTCCCCCCCAGTTTGTCGATGGCGGCCTGCACCACATCCATGCCGGTGCCCCGACCGGAGATCCGGCTGACCTGCTCGGCGGTGGAGAAACCAGGGGCCATGATGAGACGCATGACCTCCCCTTCCGGCATCTCCCGCGCCTGTTCCGGGGTGATCAGGTTGCGTTCCAGGGCCTTGGCGCGCACCCGGTCCACGTCGATCCCCCGCCCGTCGTCGGTGATCTCCAGATAGATCTGTCCCTGTTTTTGCGAGGCTTCCAGGGTGATGTGGCCGATGGGGGTTTTTCCCAGGGCCACCCGTTCCTCCGGGAGTTCGATGCCGTGATCCACTGCGTTGCGGATGAGATGTCCCAACACCTCCTTGATGGAAGTCAGGACATTGCGGTCCACCTCGGTCTCCTCGCCCACCAGGTCGAGGAGCACCTTTTTTCTGGTTTCCACCGCCAGGTCCCGCACCAGCCGGTGGTAGGTCTCCATGGTGCGGCCAATGGGCTGCAACCGGTACTGGAGCACCTCTTCCTGCAGCACGTGAATCTGCTGCCCCAGGTTCTCCAGCGCCTGATCGAGCAGATTGCGCCTGGAGGAGAGGGCGTACTTCAGTTGATTGAAACTCGCCCCCAACTCCCCGACATGGCTCATCAGGGCATCCAGCCGCTCGATCGAGAGACGGATCGACTCCTGACGGGCGCTGGCCACCGGCTCGGCATCGTTCCGGAATGCGGTCGCGGCTTCCGTCGGCGGTTCGGCGGGAGCGGGTTCGTTGTGGGGCCGGTTGGCCTCCGCCTCGCCATGGAACTCCTCCAACTGGAAGATCAGGGCGGCGAAATCGTCCTCTCCCTCGGCGCCATTCCCCTCGATGACGACCAGGGAACGTCGCACCGCGTCCAGCACCCCCAGCAACTGGTTGCCGATCATCTGGTCGAACACCAGCCTGCCTTCCCGCAGCAGATCCAGCAGGGATTCGGCGGAATGGGTGAGCGCCTCCAGCCGCGCAAAGCCCATCATCCGGCAGTTCCCCTTGACGGTGTGCATGTCCCGGAACACCGAGTTGAGAATCTCGCGATTCTCCGGCGTGGTTTCCAGTTGCAGGAGTCCCCGCTCGATACGGTCCAGGGCTTCCCGGTTTTCCGAGAAGAACTCCTGCATGAGGGCCGCATGTGTGGCTTCGTCGAGCATGTGTCTATTCGTCTCCCTTGCCGGAACCCGCCTTTTCCTTGATGCGATCAAAAATTTTCATGGGTACGGCGAGTATGTCACGCAAGAGGCCAGGGGCAAGACTCGTTACCGGACGAATGCGCGCCTGTGGGTCCTGGGTGGAACCGCTGACGTCGAACTGGGTCTCCAACACCGCCTGGCGGTCCCCGGTCACCAGCTTGCCCAACAATGGCACGCCAGTCACCAGGGCATCCAGGGTCTGCAGGGGACGCATGCCCACCAGCAGATCCACCTGGTCCTTGGGAAAGTCCACCTTGCCGGTAAAGACGATGTTCATGGACGGGCTTTTGAGCCACATCCGGTCGATGTTCCAGACATTGTCGGAAATGGACAGCGTACCCTGAAACTCCTTGTAATGCAAGCCCGTTCCATCCAGATCCGGACGGTCGCCCACCACCAGATGGGGCAGCTCCTTCAGGGAGAAGAGTCCCAGCAGCCGGGAGAGGAACCCCAGACGCCGGATCTTGCCCTCCTGGAACTTGAAGCGCGCCGTCCCGGAGAGGGTGTCGGCCAGCCGCTGCCCTGGTCCGAGAAAGCCGTCCAGGGTCACGTCCAGCTCGCCGCCGCCCCTGTCCAGCCCGGCATAGAGATCCAGGCCGTGCAACAGGGCGCCGAAATCCTTGGCGGTCATCTCCAGATGGCCGGAATAATTGCCGGCATCGATATGACGCGACCACAAGAACTCCCCGTTCCCCTCGACCTCGCCCTCCCCCTGGGTGAAACGCAGGGATTCGAAACGCAAGGAACGCACCTCCATCTCCATGCGGGCCTCCAGTTGGCGGGCCTCTTCCCGGTTGGCCAGCAGCATCCGTTCCGCCTGCACGGCCAGGCTGATCCGGGGCCAACGCTCCCTTGGGGAGGGGTCGGGAGGAGGGGGATCGTTCTCCTCCCGCTTTTCCAGCAGGGGGCGCAGATCGAGGGTGGCCAGATCGGCATTGGCCACCCACGCCTCCCGGCCATCCGGACGGCGGCTGGAGGTCAGGGCGAGACGGCCGGAGGTCTGGTCCAGATGACCGTCGCGAATGGTGATTTTGCCCAGGTTGCGGTCCAGGTTCCAGTCGGTCTGGCCGGCGAGCTTCAGGTTGCCCAACTCGATGCGCAACGGCTCGACCAACAGGCGACCCTGCCGGTCGAGCCACCCCTCGCCCTTGACGACCCCCGGATCGCCGGAACTCTTGCGCCACCCCATTTTGCCGCGCACGGTCACCCCCGCCGGATCGGCCTCCCCCTTGATCAGAAACCGGGTCTCTCCGGGGGGACGTTGAAACTCGATCCAAAACGGCATCGCCCCTTGCCACGTTCCGCCTTCCCCCAGCCAGGGGGCGAGAGTCCCGGCCATGCGCTCGCCCTCCAGGCGGCTCTCCAGGCGGGCGTTGAGCGTCGCCTTGCCCGGAGTCCGGTATTGGCGCACCGCCAATTGGCCGGAGATGGGCAAATCTCCAAGGCGGGCCGTCAGGCGCGAGATCTCCAGACGCTCCGGATCGAGGGTCAACAGACCGCTGGCATCGGTGACGGGGGTGTCGAGAAACGGAGGCCGGAAGGCGTTCTTCTTCCATTCCAACCGGCCGGAATAGGTCATCTTCTCCATATGGTCGAGGGGCAGCGAGATCTTCATCGTGGCCGCCCCTTGTCCTTGCACGACAGCCTGCTCCATGCCCACCGCCCTGTCCCAGCGCAGCGCGGGATGGGCGACGATCCCCTTCCAGACGTCGGGCAGGTCGAGGGCAGGGGATTCGGCGGCAATCTCGACCGTGGGGTTGTGTTGCATGTTCGCGATTTTTACCTCGCCCGTCACCTTGCGGGTCTCCCCCAGGACGGCGGAGGCGACTTGCGCCGTCATGCCGTGCCGGTCGAAAATCAGGTGGGTGGCGATGTTGGTCAGGGGCATCAGGGGGGGATGATAATGGAGCGTCACCCCGGCCACGTCCCCCTCGATGTGGAAGACCTCTCCGGGGGGGTCACCGGGTCCCGCCGGAATGTTGTTGACCGGCCCCTTGATGTGCGCGGTGGCATGGGTGACCTGCCCCTCTTTCAGGTGGTTGTCCAGCCAGCGGACCAGATCCGGGTGCATGATGCGGGTGGGGAAATAATATTTCGCCTGTTCGGTCCTGGTCCCGGAGGCTTCGGCGGTCAAATCGAGCCGGGGCGCCTCCGACCCGCCCAGGCCGTCGAGGGTCAGCCGGCCCCCGGCCCTGCCATGGGGAGAGGTCAGGTCGAAACGATCGACCCGCAGATGCCACGCCTGGCCTTTTTGTTCCAGCACCCCATCGGCAGCGAGGGAGGTCATGGGGATCGGCCAGCGGAACACCGCCGGCCAGGCGAGGCTCCCGGCGCCGAGAGCCGCCTGCCATTGCACGCGCAAGCCGTTTTGCGGTTGGTGATGGACGATGGCCTCCAGGTCGAACGGCGCGGTCAGGCCGTCCAGCGGGGTCAGGTCCACCAGATAGGGGGCGAAGAGGGGCAGGGAGACCCGTTCGAGCCGCGCGCGCAAGGACCAGAGATCCCCCGGCGCGCGCTCCCCCTTGGCGGACCAGCGCGCTTGCGGGTGAATCTCCGGCAGCCCGGCGCGGGCGTCGAAGTGGGCCGAACCGTCCCGCTCCAGAAAGGCGGTGGCCTCCAGGCCGGTCATGCGGGTGCGCATGGGGGCATGGGGGTCCACCCAGTTCAGGGTGGCGTTGCGCACGGTGAACATGGTGATCGGCACCCCCTCGTCCTGTCCACCGCCAGCGAGAAAGGCGTCCAGGGGACGTCCGGCCAACAGCAGCCGTCCGGCCTCGTCCCGGCCCGCGCTGGCCTCCACCCCTTCCACGGTGAGACTGGCGGAAAGCCACCCCTGCCGCCAGGAGAGGGGAGAGACCCGCAACAGGAGTTGCTCGACCGAAAATAGCGGTTTGCCGGTGACCGGACAGAGGACCTCCACCCCATCCCCCACCAGGGCGAGCGACAGCCCGGTGCGCAGATGGACCCCGCCGACCCGGATCGCCAGACCGGTGCGTTCGGCAAGAAATCGGGAGATCCGTTCGGCGTGAGGGTTGAGATCCGGCGGATGCCAGGCCAAACCGGCCAGGGCGGCCAGCGACAAAAAAATCAGCAGCGCGATGCCCTTGAACAGCAGCCCCAGCACACGGCGCACGAATCCGGGACGTTTTTGCGTCGCGGGGGCGGCGGCGTCCGGGGGAGGGTTCGGTTCGGTGGCGGATTCGGTGGCGGACATGACCATTACGGTGATCGGTGGCAAATTGGACCATTCTATGTGAAAATCCCACGCAAGGACAGAGCCGTTACACCCAGTCATCCGGAGTTGCACGCTTGACGATTCCCCACACGTTGCCCGTTTCCCCCGCCACCAGGGAGGCCATCGAGCACCTGGCCGCCACCACCGCCGATCCGCAAGGGGCGATCGGACGGCTGGCCAATTTCATCGTCACCCACGCCGAGGATCGGCCGGAGGCCGTGGAACGGCTGGCCGAACGCCTGGAAGATCCCACCTGGCGTCCGCGCCTGGTGACCGCGCTGGGCAACTCCCCCTATCTGGCCCACGTCCTGACCCGCTGGCCGGAGTTTCTGGACGAGGAGTACACCGGCGCCGATCCGGTGGCCTGGAACAGCGGACTGGCCGACGCGGTGCTGGAGTGTGCGACCCATGCCGAGGCCGGGCGCCTGCTGCGCTGGCACAAGCACCGCACCTTTCTGGGGATCGGCCTGCGCGACCTGACCGGCGAGGCCACCCTGCCGGAGACCACGCAGGGGTTGTCCGCCCTGGCGGATGCCTCGCTGGAGGCGGGCTATCGCTGGCTGCGCCGTTCGCTGAGCCAGAAGCACGGCCCGCCCATGACCGAAACCGGGGAGGGGCGGCATCCGGCCCGCTTCGTGATCCTGGGCATGGGCAAGCTGGGGGCCGGGGAGCTGAATTTCTCCTCGGACGTGGATCTGATCTATCTTTATGACGAGGACCGCGGCGGGTGCGACGGCCAGCGGCCCGTCTCCATCAAGGAGTTCTTCAACCGGTTGGGACAGGAGTTGATCCGCCTGCTGAGCGAGATCACCGCCGAGGGGATGGTGTTTCGCATCGACCTGCGGCTGCGGCCCGAAGGGGCGAGCGGCGATCTGACCCTCTCGCGCCGTTCCGCCGAGGTCTATTACGAATCCTGGGGCCGCACCTGGGAGCGCTCCGCCATGATCAAGGCGCGGCCGGTGGCCGGCGATGTCGCCCTGGGTGAGGCGTTGCTGCACAATCTGACCCCGTTCATCTACCGGCGCTACCTGGATTTCGCCGCCCTGGAGGCGATCCGGGAGATGAAGCGCCAGATCGATCATAAATGCAAGGCGCGCCAGGACTATCGCCGCAACGTCAAGTTGGGTTACGGCGGCATCCGCGAGATCGAGTTCTTCGCCCAGTGCCACCAACTGATCCATGGCGGCAAGAATCCCGGCCTGCGCCCCCGCGAGACCGAGGCGGTGTTGCTGGCCCTGGTGGGGGCGAGTCTGCTCCCCGCCGCGACCGCCGACCTCCTGATCAACCATTACCGCTTTTTGCGCACCGTGGAGCACCGTTTGCAGATCGAACGGGAGCGTCAGGTCCACTCCCTGCCGGAGGAGCCGGCGGCGTTCGCGGCCCTGGCCAAACGCATGCTTTTCGCCGATGCCGAAACCTTCCGCGCGCGGCTGGACGGCGTGCGCGCCGAGGTCTACGCCATTTATGACCAGCTCTTTTTCGAGGGGAGCCGGGAACGGGAGAAACACAACGTCAACCCCCTGGTGGAGGCCCTGCTGAACTGCGACGAGGAGACGGAGCGCTGTCCGGAGGTGATCCGGCGCGCCGGATTCGAGCAGCCGGAACAGGCCCTCGGACTCCTGGAACTGCTGCGCCAGGGACCTTCCCTGAACCACCTGACCGAGGCGTCGCGTGGGTGGTATGGCAAGGTGGCGGTACCGCTGCTCGCCGAGATCCTGGCCGCCCCGGATCAGGACATGGCCTTGCGCCACGCCGAGGCGTTCCTGCGCAAGCTGGGCTATCGGGTCAATTATCTGGCCTTGTTGCTGGAATATCCACCAGTATTGAAATTGCTTATAAAATTATTCGGCAGTTCCGCGTTGTTGTCGCATTATCTGATTCACCATCCGGAGTTGATGGATGGCCTGGTGACCACCGATTTCATGGAGCGCTACCGCAATCGCGGCGAGTTGATGCGGGACCTGGAGCAGGCCATGAGCCGTGCCACCCATCACGAAGAGGCGATGGAGGTCTTGAGGGAGTTCAAGAACAGCGAGAGCCTGCGGTTGGGCATTCGGGATCTCTCCGGGGTGGCGGAACCCTCGGAGGTCACTTCCGGGCTGGCGCTGCTGGCCGAGGTGATCCTGGCGCGGGTGGTGGCGGACGCGCGGGAGGAGTTGATCGCCCGTTATGGTCCGCCGCGCTGGACCGACGCGCAGGGGGTGCGGCGGGAGGCGCCCTTCGCGGTGGTGGCCATGGGCAAGCTGGGGGGCAGGGAGTTGAGTTTTTCGTCGGATCTGGATCTGATTTTCCTCCATGGCAGCCAGGGGGAGGAGCAATACACCGACCATCCCCGGCTCTCCATGGCCAACGGGCAGTTCTTCACCCGGCTGGGGCAGAAGATCATCACGGCCATCACCAGCATGACCCGTTCCGGCAAGCTGTATGAGCTGGACATGCGTTTGCGGCCTTCCGGGAGTTCCGGGCCGGTGGTGACCTCTTTGGATGCCTTCATCGCCTATCACACCAACTCGTCATGGCTGTGGGAGCAGCAGGCCCTGACCCGCGCCCGTCCCATCATCGGGGACGAGGGGTTGATCCGGGAATTGAACGGGGTGATCCGTGGGATTTTGACCCGTGCCCGTGCCCGCGAGGCGCTGGTAAAAGAAATGGTGACAATGCGGGAGCGGATATTAGCGGAAAAAGCGCCCGCCGAGGGGTGGATCGACATCAAGCAGAGCCGTGGCGGGGTGGTGGATGTGGAGTTTCTGGTGCAGTATCTGCAGTTGGCCCATGCCGCCGACCATCCGGGGATTCTGACGCCCAATTTGCCCAACGCCCTGGTGGCGTTGGCCAAAAGCGGGGTGTTGAGCCGGGAGGAGGCCAGGAGCCTGGAGGATGCCTATGGTTTGTACCGGTACGTGGAGAGCCATTTGCGGCTGTTGCATGGCCATGCGGAGAACCGCATCGCCCCGGACGAGCGGGAGCGCACCCGGTTGCGGCGTCTGTGTCATGGTTTGGAGGGGCCGGAGGTGATCACCGCGCTGGAGGAGGCGTTCGGGCGGGTGAGGGTCATCTGTCGGCGGATTTTCGGTGACTCATGATGGATGATCTTTTCATCCCCGCCGATCCGGATGAGGTGCAGCGGGAGCGGTCGAAGGCCAAGGAACTGAAGCGCACCGCCTGGTGGAAGGCGCAAGTGGGCAAGGGGGGGTGTCATTATTGTGGTCTGCGCGTGCCGCCCGCCGAATTGACCCTGGATCATGTCGTGCCCTTGATACGGGGTGGGCGCACCACGCGGGGCAACTGTGTGCCCGCCTGCATGGAGTGCAACCGGGAGAAGCGGCATCTTTCCAGCATGCAGTGGCAGTTCTACGTGGAGGAGAAAAAAAGGTCTGCCGGAGGTCTGGTTTGATGTGGATTTATTTGCTCCGGAATTTTTTTGCAGAGAGGCGTTCCTTGAAAAAAGGTTTATACTCCATATCGACATTTTTTATATGGTGAAACAGCCACTCAAGCATATAAAATTTCAGATCTACAATATATAAAATTTCTTTTTTTATTATCAAGTTGTTCTTCAGATCGTCAATCCGGACGATGCATTCTCGATGCTCTTGCGCATGACTGTCCAATTTTACAAATGAATATTTAACCATCAACTTTTCTTCTGCATCAAAATGATTCTTTGCGTATCTATTCAAGAAATTCACTGTTTCTTCAATGAGTTTCCAGTCTTTTGCTAAAGGAATTTTTTTGGAGTCCTTTTCGACCAGTTCATGAAATTTAATCAGGTGGTCTAAGAATTGTTGATGATCCTTATTAAAATCCGTAACGCCTACATCAGGCAATTGGTTATGTAAACGTTCTCGGAATTGGGCAGATGATTCGTAAGGAAATTGTTGCATTTGCGCGTCCTTGTTTGTAATTATTAGTGTTAATTCAGTGATAAATCCGTTTCAATGAAAGCGACGCTAACATGAATACACTATCTTACGCAAGGGACAACTGGTGATACCGTCATGGCCTCGGAGTTCTGTCCTGGTGGGGAGGGGCAAAAAAGGGATGCCGGGGTGCTGGTTTGATGTGGATTTAACCCGCTCTTTATCATCTTTTAACAATGGGCTGTCATGCTGGTGTCCGCAGCCGCTCATCATTTCTCTGTTTCGTGCCAAAGGACGCCAGCGCATGCCTATCGATTCCTCGACTCTTCCGGTGCAACTCACCTGTCAATCCAGCTTTTACACCCACATCATGGAGCAGTGCGAGCTTTCCAGGGAGATGGCCACCCAGTTGGAGCGTTTCATGCGCACCGGGGAAGGGGATGCGGTGGAGAGTTTGCGGCAATTGGAGATCATGGGCGTGGGGTTGCGGGAGCGCAACATGGAGGCATTGCGTCAGGCTCCGGTGTCGTCCGCCGACCGCGAGGAGAATCACCGCGCCTGTCTGACCATGGAGGCGATTCAGCAACAGATGCGCGCCATATCCGAGGAGATGGAGGTTCTGGAGATGCGCGCCGACTGGCACATGCTGGAGATGGTGGTGCGCATGCGCCATGCCTTGGATCTTCTCTCCAATGGTTTTCTCAAGTTGCTGGCCACTCCCGTGGATGCGATCGGCGAAGCCGAGGCGATCTTCGCCTGGCGCCGCGCCGCCGAAAAGAGTTACCGTTCCGCCATGGTCCATCTTCTGCAAGCGGATGCTCACGCCCCCTCTCCGGACCTGCAAACCTCCGCCGGCATGCGTCAGGTCTTTCACCTCTTCAAGCGTCAGGAGATCTATCAACTCTTCCGCGCCGTTGGCCTGGAGATCGGCAAGGCCGGTCGTTTTTTGCACGGGATTGCGTTGCAGTTCACTTGAGTGAGTCCATCTGGGAAAATTCTGGTGGATTTTCAGGACGAGCGCCATTATCATGATGACATGGAGGTCATGCATCATGTTGGCGCACGCGAAGCAACAGATTGAGATTCCCCTGGACGATGAAGATGCCCTGATCACTGCCGCTGCCTTGAGTGATCTGGACAATTTGCCCTTGACGGATCATGAACTGGCCCAGTTTTCACAACGGACAGGCCGCACGCGGGAGCGATCCGGTACGGTTTTCGCCACGGTACCACTTGCGACCGGAGTAATTGCGGATGGGCACAGCCACCGAAGTGTCTGACATCCTCGCCGCCGGTCGCATCGTGACCCGGTCGTACCTGGATGCGCGTTTGCAAGATCTTGAATTGCATATTGCAGCCGACATGGCCAAGGTTCATGGTGATCTGGCTGCATTGCGGTGGGGCATGGCCATTACGATTGGCGGTGTTGTCACGCTGATTCTTAAATCCTTTTTTCCGCACTGACCCGACATTTCGTATAGCGCTTGGGCACACACCCGCCATGGCGGATGGCCTTGCCAACCATGTTTGGACTGTCCAGGGGTGGGTTACCTTTCCGGATTTGTCAGTCAGATCAATGTAAGGCATCACCTTGCCTTGGGGATCCTTGACAAAGGGCTGTCTTGGGATGTATTGTATTCGTGCTTCGTGTGGTCGCGTAGTCGTGATCATATTCAATGAATCAATGTCCCTGGAACTGCTTTTTAGGATATAAGAAATGCCAAAATTGCATAAATATAAAATTTTTATCAGTCATGCATTTGCATATCATAATGATTATGAGAAAATAATAGAGTTTCTTAATAAAGCTAATAATTTTGATTTTGCAAATTATAGTATAGCTCAAGATAAAAAGTTTCAAAATCTATCAGGCGAACAATTAGCAGAACAATTGAGGGAACAAATTCGTCCTGTTGAAATCGTATTGGTTCTTGCTGGTATGTATGTAGCGTACCGAGATTGGATACAATTCGAAATCAATTTTGCACATCAACTTAAAAAACCTATCCTGCCTATCAAACCATGGGGCAGTCAACGATATCCAGACGTGCTAGAGTTTGCGGAAGGGGATGCGGTCGGATGGAACACAGATTCCATCGTGCAAGCTATACGCAACATGACGTGATATTATTAATAGTGATAATTGTAATAACAAAAATCTATTTTTTATGCGCATGTCTGTCACCAAAAAACAGATCACTAAACGGGTAGAAGAGTTGATTTTACGCGAGAATAATTAATAGATTTCCCAGTTCGACATAGCTAACAATAGCAGAATGATCTCCACGATGGCGGGAGCCAGCACGATGAGTCGTAGAAGCTTGGCAAGCCTTGGGGCGTCAGGTCAGATGCCGGTTAATATTAGGTCTATGGCAGCGATGATTTCATGACGCATAGTATGTAATGAACCCACCACCTGTTTCAGTTCGGAATGCCGGACAGCGGCCATTTCTGCGGTGGAAAGGAAATAGACTCCACCGCTCAGTGCGACGGTTGGGTTGAGGATCCGGATCAGTGGTGTGTCCGCGCGGATCGGATAAAGCTGAATGACTATTCTTGTTTTCAAGGTCTGCAGCAGATCACTCTGTATCTCCACCAGAAAAGCCACTTGGCTGCCGGCTCTGCGGTATTCGTACAGGTCGAACTGAGCCATCAGAAAAGCCGTTTGCCATCATTGAACAGGCCATCCCGTTCGATGCGTTGGTTGTAGGCCTCCATGGCGGGTCGGTTTTCCTCCTCCCAGGCTTGTCGTTTGCGCTCGGCAATGACCTGGGCAAGATGGCTTTCCAACTCCTGGGAGATGTTGATCTTCAGTGCCTTGGCCTGGATCGCCAGTGCGCTGTTGATGCGCACGTTAAGGGGACGCTTCGGGGCAAGCGGATCGAACAGCGGCGTTTCCATGGCGGCCAACTCCAAGAAGTTGCAACGGTATGTGCATGCATGATACGCACAACCTTCCTGTATTTTCAACAGTTACTGCCAATCCACCAGCAGGATCGCCTGCCTGGTCCCGTCCCTCGGAAACGCCAGGGCGCGGGCGCCGGGCAGACGCATGCGGGCCGCCAGGAGAGGGGGAAGGGGGAAAATGATTTCGGTGGGGAGATGGACCAGCTCCAAAGGACCAAAAACGCGCACCTCACGTTCCGGGGAGTGGAGAGATAAGAAATAGCGGGGACGATCCATGGTGGAAAAAACCGGCTCCGGGTCGGGACGGGCGGCACGAACCTGGCTCGCCTCCAGACCCACGCGGCCATCCTGGGTCCAGAATAAAACGACGGGCAACTCCAGGGCGCTGCTCATCCCTGGCCCTGGGCATACTCGGTCAGCAGCCGGTCGAAATCGAGCAGGGTCACGCTCTTTTCCCGCCAGTGCAACACCCCCAGAACCAGTGGCGCCATCTGGTGAGACAAATCGTGAGGAGGGGAGTGAATGGCCTCGGGCGCCACGTCGGTCACATCCTCCACCCGGTCCACCCGCAACCCGCTCCCGGCAATCCCACTGCCGCGCCCCAACAGAATGGCAGCTTGCGGGCCGGGCGACTCCTCGGCCAGACCCAACAGGGCATGGGGACGAATCACCGCCTCGATGTCCCCGCGTACGTTCACCACACCCTCCAGGGAAGGGGGACAACCAGGAACAAAAAACACCTCGGCCTGGGCGAGAATCTCCCGAATCCGCTCGCCATGAAAGGCATACCACCCCTCGCCAAGCTGGCAGATCACGATTTTCGACAATGGCCGGTCCACATCCACGATCTCCTTGCCGGAAGCCGCGCGGGAGGCCAGAACGTCATCCAGGGTCGGCGAACTCATTGGATCTCCTCACTGGGCGGATGATCGACAATGGGAAAAGTGACCCAGAATCGGGTCCCCTTCTCCGGCTCCGAATTGAAACCGATGTGACCCCCCATCGCCTCCACCAGGGTCTTGGTGATGTTCAGGCCAATGCCGCTCCCCTCGATGCCGATCTTCTCCGCCCCCAGACGGTGAAACGGCTTGAATACCTGATCCCACTGCTCCTTGGGAATGCCCCGCCCGCTGTCCGCGATGCTGATCTCCAGCAACCCCTCGCGGGTCGCCCGATGGGTCACCGTGATATAGCCACCCTTGCGGTTGTACTTCACCGCATTGGACAACAGATTGATCAGAATCTGCTTCAAACGCAAAGGATCGACATAGATGTTGGGAAACGGGGTCTCCTTGCTGACGAAACTCACCGAAACGAACCGTTTCCGCGCCAAGGGAGTGGTCATGCCCAGGCAATGCTCCATGATGGAGGCGGGGTTGAGCACCTCCATCTCCGGAATGACCCTGCCCGCCTCGATGCGCGCCATGTCCAACAGACCGTTGATCAACTCCAGCAGGTGGTCGCCGCAGGACATGATCTGCGCTACGGACTCCTTCTGCGCGGGGGTGAGGGGTTCCACCGGATCGAGTTCCAACAGTTGACAAAAACCGATCACCCCGTTCAACGGCGAACGCAACTCATGGCTCATGAAGGAGAGAAAAGCGGTTTTGGCCTTGTTGGCGCGCTCGGCCTCCTCCTTGGCGCGGGTCAGCGAACGCAGGGTGCGCATGCGCTCCGCGCGGATCGCCACCGCCACGATGAGATCCTCCTGACTCACCGGCTTGGTCAAAAACCCCTCCGCGCCGACCCGCATGGCGGAAATCTGCTTCTTGTGATCGGTCTCGCCCGACAGGAAGACAATGGGAAGACCGGCGAACTCCGGAACCTGGCGGATCAGGCGCGCCAGTTCGCGGCCATGGCACACCGGCATGTACATGTCCATCAGGATCATGTCGCACGGGAACTCGTGCAACGCCTCCAGCACCCGCGCCGGGTCGCTCAGTTGCCGGGTCAGCATGCCGGCCTCTTCCAGGATGATGCCATGATAGGCGGCAACCTCCGGCTCGTCGTCGATGATCAGGATGCGAAACGGCTCCGGTTCCTGCGGGGGGGGCAGCTTGTCCAGGATGGCCACCAGCTCCATGGCATCCACGTCCGCGTGACAAAAGGCCAGACTGCCATGCCTGACCGCCAGCAGACGGGTGTCGAAGTCGTCTTGTGCCGCAAGTAAAATCACCTGCGGACTCCGGCCAAGCTCGGTCTCCAGCGCGGCCAGCGTCGCCAGACCCGCGCGCCCGCCATGGGGAAAGCCGATCTCCATCACCACCGCCTCCGGCCAGCGCGCCTGGACCGCATCCCGCAACAGGCCGGGATCGGTGAATACCCGCACCGTGTAGCCGCAACACTCCATCTGCTTGGCCTGGTGTTCCAGCAGCGCACGGTCGTCATGACACAAATACACCAGACGTTCCCCGGCCTGGGAGGGATCCTCCTCGCACCGGATCGCGATGGCCGGTTCGCTCGTTTTCAAACCGGCCACACCTTGCAACTCCTCGACCTGCCAGGCGATTTGTGCCAGGTAGTCTCCCAGTATGGGCAGCAGATCGGGTGGCGGGGCGGAAGATTGGCTTTCCAGGTGGGCGGTCAGCCACGCCTCGCCCTGCGCCGCCGTGGCGCCCAACTGCACGAAACCGAATGACCTGCCGCTCCCCTTGAGGGAATGAAACATCCGGTGCAACTCCACCGCCGTCTCCCGCGCGTTGGCGGGATCCTCCGTCAATCGTTGCAGCAATCCTTGCGCTTGATCCAGACGGGCGGGCAGTTGTTTCAGAAAGGTGCGTCGCAGTTGCGCGATTCTGGCCTGGGCGGAAGGCGGGTTGGTGGTCGTCATGGTGGTGGCTCCGGTTGGTCAGGAGGGGTGGCGTCCCAGGACCTCGCCGATCACTCTCGGCAACGCGTCGGCGAGGTTGAAGTCCTTGATCAGACAGGCATCGAGCCGTGGTTCCCTGGCCAGCAGGGTCGTGGGTTCGTCGCCGGTCAGCAGGATGAAGGGCAGACCTGCTTTCTGTTCCCTCACCTCGTGGAACAGGTCGATGCCGCTGATCAGGGGCATGTGCATGTCGCTGACGATCATCCCGATTCCCTCGTCGGCGTTGAACTGGCATGCGGCATCCATCCCATCTTCGGCCAGCAGCGTCTCGTGTCCCATCTCCTCGATGATCGCGGCGGTCATCGCGCCGGCCAGAGGGTCGTCATCCACCACCAGTATGCGCATCGTTCGTTTTCCCTTGAATTGTTGCGCGTCAACCCAACAGGTTGCGCAGGGTTTGCACCAGATTGTCCTGATTGAAATCGCCCTTCACCAGATAGGCGTCGGCGCCCGCCTGCATGCCGCGCCGTTTGTCCTCCTCCCTGCCCCGCGAGGAGAGGATGACGATGGGGGTCGCGCGGTATTTTTCTTCCCGCCGCAGTCGCGCGGCGAGGGTGAAGCCGTCCATGCCCGGCATCTCCACGTCGGTGAGCACGGCGGCGTAACGCCCCTCCAGGGCCATGCGCAATCCCTCCTCGCCATCCTCGGCCAGCGCCACCCGATAGCCGTGCGCCTCCAGCACCTCCTTTTCGATTTCGCGGGTGTTGAGCGAATCGTCCACCACCAGAATCCGCTCCCCGGCTTCCGGTTGGTGGTCGGAACGGGACTCACGATGGCGCCCCCGGCGCGCCAGGTCGAACAGTGCGGGCGGGTGCAGAACGCCGATCAAACGATTTCAATCGTCGATCACCAGACCCGACACCAACGGGAATGGACGCATGGCCTCGGGCACCGGGTGAATCACCATGTTGCTTTCGTCCAGCAGTCGGTCGATGCGTACCGCCATCTTGCGTTCCCGCGCCCGCAGCACCATCAGCAGCATCCCTTCGGCCTCGTGCGGCCCCGGACGCTTCAGCCGCTCCGGAACGCGCAGCAGTTCCGCCAGGGGCGTCACCGCCACCAGTTCGTTGCGGATCACCACGGCATGACCCCCGGCCACGCTCTCCAGGGCCGCTTCCGGCAGCCGGATCAACTCCACGATATACCCTGCTCCGATGGCGCAGGGCAGGCCGTCGGCCTCGACCAGCACCACCCGCATCATGGCCAAAGACAAAGGCATGCGCAAGGTAAAGGTGGTCCCGGCGCCAGGGCGGGTCTCCACGACGATCGTCCCTTGCAATTCGTCCAGGACGGTCTGCCGGACCACATCCAGGCCCACGCCCCGTCCCGACAGCTCGGAAATTTGGCCACTGGTGGAAAATCCGGGCAAAAACAGCAGATCGATGGTCTCCTGTTCGTTCAACACGGCGGCCCGATCCGCGTCGAGCAAACCCTTGCGCGCCGCCTGGGCGCGCACCTCCTCCAAAACGATGCCCCTGCCGTCGTCGGCGATTTCGATCACCGCCCAACGGCCATCCTGCCGCGCCGACAACAAAAGCCGGCCTTGCGCCGGCTTGCCAACGGCCAGACGCGCCTCCGGAAGCTCCAGACCGTGGTCGATGGCGTTGCGGACCAGATGCACGATGGGATCGGCCAGCTTGTCGATCATCTGGCGGTCCAGTTCGATCCCGGCGCCCTGGATGCGGCATTCGACCTGCTTGCCCAAAGAGCGGGCCAGCTCCCGGACCTGCCGCGCCGCCGGCTCGAGGACGATGGCCAGTGGCAGCATGCGCATTTGCAGGGTACGGTCGTGCAGCGCGTCCATCAACAGGGCCTGGGCCGCCACATCTTCGCGCAGGTGCCGGAAAAACTGGTGCAGGGGCTGGGCGACCGTCACGGCGTCGGTGTTGGTGTTCATGCTCAGATCCATGGCATGGAGTTCCGTCAGCCGGTGGCGCAGGCGGGCATGGCTCGACATCAGCTCGCCCGTCAGTTTGATCAATTCGTCCAGCAGGGCCAGCCGCACGCGCACGGTTTCCGCAGTCGGTTGCCGGGTTGCGGTCGGAACGGGAGGGGGAGGTTCCGGTCGCGGGGGAGGGGTGGCTTCGGATTGGCAGGCCCGCGTCAGGGCATCGCACAGCGCCGCGTCCGCTGCGGGGAGGAGCGGATTGGCCGGGGAGGCGGCCACCTGGTCCGTCAACCCGGCCAGGGCGTCCACGCCGCGATGCAACAGCTCGCCCAACTCCGGGCCGAAGGCGACCTTGCCCTCGCGCAAGGCGCCCAGCAGATCCTCGATCCGGTGCGCCGTCTCGCTGATGGTCATCAGCTTGAGCATGCGCGCCGATCCCTTGATGGTATGGGCCGAGCGGAAAATGGCGTGAATGACCTCCTGCTCTCCCGCCTCCAGCCCCGTCAGCCCGTCGTTGAGCCGCTGGAGGTGATCGCGGGCCTCCTCGACGAAGCGCGCGACGAATCTGGTCACGTCAATGGCCATGGCGTGACATCCTGGCCAGATGGTGTTCGCTCAGCAGGCGGATCTCTCCCACCGGCAGGTCGAGGCGTTGATGATGCGTTCCGGTATCCGCCAGCGGGTCGGTGAGGAGTTGCACCACGCGGCGGTAGGCGCGGCGTGCGGCGTCGGCATCCCTGGCCTGACGGTGGAGTTCGGCCAGGTAATAATGGGCCACCCAGCATTGCGGCGCCAGATAAGTCACCTGTCTGAGGAGGTGCATGGCCTGGTCGGGTAGCCGGCGCCATTTGGCCACCAGTCCCAGCAGCAGCAGGGCGTCGGTCGAGCAGGGGTCGTGCAGGGTCACCCGTCGCGCCAGCTCCTCTGCTGCCTGGAACTCCTTGCGGTTGAGGTGCAGGTAGGCTTTCCGCAGCCGCGACTCGGTCTCCTGGGGATCGTGCGCCTGCT
>PDZX01000023.1 GCA_002753185.1 Magnetococcales bacterium WMHbin3
CGCCGCCGCCCCCACCGCCGCCGCCACAACCTGTCTTTGCGCCCGGCACCACGTTGTCCCTGGCCCTGGCCGAGGAGGTGTTGACCAGAGGCTACCGCTTCGCCGCCACCGACGCGGTCAAGGTGGTGGCCACCGGCGCGGAATTGGCGAATCTGGCCTTTGCACGCTACTCCACCGCCAGTATCGGCGGGGCCAGCGTGACCCTGGACGCCAGCGACGACACCGTGGTGTTGAACCACTCCCAGGTTTCGGCGCTGCTCGCCTCCGGACTGAAATTCGCGCCCAACGACGTGGTCCGGCTGAGTGACACCGGCGCCAACCTGGTGAGTGCCTCCCTGTCCGGTGCCAACGCCTATGCGACGACGGCCAGTCTGGGTGGCGCCAAGGTGCTCCTGGACGCCACCGACAATCTCGTCACGCTCAACGCCGCCACCGCCATCGCCCTCCTGAACGCCGGTACGACATGGGATGCCTCGGATGTCCTGAACATCACGGGCAGCGGCACGGCGTTGTCCACCCTGGATTGGACCAACCTGACCAAACTCGGCGGGGCCGGACTCTTCCTGGACGCCTCGGACAACAGCGTCACCCTCACCGTGGCGCAAGCCAACCTGCTGCGTAGCGCCGGCGTCAAGTTCCATGCCAGCGACTCCCTCACCCTGGTCGGGACCGGCGCGGAACTGGCCGGGTTGACCCCAGGCGATTACACCAGCGGCTTGCGCTTTTCCGGCATCACCCTGGATGCCAGCGACAACAAGGTATCCCTGACCATGGCGCAAGCCGATGCCCTGATCACGGCGGGCGTCAAGTTCGCGGCCAGCGACCAGGTCTTTGTTTCCGGCAGGGGGTTGGATTTTACGACGCTCACCAGCGGCAAATACAACACGTCGGCCCTGGGTGGCGCCAGCGTCAACCTGGATTATTCCACAACCGCCGAGCAGAACATCGTGAAGTTCGGAGCGGGCGACGACATCATCCGGGTCGTGGACCGCACCGCGCCTTTCCGGGTCTTCATCGATGGCGGCGCGGGCACCGATACCGTGGTGATCAGCTTTCCCGGCGTGACCGATGTGGACAGCTTCACCGAGCGCGGGGTGGCGAACAATACGGGGTATTACCTGCATGACGACCGAGGCTGGTCTATTCTGATCACCAATGTGGAAAAAGTGCAATTCGGCCTGAACACCACCGTTTATCAAATCCACGCCGCATCCTCGAACACGTTTCTCTCCAGCGGCGGCGTCGGTGGTGACGGCAATTATTTCTACTCCACCAACGCCAACAAGGCGGTCATGATGGAGTCGGATGTGACAGGCATCGCCTATGACCTGGAATTCTTCTCCATGGATGCCTCCCAGGTGTTGAGCGCCGCCATGCCGGCGACCCTGGTCGGCACCGGGAAGAACGACCAGATCGTGGGCACCGCCGGGCCGGATACCATTACTGCCGGCAAAGGCATGGACTATGTCCTGCCGGGCGAGGGGAACGACCGGGTTTACCTGGGCGCGGGCAATGACGTGGTGTACGTGAAAGCCTCGGACCTGGCCGGTGACATCCTGGATGGCGGCACCGGTGCGGACTGGCTCCATTTCGGCCTGCAGGGCGGGGCCGCCATCAATTACACCCTCTCCAACACCGGCAACATCACCGGTTTCGAGAACCTCTACGGCTCCACATCTGCGGATTCCCTCTCCGGCGATGGCGGCAACAACCAGATCCGGGGCGGCGGCGGCGATGATGTCGTGTATGGCTATGCCGGCAACGACTTCCTGTACGGCGATGACGGGATGGTCTTCTCCAACGCCGCCGGCATCGCCCACAACCTGACCAATGCCGCTTCCGCGACCGTCTCCGGGAACGATGTCCTGAACGGCGGCGACGGCAGGGATATCCTGGTCGGCGGGGCCGGCAACGATACCCTTGGCGGGGATGCGGGGGACGACTATCTGGTCGGTGGCATGGGCAAAGACACCTTGACGGGTGGGGCGGGGTATGATCGATTCGTTTTCCTGAGTCCCAACGAGGCGGTGGCGAGTGCTGCGGACGCGGATGTGATCACGGATTTCGATCCGAACGACGACTTCATGATTGTGTCCACCGCCAGTTTCGGTGGTTCCTCCTCTTTCCCGACCAACGTCGCCTACAACGAAACCGGATTGACTTCCAGCAGCAATGCCGTCACGGTGGATCAATATTTGAGCACCGTGGCGAATGTGCTTAATATGTCAACACCTTACTTCACGACTTTGGCCTACACGGAAAACGGGACCACCAGCTATTACCTGATCTACGACGACGACTCCAGCGTGAACGGGGCCAAGTTCCTCGCCAAGCTCGAAGGCACCGGACTCGCCAGTAATATGACCAATGTTTATGGAACGCTGTGGATCGACGATAGCGGCGTGACCATGACCCAGTCGTCCACTCTGGGAATCGATACCGTGCAATTGGATCTGGGGGGCAACGATACCTGGAATTATTCCATTGCCAACGCTTCCCATACGGCGCTCAAGATCTACTCCCCCACCAACGATCCCCTCAACGATCTGATGGTGGAAGGCAGCGCGGCAAACGCACCCGCGTTTCTCTCCAGCAACAGCCTGAATCTGATCGGAGGAGTCGAGCAGATCCAGCTCACGATCGAAGGCAGCACCCAGAAGGTGGCTGGGCTGAGCGAGATGGAACAGTTGACCAGCAATTCGGATGCGATCTATGTGTTGACCGGCGATTCCGGTGGCGCCTCTGTCAACGACACCCTCGACTGCACCAGCAACGCCCTGTCGAACGCGAAATGGATCTATCTGTTTGGCGGGGCCGGGGATGATTCGCTCACCGGCAGTTCCGGCACGGATCGTCTGTATGGCGGCAGTGGCGCCGACACCATCCAGGGCGGCGCCGGCAATGACTCCCTCTTTGGCGGTCTCGGCAACGACACCATGCAGGGCGGCGACGGCAACGATCTCATTCATGGCGGATTCGGGCAGGACACGCTGTATGGCAACGCGGGCGCGGATATCTTCCGCTTCGAGTTGTTCGCCGGGGAGGCGGCCAGTCTGGAGAGTCTCGCCGATGTCATCGTGGATTTCACTCCGGGCGAAGACCGGATCGAAGTCAGCGATTACGTGCCGAACGCGCCCAATTCCACCGATCTGAATTATACGGATGGGATCCGCTTTGCGAAATTCTCTTACTCCGGAGCCAATATCAATGGCGGCGGGGTGGAGCAGGCGGCCATCAATGCCGGGGTCGAGGCCGGGAAGAGCTATTTCGCGCTTTTGTCGTTCAACGATTCAAGCGGCAACGATTCCGGGACCTACCTGATCTACGATCCCAGTACCAGCGCGACTAACGATATCAAGATGTTGACGAAATTTCAGAGTGTGGATGCCAATGCCTTCACGCATACTGACTTCAAGTTTAATGACTCGGTGTATGATCATCCCGTTTGACGGGAATGCTACTGCAAGGAAATTTCTAACAAAGATGGAGCGATCGATGAGCAGGTTGGGTGGTCCTTTTCGGCTGGGAGCCGCGCTGGTGGCGTGCGTGCTGATGGTCCCGTTCTCCGCGCCGCGCGCCGAGACGTTGCGGGAAGCAGTGGAGCGGATCCTGGAACGGCACGACCGCATCCAGGCGGCGGAGTCCGATATGTCGGCGAGCGACGAGCGGGTCAAGGAGCGGTTTTTGACCAGTTATCTTCCCAATGTCAGCGTTACCGCCAACTACGGTCACAACCGCCGCATGAATAAAGCCTCCGGGGCCGATACCGACATGGAACCCAGGGAAGTGGATGTGCGCATGACCCAGTTGCTGTGGGACTTCGGCAAATCCGGGGCCAACGTCGATGTGGCGCGCAAGCAGCGCGAGCAGATGCGCTCCGCCGTGGAAACGGCCCGCCAGACCCTGATTATGGACGCGGCCACCGCCTATTATCAGTTGAGAAAAGCAAATAATATCATCAAATTCGCCAAACAGTCGGTGGGGAACATCCAGCGTCAGGGCGAGGTCGAGGACGCGCGGGTCTCCCTGGGACGCGGCTATTCCACCGATGTGCTGCAAGTCAAGGCCCAGCTCTCCGGGGCCAAGGCGCGCGAGGTCCAGGGGCAGGGGGCGGTGGCGCAAGCCGAAGAGCGCGTGCGCACCATCTACCTGCGCGAAGCCCCGGAAGTGCTCAAACTGACCCCTCCGGACGAGTCGTTCCTGAGCGCCCTGCCCAAGAATATGGGCGATGCCGTGGTCGCCGGGGTGAAGAACAATCCCCAGCTCAACCAGCTCCTCAAACTGACCGACATGCTGGAGGCCCAGAAGAAGAGCGTGGCCCGCAACAACTTCATGCCTACCATTCAGGGGGTCGTGGAACGGAAATTCAAGGACAAGGTCGATGGGGTGGACGAGTTCGAAATGGAAACCCTCGGCAAGGTGGAACTCACCTATACCCTGGGACTCGCGCTCCCCGGCGTCCACGGCATCCGGGCCGCCACCCAGGACCTGGAGGCGGCGAAAAACCGCTATGACGACACCCGCCGCACCATCGAGGAACAGGCGCGGGTGGCCTGGCACAACTTCAATACCGCAAAGGCCAACGCGGAACTGCTGAACAATCAGGCCAATCTGGCGGAAAAATTCCTCGAACTGGCCCGCGAGGAGCGCAAAATGGACAAACGCACCCTGCTCGACATCCTGAGCGGGGAGACCGCCCTGATCAACGCCCGCTCCGACGCGGCGGCCGCCGACCACGACGTGATCATCGCCGCCTTCACCCTGCTGCAGACCATGGGCGCCCTGGAGCCGGGCCTGCTGGACAGCAAACACGCCAAGGCCAAGCCGGCGGCCAGCGGGAAAACCGAACTCCCCAGGGACAAGGTTCCCGGCAACGGCCCCGCCGTCAAGTGATCTCGAGTCCTTAACGGACATGTCGGTTCTGCTCAGGCAGTTGTTCGCCCGTCCGCTGTTCGCCATGGAACTGCTGATGGTCACCTTGTGCGTGCATGTGCTGGGGTTGGCATCCTCCATCTACACCATGCTGGTCCTGAACCGGTATGTGGCCCATGGCCTGGATGCCACCCTGGTCACCCTGACCAGTGGAGCGGTGGTGGCCGTGGTGCTGGAATACGGGTTCCGCCAGGTCCGCCTGAAGCTGGCGCAAGGGGTGACGGTACGGCCCGACTACCGCCTGGGGGTGCGGGTCTTCGACCGGATTCTGACCACCGGCGCCGCCACCCTCTACCGCTTGCCCCCCGGCGAGCAGCGCGAGATCGTCTCCAGTCCGGGGGTGATCGGCCGCATCCATGGCCCGGCCAATCTGGTGGGCCTGCTGGATGTGCCGTTCGCCTTGCTGTTCGTCGTGATCCTCTTTTTTCTGGAATTCTGGCTCGGCTGTGTGGCGGGGGGATTCATCGGCGTGGCCCTGCTGATCTCCATGCTGGGGCACCCGCTGCTGCGCGCTCCCATGCGCGAGCTGTCCAAGGCCACCGCCGAGGCCGGGGCCATGGGCGGGGCGGCCATGCGCGCCGTGGACGGGGTGCGCGCCTTCAATGCCCAGTCGTTCCTGCGCGAGCGGTTCCGTCATCGCCAGGAGGCCCTGGCCCGCATGCAGCGCGGGGTGGAGGGGCGGCGGGAACGGATCCAGACCGCCACCCAGAGTCTGGGAATTCTTATGAGTATTTTTATGATTGCCGTGGGGGCCAAACTGGTGGTGACCGGCCAGATGGATGTCGGGCTGCTGGTGGGGGCCAACATCCTGGCGGGACGGGCCATGGCGCCGATCCTGCGCCTCTCCCAGTTGGGGGCCTCCCTGGCCGAGGCGCGGCGGGCTTTCGAGACCCTTGGGGTCTTTTCCCGCGCGTCCCTGGAACGGGCCGGCGGGGTGGAGTTGCGCGCCTTTGCCGGTCGTCTGGAACTGCAAGACGTGGCCTTCGCCCACGAGGAGGGGAGCGATCCGCTTTTCGAATCCCTGTCGTTGACACTGCCGCCCGGGGCCTCGCTGGTGGTCTCCGGGGCCAACGGGACCGGCAAGACTACCCTGGCCAGGATCCTGCTGGGGTTGCTGGAGCCGGTGCGGGGGCAGTTGCTGGTGGACGGGGTGAACCTGGATCAGCTCTCCCTGGCGTGGTGGCGGCGGCAGGTGATCTATCTGCCCCAGGAGCCGGATTTCTTCGAGGGGACGATCCGGGAGAATCTGACCGCCTTCAACCCGGAGTTGAGCAACGAGCGCCTGAACGCCATCATCGCCGAGGCGGGGTTGACCGCTTTTCTGCACGCCAGCCCGAAGGGGCTGGATACCCCGATGCTCAACGGCGGGGCGCAGTTGTCGCTGGGGATCCGCAAGCGGTTGGCCCTGGCGCGCGCCCTGACCGGGGAGGGGCGCATCGCGGTCTTCGACGAGCCGATGGAGGGCATGGACCATCCGGGCCGCGAGGCGGTGAGCGGGGTGCTCAACCGCATGGCCCGTTCCGGTCGCAGTGTGATTCTACTTTCCCATGACGCCGAACTGATTCAGGGGGCGGACATCTTCCTGAATCTGGACCGCAAGCCGGTGCCGGAGTTGCGTCTCAAAGCGTCGGGGAACGCCGGGGGGGCGCGATGAGCCGGGAAGAGGAGATCGACGACGGGGTGGGGTGGACCCATCACCTGCTGGTGTTCTGGTTTCTCGCGGTGGCAGGGGCGTTGACCGTCTGGGGATCGTGGGGGATGCTGGACGTGGTGAGCTTCGCCCAGGGTGAGGTGATCCCCTCCACGCAGATCAAGCAGGTGCAACACCTGGAGGGCGGGGTGATCCGGCGCATCCTGGTGCGGGAAGGGGAGTCGGTGCGCAAGGGGCAGACTCTGGTGGAGCTGGAGACCGCAGCCAGCAACGCGGACGTGGGAGAGATCACGGCCCGCCTGGCCTCTCTGGAGGTGGACAATCTGCGCTTGCAGGCCGAGGCGACCGGGGCCGCGACGTTGACCTTCCCGCCCGCCATGAAGAACGCCCATCCCGATCTGGTGCGCCGCGCCGGGGAACTGTTCACCAGCAACCGCCACCGGCGGGAGGAGAAGCTCGTCAGCCTGCGCGAAAGCATGGCCGGCCAGCGTCAGACCGTGCAGGAGATTCAGGCGCGCATCAAGAACAACAAGAAGCGGTTGACCCTGGTGGAGGAGCAGGTCTCTATCAGCATGAAATTATTGGAAAAAGATATCACGAACCGCTATGCCCATCTGGAACTGCTCAAGGAGTCCGCCTCCCTGAACGGCAAGATCGAGGAGGACGGCGCCAGCATTTTGCGGGCCGAGGCGGCCTTCAAGGAGGCGCAGGCCAACCTGGCGGCGGTGGGCCACGAATTCGAGGAGGCGGCGCGGGAGAAACTGGCGGAAAACCGGCGGCAATTGACCGAATTGTCGGCCCGTTTGCAGAAGTTTCAGAACAATCTCTCCCGCACGGTGCTGACCGCGCCGGTGGATGGGGTGGTCAAGACCCTCTACCTGGTGACCGAGGGGGGGGTGATCCCGCCGGGGGGCACGGCCATGGATCTGGTGCCGGGGGAGGACCGTCTGGTGGTCGAGGCCAAGTTGCCCATCGGTGATATCGGTTATGTGAGCGTCGGGCAACATGCCTTCATCACCCTGGCCACCGACGACGCCGCCCGCTTCGGCAAGCTGGAGGGGACCGTGGTCAACATCAGCCCGGACGCCCTGGCCACCAAGGAGGGGCAGCCCTACTACAAGGTGCGGGTGGAGACCGAGCAGGCCTTTTTTCAAAAAGGTCGCATGCAGTACCGGCTGTTTCCGGGCATGATCGTGCGTTGCGGGATCCTCACCGGGCAGCGCTCCGTGCTCGAGTATGTTTTTTATCCCTTGCAGAAATTCTTTGATCCAGCCTTGACGGAAAGGTAAAATTGATGATAAAAAGATTCATGATGATCCTGGCATGCGTGTCGCTGGGAGGGTTGGCGCAGGTCCCGGATAGCGTGGCCAAGCCGCGCATGACCCTGGAGGAGGCCAGGGAGCAGGCCGAATCACAGATGGATCTCATGCTGTTTCGCATCAAGATGTTTCATCACGAGGTGCGGGCAACAATGATTTCAAGTGTTGAATTACCGGTTTTCAAGGAGTATTTTCTGCTGCCGGAATCCCGCGCCACCACCATGAACGAGTTGGGAGTGGCCCAGTTTTCCAAGCGGCAGATCCAACTGCGCAAGAAAATGGAAGCGTGGTCCAGGGTATTGTACAAGCGGTTTCCCATCGGCGAGGCCTGTCTGATCGATCACGCGGGCCTGGAACATCTGCGGGCCGTGAACGGCAAGGTGGAAGAGGAACACATGTTCTCCAACAGCGAAGCGGATGCGCCGTTCTTCGCCCCTTCGTTCCGGCTGGCGGCGGGGGAGGTGCTGGCCAGCGACCCCTACATGTCGCCGGATTCGCTGCGCTGGGTGATCGCCTATACCTCGCCGGTGGTGCTGGAGAACGGCGAGAAACCGGCGTTTTTCCATTTCGAGGTCCCCCTGGACGTCTACGGCAAGGTCATCGCCAGCAAGGATTTCAGCTACTCCAGGGCGCTGGGAAAATATCAACTGGACAAGGAGGAGGAGGGGTGGTTCTTTCTGCTCGACAAGTCGGGATTGCTGCTGGCCGACAGTCGGCGGCCGATCCGCACCGAAATGCGCAAGAAGCCCGATTCCTCCGGCAATCGCGATGACGGCGATTACGCGTTGCGGGAGAAGTTGGTCGATTATCTGCCCGACGTGGCGTCGATCAGCAACGATCCCGGTTTTCTGGAGGCGACGGTCAAAATGCGCAACGGCGAGAGCGGCGAGGTCCATCTGACCTTGAACAAGCGCGCCTATATCCTTTTGTACCGGCCGATTCCGGGGCGTCCCTGGTCGTTGGGTCATTTGGATCCGGTGGGGGGGGCCGGTTTTTGGGAACGGGAGAAGCGCTGATGCGTCGTATTTGGCTTGGATGCCTTATGTTGTGGAGCGCGGCGGGTTGGGCGGAGAACCACTATGCGGAGTTGCCGGTGGTCCGGTTGTCCGCTCCCGTGGTGGTGGATGGGGATTTTGCCGACTGGGATGCCCATGGGGTGGGCAAGGGAGAGCGGTTGGCCCTGACCGATTCGGAGTGGGAGTCTGGCCCCGCGTCGGCGCCCGACGAGGATGACGCACCGTCCAGGGAGTTGCGGGTGCGCACCGCATACCATGAAAATATTTTTTACATGGCGATGGAGTGGCCCGATGCCACCATGAATGCTTTATACAAGCCGTGGAAATGGGCAGGCGATAGCTACCGGCGCAACCGCGAGGTGGATGACATGCTGGTGGTGCGCTGGAAACTGGGGGATTCGTTCCATGCCTGCATGCTGGCCAGCATCGCCTACCGTACCGACGTGTGGCGTTGGAGCGCCGGGCGATCGAATCTGTCCGGGGTTGCCGACGACATGCGGCAAGAGTTTTCCGATCAACCTTTCGATAAGCCGGCGCGGGAATACGAAGGGAACAAGGGGACGGTCTATCTGTTGAACGAGCCGGACGTCGGTTCTCCTGGCTGGCAGAGCCTGCCTGGCCCCAAGCCGGGATCCGGGCCGGTGGTTGCGAGTATCGCCAAGGCGGGCGATCCCTCCGGCAGCCGGGCCGATGTGGCCGCCAAGGGCCGCTGGAAGGATGGGGTCTGGCGCGTGGAGATGTCGCGCCGGTTGCGTACCGATGACCCGGAGGATGTGGTGCTGGAACCGGGCGGGGAGCGGGTGGTGCAGTTTGCGGTGTTTTATGCCGGTTACCGGTTGAGGAAATTCATTACTGCCCCGATGCGGGTACGCTTGCCGAACGGGTGAGGGGGAGCGCCTGGGTCACTTCCCGGATCACTTCGTCCCAGGCGTGAGGCGCGGGCTGGCGGAAGAGGCGCGTGTCGTGGGGATACCATGGCGAGGTGGCGCCGGTTTGCATCCAGCGCCAGTCGGCCTGCCAGGGGAGCAGGATCCAGCAAGGGGTGCCCAGGGTTGCGGCCAGATGGACGACGGCGGTATCCACGCCGATGACCAGATCCAGTTGCGCCACCACCGCCGCCGTGTCCGCGAAATCCCGCAACAGAGGTCCGATGGGGAGCAGGGGTTGGTCCGATGGGGGATGGGCGGCCTCCTCCTCGCCGTGGCCCTTTTGCAGGCTGATGAAGGTCACTCCTGGGACCTGCCAGAGCGGGGCCAGGAGCGGCAGGCCGGGCAGGGAGCGGTGGGCATCGACGCCGTTGGCCGGGGAGCCGCGCCAGACCAGCCCGACACGCAATCCCGCGCGGGGCAGGCGCGCCCGCCAGTGGGCGATGCGTTCCCGATCCGGGGTCAGGGGGGTGGGCGCGGGGATGGTGTTTTGGTGGCGCGGGATGGAGAGCAGAAAGGTCCAGAAGTCGTGCCGGCCCACCTGGTCGATGCGGTGGGTGAGGTGATCGACCCCCGGCAGGGTCGCCAGCAGGGGGATCAGAACTTCGTGACAGAGCAGGGTGATGCGGGCTGCTGGCAGGAGAGGCAAAAACCGGCAGAACTGGATGGCATCGCCGAACCCCTGTTCGCACACCACCAGCAGGGATTTTCCCGTCAGTTCCTCGCCCTGCCACTGGGGAAAGGGCCAGGGATGGGGGATCACCTGGCGATCCTGGCGTTGCGGGTGGTAGCGGTACTCGTAGAGGGGCCACCCCTCTTGCAGACGTCCGAGGGAGAGGAGCAGCAGCCCCAGGTTCCAGGAGGCGTCGGCATGGCCCGGATGCAGGCGCAGGGCATGGCGGTAGGCGGCTTCGGCCTCGCGGGAGTGCTTTTGCCCGGCGTGCAGATTGCCTGACAGGTTGTGGGTGTCGGCGTTGTTCGGATCGAGTCGCAAGGCGGTCTGGCAGTTCTCCAGTGCCCCGGCATGGCGTTCCTGTTGGGAGAGGATATGACACAGGTTTATATGTGCCTCCACCATGTCGGGTTGCAGGCGCAGGGCGTGGCGGCAGGCCTGTTCGGCGGGTTCGAGTGTGCCCAATTCCCGCAACAGGATGCTGAGATTATAAAATGCCAGGGCGTGGTTCGGATCCAGGCGCGTGGACCGGTGATAGGCGTCGATGGCCTCGGTGTGGCGTTGTTGCTCCTTGAGGAGGTTGCCGAGGTTGTTGTGGGCGTCGGCATCGTGCGGTGCCAGATCGACGAGGCGCCGGAAGCACGTTTCCGCTTCGTAGGGGCGTTGACGTTGCGCCAGGAGGATGCCGAGCCGTTCCAGGGCGTGGGCATTGTCCGGGTCCATGGTCAGTGCCCGTCGCCAAAGCTGTTCCGCCTGATGTTCCTGCCCCAGTCGCAGATGGCATTCGGCGGTCAGGTTCAAGAGCATCGGGTCGGGATCGGCCAGCAGGGGTTGGGCTGCGGCCAGGGCTTCGTGCAGTTGGCCTTGGGCGTAGTGGGCGAAGATGCGTTCGATGGTGAGGCTCATGGAGGTGGTGAAGGAGAAATTATTTGAATAATTTGCATTGGTCAGGATGGCGGTTCAAAGACGTTCATGGAACATGATGTACTGCGAGCAAAATGTCAAAGGCAAAATCAAGGACGAACCATCGTCTCATCTCCTCTTCGCGTGCATGCGAGGAGGAGATGAGAGAGGCTTGGTCACCGTTCGCCGGTCGTCGCGGCGTCGTGGATGGCGGGTTGGGTCGCGGCCGGGTTGCCGTTGTGATAGCGGTCCATGGTCGGATGCCATCCCACCAGCGCGAGCATGGCCAGAAAGCCGATGATGTAGGCGATCGTGACATGCCAGCCGTGGCGCAGCCAGTTCACCACCGATCTGGCTTCCGGAAAATGGCTGGAAAGCGCCACGCCCGCCGAGGAGCCGAACCAGATCATGGAGCCGCCGAAGCCGACGGCGTAGGCCAGTACGCCCCAGTCGTATCCGCCCTGCTTGATGGCGAGGGCAGTCAGGGGGATGTTGTCGAATACCGCAGAGACGAAACCCAGGCCAAAGGCGGTCTGCCACGAGGCGACGGGGAGTTTTTCCACCGGCATCAACGAGGCGCACAGCACCAGGGAGAGCAGGAACAGACTCCCCTTGAAGGTCTCCGGCATCAGTTCCCAGGCCGGTTTGCGGATCGGCGCCGTGGCCAGGATCGCCACCCAGACCGCCACGCCGATGAAGGGAAAGGTGTCCGAAATTTCGTTGTAATGGACGTTGACCAGAATGTTGACGACAATCGCCATCACCAGAATGATGGCCACGATCATCGCCCGCGCCCAGTCGATGGGGGCCTCCCCGGAGGCAGTGGCGCTGATGGGGGAGAGTTTGTGCTGTTGCATCGCCGCCGGCACCCCGCACAGCACCAGCGCCACGATGGCGGCTGTATAAGCATGCACGACCGCCAGGGGGCTGATGCCGGCGATCCACATCATGGTGGTGGTGGTGTCACCCACCACGCTGCCGGCCCCCCCGGCATTGGATGCCGCCACGATCGCCGCCAGATAGCCAACATGCACCTGCCCCCGGAAGACGATGGTGGCGATGCTGCCGCCGATCAGGGCTGCCGCGATGTTGTCGAGAAAACTCGACAGGATGAAAATGAGCAACAACAGGGCGAATCCCCCCATCCAGCCGCCGGGCAGAAAGCGTGGCAGCAGATCCGGGATTTTGCTCTGCTCGAAGTGGTTGGAGAGCAGCGCGAACCCCATCAACAGGCAAAAGAGATTGGCCAGAATCACCCATTCGTGCTGGAAGTGCGCCAGCATCCCGGACAAACCGGCGCCATGCTGGAAGCCGGTGAAGACCAGTTTGTGGAACAGGATGGCCGCCACCCCGGTCAGCGCCACCTGGAGGGTGTGGTTGTGAAAGACGGCCACTCCTGCCAACACCACGGCGAACAGGAGGAACTCCACCGGCACGCCGAATGCCATGGGACCGACGAATTGCGTGGTCATCGTCTGGTCATGCCGCCAGCGCCCGCTCATCGGCCTGACGGTTGGCCTGGGCGAGTTGTTGCGGCGTGAGGGCAGGACAGAGACGGTCACGCTCCTCGATGGCGATTTCGTCTCCGTTTCTGGCGGCCAACTCCAGCCACATGAGGGCGTTCACCGGATCGACCGGGGTGCCCTGACCGTTGCGCAGCATGATGGCCAGGTTGATTTGGGCCTGCGGGTCGCCGCGCTGGGCCAGGGACTCGAATTGCGTCAGGGCATTCGGATAGTCTTGGCTCTCATAGGCGCGTACCGCGTCCGAAAATTCTTTGTCTTGCTCGTCCAGGAACAGTTCAACAATACTAGTTTTTTTCATGGCAGGTCTCCTTCATGGGATGATCGACTGGGGAAAAAGAAATCAAGGTTGCAGACGCAGCGCCTTGCGTCCGAGATTGCGTTTGCGCACCGCCGCCAGGGCGAGCATGGCGTCGCGGGCTGCCTCCATCTGGCGCTTGACATCGAGCAGGCAGCGATGGATCGTCCAGGTTCTGATCATGACGAGCACCATCCCGGTGGTGACCTGTTCGCTCCAGCGCTCCGGGGCGAGCAGTTCGCTCGTGGAATGCACGCAGTGCTCTTCGATGGCATCCACCCGTTCGCTGATCTCCATGGCGTGGGGGGTGATATTGGCCTTGCGGTTTGCAAGCAGGGCGAAGCCATTGGTCAATGCCTCGGCGCCTGCCAGCAGCAGGTTGCCCATGGAGGCCAGTCGTGGGTCCGGGCCGAGGCCAAGGGCGTCGATTTCGTGCAGGATGTCGTCGATGCCATGGATCAGGGCATCCAGGGCCAACGTGGCGCGCAGCCATTCGTTGCGTTCGAGGGGCGGACAGCGGCTGAGCAACTCCAGATTTCGTATCATGACCGCTGCCCGTTCCCCCTGGTGGAGGGCTTCCATGGCGCAAGGCGCGCTGTGATGCCGACCGTTCGATCCCAATCGGCCCGCCAACCGTTCTGCGGCGTGCGTGAGCAGTGTACCCTGGTCGGCGAGCAGATTGTCGCAGTGCGCTATGCCAGCGACAATCGATCGGACCATGAGATCGATATTGGTGGGAATCTCCTTGTCCATGGAAGCCTCCATTCGTTTGGATCGGGTCTGGTGGTTATTTCATCTTGGCGGTGTAAAGATCCAGGACGATCTCCAGACGGTGATCCACTTCCTTGTTGTAGGGTTTGTTGAGAACCGTTCTTTCCTTCATGCGCCAGGTTTCGGAGTTTTGCGCCATGGCATCCACCAACTGCCAGCGATACTTGAAGGTTTTGCCGGCCAGTGCCCTGACCGCGTCGATCTGCGGTCTGGTCAGCAGGCCACCCTTTTCCAGTTCCGGAAATCTGGACGGATCCACGGTGATCTCTTCGATCTTGGCGTCCTGCACGAAGCGCAGTTCGGGCTTGTATTCGGCGTGGGGCAACAGGGTGTCCACTTCGTTTTTGAGCGCACCGGAGGTGGAATACTTCTTGCCGATGAGCGACTGGAGGGATTTGACGTCCAGGTGTTTGGCATGCCGTTCCAGGAGGGGTTGGGAGACTTCGAATTCCACCGACTGGAAGACGGTGATGGCAAAGACGTTCTGGATCAGGAACAACATGAAGAAGCTGGCGATCGCCGACACGATCGGGGTCTGCACCCAGGCCACCACGATGCGTCCCGTGACGCCCCAACGGATGTTGCTGGCGTTTTTGATCAGGCCGATGCCGATGACACCGCCGACCACCGCCTGGGAACTGGAGACCGGCACCAGCGGGATGGTCGGCAGCCCCAGGGAGGCCAGGAAGTATTCCAGATCCTCCGACGCGAAGAGAAACAGCACCAGCGAGGTGGACAGCACCACCACCACCGCCCCCACCGGGGTCAGGGGGGCGATGCTGTCGCCCACGGTCATCATGACCCTTTTGCCATAGGTGTAGACGCCCGCCGCGATGGCGATGCTGCCGACGGCGAAGAGAATCTGCAGGCCGGACAAAAAGCCCACATCACCGAATGGATTGGCGCCGATGAACACCCCCATGACATTGGCGATGTTGTTGGCCCCCAGGGAATAGGCGCCCAGCACCCCGGCGAACAGCAGGGCGTAGCGGGTGAAGGCGTCCAGCGAGATGAGGTGGAATTTCTGCTGGTTGAGCCACCACATCACCCCCTTGTACATGAAGTAGCTGAAAATGGCGGTCAGGACCGGACTCAGGAACCAGGTTCCCACGATGGTCTTGAAGACGCTGAAGTCCGTGGCCATGCCGGTGAAGAAGTTCCAGCCGATGATGGCCCCGACGATGGCCTGGGTGGTGGAGACCGGCAGTCCCAGGATGGTCAGCCAGGCGACCACGGCCGCAGCGGCAAAGGCCGCGACGAAGGCGCCGCCCAGGGCATTGATGTCACCCAGTTTGGAGAGGGTGTGGGCCGCCCCGGCGCCGCTGATCACCGCGCCCAGGAGCACGAAGATCGAACAGATCAGGGCGGCGGTGGTGAATTTGATCATGCGTGTGCCAACCGCAGTGCCGAATATGTTGGCCGCGTCGTTGGCGCCCAGTGACCAGCCGAGAAACAGGCCGCTGGACATGAAAAACAGAACGGAAAGTTCCATGTTTGCTTGACTCCGAATTGTGGCCTGAAATCGAATCAGGCGGCCCGTTTGATCGTATAGATGGCCAGGAAATCGCACACGTCTTCCGCTTCGTTGGCCAACTGGTCGATCTTGTCCACGAAGTTGCGCAGATGGGACTTCTGGTCGAGGGGCAGATCGGATTTGAAGATGGCGGTCTTCAAGGCGATGCAGATTTTGTCCGCCTCTTTTTCGTAGAGCATCACCTTGTGGGAGTGGTCACGCACTGCCTTGATGTCGCGGAAGAAGGCCCGCGTGGACATCACGCACGACTCGACGCACAAGGCCACCTGTTCGCACAGCATCTTCAGTTCCTTGTGGTTTTCAGCCGGGAATTGGGGATTCTCGATGGAGAAGTTGATCAGGTTTTCCTCGAACAGGTTGATCAGGTTGTCCAGGTCTTCCAGCAGGCTCAGGATGTCGCCGCGAAAATCCGGGATGAGGGCCTGTTCGTACAGTTCGGTTTCGATATCGCGGCGCAGGCTGTCCGCATGGGACTCCTTGCTGTTGACCTCTTTCACCTTCTGCTGGAAGGCCGCCGCGCCATTGCCGCCCGCTTCCAGGAAATAGGTGATGGCCGCCTTGAAGAAAATGTTGCATTCAGACAAAACGTCAAGGAATTCATCGACTTTGTGTTCGAGTGCCTTGGTTTTTCCGAACAAAGAGAGATTGGCTGTGTTCATAACGTTTCCTTATTCTTCCGATTGAAAGTTTTGCCATTCTGGCATCCATGTGTCGAGATTCCATCTCAGGATTCGTGCCAAGGGGAAGAACAGGAATTTGTGTTTTACAATCAATAGGTTACCAAGACAGTCATCGCTTGCCGGGGGTGAAAAAAAATTTTCACGGACATGGGGATTGCATGTTTATGCATTGAAAAACAAAAAAAAAGCCTCGGACAAATCTCGCGAGGCTTTACAGGGGGCAGGGAAGCGGATCAGACCGATTTCACCCCTCACGCCGGCGGGAGGAGAGGCGGTAGTTGAGCGTCTGCCGGCTGATGCCCAGCAAGGTGGCGGCAATGCCCTGATTGTTGCCGGAACGGCGCAATGCCTCGCGGACCAGATACTCCTCCGACTCCTTCAGGGTGGGAAAACGGCCGGGGATCTCCACACAAGGGCCTTCCTCCTCGCGCTCCTCCGGGTTTTCCGGAACCGTGCGCTTGGCCTGGATCACCTCCTTGAAACTCTCCATGGACAGCACCGGACCAAAACGGTGACAGGCCACGGCATTGAAGATCAGGGCGCGCAATTCCCGCACGTTGCCGGGGAAGTGGTAGACCGACAACAACGTGTACAACTCCTCCGGGACGCGCAACCCCGATTTGTCCATGGTGGCGCAGGCCTCCTGGAGAAAGAAATCGATCAGCAACGGCAGGTCGTCCGCCCGCTTGCGCAACGGCGGAATCTCCAGAGGATGACTGGAAAGACGGAAAAAGAGATCCTGACGAAAGGCCCCCTTGGTCATCAGTTGTTGCAGGTTGCGGTTGGTGGCCGCGACAATGCGCGCGTGGCTCAACTTGGGGATGTCGGAACCGAGGGGATAATAGGTGCCGTCCTGCAACAGACGCAGCAGCTTGACCTGCGAGGGAGGGGTCAGGTCGCCGATCTCGTCGAGAAACAGGGTGCCGTCGGCAGCCTGGGCGATCAGTCCCTCGCGATCCTTTTCGGCCCCGGAAAAGGCCCCCTTCATGTGACCGAACAGGGTGTCGGAGAAGAGCGTGTCGTCCAGGCCGGCGGCGTTGACCGTCACGAGCCGACCGGGGCGTCTGCTCAGGGTGTGGATGGCCCCGGCGATCATCTCCTTGCCGACGCCGGTTTCGCCGGTGATCATGGCCGGTTCCGGGGACTCGGCGATGGCTTCGATGTATTGAAACACCGAAATCATCTTGCTGTGCCGGGTGAGGATCGAGGCGAAGGCCTCCGGATGTTTCAGCTTCTGGCTGAGCAGGGTGTTGCGCAACAGATCGACATGCCGCCGCAACGCGCACACCTCCAGGGCGTGGCGGATCGAGGAGATCAGCCGGTTTTCCTCCACCGGCTTGATCAGATAGTCGAAGGCCCCCTCCTTCATGCAGGCGATGGCGGTCTCCACGTCCAGGGAGGCGGTCATCACCACGACCGGGATCGCGGGGTGTTCGCGCACCAGTCGTGCCAGGATCCTGGTGCCGGGCAGATGGGGCATGATCAGGTCGAGCAGCACCATCGCGGGCGGGTTGCTCGCGATGCGGTTCATCGCCTCCCTGGGATCCTGAAGCGTCTCGACTGGCCGGATGCCATGGGCTTCCAGGAGGTAGCGGGTTGCCACCAGTTCGTCCGGTTCGTCGTCCACGAAGAGCACCAGTGGCGCCTGGTTCGGTGCGGGGGCGTTCATGCGTGCTCCTTTTGTGGGGCGGTGGGCAGGCGCACCGTGATGGTCGTCCCTGCGCCCGGTTGGGAATCGGCCTGGATCGCGCCACCGTGGCGCTGCACGATGTCCCAGACGATGGACAATCCCATGCCGATGCCTCCCTGTGCCGCCTTGGTGGTGAAAAATGGCGTGAACATGTCGGCGATCTCCTGCCGGGTCATGCCGACGCCCTCGTCCATGACTTGGACGATCACCCATTTTCCATCCTCCGACGCAAGGCCGTCAAGCGCGACCCGTCCATGGCGGTCGCGCAACGACTCCATGGCGTTGAGCAGCAGGTTGAGGAACAGTTGCTCCAGTTGCAGAGGGTTGCCCTTCAATTCCGGAAGATCGTCCGGGAGGTTGACCGTGAAGTGATCGGTGTGACGCTTGATCTGGTGTTGCACGAGGGAAACCACGTTGCGCAGCACCTTGTGGAGTTCGATCCGGTAGCGCTGCTCGCCGGTGTCCGGACGGGCCATGTGTTTGAGGTTGTTGACGATGCCGGTGATGCGGCGGGAGTTGTCCCGGATGCTTTCCAGCAGTCCGGGGAGCATCTCCAGCGCCCGATCCGCCGGCATGCCGCCGATGGCGTACTCGCCGTGTTCGCGACCGTGGTAGCGCAGGACAGCGGCCATGTCCGGCCAGGCGCGCAACAGGGAATCAATGTTGAACTGGATGGTATTGTTCGGGTTGTTGATCTCGTGGGCCATGCCGGCCGCCAGGATCCCCAGCGTGGCCAGCCGGGCGTGACGCATGGCCTGTTCTTGTTGCAGATGCCGTTCCGTGATGTCGGTGCTCAGGATCAACACTTCCGAGATGCCGGTTTCGGAGCGGATCGGCACGAAGCGGACCTCGCACCATTGGGATTCGGAAAACGGGAAGTGGAAGTGATCCATCTCGCCGGTGGCCTGGACCTTGCGCAGTGCCCTGGCATGCCAGTCGCGCAATTCGCTGTTGTCCCCGAACATCTCTTCCATGCGCTGCAGATCGGGACGGTTGGACAACAGCACCGTGCCGTTCTCGTCCACGGTCATGATGGTGTCCGGATATTGGTTGAAGAGGATGCGCAGCCGGATCTCCGACTGTTTCAATTCGGCGTAGAGACGCTGCTTCTCCCGCAGGCTGCTTTCCATGTGGAGCAGGAACAGCACCAGCATGCCGGTCGTCAGGATGCCGCCGAACAGGATCAGCCACGGGACGTTGGGAAACTGCTCGCCGCTTCGCAACTGCTCGACCGGGAAGGCGATGAAGGTCCACTCCTTGTCTGCGACCGGCATGTCTTCTTGTTCCCGGTGGGGGGTGCGCGCCAGCCACTCCCGCCAGTTGACGGCATGCTCCGAGTCGTCGGGCTGGGGTTTCAGACGGCTGCTGTAGTAATCGATGAATCGTTCCCGGCCGTCCGCATCCCGTTCCAGGATGAGGATATCCACGCCCCTGGGTTCGAGGATGCGCATTGCCTTGCGCAACATGACGCCCAGATCGAATCCGATCACCAGAATGCCTTCCGGTTGGCGCAGGGGAATGGCGATCAGAAAGGCGTGCATCGGGGAGGTGGACATGGAGACCACGGCACGGTCCTGACTGCTGGCGTGCTGGAGCATGGTGCGCAGGATCGGGTCGGAGCGGAATTCCTCCTCGGTGGGGAAACGCCCTGGGATCCGGCTGACCTGCATGGGCCGGCAGACCGGATCATCCGGCTTCGGAATCCACAGCACATCCTGCAAATCACCCACCTGGGAGAAGAAGGCGCGGGCCAGGGTCTCCAGTTCCTGATTGGCGGGGGAACGGTCCCGCCAAAGCTTGCCGAAGAGATCCGCGACATGAATGGCGCGTCCGATGGCCTGGCGCAACGTGCCGATGCGGTCCTTGGCCAGCCAGTGGAATTCCAGTTGCGCGTGGTGCTCCAACTGTGACCGCATGACATGGAAGACGAACAGCGAAATCAGGATGCCCGCCACCGCGATACCGATGATGACGCGGTGTTGGGTGACCGACGGGGAATGGGGCATGGCGTTTCGTTCGGGTGGTTGCGTGGCGTTATTCGGTGATGGGCAGGATCGTGTCTTGCGACCAGTTGGCGTCGTCACGATCCGGGTAGTCGGTGGTGAAGTGGAGGCCGCGGCTCTCCTTGCGGTGGATGGCGGAACGGATGATCAGGGAGGCCACCAGGGAGATGTTGCGCAGTTCCAGCAGGTCGCGGGTGATGCTGCAGTTCCAGTAGAATTCGTTGATCTCCTGCTGCAACAACTCGCTGCGGCGCCGGGCGCAGGCCAGGCGGCGGTTGGAGCGGACGATCCCGACGTAATTGCTCATGAAACGGCGGATCTCGTCCCAGTTGTGGGAGATCAGCACCGCCTCCTGACAGGAGTGGACCCCGAAACTGTCCCACAACGGGATGTTGGGGTGGGCGAAGCGGGGACGCTCGCGGATGCGGTTGAGCATCGACTCGCACGCCGCGTCCGCGTAGACCAGGCACTCCAGCAGGCTGTTGGAGGCCAGACGGTTGGCCCCGTGCAGGCCGGTGTGACTCACCTCGCCGATGGCATACAACCCTTCCAGGTCCGTGGCCCCGTGCGCGTCGGTCACCACGCCGCCACAGGTATAATGGGCCGCCGGGACCACCGGAATCGCCTCCGTGGCCATGTCGATGCCCAGTTCCGCGCATTTTTTGTAAATGTTGGGAAAATGCTCCTCGATGAAATCCCGGCCCTTGGCGGTGATGTCCAGATAGACGCAGTCGTCGCCGCTGCGCTTCATTTCGTAGTCGATGGCCCTGGCCACGATGTCCCTTGGCGCCAGGTCGGCGGAGGGGTGATGGCGTTTCATGAACGGCTCGCCGTTCTTCAGGACCAGAATTCCGCCTTCGCCTCGCACCGCCTCGGAGATCAGAAACGATTTCGCCTTGGGGTGGAACAGGCAGGTGGGATGGAATTGCATGAACTCCATGTTGGCCACCCGGCAGCCGGCCCGGTAGGCCATGGCGATGCCATCGCCGGTGGCCACGTCCGGATTGGTCGTATACCGGTACACTTTTCCCGCCCCGCCCGACGCCAGAATCGTGAACCGGGATTGAAAGGTGAGCACCCGACCGCTTTCGACCTCCAGGGCGTAACAGCCGAAACAGCGGTTCGGTTGGCCCGGCAGAAACATGCCCAGCTTGTGGGAGGTGACCAGGTCCACGGCCATGTGGTCGGCGTATGCATGAATGCGGGGATGGGCGAGTACGCGTTCCAGCAGGATCTCCACTACCGCCTTGCCGGTGGCGTCCGCCGTGTGGATGACCCGCCGGGTCGAGTGACCCCCCTCCTTGGTGAGGTGAAACCCTCCCTTGTGGGCCTCCCTGGTGAATGGCGCCCCAAGGTCCAACAGCCGCCGGATGGAACGGGGACCGTTTTCCACCACCTGGCGCACCGTGTCCTCGTGGCACAGGCCGGCTCCGGCGACGAGGGTGTCGGCGATGTGCGAGTCCAGATCGTCGGCGGGGTCGAGCACCGCCGCGATGCCGCCTTGGGCATAGTAGCTGTTGGACTCACCGACGGCCGCCTTGGAGAGGAGAATCACGTCACCATGACCGGCCAGCCGCAAGGCCAGGTCCAGACCGGCAACGCCGGCGCCGATGATCAGAAAATCGGCGGTGAGTGGGGTGGAGTGCGCATTGCTCATAAATCCTATTGTGCGCCTGCCTGGATTTCTGTCAAGATGTCATTTGCATTTTTTTTGGCACTGGGCCTTGGCCTGTTCCGGGAACCGGGTGTACAATCCGGGTGTCTTACGTCTGGTAATGCCCGCGAGGAAGAACGGAGTGCGCTTCAGGTGAACGAGGATGCGGATCGTATTCTGGTGGAGATGGCCCAAAAAGGGGATCACAAGGCCTTCGAGATCCTGGTGCGTCGCTATCAGTGCAAGGTGGGGGCCGTCATCTCCCGGCTGGTCAGCGACCCCGACAAGGTGCGCGATCTGACCCAGGAGACCTTCATCAAGGCTTTTCGCGCCCTGGGCAATTTTCGCGGCGATTCGGCCTTCTACACTTGGCTCTACCGGATCGCCGTCAATACCGGCAAGAATCACCTCCAGGCCCAGGAACGGGGGCCACGCATGTCCGACGACGAGCTGGAGGATTCGGAACGGATGGCACCGCAATTGCGTAACCACGATACGCCGGAGCGTCAGATCCTGCGCCGGGAGATGATGGCCAACCTCACTCAGGCCATCGCGGCGCTGCCCGAGAACATGCGCCTGGCGATCCAGCTCCGCGATGTGGAGGGGCACTCCTACGAGGAGATCGCCAGGCGTCTTGGCTGTCCGATCGGCACGGTTCGCTCGCGCATCTTCCGCAGCCGGCAGGAGATCATGGAACGCATGCAGGCCTATCTGCAAGACAGGAAACCCGCGAATTGAATCAACCGTCCAAAGAGGGGATAACCATGGGACAGATCACCAACGAATGCAATCCAGAACTGGTTTCGGCCTTTCTGGATGACGAACTGGACCAGATCATCGTCGGCATGGTGGCGCGTCATCTCGTGCAGTGCGACCACTGCCGCAAAACCATGAGCCGGCTCGCCCAGGTCAGGGATGCGGTGGCGGAGAAATTCGCCTGGTGCGATCCGGAGGAGATGACACGATCGGTCATGATGGCCATCAGCAACGAAAAGAGCCACTCCCCGCGGGACCGGGTCTCCCGGTTCGGGATGTCGGTTCTCGTGCTGGCGGCATTGTTCGCCGGAGCCTTGCCAGGGAGCGTGGACGCGGTGGAAAATGGTGAATTTCAGGAAATCAACCAATAAACCCTTGCGGGGGCCGGACAAGATGATGCGGGAAGAGGCCATTGTCGTTGCCTTGGACGGCGAATTCGCCGTGGTGAGCGGACAACGACAGAAAATGTGCGGCGGCTGCCAGAGCGCCAAGACCTGCGGCGTCCTCTCCGGGGGACTCGGTCAGCGCGCCACCAAAATTCTCGCCCGCAACCCCTGCAACGCCCAGGTCGGCGAGCGGGTCTTCGTGGAACTCTCCGAAAGGAGTTTCCTGCGCGCCTCCTTCCTGGTCTACATTCTGCCGCTGGTGGTCCTCTTCGCCGTGGTCTCCTGGACCCGCTACTTCGTCCAGACCTATGGCCTGCGGGTCGATGTCGAACTGCTCTCCGCCGTGGTCGGCCTGCTGGCCCTGGCCGGGACCTTCCTGTGGCTCAATCGGCGCTCCAGACGCATGGCCCGCGACAATCGGGACATGCCGGTGATCGTCGAGGTCTTGTCGTCGGACCTCTGTCACAATATTCCCCCCAGGTTCCTGACTCAATAATCCAATGAAGGAAGCTCGAACATGTCTCGGATTTGTAAGCGTATCTGGTTGCGGATGGGCGTGATGCTGGCGAGCCTGGCCTGGATGGGCGCGCTCGATGCCGCCACGTTGCCCGATCTGGTCCCCCTGGTGAAAAAACTCCAGCCGGTGGTGGTGAACATCAGTTCCAGCCAGACCGTGTCGCCCTCCGGGGGGGGGCAGGATAAGCCCCCGCGCTTCGGGCCGCGCGGCGGCGAATCCCCCTTCGACGAATTCTTCCGCCGTTTCTTCGAGCAGGGGCCGCAGGGACAGCCGTTCCACTCCCGCAGCCTGGGGTCCGGCGTGATCATCGACGATACCGGCCATATCCTGACCAACCATCACGTGGTGGCCGATGCGGATGAGATCCAGGTGCGCCTTTCCGACGAACGGGAGTTCACCGCCACCGTGGTGGGACGCGACGCCAAGAGCGATCTGGCCCTCATCCGCATCAAGTCCGACTCCAAACTCCCGGTGGCCACCCTGGGCGACTCCGATCAGGCCGAGGTGGGGTCGTGGGTGATCGCCATCGGCAATCCCTTCGGCCTGGAGGCCTCGGTCACCCAGGGGATCATCTCCGCGCGTGGCCGCAGCATCGGCAGCGGACCCTACGACAACTTCCTGCAAACCGACGCGGCCATCAATCCCGGCAATTCCGGCGGCCCCCTCTTCAATCTCCAGGGCGAGGTGATCGGGATCAATACCGCGATCGTCTCCCGTTCCGGCGGCAACATGGGGATCGGCTTCGCCATTCCCGTCAACATGGCCAAGAACATCGTCAAGCAACTGCGCGCCAATGGTCGCGTCACCCGTGGCTGGATGGGGGTGCGCATCCAGACCGTCACCAAGGAACTGGCGGACGCCTTGGGATTGGGCGCCCAGCGTGGTGCGCTGGTCGCCAGCGTCGAACCCAAAAGCCCCGCCGAGACCGCCGGTATCGTGCCAGGCGATGTCATCCTCAAGTTCGACGGCCACGAGGTGGGCCGGATGAAGGAACTCCCCACCATCGTCGCCGAGTCCCCGGTCAACAAGAAAGTCCCCATCGAGGTCTTCCGCAACGGCGCCACCAAGACCCTCGAGGTGGTGGTCAAGGAGATGGCCGACGACAACGAGGCGTCCAACGTCAAGGAGAAGACCAGGGAGAAGAATCTCGTGGGCCTGTCGGTCCAGCCCCTCTCCGCCGAAATCAAGAACCGCTTCGACCTCTCCGGCGACGCCAGCGGCGTGGTGGTCTCCGGGGTGGAAGGCAACTCCCCGTCCGATCATGCCGGGGTGCGGGTCGGCGACCTGATCATGGAGATCAATCGCAAACCCGTCAAAAGCGTGGCCGATTTCAACGCCGTCATGGCCAAACTGGAGCCGGGACACTCCTTGCTCCTGCTGCTGCAGCGGGGAGGAGATCCCTTGTTCATGGCTATGCAGGTTCCCGCCAAGGCGCGGCCTTGAAAAATGATCATGCGTGTCCGCACGGAGGGGTTGCATTCCCGGAGAGGATGAATTAGAATTGCCTGATTGCCTGTGACGCGCATTCGCCATCCAGGCGTTTCCATGACATGACGAGGAGGAGTGAGTTTTCGTGAGGATTGACGTCTACGACAATAATGTGGATCAGGCCATTCGGGTCTTGAAAAAGAAAATGATCCGGGAGGGCATGTTCAGGGAAATGAAAAAGCGGAAATTCTTCGAGAAACCGTCCGAGCGCAAGCGTCGGAAAAAGGCCGAAGCCGTGCGTCGCCTGCGCAAGAAGATTCGCCGATCCTCGGCGGCCGGCGGCGCGGCATAGACCCAATAGAACGCGGTACCCACAGGGTGCGAACCGTTCACCCTCCGCTTCCGGAGCGTGAACGGTTTTTCTTTTCCAGATGCCTGCCGCCCTGTCGGACAGGAGTGTTCGGAGCATTGCACGATGCCATCGCTGGAGACGGTCGGGCAATTCGTCCTGAATCTCGGAGTGGGTTTGGCGCTCGCCATCCCGCTGCTGCTCTATCCTTTTCTTTATTTCAATCAAGAACGTTTGTTATTTTTTCCCGCCCCCCTTGCCCCGGAGCGCAAACGCGCCTTGCAGGAGCGGTTTCCCGGTGGCGAGGTGCGCCTGGCGGCAGAGGACGGCACGCCCCTGCGGGGCTGGCTGGTCAACGCACCGCAGGAGGGCAGGGCGCCGTTGCTGATCTACTGGGGCGGGAATGCCGAGGAGACCTCCGGCTTTCTGTTGGAGGATGCCGCACGTTTGCAGGGGTGGGCGGTGTTGTCCGTCAACTACCGGGGCTACGGGGAGAGCGGGGGCGAGCCGGGTGAGCGTGCCCTGTTCGACGATGCCCGCCTGGTGTTCGACTGGGCGAGCCGTCATCCCAACCTCCATCCTGGCCGGATCGCCTTGATGGGACGCAGCCTGGGGAGCGGCGTGGCCGTGCATGTGGCCTCCGAGCGTCTGGTGGCCGGGGTCTGTCTCGTCTCGCCCTACGACAGCATTCGCGCCGTGGCCCAGGGGGTCTATCCCTATGTCCCGGTGCGCTGGCTGTTGCGGCATCCCTTCGACTCCCTGGCGCGGGCGCCCATCGTCTTCGCCCCGCTCCTGACCCTGATGGCGACCGGGGACGATGTGGTTCCGGTGGCCCATTCCCGGCGTCTGATCGCCAATTGGAGCGGTCCCCATCGGGAACAGGAGTTCTCCGGGGTGGATCACAACTCCATTGTCGCGGCTCCCGGATATTACGATGCCATCCGGGAGTTCCTGGACAGCCTGCCCCCCGCCGGGTGCCATCCTCCATGATGTATCGTCTGTTGGCGGACGGGGTCGTCGTGATTCACTTGTCGTTCGTGCTGTTCGTGTTGGCGGGCGGGGTGTTGGTGGTGCGTTGGCCGTGGCTGAAGTGGGTCCATCTGCCCTGCGTGGCCTGGGGCGCGGGTATCGAGATCGGTGGCTGGATCTGTCCCCTGACCCGCCTGGAAAATCATCTGCGCATCCAGGGGCTGGCCGCAGGGTATCCGGACAGCTTTGTCGAGCACTACCTCTGGCCGTTGATCTATCCGGAGATGTGGTTTCCCGGCGGGTTTCCGGCCTGGGGATTCGTGGCCATCGGCTGCGGGGTGCTGGTCATCAATGGCTTTTTTTACGCGCGCGTGTTCCAACGCCGCGCATCATGAAGTCTGTTCCATCGCTTCCACCCCGATCAGGCGGGCATCGAATTCGGTCATGAACCGCTGGACCATGGGATGCGCCTTGACCTCCTGCTCCAGAGTGGCGCGGTGTTCCCTGGCCTGACGTTCGTTCTGTTCCAGCGTGGTTTCGGGGCGGGGGGCGCCGGACGGAGGGTCCACCTTGATCCGCAGGCCGGCCATGCCATGCCTTGCCAGGAACGGCTCCAGCATGGCGCGGAACTGCTCCGGAGTGCCGAAGCAGTCGTCCAGGAGTTGCAGATGCAGACGAACCGGATTCTCCCCGGCATCCTTGTCGAACGCCAGACAGGCAACCTGGCTAAGGAACCTGAGATGCACTTCCGGATCATGTTCCTTGGCCAGGGATAACAGTTGCTCCCATGTCGCCGGCGGCTTGACCCGCTCAGGCGCCGGGGGCGGCGGTGGTAGCGCGGCCATGACGGGGCGGACGGGTGTCGGCGGGGGCTGGGGCGCGCCTCCGGTGCTCAGGGAGGCGATCAGTTTGTCCAATTCCGGGATCGGGCGCAGATAGGCGGCGCGCAGCAACATCATCTCCAACGCCTGGGCCGGCTTCTGGGCGAATTTGATCTCTCCCTCCCCCTTGAGCAGCGTCTGATACACCATCTGGAGATGCTCCAGGGAGTGGGGGCCAACGGGACCGGTTCGCGTCACCCGCGCCCGGACACGCTGATGCACCTGATCCAGGAGGTCCCGCGCCAGGGCGTTTGGCTCCACCCCCCCGGCGTGGAATTGATCGAGCGCCTGCAACAGTTCCGGCCCCTGCCCGGCCAGGAGATGCTCCAGCAACCGCGTCACGGCATCCTGATCCGTCAGGCCCAGCAGGGTATGCACCGTCTCGTGGCGAACCGTGCCGTTGCCGTGGGCGATGGCCTGATCCAACAGGGAAAGCCCGTCGCGCACCGAGCCGTCCGCCGCCGTCACCACGGCCTGCAACCCGGCATCGTCCCAGGCGATCCCCTCGCTGGTCAGGATCGCCTCCAGATGGCTGGTCAGGGTGGCGGCCGTCACCCGTTTCAGGTCGTGGCGCTGGCAGCGGCTGAGAATGGTGGCCGGGATCTTGCGCGGTTCCGTGGTGGCGAAAATGAATTTCACATGGGACGGCGGCTCCTCCAGGGTCTTGAGCAGGGCGTTGAACGCCTGGGTCGAGAGCATGTGTACCTCGTCCAGGATGAACACCTTGTAAGGCGCGGAGGTCGGGGCATAGGGGGCCAGTTCCAGAAGTTCCCGCATCTGTTCCACCTTGGTGCGGGAGGCGGCGTCGATCTCCATCACGTCCGGATGCGAACCGGAGATCACCTCCGCGCAGGAGGGGCATTGGCCGCACGGTTCGGGGGTGGTGGTCTCCCGGCAGTTGAGGCGCATGGCCAGAATGCGGGCCAGGGTGGTCTTGCCCACCCCGCGCGTGCCGGAAAAGAGAATGGCATGCGGCATCCGCCCGGCGATCAGGGCGTTTTGCAGGGCCTGGACCACATGCTGCTGTCCGATCAGAGAGGCGAAGTTCCTGGGGCGCCAGCGGCGGGCCAAAACGACATAGGCGGTCATGCGAACCGATGGGAATAAGGTTGAAGGGCGGCTCCGGCCAGGTGGAATACGGCACACGAAAGGTTCCGCTGCCGCTGCTACCTTCCGGTCCTGACGGGGTTCACGGATTTTCGTTGCGTACGACCTGGCCATCAACGCCGCCCACACGCCAACAACCATATCCCATGGCATGGCGAATGGCAAGTGGAATTGTCGCACTGTCCGGCGTCGGGACGAATGGCGTTGACTGCCGGGTACCTGTGGGTGATACTTTACGCGGTGGGGCAACGCCTTTTCATGACGTACCCAGGAGCCGAACCATGCCGGAATCCCCTGCCTGCCCATCCTCCGCATCCGTGGCGACTCCGGTGTTCGTGGTCGGCTGCGACCGCTCCGGGACCACCCTGCTGACCGCCCTGATCGAGTCGCGGCTCGGCCTGGCCGCCCCTCTGGAGACCCACTTCATCCCCTATTTCGCCCGCACCCTCTTCCTGTGGGGCGATCTGGGGCGTCGCCGCAACCGCGAGCGCCTGTTGACCGCCATCGGTCATTTTCTGGAGATCCTGCTGGTCTCCAGCACCCCGCAACTCGACCCGGAGGAGGCGCGCTCCGGCACCCTGCTGGCCGTCCTGCCCCAGGCGGAGGCGATGCTCGACGCCTGCGACGACTTCGGCGGGATGATCCGCCAGTTCTTCGCGCAATACGCCCTTCTGCACCGCAAATCCGGCTGGGTGGACAACAGTTCGTTCTACGAACCGATCTCCCTGGAGGTCTGGCAACGGCACCTCCCGGAGTTGCAGGTCATTCATATCGTGCGCGACGGCCGGGATGTGGCCCTCTCCTGGCTGCGCTCCTGGTGGGGACCCGCTACCCTGGGAGAGGCGATGCGCTTGTGGAGCCGGCATGTGCTCGACAAGCGGGAGTGGGGGGCCGCCCACCCCGACAGCTACCTGGAGGTATGCTACGAGAGCCTCCTGGGCGACCCGGAAGGGGAACTGGAACGGATCGCCGCGTTTCTTGGCCGCCGGATCGAGGGCGCGCCAACCGATCTGACCGCAAGCACGACCGCCCGGATTCTCTCCACGGGCGGGACCCATGATCTCCTGCGTGGTCCCATCGTGGCGACCAACCGGGACAAGTGGCGGGCCATCATGAGCACCGAGGAGCAGGCCTATTGCGAGTTCATCGCCAGCGCCACCCTGGAATCCAGCGGCTATCCCATCCTGCATGCGCCGATCTCCTGGTTCGACCGGTTTACGTTTGGCGCGCGGTTGTTGGTCGCCTTGCCGAAAAGATATTTGTCCTTAGTGTATTATGCGAAGAAAATCAAATGGCTGGTTCCGGTGGTGCTGTTTCTCGCGGGTCCTTTTGGCGGGCGGATCACAGCGATGATTCGCGCGCGGGCGATCAAAAAAATGGAGAAAAAAATGTGAACCGGTTGGAGTGTCAACTCTGTCCGCGCTATTGCGTCATCCCGGAAGGCGGGGCCGGGGATTGCCGCGTGCGCGTCCATCGCAACGGCAAGCTGCGCGCCGTGACCCATGGGCGACCCTCGGCCATCCATATCGATCCCATGGAAAAGAAACCGATGTTTCATTTCCTGCCCGGAACCGCCATCTTTTCCATCGCCACCGCCGGGTGCAACCTCCACTGCCTGAACTGTCAGAACTGGCAACTCTCCCAGCGGGGCGGCGAGGAGATGGAGGTGATCTACCGTGCCCCTCCCGAAGAGGTGGTGGAGATGGCCGTGGACAAACGGTGTCCCTCCATCGCCTATACCTATTCCGAGCCTTTGGTCTATTACGAATACGTGCGCGACACCAGCATCATCGCGCGGGAAAAGGGGGTCAAAAACGTCCTGGTGTCCGCCGGATACATCAACCGGCAGCCGATGAAGGAATTGGCCCCCCTGATCGACGGGGCCAATATCGATATCAAGGCCTTCGACGAGCGGTTCTACCGGGAGGTGTGCGGGGCGACCCTCAAGCCGGTGCTGGAGGCCCTGGAAGTGATGAAGGAGGCCGGGGTGTGGCTGGAGATCACCAATCTGGTGATCCCTGGCCTCAACGACGACATGAGCAAGGTGCGCGCCCTGGCCGTCTGGGTCCGGGACCATCTCGGCGCGGAGACCCCGCTGCACTTCAGCCGGTTCACGCCCATGTACCGGATGCGCAATCTCCCGCCGACCCCCGCCGAACTGCTGGTCCATTGCCGCCAGGAGGCCCGGGCCGCCGGACTCCGGCACGTCTACATCGGCAATCAGCCGGGTGTCGAGGGGGAATCGACCCTCTGTCCCCGCGATGGAACCTTGCTGATTCGGCGGTTCGGGTTCACTATCATGGAATATCATCTTGTGGACGGGCGATGCCCGGTATGCCACCAAGCGATGGCCGGGGTGTGGACATGAATGAATATGCGTGCGATAGTGACAAACGGGATACAAGCTGGTATCTTGACTGTCGCAGTCGGCGTCAGGTGTTGACCGCGCTGGCGGCGGGAGGGGTGCTGCTGTTCGAACCGGAGTTGGCCGTGCCCTCTGGCGCCACACGGCCCAGGGAACTGCCATTGGCGGCGGCGGATTGTTCCGTGGCCTGGCATCTGGCGGGGTGAAAGGAGGACAAGATGCGCACTTTGTTCCTGGTGGCATGGTGTTGGCTGTTGACCGTGGGGATCGCCGGCGGGGGAGTGCCGGACAACGGGGAAAAACGGCTGCGTCCGGCGGCGGTGGCCGGTTCCTGGTATCCGGGCAATCCGGAAGATCTGCGCGCCTATCTGGAGGGCCAACTCGTCCAGGCCGAGCCTCCTCCGGTCGCGGGCCTGGGGGAGGTGCGGGCCGTGCTGGCCCCCCACGCCGGTTACCGTTTCAGCGGTCCCACGGCGGCCCTGGCATTCAAGCCCCTGGTGGGCAAGCAGTTCAAGCGGGTGGTGGCGATGGGGCCGTCCCATCACGGGGATTTCGGCGGTCTGGTCGTGTCGGACGCCACCCATTTCGCCACGCCGCTGGGGGAGATTCCCCTGGATCGCGAGGCGATCCGCCAGTTGCGGCGCGCGGAGGGGGTCCGGGTGATCCCTGGCGTGGACCGCAACGAGCACAGCCTGGAGATGCAACTCCCCTGGCTGCAGGTCGCGCTGGAGTCGGGCTGGCAACTGGTGCCCGTGCTGGTGGGGCAGGCGGACGCGGCGGGATACGCGCGGGCGGCGGCGGCGCTGCGGCCCCTGCTCGATGGGGAGACCCTGCTGGTCCTGTCCGGCGATTGGACCCATTACGGCCCCAATTACGGCTATCTGCCCTTTCCCCCGGACGAAAAGGCCGGGGAACGCCTCAAGCAACTGGATCTGGGGGCATGGGAGCGGATCGCGCATGGCGATGCCAAAGGGTTGTTGGCCTATCGGGAACGAACCGGAATCACCGCCTGCGCCTTTGGGCCGATGATGGTTTTTTTGCATCTTTCCGGTCGCGAGTTGACCGCCACGCTGGCCGGCATGGCCACCAGCGGCCCGGTGACGCGGGACAATCCCAATTCGGTCGGTTATCTGGCCGCATGGTTCGTCTCCGGGCATCCCCTGTCCGGCGCGACGACCGGGGAGTTGACGCAAGAGGAGATGACGCAACTGCATGAATTGGCTCGCAAGGCGTTGCGGCTCGCGGTCAGCGGCGGCCCGGAGGCGGCCAACGCCCAGGCCGTGGCCACCGGGATGACCCTGCCCGAAACGCTGAAACAACCACGCGGGGCCTTCGTCACCCTGAAGCGGGGGGAGGATCTGCGGGGTTGCATCGGTTACATCGCCCCTATCAAGCCGCTGTACGAAGCGGTGGTGGAGAACGCGGTGAATGCCGCCTTGCGGGATCACCGTTTTCGCCCGGTTCGCTCCGAGGAACTGCCGGGGCTGAACCTGGAAGTGAGCGTCCTGAGTCCGCTGACTCCGGTGGACTCCTATCGGGAAATCGAGGTGGGACGCCATGGCATGACCTTGAGTAAAATGGGCCGCAACGCCGTCTTCCTGCCGGAGGTGGCGCCGGAACAGGGATGGAACCTGGAACAGACCTTGACCGAACTCGCCCTCAAGGCGGGTCTGCCCGGCGACGCCTGGAAGGAGAACGCCCGCTTCGAGGTCTTCACCGCGCAGAAATGGACTGCGCCTTTTACACACTGAAGAGGGGTCTGACATGTGGAATAATCTCAGTCTTGGCAAGAAGATTCTGACCGGAATCGGCGTGGTGTTGTTGTCGCTGATGGGGGTGGCGGGGTGGTCCCTGATGGGGATGACCCGCATGGTGGATGAAGGGATGCAGGTGGTGGAGGGGAACAAGCTGCGGGGCGAGGTCCTGCAGCGCGAGGTGGACCACCTCAACTGGGCCAACCGGGTGGGCGCCTTCATCAACGACGAGAAGATCACCGAGATCGGCGTGCAGTTGGATCATACCATGTGCGCGTTCGGCAAGTGGTTTTATGGTGATGGCCGCAAGCACGCGGAAAGCCTGGTCCCGTCCCTGAAGACGGTTCTGGACGCCGTGGAGGAGCCGCATAAGCTGCTGCATGCCTCGGCGCGCAAGATCAACGAGGTATTCAAGCGGGCCGACATGGGGTTGCCGGAGTTTCTCGTCCAGCGCGAGGTGGATCACCTGGTCTGGTCGGGCAAGGTGCAGGACAGCATTCTGCAAGGTCAGAAGGACCTGACCGTGCAACTCGACCCCACCAAGTGCGGATTGGGCAAATTCATGTTCGGCGAGGAAGGCAAGAAGATGCGCGCCTCGGACGCCGAACTGGGGCGGATGCTGGATGAGATGGACCCGGAACACCGCAAGCTGCACAAGGCCGGGGAGGGGATCAAGACCGCGCTGGTGGCCGGGGATACGGCGTTGGCGGGCAAGCGCTATCAGGAAGAGGTGGTGCCGGCACTGGGCAAGGTGCGCGGCGTGCTGGCCAAGATGCAGGATCGGGCGAGAAAGAACCTGGAGGGCAAGAGTCAGGCCGAAAGGATCTTCTCTGAGGAGACCCAGGTCCATCTGGCTGCGGTTAAGAAGCAGTTTCACGAGATGAGCAAAATTACCCAGGAAAGCATCCTGTCGGAACAGCAGATGATCGGCAATGCCCGCAACGTGCGTGGCGTGGTGGTGGTGGTCTCCCTGGCGGCCATCGTCATCGGCTTGTTGCTGGCGTTGTGGATCAGCCGTTCCATTACCAGGCCGATTCTGGTCAGTCTCCATTTCGCCGAGAAGGTGGCGAACGGGGATTTGAGCGAGAATTGCGATTGCGATGTGAACCGGAAGGACGAGGCCGGGCGCATGGCGTTGGCGCTCAACGACATGGTCGTGCATTTGCGGGGGGTGGTGGAGGAGGTGATCCAGGCCGCCGAGAGTGTGGCCAATGGCAGCCAGGAGTTGTCCTCCAACGCGCAGAACCTTTCCACCGGAGCCACCGAGCAAGCCGCCTCCATCGAGGAGACCTCGTCGGCCATGGAGGAGATGGTTTCCAACATTCAACACAACACCGACAATGCCCAGACCACCGAAAAGATCGCCTCCCAGGCCGCCCGTGACGCCCTGGATGGGGGAAAATCGGTGACCGAGGCGGTGGCGGCCATGCGGGAGATCGCCAGCAAGATTTCCATCATCGAGGAGATCGCGCGGCAGACCAATCTGTTGGCCTTGAACGCGGCCATCGAGGCCGCCAGGGCCGGGGAGCACGGCAAGGGGTTCGCGGTGGTGGCCGCCGAGGTGAGAAAACTGGCGGAGCGCAGTCAGACCGCCGCAGGCGAGATCGGGCATCTTTCCGCCTCCAGCGTGGAGGTGGCGGAGCGAACCGGACAGATCATGAGCAAGCTGGTTCCGGACATTCAGCGCACCTCGGAGTTGGTGCAGGAGATCGCCTCGTCCAGCGTGGAGCAGAATCAGGGCGCATCGCAGATCAACAAGGCGATTCAGCAGTTGGATCAGGTGATTCAGCGCAATGCCGGGGCGAGCGAGGAGATGGCGGCCACCGCCGACGAGTTGTCCGGTCAGGCCGGTATGTTGCGCAAGAGCATGGCGTTCTTCAAGACCGGCAAGCATGGGCGGGAGGCGTCGCCTGTCGGGCGTCGCGAGCCGCGTCTGATGGCTCCGGTGGTCGTCAAAAAACAGGGAGCCGCCACGACCACCAAGGCGTTGCCCGCCCCCAAACAGGCCGACGACGATGAGTTCGAGACCTTCTGACGCCATGCCCGGCGCAGTGCGCGAGGGGAGGAAGATCGGCGGGTGAACCTGTTCTTTTTCGCCATGGTCGCCATCGCTTTCGGAGTGAGCGCGGTTCGACAGATTGCGTGGACTCCTGGCGATGGCGGCGACGCTCCCATGCAGGCGTTGACCAATGGCATGGTGGAGGCCGCTTCCGGTTCCGTGACCCTCTCCATCGGGATGGTGGGGGTGATGGCGTTGTTTTTGGGGCTGATGAAGGTGGCGGAGGCGGGGGGATTGCTCACCATGTTGGCGCGGTTGATCCGGCCCATGATGGTGCGTCTGTTCCCGGAGGTTCCGGCGGACCATCCGGCGATGGGGGCGATGATTCTGAATCTGTCGGCCAACGCCCTGGGCCTCGGCAACGCGGCGACCCCTTTCGGGATTCGCGCCATGAAGGAGCTGGACCGGCTCAATCCCGTGCCTGGCAGCGCCACCAACGCCATGGCGTTGTTTCTGGCCATCAATACGTCGAGTGTCACGCTGGTGCCGACCAGCGTGATCGCTTTGCGGGCCTCGGCGGGTTCCGCCGATCCGGCGGCGATCTTGTCCACCACGTTGTTCGCCACCTTTTTTTCCACCACGGTGGCGATTGTCTCCGCCAAGTGGTTGCAGAGGTTTTTCCCCATGGACCCGCCGGTGGCGCCGGAGGAGGCGTCCGTGCCCATGGAGCGGGATCCCTCCCTGGTGGTGGAGGGGGGGTATCCGATGTGGGTTTCGGTGGTAGCGTTGTTGGCGCTGATCGGGTTGATTCCGCTGGCCATTGTTTACGGGCGCGTCATTTCGCCATGGGTGTTGCCCGTGATCATGGTGGGGATGTTGGCCTTTGGCTGGTGGCGTGGGGTATTGGTCTACGAGGTGTTCGTGGAGGGGGCGCGGGAGGGGTTCGAGGTGGGGGTGCGGATCATCCCCTATCTGGTGGCGATCCTGACGGCGGTGGGGATGTTGCGGGTGAGTGGCGCCCTGGGGTCTTTCACCGGTCTGGTGGGACCGCTCACCGCCGCCATCGGTCTGCCCGCCGATGCCCTGACCATGGCGATTTTGCGTCCCTTGTCCGGTTCCGGGGCGCAGGGGTATCTGGCCTCCCTGTTGCAGAATCCGGCCATCGGTCCCGACGGCTACATCGGCATGCTGACCAGCACCCTCCAGGGATCCTCGGAGACGACTTTTTATATTTTGGCAGTCTATTATGGCGCCATCCGCATCCGCCGCATCCGCCACACCCTGGCCGCCGCCCTGCTGGGCGACCTGGCCGGGGTGGTGGCATCGGTCTTCATTTGCTCGCTTTTGTATGCCTCATGATCACCCCCGCCACCCTGGAGAACGAATGGCTGGGCAACCTGGGACGCCGGACGCGGCGGACGGTGCGGGAGATGGCGGGCGAGGCGCTGCTGGCGGCGAACGCCGGGCCGGACGAAACCTTCTTCGCCGCGTTGGGGGTGGCCTCCCACCAGGTGATCCTGCGGCATCTCCTGCGCCGCCATTTCCTCCCCCTGCGGCTGTTCGTCTGGCGGCAGGCGGTGCTGGCTACCCATCCGGCCTGGGCGGAACGCCTGTTTGTGGCCCTGGGCGGCCAATTGCCGGGCAAACCGGCTGAGCAGGCGCGCATCCGCAACGATCTGGCCTTTTTTCAACTCATCACCGACCAGTTCGCCGAGGAGGGGTTTATCAGTGTGGCCTTGCATCTGGTCCAAAAGGTGCATGGGGAAATCCCCAGGCGGCCCGGCAATCTGGATCACGTCGTGGGCCTGAACGCCTGGCTCGACGAACGGTATCAGGAGGATCTGGAGCGGCTGGGAGGATCGGAGATCAGGCCGGGGTGAACCCTTGAGGGGAGGGGAACATGTTGCGATTGCTTTGTTACGGGGTCGGCATCGGCCTCATGGTGAGCGGGTTTCTCTATTATCTCCTGCCGCCCTATGTCTCCGGCGCGGCAAGCACCGAGGAGTCCGCCATCGTCGGCATGTACATGGTGAGCGGCGGCGGGATCATCACCCTGCTGCCGATCCTGGTGTTTCGCAAACGCACCCGATTGTGATCGCTCCAGCACCAACGCGGCCCGCATCTCCTCCACAACCCCGGCCCAATCGCCGGGCTGGCGCTGACGAAACAGACGCATCCCCCCCGGATACCAGGGGGAATCCCGACGTCCCTCCCCCCAGCGCCAATCGACACCGATGCAGGGCAACATCAACCAGCACCGCCTTCCCAGTGCCCCGCTCAGATGGGCGATGGCCGTATCCACGCAGATCACCAGATCCAGTTGCGTAAGGATCACCGCCGTGTCGGCGAAATCCCGCACCCGGCTGCCCAGATCCACGAAGGGTTGTCCAGCCGGTGGCGCATGGGCCTCCTCCATCCCCCCTTTCTGCAAACCGACGAACCCAACCCCATCCACCGTCCACAAGGGCGCCAACACCTCAAGCCCCGGCAGGGAACGGTTGGCGTCGTTGCCATGACGCGCATTCCCCTTCCAGACCAGCCCGACACGGAATCCGGCAGCGGGAAGCTGGCCGCGCCAATGGGCGATATCCTCCGGCGCGGCACGCAGATAGGGAATCGTGTGCGCCAGCAGATCATCGCCCAGCGGCAGATGACGGGGCAGACTCATCAGCAATGACCAGTAATCATACCCGGATGGCTCTGGCAATTGCGTGGAGACGATCACCCCCTCCCGCTCCAGACCCTTGAAGAGTCGTTCGAGAGGTGGGTGACAGACGAACCGGATCAGCGACGCCCCCTGACCCGCCAGCGCGGGCACGAAGCGGCAGAATTGCAGCATGTCGCCGAACCCCTGCTCCTTGACCACCAACAGCCGCTTTCCCGCCAGGGACTCTCCCCGCCAGACCGGCCCCGGCAACTCCGGCGGGATCACCAGGCGGTGGCGCAAGGCCGGATGCGATCGGTATTCGAACCAGGGCCACCCCTCGGCGAAGCGTCCGCTGCTCAACAGAAACAGACCAAGGCCAAGGCAGGCGTCGGCCAACTCCGGTTGCAGACGAATCGCCTCCCGAAAGGCCGCCTCGGCCTCTGCCAGGCGTTCTTGCGTCTTGTACAAAAGACCCAGATTGTTGTGTGTCTCGGCCAATTCCGGTTGCAGGCGGATCGTTTCCCGGAAGGCGTCCTCGGCCTCGTGGAAACGGCGCTGTTCCAGCAGAGTCAGCCCCAACAGGTTCAGGACCGCCGGACTCGCCGGCCGGATGCGCAACGCCTCCCGGAAGGCCGTCTCGGCCTCGGCGATGCGTTTCCGTTCCAGCAAGAGTTGCCCCAACTGGATCCAGGAGGCCATATGATCGGGCTGGGCGCGCAAAGCCTGGCGGAATGCGCCTTCCGCCTCATCCGGTCGTTGGTATTCACGGTGGAGTAAAAATCCAATGTTGTAATTGGCCTCGACACCCTCCGGTTGCAGACGGAGCGCTTCCCGAAAGGCGGCCAGGGCGGCCTCCGGCTGGCCGCGCCGTTCGAGCGTCACCCCCAGGTTGGAATGGGCCACAGCCCACTCCGGGCGCGCCCGGATCGTCTCCCTCCATGCGGCTTCGGCCTCCTCGTACCGCTCCTGCGCCAGCAGCAGATTGCCAAGCTGGAACCCGGCCTCGGCGAAATCCGGCTGGATGTGCAACGTCCGGCGGAAACACGCCTCGGCCTCCTCATCGCCTCCCCGATGCAGGATGGCGTTGCCCAGGGCATTCCAACAGAATCCGCATGCGGGAAACCGTTCGGTCAGGATCCTGGCCAGCGCTTCCGCCTCGGCGAGCCGCCCTGTCGCGAACAGGCCGATCAGCCGGTTCAGATCCTCCGGTTCCGGCATGGCGCTCATCAGCCGTTTTTCCGCTCGTCCGGCAGGCTGCGGGGAATGCCTTCCTCCAGGCTCACCTCCGGACGCCAGCCGGGCAGGCGTTCTCCCTTGTCCCACGGTTGCATCATCTCGCGCGGGTGATAGGGGCGTCCCCCCCAGAGCACGGGCAAGCGTCGTCCTGTGCCATCCTCGATCATGCGCACCAGATCCTTGATCCGCACCGCCTGCCCGGAAGAGACGGCAAACCGCTCGTGTCCCACCCCCTGGTTCGCCAGCAACCGTTCGGCGGCCACCCGGAAGGCGCTGGTCACGTCATCGATGTGAATCAGATCGATTCGCTGTTCGCCGGGGGACATGGCCAGCTCCGGGTCGTCACTTTGCAGTCTGGCGAGCGAGGCGAACAGCATCCGGCGCGGGTCGTCGGGTCCGTAGGTGTTGGAAAGATGCAGGGTGATCGCCCGGATCCCGCACGCCTCCACGTAATAGGTGACGATATCCTCGAAGGCCTGCTTGGTGGCGGCGTAGAGATTGACCGGTCCGTAATCCCGGTTGCCGTGGTGTTGCCAGAACGAGCCGGTATTGACCAGTCGGGTCACTCCGTGGCGGGCCATGGCGTCGAGCAGTTGCGTGGCGAACAACAGATTGGCCTCCACCATGCGGGTGACATCGGCCTCGCGATGCTGGGCCGTGGTGACCGCCGCCAGATGAAACACCACCTCCGGTCGCGCCGCGTCCAGGACTTTTCCCATCCCTTCGGTGGTGCCGTCATGGAGGTGGGGGGTCACGCCGTCCGGGGGGGGAGCGGCGCGGCGCGCCACGGCATGGACGGTCCAGCCCCTGGCGACCAGCGCCCTGGCCAGCCGGGAGCCGACATAACCGGTGGCCCCGGTGATCAGACAGACCGGCGGCATCGGACGACCATGATCGCCTCCTTCTTTTGAGTGATTCGATCGGGGCATGATCCCCTGGCGCGGGACAAAAGTCAATGTCGCGCCGGTGCGCGCACTTGCCATGGGGGGGACGGGATGTTATTTTAATGTGAGTTGGTGTATCCCACGCAGCAAAAAAGGGGTCATGCATGAAGGCGAAGATCATACCCAGGATCAATCTGGAGGGACGGACCCCCTTGCAGACCGTCATTCCCCTCGCCACCCCGTACATCCTGTACGTGGACCCGGCCAGCATCTGCAATTTTCGTTGTGATTTCTGCCCTACCGGTGACAAGGATCTGATCGCCGCCACCGGGCGTTGGCAGGGGCGCATGGAGTGGGATCTCTATCGCAAGGTGATCGACGACCTGTCCGCCTTCGAGCGTCCCCTCAAGGTGCTGCGTCTCTACAAGGAGGGGGAGCCGCTGCTCAACAAAAAAATGCCCGACATGATCCGTTACGCCAAGGCGAGCGGTCGGGTCAACTACATCGATACCACCACCAACGGCGAACCCCTGACCCCCGATCTTTCGCTGGCGCTGATCGAGGCGGGTCTCGACAAGATCAACATCTCGGTGGATGGCTTGAGTGACGAGCAGTTTATGCGATTCACCAAGACCAATGTTGATTTTGATAAATATGTTGAAAAAATAAGTTATTTATATGAAAATCGCGGCAACTGCGAAATCGTGGTCAAGACCTCCGGCGACATGTTGAGCGAGGAGGAGAAAAAACGGTTTTTCGAGCTGTTCGGCGACATCTGCGACCGGATCTTCATCGAGAATTTCGCCCCCTGCTGGCCGGAGTTCGATGTGGAGGAGCGCACCGGCATCGAGATTCGCAAGGGGATCTACGACAACCCCATCGGCCAGGTGGATACCTGTCCTTACATCTTCTATTCCCTGTCGATCAATTCGGATGGCACGGTGAGCCTCTGTTTTCTCGACTGGGCCAGGAAACTGATCGTGGGCGACGCGCGCACCCAGAGCCTGATCGACATCTGGAACGGCGCGGAACTGCATGCCCACCGGGTGGCCAATCTCACCGGCGCGCGTCGCCGCAATCCCACCTGTGGCGCCTGCGGGCAACTGAGTCACTGTCTTCCCGACAACATCGATCCGTATGCCGCCGAGTTGCTGGCCAGGATCCAGGCGGGTCGCGGGTGAGCGATGGGTGAGGGGACCCCTTTTCGGCTGCTGCATGTCGTGCCCCACCTGGGGGGAGGGGTGGGCCGGGTGCTCTCCAGCGTGGCGGCCTTGCGTCGCCGGAGCGGGTCGCCCGTGGAGGAGCGTTTCGTCTGCCTGGAGGCCCCGGAAAAGAGCCGCTATGTCGATATCCTGCGCGAGGCCGGCGTTCCGGTGCGCATCGCTCCCGGCGCACGGGAACTGGAGGAGGAGATCCGGGCTGCGGATGTGGTGCAGGCCGAGTGGTGGAACCACCCCCTGACCGCCTCCTGGCTGGCGGGGGTCCATGGCCTGGACATGCGGCTGGTGATGTGGAGCCATACCTCCGGGATGCATTATCCGGCGATCCCGGAGGCGTTGGTCGCCATGCCCCACGCCTTTTTGTTCACCACGCCTCTTTCCATGCGGCCAGAGCATGCCCGTTTCGGCAATCTGGTCGCGGTGGCGCACAGCTCCGGGGGGTTCGACGATTTTCCCCCGGTCTCCCGCGCGGCCACCTCCGGGCCGTTGCGTTGCGGTTATCTCGGTACCTTGAATTTCGCCAAATTGCACCCGGAGATCCTGCGTTTCCTGTCTGCGGTGGATCTGCCGGGATTTGTCGTCGATTTTCATGGCGACGCCGATTCCAATCCGGAATGGGTGAGAAAGAGCGCCGATCCGGCCCTGGGGGGGAGGGTGCGCATTCACGGTTTTACCGATCGACCGGATCTGGCCTTGCGCGACATGGATTTGTTCGTTTATCTGCTCTCGCCCCTGCACTACGGCACCACGGAGAATGCCCTGCTGGAGGCCATGGCCTGCGGCGTGGTGCCCATCGTCTTGGACAATCCGGTGGAAAGGACCATCGTGCGCCACGGCGAGACCGGCCTGATCGTCGCCGATCCCGACGGTTTCGCCCAGGCCGTGGCGTGGCTGCACGACCACCCGGAGGAGCGCCTGCGCATGAGCCGCGCCGGGGCCGGGGAGGTCAGGCGCACTTTCGCCCTGGAGGAGACCGAACGCCGCCTGAGCGATTGTTACGCCAGGGTGCTCCCCTTGCCCAAGCGCGCCTTCGATTTTCGTCCGGTGATCGGGACCACCCCCGCCTCGTGGTTTCTCTCCTGTGCCGGGCGTTATGCCGACTGTTTCGGCGAGGGGCCGTGCGCGCTTCTGCCGCCTTTTTTGTTTGAAAAGTCGAAAAGTTCTGTTTTTCATTATTTGCGCTATTTTGCCGAGGATTCGGAACTGCAACGTCTGGCCGGCAACCTGACGAGGCGGAATGGTCATGTCGGACCCAGTTGAGACGGTCGTTCGTCTGGTGAATGAAAACAACCATGACGGGCTGCTGGATTATGTGCGAACCACCCCGATCGATCCCAATCAACTCCTCACCATCCTGTATCATCTGCTCGCCCTGCGCCATTTCGCACCGGCCCTGGTGCTGGCCGACCATTTGCAGGAGGGTGGGTTCCGGCATCAGATCCTCTCCCTGGCCCTGGCCATCGGCGGGGTGGTCCTCGATCGGCCGGAGATGGAAACACGCGGCATGGCCGATCTGTCCGCGTTGGCCGACCGGCTGACCCCCCAGCAACAGGCCAGCACCTATGCGCAGATTGTCGTGCCGGTGATGCGGCATCTGGCGGGCGCATACCTGCGCGCAAACGATACGGGGCGCATCCTGAAATTGCTGGCGATCCTCAAGGCGGATGTGCCCGCGATGCGCGAGATCCTCGACGCGGGGGAGGAGTCGGATCAGCTTGCGGGGCCAGGGATGTCGTGGGCCGGGGAGTTGTCGGACGAGGGGGATTTTCTGCATGTCTTTTGGTATTGCGCGGCAGTGGCGTGCGGGGTGCCCATTGTGCGCGATCCGGCTCCTGGCATGGCCGCCTGCCACATCCGTTTCACCAGCCGCGCCGGTCGGGATCGCGTTCTTACCCGTGGCGGGTTCGAGTCGATGCGGCAAGGGGCGTTGCTGGTGCAGGAGTACGCGGAGGAGATGCACCGTCATTGCACCCCTGGGGTCCATTATCTGGAATTTGCCACCCTGAGGGAGTTGCGGGCCATCGCCCGTTTTCTCCGGGAGCACCCGGAGGAGGCGGAAGCGATCCGCCAGCGGGGGCAGGCCCTTGCGCGGCAACGCTACGACCATGAGTGGTTGCCCGGTGTTGTCGATGGCGTGGCCGGAAGCCGGTGGCTGGTCCTGTGCGAGGTGGAGGAGGCGCTGGCCATGCTGGACGAAATCCGGCGGAGCGCCCCCCACATCGGGCTGCGGATACTGGATCTCGCGGCGATCCTGGCCGATCCGGGACGGGTGGATGGCGTCTGTCTCACGGATCGCGCGGAGGTGCGGGAGCGGCTGGTGCGTGTGGGCGGGCTGGCTCCGGAACGGGTCATCCTGCTGGAAGCGTTGCGGAATTCGCCGCGCGTGCCGGTATGACATTTCCTTTGACTTTTGCCCGGAACGCGATCATGTTCTTTCGGGTTTTTCTGCAACTTGCCCGCCGCTGCCCGACGAGGAGGGGTGTTCGCCATGCCGGATACGACCATTCAGACCATTCTGCAACTGGACGCGGATGACAACCGGGAGGGGCTGCTCTCCTTCTTGCAGGAGAGTCCCCAGGATCACTTCGCGATCCTCTCGGCCACCTATCATCTGCTCTCCCGCAACCGTCTCCACTCCGCCCATGTTCTGGCCCTGTACCTGGCCAATCTCGGCTATCAGCACCAGCTCATCGCCCTGACCCTGGCCATCGCCGGGGTGATGCACGACAATGCCGACGAGGAACGGCAGGGGATGGCCAACCTCGCCGCCCTGGCGGACCAGTTGACCCCGGAACAACAGGAGAGCACCTACCGGCAGATCGTCATCCCGGTGATGACCCCCCTGCTGACCGATGCCCTGAAGCACGGCAACGTCGCCATGGCGGTGCGGCTGCTGGCGATCCTGCGGGCCGACCTTCCCTTTCTGCGCCCCATTCTCGATCCTCACGCGCCGCTTTCCTCCGGCTTTCTCGACGCAATGCGCCAACGCGGCCAGGAGCGGTTCGTCCCGCATGTCCTGCCCCCCGCCCCGGACACGCCGCGCCGCGCCCTTTCCGTGGTGGTGGCGTTTCGTCCCGGCGCGCCCCGCGATCATCATCTGCTGGTCCACGACGGCGTGCGCCTGGTCGAGGCCATGCGGGGCCACGGCTGGCAAGCCACCCTTCTGCCCCTCCGCCCCCAAGCCCTGGCCGGGGACCGGATGCCGCTCTTCCAGGAGATCGTAACCCTCTGCCGCGCCCACAAGGCCGACATCCTGCTCCTCGATGACGCCCCGCTCCTCGACTCCCGGCAACTGCGCGCCGCCATGATCGATCAACTCCGCTCCGAGAATCCGGAACTCAGGGTGGTGGGGTGCCACCCCGATCCCTGGAGCGGCGATGCCCAACCGCTGCGCGACTCCGCCGCCCGGCTCGACGCCCTCTGGAGCGTGGATGACCCCGATGCCCCGGCCTGGGACCACCCGGAACTGGCCGGCAAGACGCTCTTCATGCCCATGCCTGCCATGCGCCAGGGCGAGCTGCTCGGCGAACCGCTGGGACCGCGCATGCTGCTGGCCGGGGAACCCCTGGGCGCGCAAAACTGGCTCCACATCTGTTGGTTCTTCGCCGCCGAGGATCTGGGGGTGCCGATCAAGCGCAATCTCGCCAGCTACCGGGCCGACCTGCTCGGTGAGTTGACCCGCTTGGGTCAATCGGTTGTGACGTTGAGTGATGCCTCTTGTCATGTGCGTTTCACCCTGCGTGACGACCGGAGCCGTGCCATCACCCGGCATGCCTTCGACTCCCTGATCGGCGGCGCGCTCCTGATTCAGGAGTCCTCGCCCCGGATGGATCGCCGCTTCATGGCCGGAGAACACTATCTGGAGTTTTCGAATCTCGCGGAACTGGCCGCCGTGGCCCGCTTCGTCACCGAACATCCGGAAGAGGCGGAAGCGATTCGGCAACGGGGTCACGCCTTTGCCCTGGCCCAGTACGGCAACGACCGGCTGATGGGTTGCCTGGAGCGGATTCTCTTCGATTCCGGGCCTCTCCCCGTCGGCCAGGCGGGGCTGCTTGCGGTGAATCCCGACGGCTCCGTGACCCCGCTCTTCGCCGCATCTCCGGCCCCGCCACCGGCGCCGCAACCGCCCGCCATCATGTTGACCATCTGCATCCCCACCTACAACCGTCATCTGCTGGTCGCCCACACCCTGGACAGCCTGAAATGGACCCTGGAGGCCGGCGTGCCCATCGAGATCATCGTCTCCGACAATGCCTCGGACGACGCGACCGGCGAGGCGGCGCGGGCCAAGGGGGCGCTCTTTCCTTACTTCCGTTATGTGCGCCAGCCGCGCAATCTGACCCAGCCCACCCACTGGATCTCCGCCATGCGGCTGGCCCGTGGCCGCTATTCCATCGCCTTGTCGGACGACGACTACATCCTGCCCCAGCCCCTGCTCGCCGAACTCGACCTGCTGGAGGAGCACCCCGAACTCATCGCCAGTTACGTCTCGCCGCTGATGTGGAACGACGCGACGGCGACCGATCATGGCAATACCTATGGGATCGACGCCCCGCGCGTCTATCGCCGGGAGGATAGCGTCGAGCTGTTCAACTTCTTCATGGATCGGCGCGTCATCCCCGAATTCGCCGTCTACCGGACCCTGGAGTACTCCCCGATGCTGTTCGAGTCCCCCACGGTCTACCCCTGTTTCATCTGGCCATTGCAGGCCCTGCGCCACGGCCAGATCCGTTTTCATGACAACACCCTCTATCGGGTGGTGCTCTACACCCCCCTGAAGACCCCTACCGCCAATCTCTCGAACGTGGGGTTGGTGCAGGTGACCAGCCTGACGGATCAGTACCGGGCCGGGATCGAGCTGGCCGTGGCCCAGGCGCTCGCCAACGTCGGGCTGGAGGAGTTCACCCCCGGCAACCGTCCGGTGATGTTGGACGTGATCAACGACTTCGTGATCGGGCGGATCAGCGTGGCCTCGCGGGTGGCCCAGCAGCAGGGGAATTACACCGGCGCGGTGGAGTTCCTGAAGCGCTGGTCGCTGTGGGCCAAGCACGATGCCGACCGGGAGTTGATCCGCAAGGCGGATCAGGAGGTGGTGGGCGGGGCGGTGGTGCAGACCCTGGAACAGTTGTTCCGCATCGTCACCGGCACCCGGCGGGTGGTGTTGTGCGAGCTGCCCCACGTCGAATACTGGCTGGGTCATTTCGCCAGGGTCGCGGCCCGCATGCCGGTGGAGGCGCGGACGCTGGTGGAGGCCGCCTCCGCCGCAGATCGCGGGGAGGCGCTTTATCTCACCGATCGGGCCGAGGCGCGTGCGGTATTGCTGGATGCGGGGGTCGAGGCCGGCAGGATCCTGCTGCTGTCCGACCTGGTGGTCATGTTGCGCGTGCGGAAATGAAGGGGATTAGAGGATATCTGGTATGTAACGTTGGTGCTGGCAGCCTGGGATCGATTGGAGAGGGGGTGTAATGAGTGATATAATTGATAGAGGCAAGATAGTTCTGTTTCGTAATGAGAACACCGCGTTTGCTTTTAGAGAAAAAATTTCGATTAATATGCGATTCTCTTGGGCTGATCAATCGTTATGGAATGGAAGTCCTCAACAAATTTCCTTTATCTCTGTTGAGAGTGAAAATTTTAATTATATAGGAATTATTAAAAAAGGGAAAAAGCCGGCAAACAGTGGAAATCTTTTTTTTCTTAATCCTGTTTTTGCAATTCCGGGAGCAGGCGTACCGTTTAGTGTTTTTCTAGATAGACTTCCTAGTATCTACCAAGAAACATTTATTCAGGCATGCTCAATAAAATATGGTTCTGTAGCTGATCTTCCCCCAAAAGCATTTGAGGCTGTTCTTAATGTTTTTATTAAATGGGATTATGAAATGCTTAAATTAATTGAAAGACTTAAAAATAATATAAATAGATCTCGTCCTGTCGTTTCTGGTCGTGCAGGTGAAATTCTGGCAATGGAACAGGAGGCAACCTATACGGGTTTAAAAATGGGCGGAATTGATCCTGAGATATTTTCTTCTGATTGGGTTGAGCCGGATAGAACGACTTTTGGGTCGTTCTTGGATGGCTTCAAAAGTGCTTCCCTGCGAGAAGATGCTATGATTCAGTATGATCATTGTACTTTACCAGGTTGGGAGCAAATCGAACGAAATCAAGTTGGTGTTGTGGCCTTTGAGTGTAAAAATACTAGGGTTGAAATTATTCATGCTAATCGCACTCCCTTGGAGCATGTTTTGGGTGTTGATCTGATTTATGTCAATCAACTATTCAAATCTTTAATCATGGTGCAATATAAAGTGATGCGAAATGAAAATGGAAAGCCACGCTTTAGGCTGCCAAATTATCAACTTGACGAAGAAATCTCCCGGATGCGGAGAATTGAAAATATTTTATGTCGTTCACCTGACTTAACCCCTGATGGATTTCGTCTCAACCAGACCCCGTTCTATTTGAAATTTTGTCCAAAGATCGTTTTTGATCCATCCGATTCAGGGTTGATCAAAGGCATGTACCTTCATTTGGATCACTGGCAAACTTTGTCAACATCAGGCGTACTGAATGGACCGCAGGGAGGCATGTACCTAGCATACGAAAATGCCGGGCGTTGGTTTGACAATACGACATTTATTGATTTGACTAAGGCTGGATGGATTGGTTCTGCAGGAATGAATTCAATAGATTTGTGGAATATCGTTAATGAACTGATCGAATCAGGCCGCTCAGTGACTGTGGCAGCCAAGACCAACCAACTTCTGATGGGGTGCCGGAAAGGAGGGAACAAGGGGTGAATTTTGACGTGTACTGCGACGAAAGCCGTCCCGACCTGCTGACCTCCACCCACCCGAACGGCCAATATGTCGTCATCGGCAGCCTGTGGTTGGAAACGGATCGCCGACATGAGTGCAAGCAAGCCATTCATGCCTTGCGTGACACTCATCGGGTGGGAGGGGAATTCAAATGGCAAAAGGTCTCTCCATCGCGCATCGGATTTTACACATCCCTGCTGGACTGGTTTGTGGACCAAGGGCCTGCAGTGCGGTTTCGGTGCATTCTCATTGCCCAGGATCAGCTTGACTGGCATCTGCATGAGGGAGACCGGGAGCTTGGATTTTATAAATTTTATTACCAGATGTTGCATCATTGGGTATTGGATTTTAATCGTTATATAATTTTTTGTGACTATAAAAGCAATCGTTTGATGAATCGGCTGGCGATATTGCAACGATGCCTCTCTTATGCGAATTTGACCTCAAGGATCTCCGAGGTGCAGGCTGTGCGATCCGAGGAATCGGTATTGATCCAGTTGACCGATGTGCTGACCGGTGCAATCAGCGCAAAATCCAACCGCAGCCTGCAGCCGAACAGCGCCAAATCTCTCTTGGTGCGGCATTTGGAAAAGCGGTTGGGACATCCTTTGGCAGCTACCAGACGCGACGCACAAAAGTTCAATGTGTTTGCCATTCGCCTGGGCGGGGGATGGTAGGGTGTCGTATCCGCCCCTGCTCAAATTGTCATCCGAAGAGTTATATAGACGTCACTTCGAGCAAACGTATTGCCGTGGACCAATGGTCACATTTGATGACATCAGGGTTCGATTCCGTAAAAGGGATTTCGATCATTGCTGTTTCGAGTCCAGCAACCGTGATGGTGTGAAGGATCGGTTTTCCACCATGAGAGCCGAACGCCTGGACTGGATCAGCGAGACCCTGCGAGACCCGGCCAGTGACCGTTTTTGCGGGTGGGACAGCAAAAATAGACGCCACGATCCGAAACGGCGTGTTGCGGTAGTGATGGGGGATTATATCGTCGTGATCTCTCTGACGCGAGCAAAAGAAGCCAACTTCATTACTGCCTTTGTGGCCGACACACCCGCGAGCCTGGCAAAAATCAAGGCAGGACCGCGATGGACATAAAAAAACCGCTGATTCGCCAGGCTGGCTCAGCGGAGGCCTTTGCAGGTTCTGCTGCCACTGGCAGAGAACGCCTACAGGATCAAGTCATTCATTCAAAATGTCAACAGAAAATTTGCTGGTTATCCATGCGCTTGCGCCTGGGCGCACAGGGTGTCCAGCAGCCGGTTGACCTCGTCGTTGGGGATCAGCAGGCGCGGATCATTGCAAAAATAGGCCACCAGTTCCGCCAACCCCTGTTCCAGGGTGACCTCGGCTCGCCAATCGGGGCAGAACCGCTTGATCTTGGCGTTGTCGTAGATGTCGCACCACATCTTGTGCCACAGGATCACCTCGCCCTGGCGAATCGAGGCGGCGGCGATTTCGGCGCTGGTGCGGTAGCGCAAATCGGGCGGATCCACTCTCAGCGCCCTGGCCAGGGCCAGGGTGATCTCCCGCCAGGTCAGGACCTCGTCCGACGTGATGTGGAAGACCTCCCCGAAGCTTTCGGGATTGCCGTACAACCCCATCACCGCGCGGGCGAAGTCGCTGGAGTGGGTCAGGGTCCACAAGGTGGTGCCATCGCCATGGAGCAGGATGGGACGGTGGTTTTGCATGCGCCAGGGAATGGTCCAGTCCGGGTCGCCCACCGCCACCGGGACAATGGTGTCGTAAGTGTGGGCCGCGCGCACCACGGTGACGGGAAACCCCCGCTCCCGCCAGGCGGCGAGCAACACCTCCTCGGCCTGGCGCTTGCCGACGGCATAGGGCCAGCCATGGGTCAGCAGGGCCGCCTCCTCGGTGAAGGGGAGCCTGGCGGACGCCCGATCGTACATCCCGGTGGTGCTGACGAACAGATAATGACCGGTGCGTCCGGCGAAATAGTCGAGGACCTGTTCGGCCTGCGGGGCGTTGTAACAGAGGACGTCGAGCACCACGTCGAAGCATTGCCCCTCCAGTTGGGCAAAGACCGCTGCCGGATCGCGGATGTCCGCCAGGAGCACCCGGCAGCCGGGCGGTGCGGGACGGCGGATCCTGGACGGTGCGCCCCGGTTCAGGAGGGTCACCTCCCATCCGGCGGCCAGGGCGGCCTGGGCCGAGCGCCAACTGATGTTGCCCGTGCCGCCGACGATCAGGAGTTTCATGGGGTTTTCCCGGCGAGCAGGCGCTCCCTGATATCGTCCGTCGCAGCATCGATGTTGTCCAGCACTCCATACGACATCACCTGACAGATGGCGCAGGTCGGATCCTCCTTGCGCCGTCCCTCCAGATGGGCCAGCCGGTGGGCGGTGATCCTCTGGCCGTGCCAGATCTCCTTCAGCGACTCCTGCCGCACATCGCCGATCAGCAGTTTGCGCGCCCAGTCCTGCACGCACAGGCTCACCGTGCCATCGGAGTTGATCACGGTCAGGTAGAAGAAATAGGGGCAGACCCGCCGTTCCAGCACCTCCTGGCCGTAGTGGCCGATGGTGAAGTCCATCGGCATCTCCTCGAACGCGTAGCCCGGCCAGGCCGGGGAGATGTGTTCGAAGAAGATGCGATCCGCAATTTCCCCGAAGACCTCCAGAAACCGCTGCTGCTCCTCCGCCGAGAGATTCTCCTGAATCGCCTTGACGTAGATCTCGCACTTGCCGCGTATGGAGTGGAGGTGCCGAATGTTCTCGACGTATTTGGCGAAGCGGGTCCGGGTTCTGACGTATTGCAGGAACTGGGCGTCGTTGACCCCGTTGACCGAAATGTTGATCTGGTCGATCCCGGCGTCGATCAGCCGTTCGTTGAGCCTGGGCGACAAGAGCGAACCGTTGGTGGTCATGTCGATCCTGCCCACCCGGCCACTCTCCCTGGCGTAGCGGATCATCTCCGGGAGGTGGCGGTTGAGGAGCGGTTCGCCCTCCTTGTAGAAACGCAGAACGCGGATCGGATCGGGAAACTCCCGCAGGTCATCGACGATCTTGCGGAACAGATCCAACGCCATCGGTCCCTGATAGCGTCCCGTCGCCGCGATCAACTCCCGGTTGCCGGTGGCGCAGAAACGGCAGCGGTAGTTGCAGTGGCTCGCCGGATCGACCATGACCACGAACGGGGTCGCCAAGGGCAGGACCCGCCCCAGGTCGCTTCTTTGTTGCGGGTCCATGGTGCGGGCCTGATATTCCGCTTTCATGTGAGGATCCGCAATTCGGGCACCGGAATGACGAAACGACCGCCCCACGCGCGGATGTGGGCCATTTGTTCCATGATCTCGTCTTGAATATTCCAGGGGAGGATCAGCAGGTAATCCGGGCGCACGGTGTCGATCATCGACGGGGCATGGATCGGGATGCGGTTGCCGGGCAGGAACATTCCCTGCTTGTGGGGGCTGATATCCACCGTGAAGGGCAGCAGGTCGGGCCGGATGCCGCAGAAGTTGAGCAGGGTGTTCCCCTTGGCCGGCGCGCCGTAGCCCACCACGCTGCGTCCCTCGTCGTGTGCCTGGATCAGGAATTTGAGCAAGTCGAGCTTGATCCGCAAGACCTGCTCGCGGAAGGTGGTGTAGGTCTCCATCCGTTCCCAGCCCTGTTCGTGCTCCAGCCCGGCCAGGGCGCGCATCCGGTCGGTGGGGCTTCTCTCCTCCTCGGCGTGGGCCGCGTAGATGCGCAGCGAGCCGCCGTGGGTGGGCAGTTCCTCGATGTCGAAGATCCGCAAGCCGTGATGGGCGAAGATGCGTTGCGCGGTCAGTAGGGAAAAATAAGAGAAATGTTCGTGATAGATGGTATCGAACTGTTTCCCTTCCACCATGCGCAGCAGGTGCGGGAACTCCATGGTGATCGTGCCGCCGGGCTTGAGCAGGATTTTCATGCCTGCCACGAAGTCGTTGAGGTTGGGGACATGGGCCAGGACGTTGTTGCCGATCAGCAGGTCGGGCCGGACGCCGCGTTCGACCAGGTGGCGCGCGGTTTCCACGCCGAAGAAATCCATGTGGGTGGGAATGCCCTTGGCCATCGCCACTTCCGCCACGTTGCGCGCCGGTTCCACCCCCAGGACCGGGATGCCCTTGTCCATCATGTAGCGGAGCAGATAGCCGTCGTTGCTGGCGATCTCCACCACCAGGCTGGCCTTGTGCAACCCGAACCGTTCCACGGCCATGTCGGCGTAGCGTTCCATGTGGCGCAGCCAGGTTTGGGAATAGGATGAGAAATAGACATATTCGGTGAAGATATTGTCCGGGGTCTGGAACATTTCCAGTTGCACGAGAAAGCAGTGATCGCACACATAAACCCGCAAGGGGAAGTGCGGTTCCATTTCGTTTTGCTGATCGGGGCGCAGGAAGCGATTGGAGATGGGGCTGGTGCCGAGATCGATGAATTCGAACGAAACCGCCTTGTCGCAAAACCGGCAGTGGACTCTGTTGTGCATGAGATTCTCCTATGAGACGCCCGGGCGCGGCGCGATGAAGTAGAGACGGGAGCCGTTCTGCTTCATCACCCCGGCCTGGTACTCCATCAACTCCCCGAAACCGAAGAAGAGATCCACCCGTCCGGGGCCGCGAATCGCGCCTCCGGTATCCTGATTGACCACGAAACGGAAATTCTGACGCCAGCCGGTTACGGTTTTGCCGTCCGGGTCCATGTTGGGCAGCGTGGTGGAGAGGATGCCGGGCGCACCACGGGGAAACAGCCGGTGGTCGGTGGCGATCGAGCGGTCTTTGGTCAAAGGCACGTTGATGTTGCCCACGGCATCCCCCTTCAGTTCGTGGAAGAAGACGTAGGAGCGATCCGCGAAGAAGAGCCGCCGTTGTTCCAGGGGGTGTTCTTCCAGCCAGCGGCGCAGGCGGGGCATGGTCATCTCCTGATGGGGAATCTCCTTTTCGTCGATCAGGATCTGGCCGACCGCTTTGTAGGGTTGTCCGTTGGCCCCGTCGAAGCCGATGCGCAGGATGCGTCCGTCCTCCATCCGGACCCGGCCCGAACCCTGGATGTGCAGGAAGAAGGCGTCGATGGCGTTATCCACCCAGACCAGTTCCAGGCCGCGCCCGGCCAGGGCGCCGGACGGGGGGGTCGGATGGGCCGGTTTTTTCTTGACCGTCTTGCCTTTGCCTTTTTCTTTCGCCTTGGGGTCCGGGGCCTTGGGCGGTGGTTTGCGGAGGAACGGGTCGTCGATCTCGGCGCGGGTGTAATAGGGCACGCGTTTGCCCTTGACCACCCGGTAGCCGTGCCCGGAACCGGCATCCACCAATTCGGGGGGGCGGCGGTAGATCGGATAGAAGTAGCGTTTGGAGGGGGTGGTGGAGCCGTGCAACAGCGGTTCGAAATAGCCGGTGACCAGGATGTTGCCCTTGGAGTTGCCTCCCACCGACCGGTACAGGCGATAGCGTTCCTTCAGGGTGCGTTCCAGGGCCTCGGTATCCCCGGTGGCGGCCAGTTCCGCCAGTTCACGGGTGACTTCGCGCATGCGCGCGGCATTGATCTTCAGGGAACCGAACTGGAACTCCTGGTCCGCCGGGATGCGTTTGTAATAGGTTGCGCTTTGTTTCAGGGCCTCGACCCAGGTATGGAGCGCCTCGTCCTGGAACACCTCCGGGGGGATCTCCTGCCAGGCGACGGCGCGCAGGCTGGCGCCTGAAGGGGCGTCCTCCTCCATCACCTCGGCGATGGGGGGTTTGGCCTTGGGGGTCGGTGGGAGCATCACTTCGTGGACCGGTTGGCTTTGACAACCGGTGAACGTAATCAGCACCACGAACCCCAACCATTGCATCAAACGCTTCATGGCGACCCCCGGCAGCGAGACTTGGCGAATCGGTTCTGTGAGCACAAAGCCGGTCGATCTTGGGACCCGCGCTTCGACGCATCCTCCAATTATTGCCATTAACGGGTCAAATTGGCAAGGCCTTTCGTTAAACGATGCTGGCCAGGGGGAGCAGGGTTGGCATCCCTGGCGTGGCGAGCAGGCGCAGGAAGCGTTGCACCCCGCGCGGTTCGTTGCCGTTGCCGTGCAGCAGGAGGATGCCGCCGTCGCGGATGGGGTCGCCATCCGCCATAATGGCGTCGCAACCCACCACCAGCAGCCCCATGGCGGTGAGGGTCAGCATTAGTTCCTGGTTGGAGACCAGGCCGGGGAAGCGGAAGAACGGGGTGGGCGTCACGCCGTTGTGGATCAGGAGCCATTCGAGGCCAAGTGCTTCGCAGACGGGATCGCTGCCTGGGGCCAGGAGGAAATTGTCGGCGTTGTGGCGGTCGCGGGCGTAGAAGTGGCTCAGGGTGTGGTTGATCCAGGTGATGGCGAAGGCGTCGGGCCGGTGGTGGGCGAGCAACCAGGCGAAGTCGTCGGGGTGGCGCCGGATCCAGCCCCCGGAAACGGCGATGGCCACTGGCATGGGGCGGGGCAGGGGGCTGGCCAGGAGGGCCTCGAACAGGGGGTAATCCATGGGCCGGGGCGACGGACACAGATCGATGGAGAGGCAGAAGCCCTTGCCGGGGTGGACAGCGCGGCGCAGGCCGGCGTTGATCAGGGGGTGGGGCGGATCGGTCTGGCGGGCGAGCGCCTGGGCGTAGGGGGAGGCCGGATAGGTCGCGGGCGGGTCCACGGGAGAGGGGAGGTCGGCGGCATCCGCGATGGCGGTGGCGAGGGTAACGGGATCGAGCATCACCAGGCGGTGTGCGCCGTCCCGCTCGAACTCGCGCAACACCAAGAGGCTCCGTCCCTCTTTGACCTGGCGGAATTGGCGCGCCGGTCGATAGGGGGCGTCGAGGCGGCACGGGCGGGGTTCGTTGGCGGCGGAGACGGGGAGCGGGACCAGGGCGCATCCCAGCAGGAGCCGTCCCAGCGCGCGGCGCGAAAGAAAAGGCGTGGTTGGCATGGGTGTCAGGCGGCGGGGCCTGGCAGCGGGTGGAGGCGCAGCAGGATCTCGCCGTGACCGGGTTGCAGCAGGTCGGGCATCACCGCCAGTTCGCCGAATCCCAGATGCCGATAGAATGCCAGGGCGGCGGGATTGCTTGCCGAGACGCTGACCCAGAGATTGCGGTTCGTGGCGGCGGATCGGGAGATGATCCCGCGCATCACGGCCCGGCCCAATCCCATGCGGCGGAAGGGTTCGGCAATGGCGAGCAGTTCCACGAAGGGACCCGCCAGCCAGGGATGACGGATGGTGACCACGCCGGCCTCGTGCGCCTCGCGCAGGATCCGGTAGCGCGCCAGCGCGGGATCGGGGCGGACGAGATAACGGCGCAGGCCGTCGGCGGTCGCGCCGAGGGTGCGCCACGGCTCCATGCCGACCAGCCGGGCGCCCCATTGCCGGTCATCGGTTGCCAGGGGATCCAGCACGGTGCGGGGATCGATCGTCAGTGGCGCGGCGGGAAAGAGCGGCTCCGTCAATGGAGCTTGTCCTTGGGGGGGGACCGGGTGACTTCTCCCGATTCCATGGCGCGCAGCAGGGCATCGACCTCCTCGTGGACCACCGCGAAGTCGTCCGGGAGGGTGGAGTTGCCGGGGTAGCCGAGAAAGCGGGTCATGCCCAGGGAGTCGCGCATCGCCTTGGCGATACGCGGGTCCGAGGCGGCGAACTCCCGCACCGAGGCCAGGGTGGTTTCCACCAGTTCCCGGTATTCCGGGTCCTCTTCCATGGAGCGCATGTGGCGCTGACGCGCCTCCATGGTGGGGGAGCCAAGGGGTGGGGATTGTACCGCCCTGGCGACGAGTCCCGGCCCGACCCGTTCCATGAGAAAGTCGGCGTTCTTGTCGTTTTTTTCGCACTCCTGGCAGAGTTGCAGAAAGATCATGAAATTGTTTTCCGAGCCAGGTCGTTGCATGTTGGTGAGGTAATCGGAATCCTGATGGTGTTCCCACATTTCCAGCCAGCGCGGGTCCGCCGGATCCATTTCGGCCAGTTTTCCTTCCAGCCAGCGGGCCATTTTCTGGTTGTGGGGGGCTTCGGGGTAGATATCCCGCAACAGGCGACCGGCGGTGGCCTTGACCAGCAGTTGGGGATCGTCCGGGGTGACCGCCGAGCGCTCCAGCATGGCGCGCCGGCACGCCTCGATGGATTGGTTGGTCAGAAAGGGTTTCAGCAGATAACGGAGGAATCCGGCCACCCGGAAGAAGAGTTGCGGTGCGTTCAACTGGCGTGTCAATACGGCTTCGCGGTCGCTTGCACTCGATGGGGATGATTTTTTCTGCATGAGTGTCACCCGAACCAGGCCTTGAGCCAGAATTGCATGCCTCGATTGGAGGCGTCCAGCAGAAACGTGACCGGTGTAAACAGTTCCTCGCGTTGTCTGAGGGCCAGCAGCCACTCCTCGCGTTTGTGGGCCAGGGTGGCCATCCGTTCCTGGGTCAGTTCCTCCCCTGGGGGGACGGGGGCGACGAGCAGGGTGACGCGTTCTTTTTCCGGGGTTTCGACGAATACGGGCAGGCCCTGCAGCGGGCAATGGCGTTCCCGTCCGGTGCGGTTGCAGTGTCCCTGGGAGGTCGCGGAGCGGCAGGGGATGGTGGCCAGTTGCAGCGGGGAGGCAAAATGGGCATCGGGGGTCATGGCGCCGAAACCGGCGGTGAAGACGCACCGTTCGGTCACCCCCTGGAGCGCCTGGATGGGGATGGGGGTGGCGACGGCATCCGCGTCGTCGGCTTCCGATTCGGTCATCAGCAGGCCCAGGACCCGCAGGACTCGCGCCGGGACGGTGGCGCGCACGGCGAGGCGTTCCCGTCCGTTGGCATCGACGATCGTTTCAAGGAGGTCATCGGGAAGAATCATGCGCGTATGCTGGCTATCAAGGTTGTGAATTAAAAGAGAAACCGGCATTCATGGAACGCCATCATGCCATGAAACGGGACGGGCCGCAAGGCTTGCGAAACGGGTTTGGCGGGTGGGTGACACGATGCGGAACCGGTCACGCACCCCGTTGCGATCCTGGCAAGAGGTTTCCTTGCATGATCCCTTGCGCACTAACAAACGATCATGTATATTTGATAATCATCCATTGTTGCGAATCAAAACGCACAAATTGTAAACTTTTGGGGGTCTCATGGCAAACTCAGATGACTTTATGCAGAAAAATGCCGCATCCCAGGATCATGAGCAGGAGGAGGATCGACAGAACCTGGATGACATGACCGTGCTGCAGGATGTGCGCAAGGTTGAACTCGATGCCGAAGAGCATCGATTCCTGCAAGAGGAAGACGATGCGGAGGAGTTGCATGGTCGCGCGACCATCCAGATGGGTTCGCGCTCCGATCTGGTGGTGGAACGCGACCTGACAGGGGTGGGTGGCGGGGCAAACTGGGAAGAGTCCGGGGATGCGCGTGCCGATGGATCGCTCGCGCGCGACACGCGACCAATCCAGGATGGCGCCACGGAGGAAGATGCCCGCCAGACTGCCGTGGATGCCATGACGCCGGAGTCCGACGACCGGATGCCGCCGACTTCGGATCGGCAGGCCACCCCGGAGCCGACACCCGCCACGGCCACGGAAGAGGCCACGCCGGTCGCGGCGCGCGACGGCGCGCATGATCCAGGTCAGGAGAACGCGCCAGTTCTTCCCCCCGGCGGGCAGCCCGGCGACCGTGACCGTCAGGGATTCC
>PDZX01000135.1 GCA_002753185.1 Magnetococcales bacterium WMHbin3
TGCCCGTGGCGGGTTGTTGCCCGGTTGGGGAGGCGGTGACCAGATCCCGGCCTTGCTGGAGGCAGGCGAGTTCGTGCTCAACCGGTTTGCCGTGCGCAAATACGGGCTGGAGCGGCTCCACGCCATGAACCAGATGCGCCTGCCTCAATTCAGGAATGGCGGTCTGGTCTTCAAGATGCCCTCCATCCCCCGTTTCGAGATGGGCGGTGTGGTGCGCAATCTGGTGATCCCGACGATTCCGCCCATGGCCCTTGCCGGTGGCGGATCGGTCACGCCTCAGGTGGAGGGCGTGATGAGGCTCGATCTGACCATGAATGGCCAGCCGCGCGGTTCCATCACCGCACCCCGCCAGCAACTGCGCGGGCTGGTGAACATGCTGCAAGAAGTGCAACGGGGGCTGGGATGAAACAACTCGACTCCATCCTCTTGCCCGACTCCCTCCAGTGGAAAAACCGCTACGACTGGTCCCCCGTGGCCCAGGAAACGGCCCGCACCCTGGGTGGCGGCCATATCGTCTGGAATACCCCACTGGTTGGTGGCCGTCCCATTGACCTTGCGGCGGAAGACGATGTCACCTGGCTCACCCTGGCCCAAGTAGTGGCGATTTACGCCCTGGCAAGCCAGCCGGGCGGCGTTTTCGATCTGGTTTGGGAAGACGAGGTGCTTCAAGTGATGTTCCGGCACCAGGAGCAACCGGCCATATCGTTCACTCCCATCCGGCCTCACTGTTCGTTTTTCAACGGCTCGATCAAACTCATGGAGGTCTGAGATGACCATTTCCGACAGCGATATCCAGTATCTGAAGCCCCAGATCGTCAGCGACTCCGACGGCAACGGGGGCCGCATGTCCGATGTGGAGGCGGCCAGCGGCGTCAAGAACAACGTCTGGCCCGATGTCCCGGCCAGCGAACGGAAAAACGGCTCCACAAGATATCGAAAAGTCTTCATCAAGATCGCCAATGCCGACAACCTGAAACTGGTCGATGCGCGGATCTTCGTGGACACCCCGACCCCAGGCGGCGACCGGGTGGTGATCTTTGCCGGGACGCAGACCGACACGCAGGCGGATGTCGCCGGTGTGGCGCATGATCATTACGGCTGCGCGACCCTGGATGCCGACCTCCCGGACCAGAGGGGTGCGGGCGGGGCGACCCTGGTGTTGAACACCGAAAACGGCGCGGACGCGATCTTTCGCTCAAACGGCCTGATCCGCATCACCAACAAGACCTCACTGGACGACCTGACAGGCACCGAGGAGTTCTTGCGCATCTCCAGCACCCCCGTGGTCTGGAGCGGCTCCACCGCCACGGTCATTCTACGCTCCGACGCGGTGATCGAAAACGTCTACGCCGCATCCAACACCCGGGTGTCGTCGGTGATCGAGGCTGGGGATATTTTCGGTACCACGAGCGACTGGCAGATCCTGTCACCAGACGGAAAATATGGCGGCTGGAACGGCTCCGGGGCGGTTCCAACCACGCTGACCGATTCGCGGATGGTGAGTTCCATCGGCGGGTGCGAGCAGACCTGGACGATCACCTTCAGCAACGCCACCACCTTCACCTGTGTCGGGGATACCGCCGGATCGGTCGGTGGCGGGACCATCCATGCCGACTTCGCGCCCAACAACCCGGCCTGGTCCGCGCCCTATTTCACGCTTGCCTCGGCGCTGTTCTCCGGGACCTGGGCCAACGGGGATGTGCTGCGCTTCAAGACCCACCCGGCGGCCTTCCCAGTCTGGGAAAAGCGCATCATTCCGCCCAACACCCCCTCGCTGTCGGGCAACAAGGTGATCATCGGGATATCCGGGGAGAGTGAATAGGATGGGACAGGTTTCCGCAGATCTCCAGGTCAACTTTGGCGCACGTGACCAGTCGGGCGTCCTGGATGTCGTGGTGGAGGATACCGGCCTGGTGGGCGACTCTCCCGTCAAGGTGGCCTTCTCGCCCGATCTCACCGTCAAGATCATCTCCTGGGAGATCGCGGTGTGGCAAGGGGCCAAAACCGGCATCCCGCCGATCCTGGAGGTGGTGGAGCCTGGGAGCAGGCGCATCAAGATCTATTGCTCGCAGGCGACCTCAGCCTCGCTCAAGGTCTTTGTCGACAACAGCTCAGGCAGCTTGACGGTCAGCAAACCCGCGTGGAAGAAGGCCACTGTCAACCCGACAGCCAATGCCCGCGACACCCAGTTCGGCATCGCCAGGCCGGCCAACTGGAAAGGAACACTGGAGACGAGAACGTCGGAGGCCAGCACGGGCACGGCCAGCACGACCGGCAGACGGGGGAGCGCCATCAGGGAGACCCTGTTATGGTCCGGGGAGACCCGCAAAACGCTGCGCTACAACTATGACCGCCCCAGTGCGACCATCACGCATCGCAGCACGTTTTTCAACCGGGCTGGCGACCGCATTCCTGCTCCGGTCTACGATCAGGATGCCGGGGCGTTTTTCACCCGGGAAGAGGCCTTCGGCTTCCTGGTCGTCGAGTACCATCCGGGATACACCATCGTCACCGTCAGTTATGGCAATGGGTGGGATATGGCCGAACCCGGGGTGTTCGAGGCCATGCAGACCGCCTGGGCGAGAGGTGATGTCACCACGGCCCAGATTCCCCCGGTGCAGGTGCTGGTCATCTCCGACAGCGCGGCGGTCTTGACCTCCTTCAGGCGGGAGTTCTGGCCCAAGGGGTGTCCCGGCGTCACCATCACCGGACTGCCCGGCTTGGACGAAGAGAGCGACAGCCTGACCGAAATCGACGGCACCAGAGAGACCGCCACGGAAAAAATCTATCTGGACGAGACCGACCCCTCCATCTTCGTGGAGGTGGAAAAGATCACCTATTTCGAGGCACAAGACGAGGAGACCAAACGCATCATGAAACTCAGGATGCTCAACCCATGACCCTGCCATTGATGAGAGCCGGGCCGTTCCAGCAGATCGTTGGCGCGGGTCTGCCGCAGGAGGATGCGCTGACCCCGCTTTTTTGCGTGAGTTATCTCTCCAAACTGGTTCTGAACTGGAAGCTCGACGCCATGTCCGGGTACTGGCATCTGGGCACCCTGTACGCCGTGGCCGCCCTGAACGGCACCCTGGGCGGCGGCGCCGACAACCACCCGATAGCCACGTTGACTGCCGCCTCCACCAACAATCTGCTGGTCCCCTGGCAGTCCGGTTGGACCTATCCGGACGACTGGCCCGCGCAGGTCTGGAATTGGGACGGATGGTCGGGCGAGCGTGGCTGGTGGTCGGATAGCTGGAACCTGACGGAACGCTCCGGGGCGTACCCCTGGGTCTACCGGTGGTCGGTTTATGGAAATGCAGCCGAGCCAGCCATCAAGAACCTGGGCATCCGGCCTTTGAACCGGCAGCACATCCTGCCCACCATCACCGAAGGTCCGGCGATGTCGGACGGGCAGAACAACTATGGCATCATGGAAACAATCAACACTTCCGATCTTTTCACGCTGGAGGATTGCCCCTCTCTGAAAAAGCGCTTCCGGGATCTGGGTGTGCCAATAGGCCGGGAGGTCACCTTCTCGCTCGGAAATTTTGATCGCAACCCGGATTGCGGCGGGCTGGTCGTGCGGATTCTGCACTCCTGCACGGTCAAAAACGGCATGGCGACCCTCCTTGGTTGGCGCATCCCGGTGCCGGTGGCCTCTTTCCCAGTCACCGGGAGCCTGCCCCTCGTGAAGGCGAGAAAAACGCGCAAGGGCTGGGGCTACACCAATCTCTACAACGCCCAGGTTCTCAAGAAAAACACGCTCGAAGTGCTGGGCACCTATCCGGCCTGACAACTGGTGAAAAAAATGTTCGCAACCTACAATTACAGCGCAAACGGCACCCAGCAAGGGGTGCTGGACGACCTGATCGCCATCTTGACCGGCGAGAGCAACGTCAACAACCTCTCTGCCACCTGCAACAAAGGCGCGACATCCATCACCGCCACCATCCCAGCCGGATGGACCCTGCACGATGCCGCCGCCGGGACCGTGACCAAGGTGATCAAGGCGCCCCTGGCCGACGATGCCACCCGCTTCAAATATGTGGCCATCATTGCCGACAACGGCGGCTCCGGGTCGTTGCAGACCAACGTCTGGGAGAGTTGGGACGCGGTCAACCATATCGGGAGCAACAAGGCGTATGGCTCGGACGCCAACAACTCCAGCCAGCGCATGTCGCAAACCTCAGCGGGCAAACTGCAACTCTCCGGGACGGTCTATATCTTTGCCAGCGCCCGGTTCGTGATGCTGTGCAGCAACGTCAACGGCAACTGGGGTAGCCCGACCAACAACGGGCCGTGCGGCTGTTTCGAGCGCACCCGCTTCTGCCCCTGGGACACCCCTGCCGCCGGAATCCCGCCGTTCGTGTTTCTCAACCTGGGCGACATCACCGCCAGCACCTACGGGGCAAACGCCTATGCCACCACTCTGATCGACAAGAACCGCAACACCATTACCGGTTCTGCCGCCACCCTCAACGTCCTGGCCGGCACGCTCGGCACCCCCTATTGGGTGTTCCAGTGGCTCAACGGCGCGGACCAGAAGACGCCCGATGCCGGATCCGGCTTCACGGTGCCCTTTTTTCCACTGACCCTGGTGAACAGCACCTGCATGCCCGCACCCTTTGGAGCCGTTAAAAAATTACATGGACTTCTTTGATGCGTCGTATGGCGAGATCACATAGTTCCATTCGCCATGAAAACTGTCCCGAGTCAACTGAATATTAGCAAACTCATCAT
>PDZX01000136.1 GCA_002753185.1 Magnetococcales bacterium WMHbin3
CGACAGTTCAATCAGGACGCCAGCAAGGCCAAAAAAGCGGCACAAGCTGGTCCGGTGTTCATTACAGATCGCGGCAAACCCGCGCATGTGCTGTTGACGTTCGACGAATACAAAAAAATTACTGGTAATCGCACGAAAATCGCGGATCTGCTGGCGATGCCCGACATGGAAGAGATGGAATTGGAGATCCCGCCATTGCGCGACACGGCTCAACCGGCGGATCTCTTCTGATGTACCTGCTCGATACCAACATCGTCTCCGAGCTGCGCAAAATTCGTCTGGGCAAAGCGGATCGTCAGGTTGCCAAGTGGGCCGACAGCGTGGATGCCTTCGACTTGTTTCTGTCCGTGATCACCATCCAGGAATTGGAAATCGGTGTTTTGCTCGCCGAACGCCGGGACGCATCCCAGGGAGCGATCTTTCGCTCCTGGTTGAACAATCACGTCCTGCCCGCCTTTTCCGGTCGCATTTTGCCCGTCGATACAGCGGTGGCCCAACGCAGCGCACGACTCCATGTGCCAGACCCTCGTCCTGTCCGTGACAGTTTCATAGCGGCGACCGCATTGGTACACGGTTTGACTGTCGTCACGCGCAATGTTGCCGATTTTGAACCAACCGGTGCTCAGATTCTCAATCCATGGAACATTCCCGCAACGTGAACGCTTGAGCGTATCTGTATGCCCTCTGGCATACAGGCGGACTATGTCCATCTTACCGGATTGATGAAGCGGCATGGCGCCGATTTGCGCATGCCGCATTCTCGCAACCTGAATTGGATCTGGCACGAAAGCGCCAGAAGGAGGTGCAACGTGGACGATGACCAATATGACCCGGTTCCTCATGATGATGCGTTTGTGGAACGCATCCTTTCTAATCCTTCCGTCAAGGCGGCCTATGACGCACTGGAGGAAGAATATGCTGCAATTTCATCCTTTCTGGATGCCCGAAAAGCCGCCGGGTTGACCCAGGAAGAGATTGCCAGCCGCATGGGCACGACAAAAAGCGCAATTTCCCGACTGGAATCCTCGCTTGGGAATGGACGGATGTCTCCATCCTTGGCTACGCTGCGTCGGTATGCTGCTGCCGTTGGTTGCCGTCTGGAACTGAAACTGCTGCCCCGTTGACTTGCACTGGGTGTGGGGCCTATCGCCTCTTCATCGATGCGGCCAGCTCCTCGGCTGCGGCCAGTAACAGCGGCCACGGGTAATCGAACACCTGGGCATGACCGGCCCGCGCCAGGGTGCAGGCCGACCAGACCAGGTTCTTGATCATGGCGGCGAGGTCGCTTCCGGGTTGGCCAGCATCCATTGCTCGGATTTGAGCAAGGCTGCATACGCTGCGTGGGACTCCATCTCCCACATCAACATCCGGCGTTTGCGCACGGTAAAAAAATCGGGGTTCATCTCCTGGCAGGCGTCGATCAGCATTTTGATCTCCGATGGCACCATGGCATTGAGGTCTTCCAATGACAGGTCGGTCATCAGCACGATGTCGGTCAGGGAGGCGTCGTTGAACAGGCCATGGGTCACGAAATCGATGGGGTCGGTTTTGAGTTTTTCCAGCTCCACGAGCCAGTTGCGGATTTCGGCAACCGTTGGTTCTCGGATGGTCACGTCACGGGGCGGTTCGCCCACCTGGATGGTCTTGATGCGGCGCATGCTCATCACGCCACCATTTTGATGTTGCAGTAGGCGCTGATGTCCTGGCCGCTTTTCGTGTCATCGGAAAGCAGACTGCCGGTCAGCGTCAGGGTGGCGAAATCCTCGCCGATGAAGGCCAGATCCTTGGGCGCGGAGAACTTGACCCGGTACATGTCGACCGACAGGGGCTTGCCGCTGCGTGCGAAGTTCTTGCCCGCGAACACCACCTGGTATTCCTCTCCGGCTTTGACCAGAGCTTCGATGTTGGCCCCCTCGGTGGTGGTGTAGCCCACCTCGATGGATGTGCCCGCCTCGGAAATGCGGCTGGAGGTGTCCGGGATGAAGATGCCCGCGCTGGTGATCTCGTATTCGTTGACGGCCAGTGTACGCAACCCTTTGTCCGTCCAAACTGCGGTGCCGTCGGAGGTGTCGCTGCCATCGGTTTTCCAGGTGGGCGCGACGGCCCCGGAGGTGCCCGCCGTCTTGCATTCATAATAGTGGGTGCCCGCTGCGGGTTTTATCAATTGCCCGACGGTATAGGCGGTGGAGGCCGTCCAGGTGTCCAGAGCCAACTGGATGGTCACCGCCGTCGGGCCGACGCCAGCGAGTTGGATCAGCCCACCGGGATAGGCCGTATGGCTGCTGGTGAGAGTCTGGGATGCCAGGGCCGAATCGACGCCGCGCAGGGCCATGGCGAGATTCTTCACGGAGAGGCTGGCAAAGGTGATGGTGGTCTCGACTTTGGAGATGAAACTCACGCTGTCCGCGACTCCGCCGCCGTTGACATAATCTTTCAGCTCCTTGGTCTCTTCCGTGAAATCGAGCTTGTACTCCTTGCACTGTCCGACGAAACGCAACTTTCCACCGCCTCGAAGGCCGATGAAGATTCTTCCGGCGCCGATGAGGCTGACTTGACTGCTGGCCATGATGGGATCCTTTTGAGAAGTCAGACGTTGAAGACAAAATGGGTAGAGAACGCCAACGGAAAATAATAAATCCCGTTGGGCGAGTAATCCGGCGCGAAATGACTTTTCACGCGATGAAATGGTGAGAAGATCGGGTCATCCGGCTGCCACCCGGCCATGGCCTTGATCACCCGGGCGATCAGAGGACCGGCCTCGCTTTCGGCGTCGGAGACCACCACGAGGCAGAGCCACACCTGCTCCACCTTTTGGGTGATCCCGTCATCCGCGATCTGCCCTGGCCGGTCCTCCTCGAGAAATACCAGCACCGAGGGCGGTAGGTCGGAGGTCTCCTGCAATTTGGGCATGCCCCATGTGGACTGGACCGTGGCTTCGGCGAGACATTCCTTGAGCCTGGCCACGATCAACGGCTCGACCGCGAAATAGTCGTGCATGGGGATACCCTTGTTGCCTTATCCAGAGATCATGACCCGGTTTGTGCCGCTGCCTGCCACGGCCACGAAGAGGCCATTGCCGAAACAGACCGAGAACCACTGACTGTCCGTCCCGCTGGCACGACTGGTCCAGGTGAAGCCATCCAGAGATGTCTGGATCAGGTTGCCCGTGGTATCCTGCGAGACGGCCACGAACAGACCATTGCCGAATGTGACGGAGTACCAGGCGCTGTTGGCCGCACTGGCGCGAATGGTCCAGGCAAAACCGTCCGGCGAGGTCATGACCCGGTTGCCGGTACCGCTATTGGCAACCGCCACGAACAGACCATTGCCAAAGGTGACCGAGACCCAGCTGTTGTCCACGGGATTGGCACGAGTGGTCCAGGTAGCGCCATTGGGCGAAGTCATGATCCGGTTGCCGGTACCACTGTTCGCCACGGCCACGAAGAGACCGTTGCCAAAGGTGACCGATTGCCACCAGTTATCCGCCGCGCTGACGCGAATGGTCCAGACGATGCCATCCGGTGAGGTCATGACGCGGGTGCCGGTACCACTGTTGGCCACCGCCACGAAAATGCCATTGCCGAAGGTGACCGAAGTCCAGCCGTTGTTCGCCGCACTGACGCGAATGGTCCAGACGATGCCATCCGGGGAGGTCATGACCCGGTTGCCGGTGCCACTGTTGGCCACCGCCACAAAGATGCCATTGCCGAAGGTGACCGAACGCCACACGTTGTCCGCCGCACTGGCGCGAACGGTCCATGCGAAGCCGTCCGTGGACGTCATGACCCGGTTGCCGAGACCTGATCCCGCCACGGCCACGAAAATGCCGTTGCCGTAGGCGACCGAATACCAAGCATTGTCCACAGCGGCTGGAAAACTGCTCCAGACAAAACCAGGGGCGGGACGGGCCGCCCCCATGCATCCGATCAAGGTCAGAGTATTCATGCCATTTGCCCCACGGTTGACCATGTGTCGGTCAGGCGTTTCACGAGCGTGACCATCGCATATAACCCCTTGGTTTTCGTGTACGAATCGGCATTGGTGATCGTCACGCCGGCGCCACTGATCGTCACCTGTCCGGAACCACCCTGGAACAGCATGATCGTCGTGCCGATGGGAAAGGCGACCGCCGCGTTGGTGGGGATGGTGAGGGTGATTGGTGAAGCGTTGGTGAGGGTGATGAGCTTGCCGGCGTCGGTCAGGGCCAGCGTATAGGTGGTTGCAGATTGATTGATGATCCCGATGGGAGAAGCCACGCCAGACTCACCCTGAGGTCCAGCCGGGCCTTGGATCCCTTGAGGCCCGGTATCACCGGTCAAGCCCTGGATGCCTTGCGGTCCTTGTGGTCCCGTGGCGCCGGTTGCGCCTGTCGCACCGGTTGTGCCTGTCGCGCCAGTCAACCCCTGCGGCCCTTGAGGTCCCGTGGCACCAGTCGCCCCGGTCAGGCCCTGTGGCCCTTGCGGTCCCGTGGCCCCGGTTGCGCCGGTCAGGCCCTGGATACCCTGTGGCCCGGTTGCACCCTTGATGTTCATGACGACGGACCACGTTCCGGCGGACTTCAGATACCAATCGTTCGTCACCGTGTTGAGGTAGTGATCGCCATTGACGCCGATGCCTGCGGATGGGGCGGT
>PDZX01000137.1:0-4046 GCA_002753185.1 Magnetococcales bacterium WMHbin3
CGGCAGAAGGGCAGAAAAGTCCGGGGGGCGGCCTCGTAGGCGTTGCGCAGGGTCTTGTTGGCGACGTTGGCCAGGATGCCGGGGAAGTCGGATTCGGAGTGGAGCGCACGGGTCGCCAGTTCGTACCGGGTTTCGCCACGCACCCGGCGACCGCCGCCTGCCTCCAGAAAGGCGCGGGCCATTTCCAGGAGCGTCATGCCGCGCCATTCGCGGGCGGCGTCGGTGAGTTTGTGCGCGGTGGGATCGAAACGGTGCAACAGGGCGTTTTCCACCGCCGCGTTGCGGGTGGATTTTTCGTCCTGGCCGCCGATCACCACATGGTTGCGGATTTCCCCGCCATGGCCCGGACGCCGGGCCGCTTCGTCGATCAGGGAGCGACGGGCCTCGTCCAGGGATGCGCCCTCCTGGACCAGTTTGTCGGCGAAGGAACGGTCCACTTTCAGCTTCTCCTGGGCATCATAAATCTGGGCGGATCGCTCTCGTTCGGCGGTGATCGCCTGCCGAATCGCGATTTCCGAATCTTCTTGGGGCACGGAACGGCTTTTGGTGGCCGGATCGACCGGCTTTGCCACCGTTTCTTCCTGGGGTTGGGTGTGACTGGTGGCCTGTTCGGTCACCACATCGGCTTTGGGGGTGTCTTGGTCGGACATGTCGGCTCCTCGAATCATGAGACAGGGGGTTTTGATGAGATCTTGCGAGCGAAAGCCCGCACCGGGGTCGGCGCCAATCGGCACCACGGAAAGCTCGAAAGGCGTCCAGTCCACGGCCCGCCATTGCGGAACCTTGCCGGCTTCCTCGGTCAGTTCATATTTGCGCACGGTGTAGCCCACGGAGATATTGCGCAGGATGCCGTCGCAGACATCCTTGAAGATGGCCTCGACATCCTCCCGTTTGGAAAAACGCACCACGGCCCGTCCGACGCCATCGGCCAGCCAGGCTCGCTCCACCACGCCGATGATCCCATCCAATTCGGCAGAGTTGTGGCTGTCGAGCAAAGGCGCACCACCGTTCAGCCGGTTCAAGTCCACGCTGGCAGGGTCCAGCGAGAGGGTCTCGTCGTAAGGCGCGCCGGTCATCCAGTCCCGCCTGCGGACTGTGGCACCGGTGGACCAGATCAGCTCGACGCTGCGCGCCTCAGTGTTGGCGCTGCCGGGAATGAAGTTGGCCGACCGGGTTTGCATCGGCAGGTCAATCGTTTTTGGCATTCGGGTTCTCCGTTGGTTTCTGTTGGCCGTTGCGGGTGGATTTGCGGGGATCGGTGTCCAGGACAAGGCCAAGCTGGTCGAGCACCTTGTTCATCTCGGCGAATTCAGCCGTCACCACGTCCGGGTCATAGCCCTGGCGGGCGATCCCCTCGGCGAGCGACATCAACCCGGCCCGGATCAGCAGAATCTCGCCCATGGTGTCTTTTTGCGGGTCGACGGCTTCGAATCTGGGTGGCGTCCATTGGATGCGGATCGTGCCCGAACCGATGACACCTGCCGCCTGGGCCGTGGTGAGAAACCGGTTCCAGACCGGGATGCAGAGCTGCGGGATCAACAACTGGCGCTGCATGGCATCGATCCGGCGGCGAAACTCGATCAACCCGGCCCGCAGGGAAGAGTAGTTGACCTGGGAGAGGTCGCCGGTCAAAAGTTCGTAAGTCAAACCCATCGCCGCCGACACCGCGTGGAAATGCCAGCGCATGTACTCCACATAGCCGGAGGTGGGCGCGGGCGAGCCGAAGCGGATGTCTTTTCCGGGAGGTAAATACGACACCATGCCCGGCTCGAACAGCTCGACCCTTTTTTCGTCCGCCTCCTGTCTCACCTGGGTCAGGGACTGGCCCGGATCAGCATTGATGACGAAGCCGACGAAACAGGCCTCGATCTTTTTTCTGATCAACTCGGCTTCGTCGTAATCATCCAGATCCCGCATCCTGAGTAGCGCAGGCGCGAACCAGGTGACGCCCCGGTTCTGGCCTGGACGCATCCGGTCGAACAGGTGAACGATATCGGAGGCTGGTACGCGGATGCTTTGCAAAAGTCCGGTCGTGTTCGCCGATCCGGGATGCTGCGGGTAAAGCCAATAGGCCACCCGGCTGCCAAAACCATCGAACTCGATGCCCTGCTGGATGAAGCCTCCTCCCGGCAGGATCCGATCACGGGAGACATCCAGGTGGTCTCCTTCCAGCACCCGCAGTTGCAACGGCACGGTCAGTCCGGAGGAGGCGGGCCGGTTGATCATCTGGAGGAGGCATTCTCCACTCTCCACCATGCTGCGGACCATGAGCGTCTGAAGACCATAGAAATTGGTTCGGCCATCGGCGTCGCACTGGTTGGAGAAATCCTCCCACAGGCCGGTGATTCTGGTGTCGAGTGCCTTGGAATCCGCCTTGGGCCGGGGACGGATGCCGGATCCGACCATGCTGGCGGCATAGGTGATGACCGCTTTGGCCGCGAACGGGTTGTTCCTCACCAAGTCTCTTGCCCGGTTGCGCAATCGGGAGGATGCCCTGGAGATCTCGGCATTGGCGTCACTGCCTGCCGTGATCCAGCCATCGGTGCGGCGTCCGGTTTTGGCCCCGTCGTACTCCCGGCGCAGCACCTCCATGGCGCTCCTGGCGCGCAGGCGACGCAGGCCGCGTTCCGGAGAGAGGACCGAAACGAGGTGGTCGAACAGGTTCATGGCGGTTCATCCTCGCGAGAAACTGGCAAAACTGACCAGGGAACAATTCTGGCCGGAGGAGTTGTTCAGTTCGCCTTCAACCACGCGGATGCGGCGCAAAAGATCGGCCTCCGAGCCGTATTCCACGGTCTTGCCCTCGTGGGTGACGCGCAAGGCACCGGAGGCATATGCCTGCTTCAAGGCATCCAGTTCGGTCTGGGTGAATGTCATCGGTTTCTCTCCAGCCAACCGGTGCGGCGACCGGCCAGCCATTGGGGTTTTTGAATTTCTGGCTTCTCGGACGATGCCTGACGCTGAGGTACGGGTGCTGGAAGGGCAGACTGTGCTGTGGCTTCGATCTTTTCCTTGAGCGGGATCTTCTCCTGCCACTCGGCTTCGGCATTGAGCCGGAAGCCCATGTTCATCAAGCCGTGCAGGGCCGCGACCGCGTACACCCGGCAATCCAACGCCTCGTTGCGGTCGCCGTCCTTCTTGTGCCACTCGCGGATTGGGCGGCCCCTGATGTAGCGGGTGCGGATCTTTTCCGCCGTCAATTGGCGGAACCATTCGGCATCCCGGTCCTGCGGGAAGTGACAGTATCCCGGTCCAGGTTTGGTGATGCGCAGCCGGGCGTAGATCGACTCCTTGGCCGCGTCCACGCCGATCACAAAGAGCGGGATGCGGCCCTTGTTGTTGCGGCTGGCCCGCTGTGGCCAGAGCGGCTTGCCCATGCCGCCGATCCCCTTGATGCCCCAGATCCGGCGATCCTGCCTCTCCCGGCAGAAGGCGTAAGCCGACATGGTGTTGGCCCCGCCGGTGTCGATGGCGGTGGCGAAGATCGGCAGATCGTCGATTTGCCGGGCATGGGGGAATGGGGTGGCAAGCAGTCGATCCAGATCCTGCCAAAGCGCAGGACCGGAGGGGTCGCCGGAAATCACCACATGCCGGATCGACCAGGACTCCTCATCCCGGCCCCAACCGACGATCTCGATCTCCAGACGATCCGGGTGGACGTCCACGCCTGCGGTCAGGACCACGACGCCATTGGGGAGAAACTCGCCGAATACCTCACGGCGCTCCATCAACCCCTCGCTGTCCAACTGTTCGGCGGACTCCTCCCAGACCTCGCCCAGTTTGGTGTTCGTCCAGACCTTGAGCCGCACCGGATCCCGGTAGACCTGACTGTGCTGAACCGCGATATCTCCCCAGGAGGCCCATCCATGCGGGCTGTACAGGCTGGAGAGATGAAACCCGGCAACGGGGCTGCTTGGGTTTTCCGCGATCCACTGGCCGCGCTCCAGCATCCAGCTTTTCTGGTAGTCCTGGATCTGAGCGCCGCAGTGTTCGCATTCATACCAGGCGAGATGCGGCTGACCCTTCGGGAACGTGATGTGCGCCCA
>PDZX01000137.1:4056-4561 GCA_002753185.1 Magnetococcales bacterium WMHbin3
CTGCATGGCCTCACAGGCCGGACACGGCACCCAGTAGCGCCGCCGGTCGCTTTCGGCATAGGCGGCCTCGATACGGCTGAAGCCCTTGACGGTCGGGGTCGAGACGAGCAGGATCTTGCGGTTGGGAAAGTTGGTGGTCCTCTGCAGAGCCAGATCCACCGGATCGCCTTCACCGCTGACATCCGTTTCGTAGCCGTCGATTTCGTCCATGAACAGGTTGCAGACCGGCATGGAACGCAACCCCACCGCCGAACTGGCCCCGGTGATCACCAGCACGCCACCGGGAAATTCCTTGCTCAGGAGCGTGTTGCCGCTGTCGCGGGATCGGGAGGGTTGCACCAGGTGTTTCAACGCCGGACTGCACTCCACCAGGGCGCTGATCCTTTGCCGGGAGACCCGCTTGGCGGTTTCGACTGTGGGTTCTACAAGCATGAAGGGCACCGGAGCTTGGTGAATCGCATAGCCGATCCAGTTCAGGCCCGCCTCGGTGCCGCCCACCTGTCCG
>PDZX01000138.1 GCA_002753185.1 Magnetococcales bacterium WMHbin3
ATCTCTCAAAAAGTGGAGCAGGTCTGGCTCTGTCTGGTCGTGGTCAATGATGCTGAAAAAGAAGCCGGACCTTTGATCAGTCGCGTTATCAAAGCCATGAGCGGTTGGCGTCCTGACCAGAACATCTTCTCAACCTTCAAGCGGGTGAAATCACATTTTAATCCCGACTATTCGCCAAACGGCGTTTACTACTTTCCGTTGGCGTTTTCCACGAATTTTGTATTCACGGTGTAATCGAAAAGGAGTCGATCATGTCATCCAGGCAATGGAGTCTCATTGGCGAGGGAAAGATTTTCATCGGGCTACGCTCCGGTGGGAAAATGCGCCACGTCGGACAGGTCAAGGAGTTCAAACTGGAGGTTTCCGAGGAAACCAAGGAACTCAAGAATTACGAAGGGGGTGGCGGACTGGCCGACAGTGTCAGTTTTATCTCCAAGGTGGAAGCCTCCCTCAATTTCGCCAGCCTTTCCAGCCAGAATCTGGCCATGGCCCTGCGGGGCGTGGATTCGGTGGAAGCCTCGGTGGTCAAAACCGACGAGGCCCTTACCGCATACCGTGGTGGGATCCTCCCTTTGGCCGGAATCGGTCCCACGTCGGTCACATTGAAAAAGGCCTCGGACGATTCGGTCATTCCAGTCAGCGAATACGAAATCACCAGTGCGGGTCTGATCATTTCGGACACATCGACCATCATCAGCGACGCCGGGACAGCAGTCAAAGTTTCCTATACCACGACTGCCGGAACCACCATCCAGACGCTGGTCAGTGCTGGCAATGAGTACCGGATCATTTTCTCCGGCACCAATTTCGCCCGCGCTGGCAAGCCGATGTCTGTCGAAATGCACCGGGTCAAATTCTCTCCGCCCAAGGATCTCTCTTTGATCAGTGACGATTTTGCCGCGTTGACCCTGACCGGCACCGTCCTGAAGGACGATACCAAAACCGGTGTGGATATCAGCGCGTTCTGCACCATCAGGATGGTGGAGAACTGACCATGAGACGCATTAAAACCCTGACCCTGGAAGAACCTCCACGGGAGGTGACCTTCCGCGAACTGACGGTCGCTGAAATCCGCAATTGGCTTGTTACCTTGGAAAAGGCTGAAGGTGGTATGGTCGATTTCGTGTCCGAAGGGTTGCTGGAAGAAGCCTCCCTCTCTGACGTGGTGTTGATGTCTGATCTGTCGATGGATGAGCTCAACCGCATGGCCCCATCTGAAATCGAAGTCCTGATTCCCGTCTGCCGGGAGTTGAACCCTCGTTTTTTTTCTCTGCGCCATCGGCTCGTTCTGGTCTCCCAGACCGTGGCGCAGGCGCAGACACATCCGCACCCGATTTCCTGACCCTGCGCAAGAATCTCGAACGTTCCGCATGCGCATTGGTCCGGGCCGGGCATGTCAATCTTTTTGATTACCCGTGGGATCTGTTTTTGTTGGCATCGGAGGAACTCGCCGATGCCATGAAGGCATCGAAAGGAAAGTAGATGGCCACTGCCGCGCTTGAATTCACCCTCCGCATGAACACGGACGATGTTCAACGCGGCATGACCCGTGCCCGTAGCAATATGGCAATCGGCATGCGCAACCTGGCCCAGGTGGCAAGAACCGAAGCGCAACGCATTCAATCCTCATTGAATGCCATCAACCTGTCGCAAAGTCTGCCACAACGCATCAACCAAATACGCATCGCCCTGGGCATCGCCAGCGCAGAGGCCGCACGCCTGGGTACTACTTTTCAACGGTCACAAGCCGATCTGCGTGGCCTGACGGAACAGATCGGGCGTGTCTCCGTGCAACTGGCCCGACTGCAACAAACACCAGCATCCAGACGAACCAGCGCGCAGAATGCAGAGATCCTGGCCATCCAACAGACCATCCATAATCTGCGCGCCCAGGTTGAAACCGTGCGAGGTTTTACCACCACCCTGGGGCGGGATCATGACCGGGCACGCGGATCGGTTGCCCGGCTGAATATCGCCCTGTCGGCAGAGACCGCCGAACTGACGCGCCTGCGGACCGGACTGCAAGCCTCCGGCATCGACACCCATCGCCTGGCCGAAGCGCAGACGGCCCTGCAGGCCAGCATGGCCAGGACAGTTGCACGGGCCAAAGAACTGCAACGCACCCAGAATGCCAGAGACGTTCTCAACCTTGGCCCCAGGATCAACACGGACCGCGACGTATTGCGCCTGCAGGCGGCCTACGAACGGTTGCGCACCACGGGCAACCTGACCGCCATCGAACTGGCCAGGGCGCACGTACGCATGACCGAGGGGATCATCGCCCTGCGCAACGGCACCGACAGCTTGGCGGCCCGGTTCGCCCTGGTCCGGGAACAGGTCGCAAAACTGGTCCTTGCCAGTGCAGGGATCGGTCTTGCCGTCAAAGAGGCCATTGCCTTTGAATCCGCCATGTCCGATGTGCGTAAGGTGGTGGATTTTCCCACACCCAGGGCGTTTGACGAGATGACCCAATCGATCAAGGGGATGTCTCGCGAGATCCCTGTCGGTCTCGTCGGATTGGCCAAAATCGCCGAGGCAGGCGGCCAGATGGGGATCGCAGCCAAGGACATTCAGGGTTTCACCGAAGTCGTCGCCAAGATGAGTACGGCCTTCAAGATCAACCCCGACGAAGCCGGTACGGCGGTGGGTCGGCTCATGAACGTCTTCGCCCTGACCGTGCCCCAAACCCGCCTGCTGGCCGACGCCATCAACCATCTGGGCAACAACACCAACGCGGTGGAAAAGGACATCGTCGAGGTGATGAATCGCACCGGTGGCATGACGCGGGTCTTCGGCCTGGCCAATACCGAGACGGCGGCCTTGGCGGCGACATTCCTCTCCATGGGGTTGGGACCGGAGCGGTCCGCCACCGCCATCAACGCCCTGACCCGCGAATTGATGAACGCTCCCAATCAGACTGACAAGTTCAAAAGTGCCCTCCAGCGAATCGGGCTGACCTCCGAGGAATTGACTGCAAAAATCAAGAAAGGTCCGCAACAAGCGATCATGGATCTGTTGCAGACCCTCTCCGGTCTGGACAAACAGACTCGAATGGAAACCATGGTGGGCTTGTTCGGGGATCTGTATTCCGACGAGATCGTTCAGGTGGTCAACAATCTGGACAAATACAAGGAAATCCTCGGATTGGTGGGCAAGGAGTCCAACTATGCCGGATCCATGCAAAAGGAGTTTTCCGAGCGAATCAAGACCACCGAGGCTCAGTTGCAACTGGCGAAGAACGCCATTTCCGAGGCTGGCGTCAATCTGGGCAATGCCTTCCTGCCCGCCGTCAATTTAGCCGCCCAAGGTGTGGCGGGACTTGGGCATGGTTTGGCTGCTCTGACCCGGGAATTCCCCGGCCTTTCTGCCGGAGCGGTCGCCGCCATTACGGCCATGGCCGGATTTGGGGCGATCCGGTTGCTATGGTCCATGATGCGAGCCGAGGCTATTGCTCTGGTCTTGCCGCTGCGTGCGGTTGCGGCGGTAGCCATGACATTCGCAATGACCCCGACCGGGTTGGCCCTGACCGCTGCCGCTGCTGCCATGTATGCCTTCGGCAAGGCCACCTCTTCCAGTGTTCCGGCCCTTATGGAGAACGCCGCTGCCCTGGGCAAAAGCCGAGAGGCGATGACGGAAAAGATCAAGACTCTGGAGGCGTTGAAAAAAACTCTGGAGACCACCCAACCCGGCACCAAGGAGCATACCGAGGCCGAGGAGAAACTGGCGGCCATCCTGCCCGACGCCAATCAATCCCTGGATGAGCAAGGGCGGATTCTCGCCAGAGTTGGAAACGCCGCCAGCGACAATGCCGGAAAGCTCAAGACCTACCTTGATCTGCTGAAAAAAGAGGACCGCCAAACCCTGGCCCTGCAACTGGATGCCCAGTCCCGCGCTTTCGGCGAGGCCAGGAAGGAGATGGGATCCTATACTGAAAGTTTGCGCAACTGGTACGGTATCGGTACGGGAGCGGCATTGACTGAAACGCAAAAGTTTTGGCTGTGGCTCAACAAGTTGACCGGCACCTACGACGACAATATTGCCAAGGGGGCAGAACTGCGCCGCCATTTGGGCGACACCAAAAGCGGGATGAAATCCCTGCTGGAGGAAGCGCACAAGGCCGGGCTGTCCGTCGAGGACCTGGGCCGTGCCATGGACGGCATTCATGCCGATCCGGCGGTCAAGGATCAGGTCGTGACCCTTTACCGCGCCATGGCCAAGGAGGCTGAGGCAGCGACCGCGAAGACCTCCACGCTTGCCGATCAGTTCAAACAATTCTCCGTTGCCTTGACCGGACCCGCCGCTGCCGCGAAAAAGGCCATGGTGGACGCCATCGGCGTTGCCGATCAGCAATTGGGCAAATACAACCAGGCCCTGGGGCAGCACCGGGAGAAGCTGAAACAGGCGGTGGACGATGAGACCCGGTCCTGGAAACTCCTGGCCGACATTTCCATTCAGGCGTTCGAGGAGACCACCCAAAAGCTGGACGAACAATACCAACAACGCCGCGTCATGATGCAGGAAGACGCCGCGAACCGGGCCAGG
>PDZX01000139.1 GCA_002753185.1 Magnetococcales bacterium WMHbin3
CGCGGACGATGGTCTCGAACACCTGCTCGACGAGCGTGGTCGAACGCGGCAGACTCAACCCGCTCTTTTCGTGGACAGCGGCAACCAGGTCGGCTTTGGTGGTGGTAGGCATCGGTTCCATCAAGGTGGCAAGAAAGATCGCAGACGTGACCCGCTGGAGACGGCACGGGTCACGCCTTTGTCGGCAACGGATTGGTTGGCAATGATAATCTGCCCGAGGATGGATGGAAAGATGGAATGTTCAATCTGCAGCGGGCGCAAGGGATCCTCTCCGGAGTGATCCCATGACCTCATCAATCTGCTCCAGTTCATCGACGATCACCTGCATGACCACGAACAGGGATGCGACGGGCGGCAGATCCTCCGGGGCCGGACGGGCGGCAGTGCCACAATCGGCCACCATGCGGGCTACGGCCAGGGCCTTGTCCAGGCTATGGCTGATGGTATCAACTTGTTGCAAATTCAGGGAATATGGGCTGTCCATGGTGCGGATCCTGTGCGGGTGGTTGAGAAGGATACCGCACCATAGACAGACTTTTCTGATGACTCAAGTAAATTAATGAGATTGATCGGGAGGTGTGCCGATCCCCCACACTTCTCGCTGCCGCTCCCATTCCATGGGAAACGGCTTGGCCAGTTCGCGCCATGTCAACACGTCCGGGTGGCGGTCGTTCAGGATCGCCTCGATGATGTCCGGGGCGAGCATCGTCAGGCGCAACACCTTGGCCACGTAGGATTCGTCAATCTTCTCCTGCTCGGCGATGGCCCGCATGGAGGCGCACTGGCCGGATTCCAACTGGCGCAACCAACGGTGCGCCTTGGCCACCAGTTTCGCCAGGGTCTCGTCCCGTGGCCGGGCGGTCTCCTCCATGCCCGGCGGGGCGATGATCAGCTTGCGTCCCCCGCGCCGTTTCATCAGCATGGGAATGGTGACGACGATGGTCTTGCCGTCCCTGCTCATTTCCGCCTTCATGCCGCTTCCTCCCGATGGTTGCCGATGTCGTTCAGTTCGCGGGCCAGGGTGCCAAGCCCTTCGGCGCGCAGATGCACCTTGACCCCGGTCTTCTCCACGTCCACCCTGGCGATGAGCAGTTTGACCAGTCGCTGCTGCTCCACCGGGAAGAGTTCATCCCACACCGGATCAAGCCGCCGCAGCGCCTCGACCACGTCGCGTTCGGAGATGCCGTCGTCCGCGTTCCAGGTCTTGACCACCATCTCCGGCGCGCGCAGCATGGCGCGAACCTGCGCGGTCACCACCGCCTCGATCTCGCCTGCGGCCACGGTGCGCATGGGACAGGCGGCGTGGCCGTTCTTGCAGGCATTCTGGCAGGTGTAGTAGCGGTACATCCGGCTGCCTGGCTTGCGGGTGAAGGTGGGACTCATGGCCCGGTCGCAATGGTGGCAACGGACGATGCCTTTGAGCAGGGCCGGACTCTGCACCCGATTGCTCATCTGGCGGCGGGTGTTGGTTTCCAGCAGCGCATGCGTCCTCTCCCAGGTGTCACGGTCGATGAGCGCCTCGTGTTCGCCGGGAAAACTCTCGGTGCCCATGGCAATCTCCCCCACATAGAGGCGGTTGGCCAGGATCCGGTAGATGTACCCCTTGTCCATCGGACTACCGTTCTTGCCCTTGGCCCCAGAGTCGGCCAACTCCTTGACCATCAAGGTGACCGAACCGCCCTCCAGGAACCGCCGGAAGATGAAGCGCACGGTCTCGGCCTCGCCCGGCACGATCACCAGCTTGCGCTCGCGCACCTCGTAGCCCAGGGGGACATGGCCGCCCATCCACATCCCCTTGCGCTTGGAGGCCGCGAACTTGTCCCGGATCCGCTCGGCGGAAATTTCTCTTTCGAATTGCGCAAATGAGAGCAACACGTTCAGGGTCAACCGCCCCATGGAGGTGGTGGTGTTGAAGGACTGGGTGACGCTGGCGAACGTCACCTGCCGTTTGTCGAACGCCTCCACCAGCTTGGCGAAGTCCAGCAGGGAGCGGGTCAGCCGGTCGATTTTGTAGACCACGACCACGTTCACGCGCCCGGCCTCGATGTCGGCGAGCAGACGTTTCAAGGCGGGCCGGTCCAGGTTGCCGCCGGAGAAACCGCCGTCGTCGTAGCGGTCGGAGACCAGGAACCACCCCTCCGACTTCTGGGAGGCGACGTAGGCCTCGCACGACTCACGCTGCGCGTCGAGGGTGTTGAACTCCATCTCCAACCCCTCGTCCGTGGATTTCCGGGTGTAGACAGCGCAGCGCACCTTTGGTATCATTGGTTTCTTGATGGTCATTTTTTCACCTCCTGTTTCTTCAACCCCCAAAACGTAAAGCCATTCCACTTGGTGCCGGTGATGAAGTTGGCCACCGCCGACAGGCTCCCGAATTTGCGCCCCTGGTATTCGAAGCCGTCCTCCATCACCATGCAGCAGTGCTCCACCCCTTTCCACTCCCGGACCAACCGGGTTCCGGGCAGAAGCCGCTCCCCAGGCGGTTTGCGTTCCTGCAGGGCACTCTCATCCCCGGCGTCGATCCGCTCCAACCGCTTTTCCAACTGCGCATCCATCCCGCCCAGGGACAACTCCTGAATGCGGTGCGCCAGCCTCCGTACCAGGAACATCCGGTTGAAAGACGGCGGATCGGCCTTGTGCAGATCCGTCCACATCTTCTTCAACTCCTCCATGCTCATGCCCGGTAGGGCCGCCACCTGTTTGATCACGCTGATATTGTTCATGCCCGTCCTCCTCTGGTTGTTTTTTGACCATAAGGGCATTGGTCTGGCGACTTATCAACTGGAATTTTCTCTGTTTTTCGTTTTTCTTTGAGGCGTCGGATGGCGGTGGCGAGAATGGCGGCGGCCTCGTCCAGGCGCTCCTCGGCGGTCATGTGGTCGGGGTGGGTGGTGGTGATCATGGGTTTCCTCATTGGCGATAGGATGACGTTCATACCCCTTACATACCGGGATGCGCAGCGATCTGTCGGAATTTTTTTACAGATGCGAATCTGTCTTGACCTTTCCGCTCCATCCTAATATTATTAAGGCGCATCATGTTTGACAATCCGTTCCCAGACCATGGAGGAGCACCATGACGGAAAGCCAGCAACGACGCGGGCGTGGTGGGGCAAAACCCATGGATGGCGCGACTCCCGCCCAGGAGCGCATGTTGATCGCCATCCGTGAGTATATCGAAACGAACGGCATCTCCCCCACCGTGCAGGAGTTGGGGAGCATTCTGGGCATCCGCGCGCCCAGCGTTCATGAACAGATCGCGGCCATGATCGAAAAGGGGTTGCTGAAACGCATCCCCCGCAAGGCACGCTCCCTGGAAATCGTGGATCCCGCGCCACGGATCATGGAACTGATCTCCGTGCCCATCATCGGGACGGTGACCGCCGGAGTGCCCATTCTGGCCATGGAAAACCAAATCGGTGAGGTCCTGATGGAGGCGCATGTGGTGCGCGGCACTTGCTTCGCTCTGCAGGTCAAGGGCGACAGCATGATCGACGCCCGCATCGCCGACGGAGATCTGGTGATCGTCCGTCGTCAACCCATCGCGGAAAATGGCGATATTGTCGTTGCCCTGCTGGAAGATGAAGCCACGGTCAAACGGTTGTATGTCGCCGGGGATATCGTGGAACTGCGACCCGCCAATCCGGCCTACCAGCCCATCGTGGTGGGTCCGGAAGATAATTTACGCATCCTGGGGAAAGTCCTGGCGGTGCGTGGCAAGACAACATCCACCTCTTGAGGAGAAACCGGCATGGCCACTTACAATCCGCGTCGTTTCGCCAACCCCGACACCCTGAAAGCCGTCGATCCGGCGCGGTTGGCCATGTTCATGGCCCCCCATCGGGAATTCCTGGCAAGCCAGGGTCTGAATCCGCCAGTTCATGGTGGCGGCATCGATTGCACGCGGCTGGCCGCCGTCCTGATGAACCTGAACGACGCGGCACCGCGCGATCTGCTGGAGTCCCTCTACCTCATTCATGAGATGGCAAACCCGGACGGCATGGACCGGCTGTTGGATGCGGCCAGGGACAACGGCCTGGAGATCGCCTTCGATCCCGACTCCAGCCCGGCGGATATCGCCGTGCAGGTGTTTCTCAAGGATCGCGGGCTGCTCGAACGCCAGCATGCCAAGGTCTTCATCAACCGTGCCCGTTCGTTTCTCTATTTTCAGGGTCATCCGGAGTGGCAAGGTCCCTTCCATCTGCCTTCCGTGACCACCCTGCAGGCACTGCAAACCGACATGGACGATTGGTTCGAGGAAAAGAAACGCGGCAGGGGATGCCGGGTCTTTCTGTTCGATCATGGCCAACGGGTCAACCTGGTGGTGCGGCATGGGATGCCATTCCGCCGGGAGGGATCCATGGAGAAGGATGGAAAGTCCGGGGCTGTCTATTATCGCCCCGAATCCCACGACGTCCTCGTCTATGACCGGGA
>PDZX01000140.1 GCA_002753185.1 Magnetococcales bacterium WMHbin3
GCATCGACGGCCTGACCACCATCAATGTCCGGCCTGCCTTCATCCTCGTCCCCGCCGCCCTGGAGGTGACCGCCGAGCAGTTGCTCGCCGTCAACATGATCCCGGCCAAGTCCAGTGACGTTGTACCGCAATCCCTGCGCACCCTGACCGTGATCGCGGAACCCCGCCTGGATGCCACCAGCAGCACCGCATGGTTCTTGTCCGCCAATCCCGGCCAGATCGACACCGTCGAATATGCGTACCTGGACGGCCAGAACGGCGTCTACATCGAAACCCGCGTCGGCTTCGACGTGGATGGGGTGGAGATCAAGGCCCGTCTCGATTTCGGTGCCAAGGCCATCGACTGGCGCGGCATGTACAAAAACCCCGGACTGTAAGAACAACGCATCCTTCCACGTTTATGAGGAAAACAATGAACGATCTGATCAACATCACCATGACCCGCATCGGTGGCGAAATCATCCAAACCGTGAACGCACGTGATCTTCATGCGTTTTTGAGGATCGGAAAAAGATTTACCACCTGGATGCAAGAACGAATCGACCAGGGTGGCTTTGCTGATGGAGAGGATTATATTACAAATGATTTTATCCCAAATTTGGGAGAAAATGATGGTAATGTTGAACGTGGCCGTCCGCCCAAGGATTACTTCATCTCCCTCGACATGGCCAAGCACCTCTCCATGATGGAGCGCAATGAGAAAGGAAAGGAGGCACGCCAATACTTCATCGACTGCGAAAAACGGCTCAAAGCCTTGCCAACCATGACTTCAATGGTCTCGCCGGATCCTGGCCTGGTGGCTGATCTGACCATCGCCCGCTTCGTAGCGGACTCGCTGCGTGTCTCCGAAGCGGGACAGATCGCCATGTATGGCCGGATCGCTCAACTCCATCACAGGCCTTCGACGTTTTTGCCCGGCTATACCGACGAGCAAGCTACCAAGAGCCTGACGGAATTGCTCAAGGAACATGGCAGCAATCTGTCCGCCGTCAAGGCCAACACCATTCTGGTGGCCCTCGGCGTCCTGGAGGAAAAAACCCGTCCGGGAACCAAGGGAGGAGTCAACAAGTTCAAATCCTTGACCGAGGCCGGCCAAAAATATGGGAAGAACCTGATCTCTCCCCAGAATGAGCGAGAGACCCAGCCGCACTATTTCCTGACCACCTTCCCAGAGCTGCTGGACCGGGTCAACGCATGGCTGTTGGACAAGGCTGCGTAGCCTGGTTGTTTCTTTCGCTTAACCCCTCCTGACACATTACAACCCAAAGGATAAAAAACGATGAAAAATTGGATCCAACCGGGCGATACCGTCACGGTAGTCGCCCCTGTTGCCGTCAACAGCGGGGATGGCCTGCTGGTCGGCGCTTTGTTCGGCGTCGCCATCTCCACCGCCGCCATCAACACCAACATGGAAATGATCACCACCGGCGTGGTGGATCTGCCCAAGGCCAATCTCGCCATCACCCAGGGGGCCAAGGTTTTCTGGGACAACACCGCCAAGAACGTCACCACCACGGTAGGTACCAACACCCTGATCGGCTGCGCCATCGTGGCCGCCGCCATCGGGGATAACACCACCCGGGTGCGCTTGAACGGAGCGGTGGCGTGAGTCGTTGGGCCAATCTGGTTGGCCTGGCCAATCAGGCATGCCTCTCCCTCTACGGAGTCCCGGTGACCTACACCCCCGCCATGGAAACCCGCCTGGAGCTGGCGGGGATACCCGTTGCTTTGACCGGGATCTTCGACGACCGGTTGGAGGAGGTCGTCATCCTGGGGGACGGAGGGTCCGGAGTACCAGCCGTCGTGCCCAGACAGACCCTGGAGATCAGGATCGCCGATCTCGGCTTCGACCCCCTGGCCGGTGACGAGGTAGTGATCGATGGAGTGGCCTACCGCATCCAGGAGGTGCGGACGAACGGGGTGGGCATGGCTTCCCTGCATCTGGTGCGTCGGCAGAATCCGTTTGCGGGGTTTTGACCATGGCGCGCCATCCGAACATCGAACATTTCTTTTTCTACCGGGGCGATACTCAAGTGTTTCCCTTGAAGATCACCACGAGCGACAACGTGCCCATCGACATCAGCGGCCACGCATGGTGGTTCACGATGAAACGGTCGGCGGGCGATCCGGACAGCGAGGCCGTGTTTCAGAAACGGGTCGTGTTTCCAGCGGGGGATGCGTCCCTGCTCGGTGCAGGAGTGCTCACCCTGACCTCCGATGAGACCAGAACCATCGAGCCGGGGATCTATCTCTACGACATGCAGCTCGTCGCCCCCGGCTCTCCACCCGTCGTGACCACGCTCTTGAGTGGTCAGATCAACGTCCTGGCAGACATCACCAATGGATCGTGAACCATGGCCGAAATCGGGATCAAGGTCACGGTCGGCTTACAGCCGATCCGGGTCGTGGTGCGGGATGAGGTCCTGAATTTCTCTGCACCAGTCGTTTTGCAATCAACCGGAGGCTTGCCGTTTGGGGAGAATCCCAGGCGTGTGAGCGGCATTGCCCGGAATCGCCCCACCGTTGTCGACCGGGTGGCGATCTCCGGGCAGTACCGGCTGGTCAAGTGGCTGCTGACCATCCTGGACCACACCAATGGCCTGGGGGTCGGCAGCGAGATCAACGCTTTCATCAAGGGAGGGACCATCGACTTCACGGAATACGCAATCAAGGGGGATGCGGACTCCATCGGCTACCAGATCGATTTCGAGGTGGACGGGGAGGAAGCGCGGATGGTGTTCACGTCGTTTTACGACGGGCTGTTGGAGGTGAGCACCATGAGAATCGGAGTTTTTGTCTGAACGGCATTTCGCCAAACTGATCAGCACAATCATAAGGAGTTTCACATCATGGGTACTGTCGCACCGTTTCGTATCAAGGGCGGGTTGGATCTGGATGGCAAGGTTCAATTCCAGGTATTCCCGTCCGCTCCGTCGGGTGAACTGGCGGACAGCCTGTCCGTGGGTTCCCTGGCCATCGCCCAGGACTCCGGGAAGTGGTATCGCAAGACCACCATCGGCGCCGGTCCGGACAAGTGGGCCACGCTGACCACCTCCATGGACCTGCCGCCAACACCGGGGAGATGACCCTGGCGCAGGCCAGAACCGCCGCTCTCGCCTTGCCCAATCTGCCGTTGCGGGTGTTGTGCGCGCGGCTTTCCGACACCCAGGGATCCATCTTCGATGTCGGATTCTATCCGCCGGCCCGCGTGGCCATGGATCCCACCTCGGCCAATCCGGCGGGTTCGTTCGTCTACGAACTGCGCTCCATCCTGCCGGTGACCAGCGACACCAGCGCCGGCAACGCCCTGACCTTCGTGGCCACGACCGACAACCCGCTCGATGCCACCGAGACCACCTGCACCATCACCGGCAATGCCATCGCCGTGAACCTCAAGAACAGCGCCGGTCTCTCCACGGCGACGGTTCTCGACGTGATCCGGGCCATCGAGGCCGTGGACACCGCCAACCTGGTCCGCATGCACTGTCCCGATCTGACGGAGGAACAGATCGCCGCTGGCGCGGATCCGACCACCCCGATGCCCACCCCCATCCCGTTGACCGCCTTCTCCGGTGGCTCCGCAGCCCGCAGCGGGTTCGAACCGGTCGCCCCGCGCACGATCAAGGGGGTGACCCTCCAGAACCATGTGGGCGACACCGTCTACGTCCAGGAGGGCGCCGAAAAAGGTGCGGTCTACTCCTTCAATAGCGACCATCTGTGGGTGAAACAGGGTCAGTCCAATACCACGGAGAGCGGTTTCCTCCAGACCTTCGTCGGCAAGTCCGGCGATGGCGCGGAGCTGCCCAGCTATGCCAGCACCGATGTGGTGACCCAGGGTGCCAACCTGGAGACCGCCATCGGTCAGTTGGACGCCTCGATGGGGGATCTCCTCTCCTTCATGGGCACCACGCCCGGCGAGGAGGTGCCGCTCTATGCCTCCACGGTGGTGGTCGAGCAGCACGCGACCCTCAACGAGGCGATCAGCCAGTTGGACCAGGAGGTCGGCTACCTGCTCTCCTTCGTGGGCAAGGATGTCGGCAACGAGGCTCCGCTTTACCTCAGCACCAAGGTGATCGGCCAGGGCACCAGCCTGGAGGAGGCCATCAGCGCCTTGGATGAGGTGATCGGCGCCACCCGTGTCGAGACCCACCCGCCCGTCGTCACGGGTCAGACCACCGTCGATTCCATCGTCATGGAACAGGAGTTGGCGGCGGAATGGCTCATCCATGCGCGGGAGGTGGCCCACCCCAACAAGGTGTATGTCACCCGCGTCATCGCCGCGCACAACGCCTCCGTCGGGGTGGCCGCGACCGAGGCGACGTTCAACGAGTCGGGCATCATCGAACTCTCCAATCCGATCCCCGGACTGGA
>PDZX01000141.1 GCA_002753185.1 Magnetococcales bacterium WMHbin3
ATGAAAGCCTTTGTCAGGGCTTCGCCCCGAACCCCACCAGGACTCTGTCCTGGACCTGCCAGGGAGCCAGCCCCCTGGATCCCGATTCGTGGTCGGGTGCTGAATAGTTACTACAAAAGATCCTTTCTGTGCAAGCGAGACGACCATGGATGCTCCAATCTTGATCGCCTTCGGCGCCAATCTGAACCCCCTGCCCAACCTGATACATGGCCTGCGGCGTTGTCACCAGGAGTTGGGTATTGTGGCGGTCTCCACGGTCTATCGCACCAGGCCGGTCGGTCTGATGGATCAGCCGGATTTTCTCAACGGCGCCCTGTGTCTCGCACGCCCCATGGAGCCGTGGCCGTTGCGGGCAATGTTGCGGAAGATCGAGGCTGAATGCCGGCGCAACCGTGGCGAACTTTCCAAAGATGGCCCGCGCACCCTGGATCTGGACATTGCCCTGATGGGCAGGAAGATCGTCGAGGAGCCCCCTTTGAGCATTCCCGACCCGGAGATTTTGCGCCGGCCCTTCCTGGCTTTGCCCCTGGCGGAGTTGGCGCCCGACCTGCTGCACCCCCAGGTCAACCGATCCCTGGCGGAGATTGCGGCGGATTTTGGGCCCAAGCCCGCAGGCATGGAGATCGATGCGGAGGCGACGGCGGCGTTGCAGACAGAATATGGCTGAAAAGCTGCCCAAAGACTTGAAATCAGACTCCCCCCGCCCCTGCAATCCCACGATATTTATATCTTAATATATAATTTATATTATTACAGGTCTGCCCCGTTTTGGTGGTGACTTATCAAAAAATGTCCAGTACAGTCCCCCGTTGCAAATGGGTAACTATCCGGCAATCTTTCAAGAAGGGTTTGACATGGAAGACTCTGTTGGGGCTTCGCCCCGAACCCCGCAAGGGCGCTGCCCTTGACCTGCCAGGGAGCCAGCCCCCTGGAGCCCGATGCGTTGTCGGGTGCTTTGGCGTTGGCGTCGGAAAAATGGAAATGACGTTTGGAACAGGCTCATTTTGAGGGACATTTCATGAAAAAACGGCTGTGGATTTTGGCGCTCCTGAGCGCGTGGACATTCGGGGGATGTGGAGGCGGCGGCAGCGATGGCGGCAGTGGCGCCTCTTCGGGCAGCAGCGCTCCGGTCACGGTGAAGGGTGCGGCTTTGGATGGCCCGGTGAGCGGCGCCACCGTGACGGTCAAGAATGCGGATGGTAGCGTTATCGCCGGGGCAACGGCCAAGACTCTCGCCGATGGCACCTACTCGGTCTCCGTACCCGGAAACCAACCCATGCCCTGGAAGATTGAAGTGGGCACGGACGGTGTGGACACCGTGACCGGCGAGACGATCCCCTTCACCATGACCACCCTGGTCACCTCTGCATCCCAGACCACGGCCAACGCCTCCCCCCTCACCACCCTGGTGACGGCGGCGGTTGAAAATGCCGTCGGCGGGCTCTCCCTGGTCAAGGCGACGGATGTGACGTCCATGTCCAGCCAGATGATCAAACAGCTCGGCTTCGGCGTCGATGGGGAGAACAGCCAGATCGACCTCATCACCACGCCGGTCACCGCAGCGGTGGCCTCCTCCGTGGCCATGGCCTCCGAGGCGCTGGGTGAAATGGCCCGCCGCACCGCCCGTTCCGTCACCGGCACGGGGGGAACCACCGTCACCCCGGCCAGGGTTCTCCAATTGCTGGGCGAAGATATGTCCGACGGTTATGTTGACGGCAAAAAGAGGGTCGCAGGCGTGGCCTCTGCCGTTTCCACCTCGGATCTTGCCGGGATCAGCGTAGACAAGTTGATCGCCGTCGTGCAGGTGCAGGCGGCCCAGGTGGCCACGGAGGTGGTGAGCAACCAGCTCTCTGTCACCAAAAACAGCGGCGCCGTCATGAGCGCCAGCGAGGTCAAGACCGCCCTGGCGACAGCCTTGGCCGCGACCGTCAACGCCGTCGAAGGCAGCAAAGTCAGCGCCAGCGATATTGCGATCCGCCTTGCGGCTCTACCGGTCTCAAGCGCCCTGAAGCAGCAGGGGATGACGGGGGTCGACAGCGTGTTGGTGTTGGACAAGACCAACGCGGCCTTCGTCGATCTCAAGCAAAAGTATCAGGCCATCACGGTCGGGAGCAAAGCCTCGGAGGCCGCACAGACATTGACTGCCAATGTCCTTGCCACCACCCAGGCGGCAGCGACCACCATTCTGACCAACGCCGTGAGTGGCGTTTTGGTCACCACCGGCGACCTGCTCGGTCAGTTGCAGGGGAGCAGTGCGACAGCCATTGCCGCGACAACGACCTCCACCAACACCGGGGCCGTCAACCGGGCGCCGGTCGCCAGCGGTGGATCGTTGAGCATCACCAAAAACACCTCATTCTCCGGTCTCACCCTCCTGGGTCGTCCGCCGCAAGCCGTGACGGCCTCCGACCCGGACGGCGATGCCCTGACCTACAGCATCGTGACCAACGGGTCCAAAGGGAGTGCAACCTTTATCAACCCCACCAGTGGGGCCATCACCTACACCCCCAACACCAACATCACCGGCACGGATAGTTTCACCTTCAAGGTCAGCGATGGCAAGTTGAGCTCCAACGTGGCGACGGTGACCGTCACCATCGTCGAGCCGCCAAGCGCAGCCCCCCCCCTTCGCACGAGCAAAGCCAGTGACACGCTCCTGGGTACCTGGTATTCCCTGAACGACGCGTGGGGGAACAGCGGGGTCATCACCTTCCTGAGCGACGGCACTTACGTTCATGCCGAGACAGGACCAACGGATGGAGGTGGGTTTACCGGCGTGGAGTTGGGCAGCTACTCCTGGGATGCCGCCACCGGCAAGTTGGCCGCCACGAAAGTGGAGGTGGATACCAATGGCACCTGGGGGTTGAGCGATTCCCTGACCAAAGGGCCAGGAATCGTCAAGTTCAACGGCGATGTCGCGACGTATACGGATTCATCCACTTCGGCTACCGATCCGCCATCAAATCTGATCCGCCTGGTCAGCGACCCGAGCAACGCTCTGGTGGGTTCCTGGTATGCCACGGATGCGAACAAGACCTACTCTGTTGTCGTGACTTTCTTCAACAACGGGTATTATTTCCTGGCCGAGAAAAACACCGTAGATCCAAATGTTACAAATGGCGTCGAGTTTGGCACCTACAAATGGAACGCCTCCACGGGAGTCCTTTCTGTTGGATTGATCGTGGACACCAATGGACAGGGTGGCGCTTCCCACCCTGTTGGCACAGATAGAATCATCATCAGTGGCAACTCGTTCGTCGCATCGGACGACAGCCCGGGTTCCACAACATTCGTTCGTGTCGCCCCGGTGAGCGGTGGCAGCAGCGATCCTGTTTCCAGTCCGCCCACAGGCAACACGCAACCTGTCACCAACGTCACCAACGAAACGCTGGCCAACAATCCTTCCGCCGGCGTTGTTGCCGCTGAACCGGTCGTACAGTTCACCACGGCCAGTCTGACGAACTACCCGGGCGACAAGGTCGCGGTGCCGTTTTCCCTGTCCAAGGCCAGCAGTGTGAACGTATCCGTTCCTTTCACCATTGCGGGGACAGCCAAGGCCGGGACGGATTATGCCCTCTCGACCACCTCGCCGGTGACCGTTCCGGCAGGAACCCTGGGCGGCATGATCGATTTCACCGCCCTGAGCGGCGGCGGCAAGACCATGATCCTGACCCTGGGCAATCCGACCTACGCCAGCGTGGGAACCATCGGCACGCTGACGGTCACCTTGAACGACAAAGCAACGACAACGACGACAGTGACAGGCTCGGCTCCTCTGCCCAGAACCGGACAGACCACTTGTTCTGACCCAACCGGCACAACCAGCGCAGCGATATCCTGCGGCGGTACGGGTCAGGATGGTGCGTTGCAGAAGGGGGTTGCCTGGCCTACGCCCCGTTTCACCGACAACGGCAATGGCACGGTCACTGACAATCTGACCGGGTTGATCTGGTTGAAAAACGCCAACTGCTTCGATACACAAACCTGGGCCAATGCCCTCACCTCGGCCAACACCCTGGCGAGCGGGGCCTGTGGTTTGACGGACAGCTCCAAGGCGGGGGATTGGCGGTTGCCCAACAAGGTTGAGTTGAAGAGCCTGGTGGATAGGAGCCAGATTAGCCCTGCCTTGCCTTCTGGTCATCCGTTCTCTGGTGTGCAGAGCAACTACTACTGGTCGAGTTCCTCTTACGCTACCAGTGGTTCCGTCGCCTGGTACGTGTACCTCGACGACGGCTTCGTGAACGTCAGCACCAAGAGCGCCACCACCTACGTGTGGCCGGTGCGGGGTGGACAATAGGGTCTTGGGGGATTGGGCGCTTTGCGAGGGGGGAGTGC